>NZ_MLAR01000009.1 GCF_002272925.1 Helicobacter sp. 13S00401-1 | reverse complement strand
AAGCTATTCATATCAGATGATAGAGTTTTGTTATCAATTTGTGTTTGTTCAGTATAAATTGCAAGCCCACTCCATAAATAATACTCTCTATAAACCTCCTCTACCACTGGGCCAAACTGCCAAGCTTCAAAAGGTTCATCAATTAAGAAGCTTCCTTTATCTTTTATATGCTTTAGGTTGACAAAATATATTATCTTTTGGAGTTGTAAGTTGCTTGACTTGCACCCGCTTAGGTCAGTTAGTTGGACTATGTATTTTGCTAAGTCTAGTGCTTTCATGGCTTTTTCCTTAAGCTAGATGTTTTTTTAGTTCTTATGCATATCCTCTATACTTTTCCATCACACTTAGCATATTTTGAAACTCTTTAGCTTGCTCATAGTAGTTTAAAAAAGGACGTACCCAAGCGGGTATGCCTTCTTTTTGTCTCCAGTTTGTTATGGTTTGATAAGCTGCCCCTGAGATACGGGAAAAATCTTTTTTATTTAGCCCTAGTTCATTAAGCTTTTTTTCAAAATCTTCATTGCTCATTTTATGCCTCTTCTTTTTTCCACTTTGTCTCTCTATGTTTTATCCATATCTTAGTTTTTTCATCATCTGGGTTTAGTATCTTTTGTACGCTACCCCACCTATCATAGATAGCAAATCCTCCCCTTACAAACCCATGCCATTTAATCTCTTCTTGTGTTTTGTCTTTAAATTGCGTTACGCTGCGTTCTTCAAGAGGTATTATCAAAAAAGCATTGTTTTCATCTAGCTCAAAATTAGTATTATTAAAACTATCTCTAGCCTCTTCAAAAGTAGTAGTACTAGGATCTATGTTGTATCTTAATGCTTCATCATTAAAGCCAATTAACTGCTTTGCTAGTTCTCTATTTTCATTAACTTTTATGTTTAAAGCATTAAGATTTGGGGCATTATTTTCTACTTTTATCTTTCCTTCTCTTAAGGCTTCATCATTAACTCTAACTACTGCATTATCTAAGCTTATCTGAGTAGAAAACTCTTCAGCATCTTCTACAGCACTGCTTTCAAAAAATACTTTTAAGCCTTAAAGATTCTATCTTAACCTCTTAACTTCTCTTGCATCATCTTATAATCTTTTTCAACCAAAAGCAGTTCAAATATACGTAATGCCCACTTAGGAGTAGCGCGCGTACCTCTTGACCACTCGCTAATGCTAGATTTATCAACTCCTATGTTTAAAGCTAGCTCTTCTTGTGTGCAATCTAGCTTATTACATATATCTTTTACTTTGTTTAAGTCTTGATTTAAGTAGCCTTCAATAGTCTTTCTCATGGAGTTAGACACCTTATTAGTCTTAGCAGCCCTTGATATAGCCTCCTCAGAGTAGCCTAAAGTGCGTGCTAACTCTCTTTGGGTTATACCTAGCTTAGCACACACTTCTTTTATGTAGTTAGATTCCATTTTTTACCTCTTATATTACTTTAAGAATGTTGCTCACTTCTACCATTTTGTGCCTCTAATCTCTTTCCTAGTCCATCTACTTTTTTTCAAGTCTATACATTCTATAAGACCCTATAAATCCAAGTATTACTAGTATTAAAAGTATTTATTGATGTAAGCATTACAAACTCCTTTGTTTTTTGTTAAACTTACACTAATGAAGTTTTTTTGATAGAGGCTCCCAGCTTTTACCTTTACACTGGGAGCTTTTTTTAAAGACCTTTTAAGAATAATTGTTAGTATAAGTACAATTATTCTTAAAAGAAACTCTATCATTTTTAAAAACTTCATTGTGACTCTTTAGAAACTTCATTGTTGTAATCTCTATAATATTAACTATAATCTCTAAAATTATCGCTAGAATCTTAAGTGGCTTCATAAGAAACTCCTAGCTAGTTTTTTTAATGCTCTTAGAAGGTGCCCTAACACCTCCTAAGTAATGTAACATTACCATATCTAACCTACAAAGTCAAGCTTTTTCTACTTCAAGGCACTGTTTTTTATATCTTTATTATGAAGAACTCTTTTCACTTCTTCTTTTAGCTTAGGTACATAAGCATCATCTATACTTTTTAATCCTAGTGTTTCTATCCACTCTTTTTGAATTTCAGGGCTTATGGTGTGATCTTTACCATTTTTATCTAGAAAGTTTATAGGATTTAGTCCTTTGTCTAGTTTAGGGTTCTTCCTTTTTGGCTACTACATCACTAGTTTTAGTAGCATCACTAACTTCATCACCTAAGTTATCTGCTTCTGTAACTTTAGAGCTTTGCTTAGAGCCTTGTTCACTTTGTGTTTTTATGAATTCTAATTTATCAAAGCTATCTTTAAATATAGCATTATTTTTAGTATCTAAATTTAGTGCTTTTAAGGAGTTATGTATATCTTGTTTAGCACTACTTATTTTTATGGTTTGAAGATAGATTTCATTAATAGCATCTTTATTTGCAACTAAGGTTTGTAAGTCTAAGGTCTTAGGCAAGCTTTCAAGTCTTTGTATTAAATCACTTGGGCTTCCTTTTCCTTCAAGTGTAAACTTTAAGCTTTTAAGATAGCCTATAAGCACATCTTTACTAAACTCTAAGGCGTTATTCATATCACTTAGTGCTTTATCATAAACTTTTATATCTTCTAAGGTTTTAGGTTCTTCTTTAGTATTGATATCTTGACTTGTTGGGCTGTCTTTGGCATTATTGTTATGAGTGGTTGGTGAGTGAGTCTCCTTGCCATTAAAGTTAGTCTGAGCGGAAAGAACTTGACTATCGCCCTCTATTTCTTTTATTACATCTTTATTTATCTCACTTGTCTTTTTATATGAGCTTACAACCCACTCATTATCTCCCTCACCTTTCCATCCTTTTGAAAGTCCAACTAAGTAGTATTCATCATCTTTTTTTAGCCATATAGTGTTAACATTTTTGTTATTTATAACTGTGCCTTTTTCTATTATCTCGCTTAATCCATTTATTACTCCTTCTTCACCACTTCCAAAACGTGCAAACTCTCCTTCATGCTTATCTAATATGTGAGCTAGTCCATAGCCAGTATGCTTATCTGGATTTATAACTTTCCCATAAGGTAAGTCTATATCTCCTATATCTTCTCTATGCCAAAGTCCTTGAACTTGACCTTCTTTTTCATCTATAAGCTTTTGTAAGCCTTCTTTTGGCTTTCCTTTAAACTCAGCATAGTTAGTACCAAACTCTTCTAAAGGAGGCAAGCTATCTTCTTGTGTTTTAGCACTAGAGTTAGTATTTAGCTCATCACCATCTACTTTAGGAGTGTTAGGGTTTATAGGGTCATCACCATCTACTTTAGGGGTGTTAGGGTTTGTAGGATTAGTAGGATTAGTAGGATTAGTAGGATTAGTAGGATTAGTAGGATTAGTGGGGTCATCATCTCTTGGAGGAGGTAAATTATCTTCTTGTCCTTTAGTGGTAGAGTTAGTATCTAGCTCATCACCATCTGCTTTAGGGGTGCTAGGGTTTGTAGGGTCATCACCTTCTGCTTTAGGATTACTAGGATTACTAGGATTATTAGGATTATTAGGATTATTAGGATTATTAGGATTATTAGGATTATTAGGATTATTAGGATCATCATCTTTTAAAGGAGGCAAGCTATCTTCTTGTGTTTTAGCACTAGAGTTAGTATCTAAGTTATCGCCATCTTTAGAGATATTAGGATTAGAAGGAGTTTCTTTTAAGTCTTGTTTTTGGTTAATAAAGTGCTTATTTAAAAAACCAGCCTTAAAAAACTCATTATTTTTTAAAGCTTTTAAAGTCTTAGCCATACTTATAAAAACATTTTGATTATGTCGTGGCAAGGTTTTAAAACTAGGTTCTTCAATGATTGTTTTAACCAGGCCTTCTGCATCTAGTAAGTGAAAGTCTCTTTTATGTTTTAAGGCATTGTTTACTACACGATTTAAGGGCAATAAAGGATCACCATTTACTAAGGTAGCAAAGAGTTTTACAAGTATGTTGTTAGCCTTTTGCATAGCTGATCCATATGGGCTTTGGGCTATGGTTGAAGGAGGGGAAACTTTAGTTAAAGAGTAGTCTAAAAATGTTTAAAAATCTTCAAATAAACTAGCATCCTTTGGTTTTTCTTGATCTAAGTTTTGTTCTAGTTGCGCTAGGTTTTTCCTTAAAATCTCATTTTCTTTTTTTAATTCATAATTTTCCAATAAGAGCTCTAGAGCCCTAGTCATTTGCTTACTTGCACCTTCTCTTTGTGCTCTGCCTATGGCCATTCTCTCATAAGCGATACATTCTCCTAATTCCTTGTAAGTTACCTGTAATTTTTTTAAGGCATATCTGACTATATTTGACTCATTTTCAAAACTAGGTTGTTTGGCAGTCAATAAATTTAAGTGATGTATTTTTTCTTCTTCTGCTTTACGCTTTTCTTGAATTTGTTGGAATTTGTTATCTTTACCCATCTTGTAATCATCACGAAAAATATAATTATGTGCGTAAAGTCCCCTGTAAATTTGTAACGCTTTTATCACTTTTTCATTATTTAGCCGAGTAATGATAGCTGGATCATAGTTTAAACGCTCAGCGAGCTGTGCTTTAGTAATTCCTAGCTCTGCACATATAAGTTTTACTAATTCTTGTGGCTCTAAATCACATATATTTATATTTTTGTCTATAGGTATTTTTTTTATATCAATTATTTTGGGCATATTTATCCTTTTTTATTATCACTGGCAGTTGTTCGGTAATTCCGAACAACTGAAAACTAAAGTTAACTGTTGCTTTTTTGCAACACTTCCAACTGTTCGGATTTCCCGAACAGTTCACACTTTACCTATTTTGAAGCCCTATCGTTGTTTATGTTTGGAGTAGTCGTAGCCTGCCCTCTAGAGATTTTGTTTTTTTCTCTAGCTTATTTACACTTATAACTAAACTTAAAATAATTCCTGCGCTAAGCGCTATGCTTAGACTTCCTAAAATTGTGTTGGCAACATCTTTTTATTCTCCTTCTTGTTTGTTGGTTTTTTCTAAAAATACTATTAAACCCATCCCATTAACTTTAAAAATAAATTTTATTAGAACTATTCTTATTTAAATCTTATGGGTAAGTTTTTAAGATTTATAACTCTTTTTTCTGGTAGATTGTAGGCTTGATTAATTAGAATTTTGATTATCGTACGATCTAGATTTTCTAACTCTTTCATAAAGCAAATAGAATCTAAGATCTGATTTTTTAAAACATCTATATTGCTACTTATAGCTTTATAGAATCTAAAATATGGATAGCTAACTCTGCTTAGCCCTATAGTTATATAATCTGTGGCACAAAAGAAAAAACCACCACATCTTCCATAAGTAGTATCATCTCTAATTTTACTACAAGGGCTTAGGCTAGTTAAAAAAGCGTTATAATCGATGATAGGGCTTGTTTTTATTTTTCTTAGTTCAGCCCTTGACTTTTTTGTATTAGTTGCTGTAGTATCCTTTATCATTTTTAATCCTTTTGGTTAATTATGTTATGCCACTCCTAAAGAGTGGCTTTTAATCGAATCTTTACTATTCGATTAAAAAGATTTATACTAGGTTAAGTTAACGCTTAGCTTAGCTCCAATTGCTTTGATATCTTTTTTGTTAAAAAGATATCACCCTACCTAAAAACTACAATTAATTCTAAGATAGCAACTATTAAATTTATTATCACAATAACTAATCTCATTATTCCCCCTTATCTACAAGATGGCACCAAACCGTTAAATTTAGTGCCATATCATAGATAAGGCATAGGCTTACATTTTGATTAAATCGCTTTTAAATCCTCTAACAGCCTAATAAAAAAGTACTTTTTGTTCCTTTTTTATATGAGAATATTATTTTGTGTATTAGTGATATTTGATATTTAGTATGCTGAATTAAACGTGTTTTAAAGATAGGAGGGATACAGCTTAAAGCTTATGATTAGCTTATATTACTAACTTAGAATCTAAGTTAGATTCTAATGCACTTTTTAAAGTCTTATTTTGTAAGTTAAGTTGATAGTTTAGGTATTTAGCTAAGTGGTATTTTGATAGCTTAAACTCTTTCTAGTTTGCAGTCTTTTAGCATATAAGTTTTATCACAAAGCTTAGCAAGCTCTGTATCATGTGTAGCTAGAAGCATGCAGGCATTATTAGTTCTTATGTAGTTAAAGAGGTGGTTCATAACATCATGGGCAGTTTTAGAATCTAGATTCCCAGTTGGCTCATCAGCTATTAATACCCGTGGCATCTTAGTTAATACTCTAGCTATGCTAAGGCGTTGTTGTTGTCCGCCACTTAAAGTGCCAATTTGCTGTTTTAAAACATGCTCTATACCAAAGCTTTCTAGCATCTTTATATCAATATCCTTATTGCCTAGTATGCTTGCTACTTTTAGATTTTCTAGTGCACTAAAGCCTCTAAAAAGATAGTGAGACTGAAAGATAACACCTAGAGTTTGTTTACGCAGGGCTGAAAGTTTGTCTGCTTTAAGGGAGTATATATCAGTAGTATCTATTTTTACACTTCCTTGTAGTGGCTTTAGAAAACTTGAGGCGTGATTTAATATAGTACTTTTCCCACTGCCGCTAACTCCAAGTATAGCCACGCTTTCTTTTGGGCTTACATATAAGTTTAAGTCTTTATAAAGCACTACATCAAAGGCGTGTTTAATCCCTTCTAAACTTAGCATTCTAGACCTTATAGCTTTGCATAAATTTGCACATATCAAGCATCCTGTTAGCATAGCCGCACTCATTATCATACCAGGCCATAACTTTAATCATATCTTTTATAGTAAAAGTTAGATCAAGGGCTACTATACTACTAGCACTTTCTCCTAAAAAGTCACTACTTACACGGTATTTAGAATCTACTTTCAAGATCCCTTTTAAATCAGTTTCAGAGTGTTTTGTAAAAAGAGCATTTAGCTCTTCTTTAGAAGTCTCTTTTTCTACACTAAAACTAAGATCTGACATAGAGACATCTATAACTGGCACTCTAAGACTGTGACCATGCATCTTTCCTTTTAGATTAGGCAAAACTTTGTGAAGGGCAAGGGCTGCATTAGTCGTGGTTGGCACTATGTTAGTAGCACTAGCTCTACTTCGTCTTTTATCACTTCTATGGGCACTATCTACTAGGGCTTGATCATTAGTATAGCTATGCACTGTGCTTAGGGTCCCACTTCTAATGTTAAAGTTAGAATCTATAATCTTACAAATGCTAGCTATGCAGTTAGTTGTGCAGGAGGCATTAGAGATAATCTTTTCTCCTCTATATAAGTGTGTATTAGCCCCAAATACAAAAGTTGGCGTGTTATCTTTTGTATTTGCTCCGATTATCACATGTTTTACGCCATTATCTAGATGGTAGTTAACTTCACTTGAACTAGTAAGTTTCCCACTACATTCTAAGACAAAGTCGACATCTTTTATCTGAAAATGACTTTCATTACTAAGCTTAACTTCTTGGTTTCCAACAAGTAGCATGTTATCTTTTAATAGCACTTCTTTGTGTAAGGGGCCATGTGTGCTATCAAACTCAAATAGGTAGGCAAGAATCTCCCAGTTAGATATATCATTACAGGCTACTATTTTTATATCATCACGCTTTAAGGCTTCTCTTAATATCACTCTACCTATTCTTCCAAAGCCATTAATCGCAACTGTTATCATTGCTTATCCGTCCTTATCTCTTCTTAACACTGGGCTAATTATAATATCTTGTGAATGAAGATTAAATGTTTTGTGTTAACATCCCGTAGTTAAGTTAATTTTAATAAAGGGAGCATATATGGGATTGTATAATAGAAATTACGCACGAGATACGCAAAAAGAAGCAGCTTCAGCTCAGTCTGACACTGCTTTAGTGAATTTCGTAAAGACTACCTATAAGTTTTTTGCAGCTAGTTTGCTTTTAGCAACTATAGGTGCATTTATAGGGATTTACCATGTTAACTTCGTGGTATCTTTTAGATGGCCTATCTTTATATTAGAGATAGTGTCTTTAATAGCTTTGATGTTCCTAAAAGATAGACGCGGTATTAATATAGCTTTACTTGCTATTTTTACATTTTTAAGTGGTCTAACCCTAGTGCCCTTGCTAGCTTTTGTTATAAGTGTTAATGGTCTAAGTGGAGTAGTACAAGCTTTAGCTATGACTACTATCATCTTTGGGATTATGAGTGTTTATGCTATAAAAACTCCAAGAGACTTGGCAAATCTAGGCAGGGTGCTGCTTATATCAGTCATAGTTGTAATTGTAGTTTCGCTACTTAATATGTTTTGGCTAAAAAGCTCTATGCTTCAATTAGGCATAGCAGGTATTGCTACTATCATATTTAGTGTTTATATCGCTTATGATACTCAAAACATCATCAAAGGAAGATATAGTAGTCCTATCATGGCAGCTATTGCTTTATACTTAGACTTCCTTAACGTGTTTGTATCTTTACTTCAGATTTTTGGAATCTTAGGTAGTAACAACAGATAAATGAAAACTTTAAGACTACTTGATGCTAATGTCAATCGTCTTAAAGAGGGCTTGCGTGTGGTTGAAGACTGCACGCGCTACATTTTAGATTCTAAAAAGCTTAGTCTTAGACTTAAACTTTTAAGACATAAGGTTGTTTTAGATTCTAAAGTTTTATATGCTAGGGATAGCATGAATGATGTCTTAAAGCAAAATATAGAAAGCGAAGGCACAAGGCTTGATTTACAAAGTATCTTAAAGGCTAATTTTAAGCGTGCTGAAGAAAGCGCAAGAGTTTTAGAAGAGTTTTTGAAGATAGAAGAGTTAAAAGGTCTTGGTAGATGGGAAGACTTTAAGGATATAAGATATGAGCTTTATGACCTAGAAAGAGAAGTCTTAGCAGAACTTGATCATAGACACCTTGCAAAGCACATCACAGAAGACTAGATTTCACAAAAGCACTCTTTATTAAAGTAGAAGTTTACATTTAAGTAGCTTTTTGATTTTTATCTATTTTAATATTGCCTCACTCCTTATTTTACCCTTCCAACTTGTTTTATCCATTTTATATTATTTTTTGACTTTGCATATAAGCGCATTTTAACTTCAGCATTAACTCCTTGTTTTTATGTAAAATACATGTAATTTAAGATTACACTTAAGCTTATTTGAATTCACAACACAAAGGAAACTCTTTTGGCAAAAAAAGGTAAAGAGATAGCATTTTTTGACTTTGATGGGACCATCACTAGGAGTGATTCTTTTGCACGTTTTATGAAGTTTGTACTAGGGAAAAGTGGATTTTATAAAGCAGTTTTTTCTAACTTACATCTTTTGTTGCTTTTTAAGTTAAAACTTTTGACTAACGAACAAGTAAAAAAAGAAGTTGTTAAAAAGGCTTTTTCTAACTTTAGTTTAGAAGTTTTTAATCAAAAGTGTAAAGACTTTTTGCCTCTACTTTTAAGTGACTGTAAGGCTAGTGGGCTTGATAGGATAAAAAAGCATATAAATGAAGGAGTAGAAGTAGTTTTAGTGAGTGCATCTTTTGAAGACTACTTACAAGAGTTTACTAAAAGTATGGGCATAGGACTAATAGGTACTAAGTTAGAAAAAGATAGCCTAAAACTAAGTGGTAATTTTGCTAGTAAAAACTGTTATGGCCCTGAAAAAGTAAAACGCATAAAAGAGCTTTTTAACTTAGAAGAGTATGAAAAGATATATGTTTATGGTGATACTAGGGGAGATAAAGAGATGTTGATGTTGGCAAGTAAGGACTGTGGTTTTTATAGATATTTTCATTAAAAATTTATCTAAGTTGGTATGCAAATAACTCATAAAAGTATTAAAATGAGAATAGGAGGATTTAAGGAAGATGAGAAAAGTTTTAGTCCTAGGCATAGGCAATATTTTATTCGGTGATGAGGGTATAGGCGTGCATATGTCTAACTTTTTAAAGTTAAAGTATGGCTTTAGTCCAAAAGAGGCAGCTAAGGATTATGTACTAGAGTTTGTAGATGGTGGCACTTTAGCTAATGCACTCATACCTTTAATTAGCGAGTATGATGATGTCTTGGTGCTTGATTGCGTAAGTGCAAGTGGGGGCGCAGTAGGTGATGTGTATAGCTTTAATTTTTCTAAGATTCCAAATGTAGTTGAGTGGGCAGGAAGTGCGCATGAAGTTGAGATGCTTCAGACTTTAAGGCTTCATGAGATGATGGGTGATTTACCTAATGTGCATATAGTTGGCATAGTGCCCTATGTCATAGGTCATGACACAGCTTTTACTTTAAGTGAAGGGCTTTTAAGCAAGATAGATGTTATGGAAAAAGAGGTTTTGAGCCAGCTAGAAAGGCTAGGCTTTGAGCATGAGATTAAAAACGCTAACTTGGACTTACAAGAAGTGGCTAATCTCTCTTATAAGGGTTTTTAATGGAAGATTTAACATTACGATTTAGTTTTACAGTTGATGTGGGATTTGATAAGAGCTTTAAGATATTAGGTAGTTTTATAAAGATACTAAAAAACATAGCCTTTGAGTTTAAGGGCGTAAGTTTTTACTTTTTATATGAAGATGGCATGCTTTATGTGGTAGCTTCAGGGGAAAATAAAGAAGTTTTAGATTTTGCTAATGCACTTTCTACAAGACTGCCATTTTGTTCAAGTATCACTTTTAAAGAAGTAGTAGCTTTTAGTTTGATTAACACAGAAAATTATGAAAAAATGGAGTTAAAAGAAAGATACCATAACGTCTATGATGTTTTAGAGTTAACTGAGATTTTAAAAAGCGAAGATTTTAAAGGACTAGAAAAGTTTGTAGATATAAAAGAAGACTCAAAAAGCTTTGAAGAAATAGCAGCTAAACTTAAAAACAAAGAAAGTGTCTATTTAAAAGTTAATGACTTAGGCTATGAGATTTCACTTAGTCCTATATCAGAGTTTGTGATGTTTGCAGACTTGAGGGCAGCTAGTAGTTATCTAAGGCTAGATGAAAAAACTAAAAATGCCCTTCCTAGCTTTGAGCGTCCCTTTATAAGTGTAAAAGTCAAAGAGATTTTTAAAGAGATGTTTATAACAGATAAGCAAGAGTTCTTATTTGCCTCCTTACCTAAAGATATCTACTTAAACTGTCTTTTAAAGTTTTTGGAATCTAGCGAGATGGACTATGTGTTTATAAAAAGCTTAGATTCTAAAGAAGCAGAGGATATAACTTTTGATCTAAGTTATGAAACCCTTAGTTTTTTAGAACCTCATTTTAACTCTTTTACGCTTTCAAATCGAAACTTCATGCTTTCGCATAAAAAGCTTTTTGTACCGCGAGATATTAACTTGCTAGTTAAGCCTAAAAGAGCTTTATTTCAGTTTGATAAAAAAGCAGATACGCTATTTTTAATAGGGGCAGATGGTGAGTTTCACAAGGAGATAGATTTTAGTTTTAGCTTTTCTCCTTTAGAGCTTTTAGATTCTATGAGATCTAAAAAAGTTGGTGCTAAGATAGCTACAAAGTTTTTTGAAGAAAATCCCACTATAGAATCTAATCCTGATATGAAAACAACTATCACCAGTACTAACTTGGTTGATTTTTTTAATGTCGTTTCATTCTTGCTAGGTTTTGAAGAACACTTAAGTACTAACTTTACTCTTATGAAGCTAGCCCATGAGTGTATAAGAGATAAGGGTCCTAAGATTGATATTAAGACTAAAAAAACACATGAATGTCCTAACGCTATAGACTATACTAGAGTTTTACGCGGCCTTATGACTTTTAAAGTAGCTGGTATTGATAATAGCCTCTTAAGTCATGGCATGATATATTCTATATGTGAGTTTATGGGTGAACAGCTTGCAGGCTTGGTGAAAGATGATGCTATAAAAGAGGTATTTTTATGCGGAGATATGCTTTTAGAAGATACTTTCTTAAATGGTATGCTAGAACAAATCCCTAGCAATCTAAAGATATTATTACCATAAAATAATTTAAGGAGTAAATATGGAAAAATTCAAGCAATTTGTAGATGAGTTTTATAAGAGTAATAAAAAGCCTTTATTTTTTGGGATAGCTAGAGTTAGTCTTGGTCAAATCTCAAAAAAACCACTAAATGTAAGTTTTGCTACTTTTAACTGGGAAGAAAACTTTGGGTCTTTTGCTGTTTTTGCAAGTGCTCTTCCAAAGGGAGCTTGTGGGCAAAATGAGATAGTTCATGAGATAGATAGAAGCTTTTTACTTCACGCCCTAGCTAAGTTTGATCCCTTCTTAAAAGAAGCCTTAAAGGATAAAACCTCTCATAAAAATATACAAAGTGTGCTTAAGATTCAAGAAGTATTAGATGTTGGGGGATGTAAGGATTGTAATTATCAGTTTATAGCCTTTTATGAAGACTTAAAACCTTTAAGCATGCAAGTAGCCTATGCTAAACTTTATGCACTTTCTTTAGGTAAGGCTAAGCCTAGGACTTTGAATCTTGATTCTATATTTGGTCTTTTTGACAATGTCGCTTGGAGTGGAAATACTCCTTATGAGTTAGCTTATTTACGCGAGAATGAACTAGCACTAAAGTTAGAAGATAAGTTCCCAGTGATAGATTTCATAGATAAGTTCCCTCGCTATTTAATGCATATCATCCCACCATTTGACAATATAAGACTACTTGATAGTGCTAATACTAGACTTGGAGCTTCTTTAGCTAGTGGTTATACTCAGATGCCAGGGGCAAGCTATGTTAACTTTAATGCAGGCACGCTTGGTGCTTGTATGAACGAAGGTCGCATAAGCTCAAGTGTTGTAGTTGGGGAAGGAAGCGATATAGGAGGAGGAGCTAGCATACTAGGTGTTTTAAGCGGTGGAAACAGCGAGCCTATAACTATAGGTAAAAACTGCCTTTTAGGTGCTAACTCTGTAACTGGTATAAGCTTGGGGGATGGCTGTATAGTAGATGCTGGTATCGCAGTTTTAGCAGGAGGCATTTTCCAAATGTGCCAGGGATGTGCTGAGAAAATCAAAAGCATAAATCCAAGCTTTAAGATAAAAGAAGGTGGATACTATAAAGGTAGGGAGCTAAGTGGGTTAAATGGAATCCACTTTAGAATGGATTCTAAAACAGGTACTATGAAAGCCTTTGCAAATGCAAAAGTTATAGCTTTAAATCAAAGCCTGCATTAAATTATAAAAAGCAAAGCCTTAAGCCTTAAGACTTTGCTTTAAAACTACCTTAATGGAATCTAGCCTTTATATCTTTCGTATCTAAAGTGCGTAGAGCCTTGAGCTATGATATGTCCATACATCGCATTCATCATATCCCCTAAGAAAAATGGCATCTTTAAGTTAAGAGTTGGGATATCAAGTGCATAGACATTAAAATGATAGTTATGATCTTTATCTGGTGGTTTTGGACCTATGTAAAAAGAGGCTTCAAGATTTAGTCTATCTTTTTCTTCTTGTGTTCTAATTTCTGAGCGATAAATCCCTTTAGCCCTAACATTAACTGCTTGAAGCAAGCTTTTATCACTAGCTGAGGCATTTTCTTTTAGTGAAGTTACTTTTAAGTCTATAACACCCCAGTGAGGAACTATCATGCCTATAACAGGTGCTGCGTCATAGTCTATTAACTCTAGACAGTAAGACTTTGCATTAGGGATAGGGTCCCACTCTATGGCTGGTGAGTAGATACCATCACCAGCTGCATTTTTATACTTAGCTTCTGCGTTGCCGCCGTATTTATTATCCAAATAGCCATTTGATTTTAAGTCTGGAAGTCTTATATTTATATACTCCATCAAAGCCACCTTTTTTACTTAGTATAGACTTAAATTCTAGCCTATCATTAAGTAGATTCTTTAAAGTTGCTAGTTTCTTTTAATCTATCTTTCACTATGAGTAACTTTATGAGCTTTTTTGTAATTTTTATAGTAACTATAAGTTACATAATGAATATTTTTTTGATTTTTATAATATTTTCAAAAGTTTTCAAACTGGGTTGTGTGATAGAATTTGTTTACTTTATATACCAAATTAAATGAGGAATCCCCAAATGTCACCTAGCATCATTGAAAAAAGCATAGCACTAGCTAAAAATCTTCAAACAGATATCAACACTGGCGTTGATAAAACAGAACAAAGCTTCAGAGATAAGATGAAAAAGCTACTTGCTAATCCTAGTAATAAGGTTATGCTAATAGAACTTCTTGATAGAAGTTTTAGATCTAAAGATGCTGCCACATCTCATGAGCTTATATCTTCTATACTGTCTAAATATGGCATGGCAGATTTTTTCACATCAGGTGAGAAATTCTTACTTTTTCTTTTCTTAGGAGTTGGTAAAAGTCTTCCTTCCATGAGCGTTAATCTTTTTGTCTCTAAGTTGAAAAGTGATACAAAAGCTATGGTTTTAGATGATACACCTCTTAAGCTAAAAGCCCATGTTGAAAAAAGAAAAACACAAAATATAACGCTTAATGTAAACCTTATAGGTGAAGAGGTTTTAGGGGAGGGCGAGGCAGGTTATAGGATGCGCAAGTATGAAGAGGCTTTAAAGTCTGATTACATAAACTACATCTCTATAAAGATAACGACTATTTTTTCTCAAATCAACATCCTTGATTTTGAATGGTCTAAAAATGAAATAGTTAAAAGGTTAGATAAGCTTTATGGTATAGCAGTGGAACATTCAAAAGGCACTACTAAGAAGTTTATAAACCTGGATATGGAAGAGTTTAAAGATTTAGAGCTAACAGTTGCAAGCTTTATGGAATCTATATCAAAGTTTGATTTAAAAGCAGGTATAGTGCTTCAAGCTTATATACCTGATTCTTTTAACTATCTTAAAAAACTAGTTGAGTTTTCAAAAGCTAGAGTTGAAAGTGGTAAGCCCCCTATCAAGATACGTCTAGTTAAGGGTGCTAATATGGAATCTGAAGAGACTATAGCTTCAGTTAGAGACTGGCCACTTCCTACTTTTAGAAGTAAGATAGATACAGATTCTAACTATAACAGGATGCTAAACTATGTACTTGATAATGAAAACTATAAGTATGTAGATATAGGTATAGCCTCTCATAATATCTTTCAGATAGCTTATGCAATCGAACGTATAAAAGAAGTAGGTGCTGGGCCAAGCTTTACTTTTGAGATGCTAGAAGGTATGAATATGAAGGCTTCATTTCTAGTTTCTAAAACAAATCCACTCATACTTTATGCACCAGTTTGTAATGATGCTCATTTTAATAACGCCATAGCTTATCTTATAAGACGTCTTGATGAAAATACTAATGAAGCAAACTTCATGCGTCATGCCTTTTCTTTGAGTGTAGGAAGTAAAGAGTGGCTTGCACAAGAAGAGATTTTCAAAAAGTCTATTGAAGGTATGCCTACTTTAAGAACTGAAAGTTATAGAGTTCAAAATAGACTTACTGAAAAACTAGACTTAAATATAACAAACCTAGAAGAAAGACTAAGCACATTTCACAATGAAGCTGATACTGACTTTATCTTAAAGCCTAATCAAGAGTGGGCATTAGGCATAAAAGCAAAGTATGAGAATCTAAAAGGCCTAGAAGTAGCTCCTATCATAGGAGAAAACACTCCTAAAGATACTCCAAAAGATATACTTAAAAAAGGCAGTACTGAAAAGATAGGTACAGTTTATAATGCAAATAAAGATTCCATAAATAACGCCGTAAACTTTTTAAAAGAATCTAAAACTACTTTAAGTTTCTTAGAGTTAGGAGAGATACTACTTAAAACTGCCGAAATTATAGCTAGCAAGAGAGGCGACTTCATAGGACTTAGTGCTCTTGAAGTTGGAAAGACTTTTATAGAAACTGATGCTGAAGTAAGTGAGGCTATAGACTTTTTAAGATTCTATCCTCACTCTATGAAAAAGCTACTTGATGATAACAAAGAGTTAAGTTTTAGACCAAAAGGTATAGGGGTTGCTATAACTCCTTGGAACTTCCCAGTTGGTATCTCAGTTGGAAGTGTAAGCTCAGCCTTAGCTAGTGGAAACAGAGTTATTTATAAACCATCTAATACTAGCGTAAGTGTAGGGCAGTTAATAGTTGAGTGCTTTTATGAAGCAGGACTTCCTAAAGACTATTTAGTATTCTTACCAAGTAGTGGTAAGGATATAAATGAGTATCTTTTAGGTCAAGTAGACTTTGCCATACTTACAGGTGGAGAAGATACAGCATATGAGATTCTAACAAAGAATCCAACCCTTTATCTAAGTGCTGAAACTGGTGGGAAAAATGCAACTATAGTAACTAAGCTTTCAGATAGAGACCAAGCTATAAAAAATGTAGTTCATTCAGCTTTTTCTAACTCAGGACAAAAATGCTCAGCTACATCTTTACTTATCTTAGAAGAAGAAGTTTATAATGATGAAAACTTCAAAAACACTCTAGTAGATGCAGCAAGTAGCCTTAATGTAGGAAGTCCTTTTGATCTAAAAAATAGGATAGGTTTACTGGCTATAGCCCCAAGTGATAATAAAAATGCACAAACTGCACTAGATACCCTTAGTCAAGGTGAGGGCTGGGCACTAAAACCAAGCTATGTAGATAACAACAACTATGCTTTAAAACCAGCTATTAGATATGGGACTGTAGAGGGGGACTTTTGTCATAGAAATGAGCTTTTTGCACCTATACTTTCAGTTATGTCCGCTAAGGATTTAAAGCATGCTATAAAGATGGTTAATGATACTGGTTATGGTTTAACTTCAGGATTAGAGAGCTTAGATGAAAGAGAATGGGACTACTGGCTAGAACATATAGAGGCTGGAAACTTATATATCAACAAATCTACAACAGGCGCTATAGTTTTAAGACAACCTTTTGGTGGGATTAAAAAATCAGCCATAGGATTTGGGCGTAAGGTAGGATTTTATAATTATGTAACTCAGTTTCTAGAAGCTAGTGGAAGTTTAGATAAGCAAAAAGCACTTGATAGTAATATCTCTTCAAGGCTTCAGTTCTTGCTAGATGCTAAGTTAAAAGACCACGCATTTAAGTCAGATATGCAAGAAGTTTTACACCTAGCTAAAAACTATGCTTACTTTTATGATCAAGAGTTTGCAAGTCCTAAAGAGTATGTGCATATAAGAGGAGAAAACAACATCTTTTCTTATAACGCAGTTAAAAAAGTATGTTTTAGAGTGCATAATGAAAACTCTTTGGTAGATATTTTTTCTGTCATAGTTGCTTGTTCGCTTACTAAATCTAAATTAACTCTAAGCTTAAGTACAGCAGGAGCTAGTGAGCAAATAGGCCTTGTATTAGAGTGCTTTAAATATGCAGGCTTAGAAAATATAGAAGTGGTACATGAAAGCTTAGAAGACTTTGCTAGCAAGTCTAAAGACTTTGATCTTATTAGGTATATCATAGATGCTAGTGCAGAAGATGTAGTTTTCAAAAAGGCTGCAGAGTATGGTAAGTTAGTTTTTAATAAGAAACCTTTGATGAATGGCTATTTAGAACTGCTTAACTATCATCAAGAACAAAGTGCTAGCATATCTTTCCATAGGTATGGAAACTTAGGACGACACGCTTTAAAGCAATAAAGGTTTTTAAAAAGTTAATTTTGCTAGAATTGCTATAATTTTTAAAAAGAAGGAAAGATATGGCTATAGGAATGGGCGAGTTAAAAAAAGGCTTGAAGATAGAAATAGATGGAGTGCCTTATAGAATCACTGAGTATCAGCATGTAAAACCGGGCAAGGGTGCTGCGTTTGTTAGGGCAAAAATTAAGTCTTTTTTAGATGGCAAAGTTATAGAAAAGACTTTTCATGCAGGCGATAAGTGTGAAGAGCCAAATCTAGAAGAAAAAAGTATGCAGTTTTTATATCATGATGGCGATAACTATCAGTTTATGGATACTGAAAGCTATGAGCAAATAGCTCTTAGCGAAAGTCAAATAGGAAGTAATACTAAATGGCTACTAGATGGCATGAGTGTGTCTGTGCTTATGTTTAACAACAAGGCTATATCTATAGATGTACCACAAGTAGTTGAACTAAAGATAGTAAGCACACCTCCAAACTTTAAAGGTGATACAAGCAGTGCTGGCAAAAAGCCAGCTACTCTTGAAACAGGAGCTGTAGTTCAGATCCCATTTCATGTTTTAGAAGGCGAAGTTATAAGAGTAAATACTGAAAATGGTGAATATTTAGAAAGAGTTAAGTAGTCTTATATGGAATCTATTTTTTTAGAAAAGTCCATCCGTGCATCTTTTGAAGTCTTAAAAGAGTTTGCACAAAACTATGACTACCTAATCAAGTCTTTTGAGAAGGGTGCAGGTGGTGATATAAGCATAGGCGCTGACTTATTAAGTGAAAAGATTTATGCTAAGCACTTTTTAGACTACTGTAATTTAGATTCTGAAGAAAGTGGCTTTATCAAGGCTAGTATCACTACTAATAAAGTCTTAGTTTTAGACTCACTTGATGGAAGCGATAATCTAAAGTCTGGTATCCCATACTACGGAGCGTCTTTAGCTTTATGTGAGGTTAAAGACTTAGAAAGTTTGAAAAAAGATTCTAAGTCTTTACAGGGTGAAGATAGGGTGCTTGAAGCCTTTGTTATAAACTTTATCTCTTTAGAAGTTATCTACTCGAATTTAGAGCTAAAACAGCCCTTAACTTTTAAATTGAAAAGCTTAGATTGCGTAAGTGACTTTATACACACAGATATAAAAGAGCTAGCCTTACCTCTTAAAAACTATGTAGTAGCACCATCTTGTGGGGTTTTTGAAAGGGCTCATACTGCACCAGAGTATGTAAGATACTTAAAAAATAAAGGCTTTAAGTTTAGAGGGCTAGGTGCTGCTGCTTTAAGTCTAGCCTTTGCCTTTAGGTATAAGTTTGTCATCATGCTTGAAATCTCTAGAAGGTATGATGTTTTAGCTGGCCTTTTTATATCAAGAGACTTATATGTCTATGGCAACTTAGGGGTTTATGCTTTAAATATACCGTTTTCTAATATGAGAGAAGGCACAAAAGACTATGTCGTCATCTCTAGTAATCAAACAACTTTAAATCAAATAGTAGGCATGTAATGAAATTTTCAGATTTTTTTTCTAACTTTAGGCGCGATGAAGCTAAAAGCACTAAAGATACTTCAGTTCACTGGACTAAGTGCCCAGGCTGTGGAGCATTAATCTACAATAAAGAGATAGCAGAAAATAAGCATATATGTCCAAAATGTTTTTATCACTTTAAAATTTCAGCTAGAGAGAGACTAGATATATTATGCGATAAAGATAGCTTCATAGAGCTAAACACTAACTTGATGGCTAATGATCCATTAAACTTTGTAGATAAAAAAAGTTATAAAAAGAGGATGGAAGAAGCCATTGCCAAAACTGGTAAAAACAGTGCAGTTATCTCTGGTGAAGCTTTGATAAATGGAAGGGAAGTTCAGCTTTGCGTTT
The DNA here is from genome assembly GCF_002272925.1 of Helicobacter sp. 13S00401-1. GTDB lineage: Bacteria > Campylobacterota > Campylobacteria > Campylobacterales > Helicobacteraceae > Helicobacter_I. Next base: position 51,475 of record NZ_MLAR01000009.1, on the reverse strand, counting down.
TTGACTTTAATTTTATGGGTGGAAGCCTTGGTTCAGTTGAAGGAGAAAAGATAGTTAGATCTATAAATAGGGCAGTTGCTAAAAAGCAAGCCTTGATTATAGTTTCAACTTCAGGTGGGGCAAGGATGCAAGAATCTACTTATTCTCTTATGCAAATGGCTAAAACTTCAACAGCGCTTAATAAGCTAAGTGATGCTAATCTTCCTTATATCTCAGTTCTAACTAACCCAACTTTTGGTGGCGTAAGTGCTTCTTTTGCTTTTTTAGGAGATATCATCATAGCAGAGCCAGGTGCTATTATAGGCTTTGCTGGTGCTAGAGTTATAAAGCAAACTATAGGTGCTGATTTACCAGAAGGCTTTCAAACAGCTGAGTTTTTACTAGAACATGGTCTTATAGATATGGTTGTATCAAGACCTACTTTAAAAGATACTATAAGTAACCTAATCTCACTGCTTTTACCAGCAAAAGATGCTTACTCCTTTCATGGCCATCCCTTACAATAAAAAGGCAAAGTGATGAGACACTTAGAGATATTAAAACTAGGTGATGTTTTAAATGAAAGATTAAAACACTTAGAGGGTATATCTTTAGCACAGACTAGACATATAAAAGAGTTAAATGGGCAAGATATAAGAGATAATGCAGATGCAGTTTTTTTGCGCTCTCAGATAAGACTTGAAACTAGTGTCTTAGAAAAATATCACACTGAGATCTCAGAGATAAAAAACTCACTCAAAAAGATAGAAACTAAAATATATGGAGTGTGCGAGATGTGTGATGATGATATAAGTATAGAAAGGCTAAGGTTAAAGCCTCATGCTAAGTACTGCACAAGTTGTAGAACTATTTATGAAGACCACAAGTCCAAGGAAGAGTTATGAAGCTTAGATATTTTATAATTATAGGCATCATTTATATAGTATGTATATGTGGCTTTTTGTTTTACACTCAGCATGTAGACTACACTATAACTAGCATAGCAGGTAAAGCAGTGCATATAAGCATGCCAATCGCACTTTGGATAGCCATCATACTTGTTGTACTTTTCATCATAGCACTAATCTTTATGACTTCTAATAAGATAGCACAAACCTTAAAAAGACTGAGGTATAAAAGAGAGTATGCAAAACTACTTGCCCAGATAAATACTCAAAGTCTTGGGGGTCATACTAAGACTTTAAGCTTTAGTACAGATGAGTTTAAAAGCCTATCTTTAATACTTGCGCGCTTTAGTTTTAAACCTCTTTTAAATTCACAAGCTAGTGGTAATGCACATATCGATGCTTTATTTGACTCCTTACACTCTTTGCAAACTGAAGGAAGCTTAAAAGACACTAAGCTTAATCTTGATGTACATAATGTTTTTTATGAAAAGTATCTAATAGCTAGTCTTAAAAATGGTTCTAAAAAGCCTTTAGATGTGCTTAATATGAGTTATCCTGATGTGGACTTATCTAAGGCTTACTTACAGGCTTGGGAAGAGATGATAAAAGATTCTAAAAAAGAATCTAAAGATATCACTAAGACTTTAAGTCAAAGCACGCCAAAGATGGATTATGAGATAGCTAAGATGCTTTTTACAAAAAGTATAGAGGGTTCGCTTGAACTAAGCCATGATAGTATGCTAAAGATTCTATCTCTTTATAACTTTAATGCTAAAGAGTTTTTCAATCTTGTTGATAGCTTACTTTCTAGTCTTACTCCTGGCAATATCAACTTTTATCTTTCTATCTTTGAAGAGGCTTTAAAGAAAAATGAAAATATGACTATAGGCTATATTTATCTACTTTTAGAGATAGGAAAAAGTAGTGAGGCAAAAGACTTTATAAGTCACTATCCTAAAGGACATTTCCCTATATTTGAAGCCTACTTAGAGCTAAAAGATAAGAGATATAACCTAAAAAGTTTTTTTGAGCCTTTTAGTACTCATAATGTGAATATTCCTAATGAACCACCAGTTATAACAGCTACTATAGTTCCTACTTTAGAGCTGCCTTTAAAGGATGTCTAAGTTGCAAATAAGGTCAGATATAGTAACCCTTTCTCACGGAAGTGGTGGAGCTAGTTCAAGAGAGCTAACAGAGCTGGTATTTAAGCTAGGCTTTAAAGATAGACTACTTTTTGATGAAGAAGATGGCGGTATCATAGAAGCTAAAAAAAACATGGCTATAAGCACTGATAGCTATATCATAGAGCCTATATTTTTTAGAGGTGGTGATATAGGAAAGCTTAGTATTTGTGGTAGTGGTAATGACTGCACAGTAAGTGGTGCTAAGCCTATGTATTTTACTTTAGGCTTTATTATAGAAGAGGGCTTTTTAATAAAAGACTTAAAAGTTATAGTAGATTCCATAGTCTCTGAATTAAAAAAAATAGGTGCTTTTGTACTTAGTGCTGATACTAAGGTTGTGCCTAGATTTTCAAAACCTCTAGAATCTTCAAAGCAAAAAGCCCAGATTTTTATAAATTCAACCTGCATGGGCGAGATTATAAAACCAGGGTTAAGTGCTAAAAACTTGCAAGTTGGAGATAAGATAATCCTAACTAGCGATATAGGGCGACATGGCGCTAGCATATTTGTAGAACAAAATAACCTTGATATACATTCCAACCTTGAAAGTGACTGCTTTAGTCTTTGGTTGCTTTTAAAAGATCTTTTAGATTCCAATCTTGAAGTACATGCTATCCGTGATGCTACAAGAGGTGGGATAGCAAGTGCGTTAAATGAGTGGGCGCATTCTTCAAAAGTCAGTATAGACTTAAAAGAAAAAGATATAAAGATAGAATCTGAAGTCTTAGGGATATGTGAGATCTTAGGTCTTGAACCCTTTGTCTTAGCCAATGAAGGAGCATGTCTACTAAGCGTTGCAGATAAAGATGCTAGCAGGGCATTAGAGCTACTTAAGAGTAATCCTTATGGTAAAAAGGTGCATTTTATAGGTGAGGTTATAGAATCTAAAGGCCGACACGCCCTTATCTTGCAAAATGCCTTTGGAAGTAAGCGTTATTTAGAGTATCCTCAAGGCGAGATTTTGCCCCGCATATGTTAAGCAGTTTGTTATAATCACTTTTTAGAATAATTCCTAGGCGGCTTAAATGGACAAGATGTTTTATAAAGATTTCGGTGTTGATATAGATGAAGGAAATGACTTTGTTAAAGCACTCTCGCCTCTAGCAAAACAAACTTATAACGATAATGTAGTTGGATCTATAGGGTCTTTTTCAGGAGCATTTAGCCTACCTACTGGCTTTAGTGATCCCATCCTTTGTGCTGCAACTGATGGTGTAGGCTCTAAGCTTGGACTTGCTATAGAGGCTAAAAAATTAGATTCTATAGGTATAGACTTAGTTGCTATGTGTGTTAATGACTTAATATGCAACTTTGCTACTCCTATGTTTTTTCTTGACTACTACGCCATGCATAAGCTTGAACAAGATGCATCTTTGAAAATCATAAAAGGTATAGTTGAAGGCTGTAAGCTTGCAAGATGTGCACTTTTAGGTGGGGAGAGTGCTGAGATGCCTAGTCTTTATAAAAAGGGTGATTTTGACCTAGCTGGCTTTAGTGTAGGTATAGCAGAAAAAGCTGATATGGATAGGGTACAAAACTTACAAGAAGGTGATACCATTTTAGCCTTTCCAAGCTCAGGTTTTCATAGTAATGGCTACTCACTTTTACAAGGTATCATGAAAACTAAAAACATAGGCGATATAAACTACTTACTAACTCCTACTAGAATCTATGTAGATGAGTTTTTGAGATACAAAGATAGTTTAAAGGCCTTAGCACACATAACTGGTGGCGGCATAGCAGAAAATCTAGTTAGAGTGCTTCCAGAAGGAAAAGAAGCTATAGTTGAAAAAGATCTAATAAGAACTCCTAAAGAGTTTGATATCTACTTAGAGCATGTTGAAGAAAAAGAAGCCTTTAGAGTGTTTAATATGGGAGTTGGACTTATAGTGATTGTTGATAAAAAAGTTAGCAAGCACATACTAGATACTTCAGATGCCTACGTCATAGGTGAGATAAGAAATGGCGAAAAAAGAGTTGTTTTGAAGGGCTTTGATACACTAGGATGAGAAAGATTAGCACGCTTTTTAAGATCTACACTCTACCATTAGCTGTAGTTATAGTAGGGCTTATAATCTACTGGGCCATAGTTACAACTATAGGTAAGCCAGAGCATGTTAGATCTGTCATGTCTAAAAAGACTCTTAGTAAAGAAGAAGAGCAACTTGTCATGATGCAAAGTAGTGCTTCAGAAGCTTTTATCAAAAACACATTAGCTGAGAATCTTTCAAAGATAAGCCAAAGAGGCGGGACTATAACTAGTAATGAAGATGGTATAAATACTGTTGCTACTCCGGTTGTTATAAGTTCTATTAGTCCTAAGACATCTCAGATACTAAACAAAGCAGTTAATAACGTTAAGATCACCCCACAAGAATCTAGCATAGCACGCGAGATAGAGTTTAATATACCAGTACTTAAAAGAGGAACTATCTTAGTAAAAGCTGCCTTACTTAGAGAAGCACCAAGTACTAAAAGTAAGGTTTTAGGCAGAGTGTTTATGGATGAAAAAGTTGTTATTTTGGATTCTAAAGATGGCTTTTATAAAGTTAGATTTAGAGGAAAAGTTGGATATATAGCCCATGCTTTAATAGAGCCAGAAAAGCCTAAGAAAGAAAATCCTATAGAGTTAACACTTAAGCCTTCAAATCATGCTGATGACAAAAGCAAAAAAGAGATAAATAAAATATTAGATATAGATACTAAAAAAGAAGAGGCTAGTAGCACTAAGACCACTTTAGAGACAAAAAACATACCCAAAGAAGCAAATACAAAAGAAGTAAATACAAGCGATAACGTGGCCACTAAATCTGAGCCTGCCAAAGTTTCTAAAGCAACTTTTACTAATTTAGCTACTAAGTCCACTAAGGCTAATATGGTTGGCACAGTTTTAGTTGAAGTAGCAGTTATAAGAAAAGAACCAAATGTAAAAAGTGAAGCTATAGGTAAGATGGAAAAAGGTGAGACTTTTTCTGTTATAAACTCTGATTATAAACATTTCTTTCATATAAAGTATAAAGATATCACAGGCTATGTAGCAAAAAGACTAGTATACGTAGAAGCAGAAGATGAACTTACACCACACAAAGAAGATTCTGAAACTAGCACTTTGCCAAAAGAAGTTTTAGAAGATAAAAAAGAAGTTTTAGAACCTTTGGAATCTAAAAAAGCTATAGTGCTAGCCCATAGTGCTAATGTAAGAGAAGAGCCAAATGAAGAATCAAGGATAGTTGCTAAAAGTCCAAGGGGTAGGGAAGTTAATGTACTTAGTGTTAGAGATGGTTGGGCTTTTATAGAGTATGAATTTAAAGGCAAAACTAGCGTGCTAAATATTAAAGGCTATATACTAGAAAGACTTTTAAAATATGAACACTAAAAAGCTTTTAGTTGTTGGGAATCCTATCTCTCACTCACTTTCTCCTTTGATACATACCTATGCCATCAAAAAGCTAGGCTTAAGTGGGACTTATACCTCACAAAAACTAGAGCTAGATACAAGCAAAGAAGAGTTTGTAAGCTTTATAATTAAGTCTAGTTTAGATGGGTTAAATATCACTGTGCCCTTTAAAGAGCTAGCCTTTAGTGCAGTTTCACAAGCACAGGGCATAGCAAAAGATATAGGCGCTATAAATACTATAGTAGTTAAAGATTCTAAGCTTATAGGCTATAACACTGATGCACTAGGTTTTTATGAGTGCATAAAAAAATATAGTTTTAAAAAAGCTTTGATACTTGGGGCTGGTGGTAGCGCTAGGGCTATAAGTTTAATCTTAAGGCTACAAGGCTTTGAAGTAGATGTTTCTAATAGAAGCGAAGGGAAACTAAAAGACTTTAAGGAAGTAAATACCTTGCTTTTTAAAGACTTAGATTCTAAAAAAAACTATGATTTAGTAATTAATGCAACTAGTGCTAGCTTGCAAGATATCCTTCCACTTGATAAAGAGACTTTAAAAGCTATATTTAAAAACTCACAACTTGCTTTTGATTTGATGTATAAAGACACAAAAACTCCTTTTTGTGCCCTCGCTAGCGAGCTAGGGATAAAAGAAAAAGATGGGAAAGATATGCTTATATATCAAGGTGCTCTTGCTTTTTTAAAGTTCTTCGACTTAGAAGATGCGCTTTTAGAAAAAGTGGTAACTTATATGAGGGAAGCACTTTTATAAAGATAGTTTTAAGTATTTGCATTTTTAGGTACAAGATTTGCTTTTAGTTTTGGTAATTTATCACTAAAAGGATTTGTAATGATAGTTTCTAATAATAATGCTGCTGCTAATGCGCAAAACTCTAGCAAGCTAGAAGCGTCAAAGGCTCACGAAAAGCCGCGCGCCATAGTGGCTGAGGCTAATGCAACTCCAGCTAAAATCACCAGCATACCAAAAGATGATCTAACCTTAAAGTCTCAAAATCCTAAAGAGATGCTAGGGGCCCAAGTAAAAACTATCAACAAAGAAATAGGTACCTTACAAAGTGCTGCTAAAGCTATCAAGGAAGTAAAAAGCCTAGTAAGCGACTATAAAAGTACAAATGAAAATGCAAAACATACTACCAACATAGAAGCACAAAGCAAGCTGGAAAAAGATGCTGCTGATATAAAAGTCCAGATAGCAAAAAAACTAGAAGATACAAGTTTTGGTGGGCAAAAAGTTTTTAGTACTAGTCTTTTAGATTTTGATCCTAAAAAGATAGATATAAAAGATATAGATTCTGAAGACTTTATGAAAAGCCTAGATGGACAAGAGGCTAATATAAAAACTTCGCTTTCTAAACTTAGCAAGCAGCTAGATAAACTAACTACTACTGACTTACTTCCAGATATAAAGCTTAATCACAAAAACTTAGCCATGGCGCATAAAGAGCCAAGTGAAACTAGAGTAAAAGAACTACTTGGCTGATGAAAAGCTTTTTAGCTTCAAGTCATCTCCCTTATAAAAGTGTCGCCATAGGGAAGTTTGACTCCTTGCATATGGCGCATATGAAGCTTTTTTCCTACCTGGGAAAGCAAGGCTGCATACTTAGCATTAGCTCTTACACACTACCACTTTTGCTTCCTTTTAAAGATAGGGCTAAGTACTCACCACTACCTGTATTTAAGATTAGACTAGAGTGCATAAAACATTTAAGTGGAGAAGAGTTTATAAAACTACTAGTTAGCCACCTTCCTAATCTAGAACTCATAGTAGTGGGCTATGACTTTACTTTTGGCCAGGGTAAATCTTGTAGTGTTATAGACTTAAAAGAGATACTAGATACTTCTTATCCTAAAATAAAGCTAAAAGTTTTAGATAGACAAAACTATAAGGGTTTGACACTTCATACCTCTCTTATAAGAAGCCTAATAACAAATGGCAATGTAGATGTGGCTAATAAGATGTTAGGTAGAGTTTATGAGATAAGTGGTAAGGTTATAAAGGGTCAAGGGCTTGGCAAAAAAGAGCTTTATCCAACCATTAATATGCGTAATGTCTTATATATAGTCCCTTTGCATGGTGTTTATGCTACTTTAACCTATATAGGTAATAAGGTCTATGAAAGTGTAAGTTTTATAGGTCATAGAGTAAGCACTGATAATATGTTTTGTATAGAAACCCATCTTATAGACTGCACTCCTCCTAAAGTTAGTGGTCATATAAAAATAGGTTTTATAAAGTATCTTCGAGCTAATAAAAAGTATAAAAATTTAGATGAGTTAAAAAAGCAAATAAGCAAGGATATACTTAATGCCAAAAAGGCTTTAAAAACATGTGAGCTTTAATCTTTTTAAAAGACTACTACATAGCTTTATAAACTTAAAGCTATGTAGAGTAGGGGGGATACTAGGATAGGAAAGTAGCTTTTATTAAAACTTATTTATAGAATCTAGATTCTATAAAACTATATTTTTTTTATTTATTCACTTTTAGTGAATAAATAAAACTTTATATAGATAAATGCTCCTTACAACTCCAAGTAGTAATATCAAGCCTTATAAGAACAACCCTTGCAAGTGAAGCCTCTTTAAACTCCCATTCATCTTGATTATTTTTATTTTTATCGTTTGCATTAGAGCTTAAAGGGGCATAATGTGCCATAAGTAGTTTTAGTGCATGAAGTTTTTCTATCTCATCTTCTACAAAGCTAAGCCTTCCTTTGCCCATGATGCTTTGATAGGCAAAAGAGTAGTCACAAGCTACTTTTCCAGTTATAAGACTGTGCTTTCTATCCATCTCAAAACTAACTAGGTCTTGCTTTTTTATAAGTTCTATCTTTTTCCCTTCATTACTACTGTGGCAGTAAAGGCGTAACTGTCCATCGTTATTCTCATAACCAAAGTTTAAAGGCAAGATGTAAGCTAAACCATCATTATCTATAAGTCCTAGCCTAACGATGTCATTTAGCTTTAAAATCTCAAATACATCTTTAAAGTTTGTTATCTCTCTATCTCTTCGTCGCATAAAGCATCCTTGCGTGGTGGTTAGTGGTTGAAGGTTTATTATCTTATAAAATTGTGTAGATTTGTTAGCTTTTTGATCGTGCATATAAAGGTAGATTTAACTTAAGTGGTAATTAGAGCTTAAAAAGGCCTATAGAAAGGGCGTAGGGTAAAAAATAAAAAGTGGTGAAAACAAAGGTTTTCTACATTTATAATTTTATTTTTAAGATCTAGGGCCTTAGCAAGGTTTTTGCCCTAGATAGCTATTTCATCATATCTTCTATTTCAAAGTAGCGTATAAGTTTAGAATCTAAAAGCTCTTTATTATAAGCTAGCTCCTTACTCAAAGCGTCTATGCCATATTTTTGATACTCTTTAGGATCCCCAAGGCGCCTTTCTAGCTCTTTTACAAAAACTTCTAATTCTGCTATCTCACTAGGCAATCTTTCATACTCTAAATTAATCTTATAACTAAGCTTTGGCTTTTTAGCTTCTTCATTAGGCTTTGTGTGTTTAAAATCTTCGCTCTTAAAATCCATACTTTTAGATTCTATATTTTTAGAATCTGTTTTAGCTTCTAAAGCCTTAGCTTCTAGTATCATATTCTTATGCTCTAAAACTTCAGTATAACTAGCACTTGTTATAAAGTACCCATCATCTTCTAATACTAAAAGCCTCTCAGCTAACTTGTCATTAAAATACCTATCGTGGCTTACAAAGATTAAAGCACAACTTAGCTCACTTAAAAAGCGCTCTAAAATATTAATAGTTGCGATATCAAGATCATTAGTTGGTTCATCTAAGATTAAACAGTCATATTCTTGAGCTAAAAGCAAGGCTAGGGCAACGCGCGTTTTTTCACCTCCACTAAGCGTATCAAGGCTTTGAGTTAGTAAGTCTTTATCAAAAAGAAAGCTTTTCAAGTAGCCATAAACGTGCATATCTTTGCCATTAACTTGCACCCTATCCCCGCCATTTGGACAAAAGGTCTCTAAAATAGTTTTTTTTAGATCTAGCGTATTTTTATGTTGTTCATAGTAGCCTATCTTAAAGTCCCCTATTTTTAAGCCCTTTACCTTGTTGCCTTCATAGTCTTTACCAGTAAGCAACATCCTTAAAAGGCTAGTCTTCCCGCTTCCATTACGCCCTACTATACCTAGGCGGCCACCTTGCGTTATGCGTATATTAAGATTGCTAATTAGCGTTTTTTCACCTACTTTTAAGTTGACATCATCTAGCTCAAAAAGCATCTTTTTACTGTTTTTTGGTGGGGCTGATACGTTAGATTCAAGACTTAGCATCATGCTTTTTGCAAGGCTTGGCATTTTTTTAACCTTATCTCTTAGCTCTAAGACCCTTTGTTTTCTGCCTTCATTTCTTTTAAGTCTTGCTTTAACGCCAGCACGCAGCCACTCTTCTTCACTTTTTAGAATCTTTTTTAGGGCTAAATGCTCTTTATTTAGATTATCAAGCATAGTTTGTTTTGCTTGTAAATAGTCTTCATAGTTGCCTTTAAAAGATGTTAATTTTGCATTATCAAGCTCTATAATATTAGTTGCAACCTTATCTATAAAGTATCTATCATGGCTAATTATTAACATAGAGCACTTTAAACGCACCAGCATAGATTCTAAAAAAGATAGCATCTCTACATCAAGATGGTTAGTTGGCTCATCTAAGATTAATAAATCAGCCCCTTTTAGTAAAACACAAGCTAGACTAACGCGTTTTTGCTCTCCTCCACTAAGGCTTATAACTAGTCTATCTTTTAGACTTTCTAGATTAAAGTGTCTTATTAACTCACTTACTTTAGATTCTAAGTCCCACGCATCTTGCCTATCTAACAAGTTATGTATGTGATTATATTCCTCGCTTAAGGCTTTATCATTATGGAAGTTAGCATCCTTTGTTATCTCACTTAACCTAAGATGGGCATCTAACAGCTCGCGCATGGAATCTTTTAGCACTTCACTAACTGTTTGAGTAGCACTAAAGTTAGATTCTTGATTTAACATCAAGATATCAAGGCCTTGTTTTAATATACGCTTGCCACTATCAAGTTCAAGCTCGCCATTTATCACTTTTAAAAGCGTGCTTTTTCCGCTGCCGTTTTTGCCTATTAAGAAAATGCGTTCATTTTCATTAATAGTTAGATTTATCTTATCAAAGATGTTTTTTAACCCAAAACGTTTGCTGGCAGTTTGAAGGCTTAGCAACAATTAACTATCTTTTTTGAATAAGGATTCTAAGACTTCAAGTCCTAGTTTTTTCTCAGCCTTTTGTTCTTCTATGGTTTCTAGCTCATTTAAGACTATGTCATAGCCTGTTATCATGCTAGCTAGTCTTATATTTACTCCATTTTTGCCTATGGCTTTTGACTTTTGAGACTTTAATATATTAACAAAGGCTTGTGGGCGCTCACTTACTACTTCAGTTTCTTGAAGTAAAGTATCAGAGTTAGTATCTACTTTTGTTTCTTCTATAACCACTTCTTTAGGTTTTTCAGTCTTTATAGAGACTATTTGGGCTGGACTTAGGGCCTTAGCTATAAAGATATCTGCTATGTTAGAGTACTCTATGCAGTCTATTACTTCGCCATTTAACTCACGACTTACAGCATTTATCCGTACACCTTTTGATCCAACTGTAGAGCCTATAGGATCAATGCGTGGATTATTAGAGTAAAGTGCAACTTTTGCCTTATCACCTGGCAGTCTTGCACTTCTATAAATGACTACTTCACCATCTTTAATCTCAGGCACTTCTAGGGCTAAAAGCTCATCTAAAAACTTTGGAGTAGTGCGGCTTAACTCTAAGCTAATGCCATTTTTATTAACATTTACATACTTTAGTATGGCTTTTATCATATCCCCTTTTTTAAAACTCTCACCTTTTATACGGTTTTTAAGAGGAAGCACAGCCCTCATCTCATCTATTTCTACATAGGTGTTTTGCTTTGCATCTACATAGAGTACGCGCCCTGAGATGATTTTATTGATATTAGTTTTAAACTTATCTAAGATTTGATTTTCTATTAGGCTTTGAAGTTGAAACTCTATGTCTCTATAGATTCTATTTATAGCTCCCCTACCCATAACATCTACGTTTATATCATACTCTAAGGTGTCATGTTCTTTTATATCCTCTGCTATGCCTTTAGCTTGACTTAGAGGTATGTGAGTGGCTTTTAAGTCTTCATTAAACTCACCATCAAGACAAACACTCATCTGCTGAACTAGTCTTAGATCTCTTTCATTTTTGTCTTCTACTACCCTAAAGTTTGCATCTTCTCCTAATTCCTCTTTTGCCATCTTTATCATACAAGCCTTGATAGCTTCAGTAACTAAAGTAGGTGAAAGCCCCTTTTCATAAGCGACAACATCTACGATATCTAAAATTTTCTCCATACTAGTGCAAATCCTTTTATATGATTGTCTTTTTAAGCAAGTGCTTAGAAGTAGTCTTATATTCTATCAAAAAATAAGCCTTTGCTAAATATTTGGGTAGAAACTTTGTGTTCTATTTTAAAGTACCGCTTATATTTTGGAATATTTTTAGATGAAACTTTGAGCTAGCTGCTATTAGATGATCAAATATATCAGCTTGAATCTCTTCATAAATAGGCCATCTAACATCAGTAGTAAAGCAATACACTTCTATAGGAAGCCCAGTCTCAGTTGGCTGAAGCTGCCTAACCATAAAGCTAAAGCCTTCTTTATGCACGGTATCTAGGCTTTTTAGATACTCCCTTATATAGATTCTAAAAGTGCCAATGTTAGTAAGCTGCCTATTGTTTATAGAATCTATAGAATCTGGACTTTGCCTTTCTATAATATCTTTTTTACTTTCAAAATACTCTTTTAGTAGTTTTACACGCTGCAAGGCTTCTAACTCTTTAGGCGTAAGGAATCTTATGGAGTTAAAGTCTATATTTATATGTCTTTTTATACGCCTTCCGCCACTATCACGCATACCTCGCCAGTTTTTAACGCCTACTTCTAAAAGCTTATGAGTTGGGATGTTAACTATAGTTTTATCCCAGTTTGAGACCTTAACAGCGTGCAAGGAGATATCTATAACATCTCCATCAACGCCTAGGCTTTTTACTTCTATCCAGTCCCCTACTTTAAAGATATCATGGGCGTTTATCTGAAGGCTGGCTACAAAAGAAAGTATGGTGTCTTTAAATATTAAAAGTAATACTGCGCTTAGTGCTCCCATACCAGTTAAGATTCCAACCGGCGAGATGCCTATTAAAAAAGAAGTGCCTGTGATGATGCAAGCTATATAAACTAGTATCTTAACTATCTGCACATAACCCTTTATAGCATGCATCTTAGCTATGCTTAAGCTGTTATAGATATGAAGCAAGACATCTAGAAAGGTATTGATTATAAAAATAGCTATGATAAATGTTACAAAAAGTAAAAACTTTGTAAGTTGTGTTGTCACTTGGTCAGGGAAAAATTGCAAAAAGTAGTTCACTACAAAAACAGGCACTAAGTAGCTAAGCTTATTTAAAAAGCCTATCTTACTAAACTCCTCATCCCAAAAAGGAAGCTTTTTGCTAGCAAAAAAGTTTACATACTTTAGAAGATAGCGTCTAGTGATAAAAAACGATACATAGGCTATGACTATGCAAGCTATAACTAAAAAGATATAGCTATAGCTTTTAGTTGAGTATATAACTTCTATAAAATGTGCTAGTTTTTCCATAAGTTTAAAAGTCTTTTATTGCAATAGTTCTTTTTTCAAAAACTCACCTGTAAAGCTTTTTTTAACTTTGGCTACTTCTTTTGGCGTGCCTGTAGCTATAACTTCTCCGCCCTTATTACCACCAAGAGGGCCCATATCTATTATATAGTCTGCATTTTTTATCACATCAAGATTGTGTTCTATAACGATAACTGAGTTACCTAAACTTACAAGGTGGTGAAGCACGTGTACTAGCTTATCTATATCTGCAAAGTGAAGGCCAGTAGTAGGCTCATCTAAGACATAAAGAGTTTTGCCTGTATCTTTACGACTTAGCTCTTTTGCTAGTTTTATACGCTGGGCTTCTCCTCCACTTAAAGTTAGAGCATTTTGTCCTAACGTGATATAGCCTAAGCCCACATCTTGCAGGGTTTTAAGGCGACTTGCAAGCTTTGGAATCTTTTCAAAAAAGAGACTTGCTTCATCCACACTCATGTTTAAGACTTCAGCTATATTTTTACCCTTGTATAAGACCTCTAAAGTTTGGGCGTTATACCTTGCGCCCTTGCACTCATCACAAGTCACTAAGACATCTGGTAAAAAGTGCATTTCTATTTTTATCTCACCTTCTCCACTGCACTTTTCACATCTCCCACCTTTAACGTTAAAGCTAAAACGCCCTACTGAGTAGCCTCTAAGTTTAGATTCCTTAGTTTCACTAAAAAGCACTCTTATATCATCCATAAGGCCTGTGTAAGTAGCAGGGTTAGACCTTGGAGTTCTACCAATAGGGCTTTGGTCTAGATAGATAACTTTATCTAGCTCTTCTAAGCCTTTAATGCTCACGCCATTAACACTTTCTATCTTTCTAGCGTGGTTAAGTAGCTCTTTTGCTACAGGCAAAAGGGTATGTAAGATAAGTGAGCTTTTCCCACTTCCACTAACGCCAGTGACACATACAAAGTTACAAAGTGGGATTTTCACACTTAGATTTTTAATATTATTAATATTTACATTGCTAATCTCTAGCCACTTTTCTTGAGGTCTATTGAAGTGATATTCAATTTTTTTAGTGCCATTTAGATACTGTGCACTTAAGGTATCACTTTTAAGTAGCTCTTTTACAGTGCCTGCAAAAACTATCTCCCCGCCATTTACCCCAGCTCCAGGACCTATATCAACTACATAATCAGCATGCAAAATAGTCTCTTTATCGTGTTCTACAACTATAACAGTGTTGCCTTTTTCTTTTAGATTAATTAGCGTTTTTATAAGCTTTAAGGTATCTTTTTCATGAAGACCTATACTAGGTTCATCAAGCACATACATAACGCCAGTTAATCCACTGCCAATCTGTGAGGCTATCCTTATACGTTGGGCTTCTCCACCACTTATAGTCTTAGCATCGCGCCTTAAAGTAAGATAACCTAAGCCTACATCTTCTAGAAAAAATAGTCTTTCTTTTATCTCTTTTAAAACTAAATCTATGATTTGATGTTGTTTTTGAGTTAGATACTCAAAGTTTGCCACTGTTTTAAAAAACTCATAGCACTGCTCAATAGGCATGTTGATGATATCAGCTATAGTTTTTTTACTTACTTGCACACTTAAAGATTCTGCTTTTAGTCTGTTGCCATTACAAACTTTGCAAGTTTTTTCACTCATATATTCACTTGCTTCATTTTTTAATATCTCAAGTGCTATCTTTATAACCCCGCGCCATGGAATCTCATTTTCCCTTCCATGCCAAAGTACTTTTATATTGATACTTCCACCATATAAAAGATCATCTTGAGTGGCTTTATCGAGCTCATTAAAAGTAGATTCTGGACTTATCTTATAAGCCTTGCAAAAGCCTAAAAACATCTGTAAGTAGTAGCTTTTATTAAACCCAAAGATTAGCTTTAAGCCACCCTTTGTTAAAGGCAAGTCTTTATTTAAAATCTTATTTATATCTAAAGCGTAGTTCATACCTAAGCCATTACAAGCAGGACAAGCACCCTTTGGAGAGTTAAAACTAAAGCTTAGTGGCTCTAACTCTTCAAAGCTTACTTTACAATGAAAGCAAGCAAGGTGCTGGCTAAAGTGAAGTAGCTTTTTAGAATCTACTTTTTTAGCGCTTTCTTTATCTTCTGGATTTTGAAGCTCTTTAGATTCTTTAGAATCTTCTCCTTCATTTACCTCAATCTCCACTTCGCCATAAGCGATTTTTAAAGCACTTTCTATGGCTTGTGCTATACGAGTTCTGTTGTCTTCATTTAAAGTCACTCTATCTATGATGGCTTTTATAGTGTGCTTTTTAGTTTTAGAAAGATTTATCTCTTCATCTAGTCTTGTAGTAACACCATCTATACTAACCCTTATATAGCCTTTTTGACGTAAGTCTTCTAACTTATCGCTAAAAGTGCCCTTTTTTTCTTTAACTAAGGGCGCATAGATTATTAGTTTAGAATCTTTTTTAAGCTTTAAGACTTCATTTATGATATCGCTTGCATTCATCGAAGTTATCTTTCTACCACAGATATGGCAGTGTTGCTCCCCTACTCTAGCGTACAAAAGCCTTAAGTAGTCATAGATCTCTGTGATAGTTCCAACTGTACTTCTAGGGTTTTTAGAAGTAGTTTTTTGATCTATGGCTATACTTGGCATAAGGCCAGTTATCTGATCTACATCAGGCTTTGCTATACGGTCTAAAAACTGTCTAGCATAACTTGAAAGAGATTCTATATACCGTCTTTGTCCCTCTGCATAGAGTGTATCAAAGGCTAAAGTGCTTTTACCACTTCCACTAAGTCCAGTTAAGACTACTAGCTCATTTTTAGGTATATTTAAGCTTATATCTTTTAGGTTGTTTTCCCTAGCACCAGTTATCATTATGTAGTTTAATGCATTTACTTTATCCAACACCAACTCCTAAGGTACTTAAAAAGCTTTTATTATAATGTAAATTTAATAATTGAGCTAAATCAATCAAAGCCCTTTTCTTTTAATAGTAATATCTATTACCAACTTAATGAAAGGAGTAATATGTTATATACTATAGCCTTAATCATCCACCTAGCAGGAGCTATAACATTTATAGGCTCTGTATTTTTTTGGACTTTTATACTAGATACCTTAAAACATAAGATAGATAACTTCTCTGAAGTAGAATCTAAACTAAGTGTAGTTATAGTCCCTACCATGCGAGTGATAGTGGGCCTAGTGCTAATAACTGGTCTTTATATGTTTCATGTACGTGCTTCTAGTATAGATATGGACTTTTTTGGCTCAAGCTATGGGCGCATCTTACTAGCTAAAGGAATCTTAGGCTTAATTATGGTCATAGCCTTTTATATAGTAAGCTTTAATCTTGAAAGGATAAGATACCACAACGCTTTACACTATGTTTTTATAACAGTTCAGATAGTTTTAATAGTCCTTGCTAAACTTCTTTAGGTTACAATAGTCACGAAATACTTAAAAAAGGATTTGTAATGGAGATAATCAAGATTTTTGATACCACATTAAGAGATGGTGAACAAAGCCCTGGGGCTTCTATGAACATAGAAGAAAAGATAAATATCGCCTTACAACTTGAAAGACTAGGAGTTGATATTATAGAAGCAGGCTTTGCAGCAGCAAGCCCTGGCGACTTTCAAGCTATAAAAGAGATAAGCGATAGACTTCAAACTAGCTCAGTTTGCTCTCTTAGTAGATGTGTTGAAAACGATATCAAACAAGCTGGCCTTGCTTTAGAATCTGCTAAACACAAAAGACTACATGTATTTTTAGCCACCTCGCCTATACATATGGAATATAAACTTAAAATGAAGCCAGATGAGGTCTTAAAGCGCGCCATAGATTCTATAAAGTATGCTAAGACTTTTTGTGAAGATGTGCAGTTTAGTTGCGAAGATGCTTGTAGAAGTGAGATTAGCTTTTTAAAAGAGATAAGCCTAGCAGCCATAGAAGCAGGAGCAAGCACACTAAATATGCCAGATACTGTAGGCTATAGACTTCCTCATGAAGTAGGCGAGATTATAAAAGAACTAAAAGAAACTATAAAAGATAAAGCAGTGCTTTCAGTGCACTGTCATAATGACTTAGGACTTGCTACAGCTAACTCAATCTATGGCGTAATGAGTGGTGCTAGACAAGTAGAGTGCACGATAAATGGCCTAGGTGAAAGGGCAGGAAACTGTGCTTTAGAAGAAGTAGTTATGATATTTAAAACTAGAAAAGATGTTTTTGCTAAATATGGCGGATTTGATACTAATATCAATACTAAAGAGATCTATAAATCAAGCAAGTTAGTAGCTGATGTAACTAGCATACGCCCTCAACCAAACAAGGCCATAGTTGGTAAAAACGCCTTTGCCCATGAAAGTGGAATCCACCAAGATGGAATCTTAAAGTTTAGAGAGACTTATGAGATAATGAAGCCTAGTGATATAGGCATAGTTGATAATGAAAATCTTGTTTTAGGTAAGCACTCTGGCAAGGCGGCTTTTAAAGATAAGATAGTAAGTATGGGCTATAACTTAAATGAAGAAGAACTTTTAAAAGCCTTTACTCAGTTTAAGATTCTTTGTGATAACAAAAAAGAAGTTTATGATGCTGATTTAGAGATGATTTTAAATGAACAAACTTCTAACTTAAAACAAGTCTTTGTCTTAGAAAGCGTGCAAAGTTCAACTGCAAGTAATGGCGCTCACTTTAGTGCTATAAGTATAAGCAAAGATGGTGAGATAAAAAGTGACTGTGCTTTGGGTAATGGTGCAGTTGATAGTATCTTTAAAGCAATTGAGCGTATAACTGGAGTTGAAGGCAAGCTACTAGATTATAAAGTTGAAAGCATAGGCAGTGGGAAGGATGCTATGGCAAAGGTTAATGTAAAAGTAGCCTTTGAAGGCAACTCACCAGTTATAGGGCATGGAAACGACCTTGATACCATGCAAGCAACCGCTAAAGCCTATGTAAACGCACTTAATAACTATCTAAGGATGAAAGAATTTTTAGGTAAGAATAAAACAGAAATGAGATATGGCAGTTTGTAAGACTACTTGCAAAAGATTCTTAAATAATCTAGCATTTAGATAGCTATAGATAATAAAAATAAGACTTAGAATCTACTTTTCATCTAAACTTTTTACTAAAAAGTTTAGATTCTAAGTAAAATTAAAACTTCAATCATTACATCTTCATAAAAGGATATTTTTATTATGAATAAAGTTTTAAATAAAACTCTACTAGTCCTGCCCTTTATGGTTGGCCTAGTTCTAGTAGCTTGTAGTAGTTCGCCACGTCCTTTGCAGTTAGAACTAGCTCCTTCAAAAAGCACTGGTTTTAGCAACATAGCACCTTTGCATGCATCTGATTTAAATATAAATGCACCAGCTATACTTGAAACTACTAATAAAGACCCGCTAGTTGATATAGAAGAAGTTGATGGCTTTTATACTTTAACTAAAGGCTCAAAAGAAGCTTTGATTAATAAATTCTTAGATACTTACAAGGCGGATGTATTGTTAGTGCCAAGATTTAGCGTTATAAAAACTGGCTTTAGAAAGTATAAAGTAACCCTTACTGGAAGACCAGCTACTTTAAAACAAAAGTAGTTTTTTACTTACTATTTTTTACTCTCTCTTTTAAAAAGAGAGACTTTCTTTTTTACACCTCTTTGATTACAAATACAAGACTTTAAATATCTTTCTTTTTAAATTTTAGTTTGATAAATATCAACGTACAACTTTTTTAATAGTAGTAAATTGCAGGTTATATTTAACGTATGTAAAGGAAGAAATATGTTTTGTTATCAATGTGAAATGAGCGCACCAAATGGCTGTGGTAGTAATGGAGCTTTAAAAGGAACTTGCGGTAAAGATGATACTAAATCACGCTTGCAAGATATGATGATATATGCCCTAAAAGGACTAAGTGCTTATAGAACGCACGCTAATGAACTAGGAGCTAACACTAAAGAAGTAGATGATGTTATAGCAAAAACGCTTTACTTCACTCTTACTAATATGAACTTTAACTTTAATGATCATATATCTCAAGTTTTAAAAGTTGGAGAAGCAGGTGTTAAAGTTATGGACTTACTAAGTAATGCCCACGTAGAAAAACTTGGAATCCCTACTCCTTTGAAAGTTTCTCAAAACAAAGCTAGTGGAAAGGCCATCTTAGTAAGTGGGCACAACCTTCACGCACTAGAAGCCTTGCTAGAACAAACCAAAGATAAGGGTATAAACATCTACACTCACTCAGAGATGCTTCCAGCCCACGCCTATCCAGAGCTTAAAAAGTACTCTCACTTAAAAGGTAATATAGGTGGTGCGTGGTTTGATCAAACTAAGATATTTAATGAGTGGAATGGCACTGTATTAATGACAACTAACTGCATAGTTCCACTTAGAAACTCTTGTAAGTACCAAGATAGAATCTTTGGTTTTGATATAGCTAGTACAGATGGTATAACTAACCTATCTAGTATGGATTTTACTCCTCTTATAGAAAAAACATTATCTTGTCCAGAAGAAACTAACTTTAATGAAGAAAAAACCATAAGCACAGGTCATCACTACAGAGCTATCTTGCCATTAGCAGGTGAGATACTAGCAGCGATTAATAGTGGAAAAATACAACGCTTTTTTGTAATAGCAGGCTGTGATGCTCCAGGTAAAGAAAGAGAGTACTATAGAAAACTTGCCTTAGGTCTTCCAAAAGACTGTGTGATACTAACTAGCAGCTGTGGTAAATTTAGATTTAATGACATAGATTTTGGTTATATAGAAGGTACTAATATACCTCGCTACTTAGATCTAGGTCAGTGCAATGATAGCAATGGCGGTGTGAAAATAGCCCTTGCCTTAAGTGAAGCAACAGGCATAGCAGTTAATGATCTTCCACTTTCAATAGTGCTTATGTGGATGGAACAAAAAGCCATCATCATCCTTTGTGCACTTTTCTATCTAGGCATCAAAAATATCTTTGTAGGTCCTAGCCTTCCTAAGTTTTTAAATGATGATATATTAAACTTTTTGATTGAAAACTTTAATATCAAGCTTATCTCTAAAGAGCCTAGCCTTGACTTCCCAGGTCTACTAAGCGCTTAATATTTTTCCCCTTGCAGTGACTTAAATTGAAGGGTTTGTCACTGCAAGCAGATATATAATCAAGCAAATATATAATCAGTAGGTATGTACTTATTAAATAGTGCCATGCCTCATACTTTTAGTATAAAACTAACCACCTAAACTTAAGAATCTACCTTGAAGCGATCACTTTTATAAAACTAACCTTTATCCAACTTCTAGTACAAAGTTTACAGAATCTAGCTTTAAGCACAGCTAGCTTAGGCCTTAGTTGAAATATTTAAGTCATATTTAAGCAAAACAGTGGTTTTTTTTATTACAATTGATTTCATAACATTAAGTTGGGAGTTTTGTGAAATGAAATACATTAAGTTTTTTAAAGAGCTGAATAATAAAGATGTACCACTAGTAGGTGGGAAAAATGCTAGCATAGGCGAGATGTTTCAAGAACTCATAAGCGAAGGCATAAAAGTACCTAATGGCTTTGCTATAACTAGCGATGCTTACTGGTATTTACTTGAAAGCGGTGGTATAAAAGAAAAAATTTATGAACTTTTAGAAAACGTAGACTACACAGAAATGGATGTGCTAAGAAATAGATCAAGACAGATAAGAGAGCTTATCTTTAGTACACCCCTCCCAGAGGATTTAAAAGAAGAGATATTTGAAGCTTATAGTATTTTAAGTGAAGAATATGGTATGAAAAAAGCTGATGTTGCCGTAAGGAGCTCGGCTACTGCAGAAGACTTGCCAGATGCCAGTTTTGCAGGACAGCAAGATACTTACTTAAGTGTTAAAGGTGAAGTTGACTTAGTGCACTATATTAAGTCTTGTTTTGCTTCACTTTTTACTCATAGAGCAGTTAGTTATAGAGCATCTCGTGGTTTTGATCACTTTAAAGTTGCTCTAAGCATAGGTATACAAAAGATGGTGCGTGCTGATAAGGGCAGTGCTGGAGTTATGTTTAGTATAGATACAGAAACTGGCTTTAAAGATGCGGTATTTATAACTTCAAGTTGGGGACTAGGCGAAAATGTAGTTGGTGGGACTGTGAATCCAGATGAGTTTTATGTGTTTAAACCAACCTTAGAAGCTGGCAAAAGTCCTATCATAAAAAGACAGCTTGGTAAAAAAGATGTAAAAATGGTCTATGCACCTCTAGGAAGCGAGCACCCTACAACTAATGTTAAAACTACCCAAGCTGAGTTTGATAGCTTTTCTTTAACTGATGAAGACATACTAACACTTGCAAGATACGCCATAAAGATAGAAAAACACTATACAAAAGAGGCTGGTGAGTATAGACCTATGGATATGGAGTGGGCAAAAGATGGTGAGAGTGGAGAGATATTTATAGTGCAAGCCCGCCCAGAGACTGTGCAATCTCAAAATATGAAAAAAGGTAGCTCTGCAAAGATAGAAAAGTTTAAGTTTAAAAATCCTAATGAGAAAAAAGAAGTGCTTTTAAAAGGCATGGCCATAGGTACTAAGATAGGGCATGGAAAAGTTAGAATCATAAAAGATATAGAGCATATGCACACTTTTAAAGAAGGTGAGATCTTAGTTACTGATAACACAGACCCAGACTGGGAACCAGCTATGAAAAAAGCAGCCGCAGTTATAACAAACCGCGGTGGGCGCACTTGCCACGCCGCAATCGTTGCGCGCGAAATAGGTGTGCCAACCATAGTTGGCGCTAATGGCGCTACAGAGCAACTTTACTCTGGGCTTGATATAACCGTATCTTGTAGTGAAGGTGAAGATGGGCTAATCTATGCAGGAATCCATGAATATGAAGTAGAAAGTATAGAGCTTTCAAACCTTGGCACTCCTAAAACTAAGATTTATATGAACGTAGGCGATCCTTCTAAGGCCTTTGGATTCTCCCAACTTCCAAATAACGGCGTTGGGCTTGCTAGGATGGAGCATATAATCTTGCATCAGATAAAAGCCCACCCACTAGCTTTACTAGACCTTCAAAATAAAAAACCTATAAGCAACTATGACAAGATAAGCAAGCTAATCTCAGGCTATGCTAATCCAAAAGATTTTTTTATCAAAAAAATTGCCGAAGGCATGGGGATGATAGCAGCAGCCTTTTATCCAAACCCAGTTATAGTTAGAACTAGCGACTTTAAGACTAATGAATATAGAGGCATGATATCTGGTGAAGACTATGAGCCTATAGAAGAAAACCCAATGCTAGGTTATAGAGGGGCTTCAAGGTATTATTCTGATCTTTATAGAAGTGCTTTTGAGTGGGAGTGCCAAGCCTTAGCCATGGTTAGAGATGAGATGGGATTAACTAATATGAAAGTTATGGTGCCATTTTTAAGAACTCCAGAAGAAGGTAAAAAAGTACTTGAAATCATGCGTAGAAACGGGCTTGAAAGCGGAAAAGAAGGCCTTGAAATCTATGTTATGTGTGAGTTACCAGTTAATGTCATACTAGCAGATGAGTTTTTAAATATGTTTGATGGCTTTTCTATAGGGTCAAATGACTTAACTCAGCTAACCTTAGGCGTTGATAGAGATGGTGACTTAGTAAGTCATATCTTTGATGAGAGAAATGAAGCTATGCTTATCATGTTTAAAAAAGCAATAGAAGCTTGTAAAAAACATAAAAAATACTGTGGAATCTGCGGGCAAGCTCCAAGTGACTATCCAGAGATAGCAGAGTTTTTAGTGCGCCAAGGTATAGATTCAGTTTCTTTAAATCCAGATTCTGTAGTTAGCACTTGGGATAGAATCGTAAAACTAGAAAAAGAAATGGCAAAAGGATAAAATATAGTGAAAAAAAAGACCTACTTAAGAAAGATTAGTGATGCTGCTATAGTAGGAGGAATTAGTGCTATAGCTATGACTACTTTAATAGCCTGTGGTAGTGGTAGCTCTAATACTACAGATAAAGTCGTAGCTAAACAAGGCGCTATAGTTACTTTAGAAGAGCAGCCAGATGGCAAGTATAAGATACTAGAAGAAGTGCCTTCTAGTGAGACTAGAGTTATAGTTAAAGGCCTTGATGGAAGTGAGCGAATCTTAAGCAAGCAAGAAGTTGACGCCTTAGTAGCTGCAGAAGCTAAAAAGGTTGATAATGGCACAAGCCAGTTAACTCAGCCAAATGGTGGTGATGGTAGTGGAGGCTTTGGACTAGGAAGTGCAATACTAGCTTCAGCAGCAGGTGCTATCATAGGAAGTTATATAGGCAATAAACTTTTTAATAATCCAAACTTTAAACAAAACCAACAACGAAATTATAAATCCCCTCAAGCTTATGAGAGATCACGCTCTAGCTTTAACAAAGGTGCTGGTGCTACTACTGCAAGGGCAGGCGCTACACCTAGCAGTGCAAGAGGTGGCTTTTTTAATAATCAAGGTGGTGCAAGGGCTGGAGGCGCAGGAGTTGGCGGTTCAAGCTTTGGTAGCTAAATTTTAAGTAAGTGTCTTTTAAGGCACTTGCTTTTTTTTCAACAACTTTTAGGCTATCTACAAATGAGCTATCTGCAAAATCCTAACTTAACTAACTTAGACTTAACAAACCTAGCCCCAACTAACTTAAATAAAAACTAAGATTCTATAAATAGCTAACTTTTTAAGGAAGCTTGCTAGTATCTTGCTGTAAGCCTAGAGCATTAGAACAAAGTATGCCAAAAGAGCTATCAGAATCTATAGCCTTACAAGTCTCTAGTCTTTTTATACTTTCTTGCTTATCACCTTTAGTATAGTAGATATTTGCACTTTTATATAAAGCTTGTTGTTTGTCTTGGGGCTTTAAGTCTTTACTTAAAGCGTTATTTAAAACCTTTAAGGCAGCATCGTATTCTTTATCATCACTTTCTGCATCAGCTAGTAAAAAGTCAGCATATGGGCTAAAGTCACTTCTGTTATTTTTAGCTTGAAGTTCTAAAATCCTACTTGCTTCTAACTTTATAGCACTTCTATCTCTTTTAGTATCTGCTAGATTTAATAAATTAAAATGCACCATTAGCAACCTAGGATCATCTTTAAATCTAGCATCTAACTGCTTAGCTACCTTTATAGCTTCATCTTTTTTATTGCCATTAAAAAGAGCATTAAAAAGTGGGAATCCTATATCATAGTACTCTGGTTTATCATTAGCAAAGGCTAGATCTAACACATCATAGCTTGCTTTTATGGCGTCTTTGTCATCTCCTAGTGCATAAAGATTTTTAGCTTGTAAATAAAGCCAAGATGCAAGCTTTGCACTATCATCTATATCTTTATACTTATCTTTAAACATAAGGTTTGCTTTTTGATAGAGGTGTTCTTTTTGCATGCAAGAAAAAACTTTCATGCTAGTATCAAAGTCTAAGTCTAAATCATTAGGCGCATCTTTTGTAATGCTAGCTATTTTTTTACAGTCATTTTCTGTCATAAGTGCGTTTTTATAGGCGTTAGCTATAAGTGGGGAAGTACTATCAAGTAAAGGACTTAAGGCTATGACATCTTCATATCTTTTCTCATCATACAATACTTTGGCTTTTAACTCTAGTGCTTTTTTAGCTATAGGAGTGTTTGGATAAGTCTTTAATAAGTAGTCATATCTTGCAAGCTTTTTATCATTACTCCCATCTACTCCAAACAATATACTATCATCTCTACTTTTTACCCTACTAGCTAAAGGACTATCTGGATAGTGGTGCAAGAAAAGTGAGTTAGCTTTATGGGCATCATCATAGTCTTTTGCCTGTGCAAAATAGATTCCAGCATTATTTAGCATATCTGCATGCATTTTTGAAGGTACTTCTGAGTTTTGAGATAGGTAAAAAGCAATCCTAGCTGCTAAAGCATAAACTCCCTTATCAGCAAGCTCTTTTGCTAAAAGATAGCTTTTTTCAGCATGCTCTAAGAAATAGCTAGGATTAGCCTTTAAGACCTTTTCTATTAAGTTGTTAGTATTAGCCAAATCGTCATTATTAAGGCTAAAAAGTGCCCAAGAGATGGCTATCTGTGAGGCAGATTCTAAATCTTTTGCTTCTTCATAAGCCCTTCTATAAAGTAAGGGAGCTTGTTTTAAATCTGACTTTGCAGTTAGCATATTTGCTAAAGACATACGGGCAAGTGGAGAGTATCTTGAGTTAGGATACTCGCTAATTATGCGCACAAGATAGTACTTAGCATTAGCAAGGCTGTTTTGTTTTATATAGGCTAAGGCTAGATAGTAGATAACTTCTGGAGCTTTTTCATCACGTGAGTAAACACTTATCCAGTCTTTAGCTCTAGTTATGATAGAAGCTGGGTCTGATCCTGGCTGTTTACTTAGGGCAACTATGGCATAGTAGGTCATATCTTTTATAAAAAGACTATTTTTATAAGTCTTTAAGGCATGAGCTATGGCATTTAAGGCATTTAGATATTCTTTTTTATCCATTAAATCTTTTATATTAGAAAAAGCTTCAAAATCTTGCCCTACTTCATACTTTAAAGGCCTTCTGTTTACATCAAGCTCACCTAGTGTTGGAGCTTCAGTATCAAGTATGGTTACTGGAAAGTTTATAGCATCTTTGTTTTTTACCTCATAGCTAGGGTCTAAAAAAGGTATCCTAACTCCACTATATGCGACTATCTGAAAACTTTTAGCATTACTTCTTTCTCCGCTTGGTATGCCTAGGGGTGTTTTAAGATCTAAGAATGTAGAAAAAAGCCTTACTTGCATATCTTTTGCTGGCACAACTTCTATCTTCATATAGTCTTTAGAATCTATTTTTACCATATTATAAGAGAGATTAAAAAAGGGGCCTTTGGCTGGGTTAAAACCACTTTGTGGTATGCCTTGTATATAACAGCTAATGGAATCTATTTGATTTTTTAAGTTGGTATTAGGCTTGCAGGTAAACTCGTGGTTATTTTTAAGATTTAACACAGCAAAGTCTTCACCTTTTTCCTTACCATAGTTTAGAGTTATCTCAAGGGCACCAAGTAGACTAAAACTGCTAAATATCATTATCATAAAAGTTAAAAACCGCATATTTACATACTTACCTTTAGGCATTTCATATAGTTTTATTTTAGCCTTTATTTTATATTTATAAGCAGGTATTTTAAGTGTAGTTTCTCTACACACATATTCTATAAAAGTTACACGAATATGGGCTTTAAAGTACATAAAGTGGCAAAAACTTTACTTTACCAGTCTTTTTATTAGCAAAAGTAGTACAATCATCCATCATAAATTTAATGGAGATGAGTAAATGAGCACTAGAATAGAACACGACTTCATAGGTGAGCTAGAAATAGATAATAAATATTACTACGGAGTACAAACATATAGAGCATTATGTAATTTTGATATATCAGGTAGAAATATAGGTTTTTATGACTTTTTAGTTAGATCTTTTGTGCAAGTAAAAAAAGCAGCAGCATTAGCTAACTTTGAGCTAGGTCTTTTAGATTCTAAGATTAAAGATGCTATAGTAAAGGCTTGCGATAGAATCTTAGATGGAGAGTTTCATGATCAATTTGTAGTTGACATCATCCAAGGAGGAGCGGGTACTTCTACTAATATGAACGTAAATGAAGTTATAGCAAATGTAGCTTTAGAAATCATGGGCCATAAAAAAGGTGAGTATCAGTACTGCCATCCAAACGATCACGTAAACCTTTCTCAATCAACTAATGACACCTATCCTACAGCTTTAAGGATGGCCATATATGAAAGAACGCTAATCTTAAGAGATACTATGGATACCTTACAACATGCGTTTTTAGAAAAATCTAAAGAGTTTAAGCACGTAATAAAAATGGGAAGAACCCAACTTCAAGATGCAGTTCCTATGACCTTAGGTCAAGAGTTTCATGCCTTCTCAACTACAGTAGCAAACTGCATACACAGGGTTGCAGAAGCTGATAGATTACTTCTAGAGATAAATCTTGGTGGAACAGCCATAGGAACAGGTATAAATTCTCACCCAAAATATAAACACACAGTTGAAAAATATCTTAGAGAGATAACTGGTAGGGATTATAAGATAGCACATGATTTAATACAAGCTAGTCAAGATACAGGAGCTTATGTACAAGTAAGTGGAGTTTTAAAAAGAGTAGCTGGCGAAATCTCTAAGATCTGTAATGACTTAAGACTACTAAGCAGTGGTCCAAGAACTGGTATAAATGAGATAAATCTTCCTAAGATGCAGCCAGGAAGCTCCATCATGCCAGGTAAAGTAAACCCAGTTATACCAGAAGTAGTAAACCAAGTCTGCTTTGCAGTTATAGGTAATGATGTAACAGTAAGTCTAGCAGCCCTTGAAGGTCAACTTCAACTAAATGTATTTGAGCCAGTTATAGCTTCAAGACTTTTAGAATCTATTATGATGATGAATAACGCTTTTAAAACTCTAGTTGATAAATGCATAGTTGGAATAACAGCTAATGAAGAAAGATGCAAAGAGTTAGTACTTCACTCAATAGGCATAGTTACTGCACTTAACCCAGTACTAGGCTATGAGATATCAGCTTCGATTGCAAAAGAAGCACTAAAAACTGGCAAAAGCGTTTATGATCTAGTTTTAGAACATAACTACTTAAATAAAGATGAGTTAGATAACTTACTTAAACCTGAAAATATGCTTAATCCTCGCATGGAAAAAATGGGCAAAAAGTAGTTAGTTTGTTTTCCTACCTAGATAGGCTAAAGACCCTAGAGAAACTCTATAAACTAGAATCTCTAGGTGTTGAGTACGTAAGTAAGGGTTTGTTAAATGAAGATATATACCCTAAAGACACTAGTTTGGAATCTAAAAGTTTAAAGCAAACTAGTTTTGCTAAAGCCCTTTTAGAGAAAAAACAAGCACTAAGCACTACTTTATCTTTAGAAGAAAAAATCTTAAACTGCAAGCTTTGTGATAGATCTAATAGCGCTAAGCCCTCTCTTACTCTTAACCAAAAAGCAAGCTTTGCCTTTATAGCGCCCGTGCTAGATGTAGAAGAAAGTGGCCTTTTAAGTGATACTAAAGTAAATGAGATTCTAAAAAATATAGCTATAAATGTCTATAAACTAAGCTTGCAAGATGCTTGCTTTTTAAGCTTAGTAAAGTGTGGAACTTCCCTACCCTTACAAACTCATATCAAAACTTGTAAGCCCTACTTAGAAGAAGAGTTAGTAGATAAAAAGTATGCTGTTTTTTTTGGTGAGAGTTTAGCTAAGGCCTTATTTGACATGGACTTAAAAGATGCTATGGGTAAGATTTTAGAGTTTAAAGGTGTAAAGTGCATAGTAACTTTTAGTCTATTAGATATGCTTAAAAACCCTAGCCTTAAAAAAGATGCACTAAGTCATCTAAACCTTTTGAAGGCTGTGATTAACTAAGTAAGTAACTAGGTCTATAACTTCATCTGGAGTTATAAGCCTCATGCAATTATGATGCTTTAAAGGACACACTCTTTTTTTACAGCCAAGACAGGGTAAGTCTTTTGTAATAGCCACTGAGTTACCTAAAAATGTATGATCTCCTTCTTCTATACCACTATCAACTCCATTTTCTTTAACACTCCATGGATAGGCCCACTTTTCACCCATAGGCCCATAAAATGATATAGCAGGCACATTTAAAGCAGTAGCTATTTGAGAGTTACCACTATCATTGCCTATATGCACATTACACTCATTTATAGAATCTATTAGCGTTTTTATATCAGTTTTACCTATTAGATTATTAAAAAGCTCTAACTTAGTAGTGCTTTTAGCAACCAAGGATTTAAGTCTTTCTCCTAGCTCTTCTTCACTAGGGGCACCATAGATTCTAACTTCATAGTCTTTATTTAAAAAATAGCTAGCCACTTCAGCAAAGTACTCTATAAGCCACATCTTTGAAGGACCAAAAGCTGCTCCTGGAGATATGCCAAGCACTAAGTTTTTTTTAGTTTTAATCTGCTTTATACTTCTAGCTTTTAGCTTCATAGGACCTATGTTTTCAAAAAGTAGTTTTTGTGCAGGGCTTAGATTAGAGTTAAAATAGTTAGGAAGGTGTAAGGTTTTTGAGACTAAATTTAGCTTAGAGACTAGGGGGATTAGTAAGGTAGCATAGCTTAAGATTTGATGCTTGCAAACTGGTGGTTTTCCTAGGGCCTTATTTATAGGATGGGTTAGTAAAAAAGATCTAAATCCTGAGTAGCCTATCCTTATTTTAGCTCCACTAAGACGTAATAAGAGGGCAGAAAAAAATGCATTTTGAAAAGTTAGTGCATACTCAAAGTTATACTTTGCTTTTAAGTCTTTAGCAAGTCTAGCTACGTTTTTAACTCTAGCTAGTAGTTTAAAAGTGCTTTTTTTAGAATCTTCTTTAGTGCTATCTATAACTAAATCTTTTATAAAACTATCACGCGAAAAAGGTGCTAAAGAAATCTTATTGCCAACTAAGACTACCTGCACACCTTCAATCCTCTTTAAAAGTTCTAAAGTAGGAGTTAGCATGATGCAGTCTCCTAGCCAGTTTGGCAGTCTTATAAGTACTAGCTTTTCTTTTTTAACTTCACACTCTGACATAACTACTTTCTAGTTAGAAACTCTTCTTTTAAAAAGTCTTCTAACTGATACTTGTTTCTATACTCTTCAGTTAGTATATGTACTATTATCTCTCCTAAGTCAGCTATTATCCAATCGCTATTGCTATCATCTACTGCATAAAACTTCACACCCTTTGGTTTTAAGTCATCTTTTAAATAGTTTAGTAGGCTTTCTGCGTGCTTCCCAGCCATAGACGTAGCAACTACTACATAATCACTTATATAATCTTTATCTTTCAAGTCTATAACTTCTATGTTGCTTGCTTTTTTATCTTCTAAAATTGTTTTTATACTTTCTAAGTAGTTCATTTTTTCTCCTAATGGTTTTAATACTTCCTCTTCCCAGAGGTCTTTTTTTATACCCTCTAAGTACTTTCTTATCTTAGTAGAGCTTATATCTTCATCCATATCTATATATATAAACTTAGAATCTATTTCACATTTTGTGTAACCTTTTCTACCAAAAACTACAAAAGTCACTAACTTTTTTAAGCTTTCATACTCCTTCCATAAAGAAAGACCTTTAAGATTATCCTCACCTAAGAGTAGATAAAATTTTTCTGGTTTAAAGCAAGATTTTAAAAATCTAACTGTATCTATAGTATAAGACTTATCTTTTTTTAAAAGCTCCCTATCCATAATCCTAACTTTAGCAAACTTACCAAAAGCTCTTTCAGAAAACCTAAGTCTAGTTTTAGGATCAAAAAGTGTTGCTTCTTTAAAAGGGTTTATAAAAGCTGGCATGATGATAAGCAAGTCTAGTTTTAGCTTTTCTAAGGCTAAGGCAACTATTTTTTGATGACCAATATGTGGTGGATCAAAACTTCCTCCAAAAAGGGCTAGATTCATACCTGCTTAACTTTCATGATTACTTTTGATATCTATAAAGATATATCAAGATTCAAGGCTTCATGCTTCTAAGAACTAAAAATATAGCAGCACAAATCACTACCACAACAACTATTGTACTAAAAACTTCTATGTTGCCTATAGGCTTACTTAAATCAAAGGCTGAAGTTAGACTCATATCAAAAACTCCTACTAAAATCTTAAGTTTATCTTTTTGTACACGCATTTTAGTTACAAAATCTCTTTTAGGCCTAAGCTTTTTGATAAAATGTATATAAAAAGGATAAGCATGACCAACAAAATAAAAAAAAAGAAGCACGCAAATGCATCAGATAACCTAAGTGCAAGTTTGCCTAAAAGTTTAAAAAGTATAGAGGGCTACTTTGGAGACTTTGGGGGTTGTTATATACCAGAGATTTTATATGTAGCCTTAGATGAGTTACAACAAGCCTATAAAAACATCTTCCAAACAAAGGCTTTTCAAAAAGAACTAAAATTCTTACAAAAAAACTTCATCTCTCGCCCTACTCCTTTAATGCATGCTAAAAACTCTTCAAAGCTACTTGACAATAACATCTATTTAAAGTTTGAAGGCCTAGCTAACACTGGTGCTCATAAGATTAATAATGCCCTAGCTCAAGTCCTGCTAGCTAAAAAGATGGGTAAAAAGAAGGTTATAGCAGAAACTGGTGCTGGTCAGCATGGTCTTGCGACTGCTAGTGCTTGTGCTTATCTAGGTATGGAGTGTGTTATCTACATGGGTAGTGTAGATATAAAACGCCAAAGGCCTAATGTTTTTATAATGGAACGCTTTGGGGCTAAAGTAGTAAGTGTAGAAAGTGGTGAAAAGACTTTAAAAGATGCTGTTAATGAGGCCTTGCGCGAGTGGAGTAAAGATTCTAAAAATATATTTTACGTCTTAGGCAGTGCACTTGGCCCAAGTCCTTATCCAGATATGGTTCGTGATGCCCAAAGTATCATAAGTAAGGAGTTACTAAAACAAACTAAGACTTATTTTAAAGGCAAGCCTGATTATGTCATAGCTTGCGTTGGTGGTGGAAGTAATGCTATGGGTGCTTTTAGCCACTATATAGAATCTAAAAAAGTGCGTCTTATAGGTGTTGAAGCTGGTGGAGTTGGCGATAAGGTAGGAGAGCATGCTATGAGGATGAATGGCTACGCAAAAGTTGGTATAGCTCAAGGTTATAAAAGCTTTTTCCTTCAAAATGAAAATGGCCAACTAGAGTTAACTCACTCAATCTCAGCCGGACTTGATTATGGCGGCATAAGTCCTCAGCTTGCAAACTTAGGTAAGAAAAAAAGGGTTGAGTTTTTGTATGCTAGAGATAAAGAAGCTCTAGAAGCCTTAGAGTTTTTTGCTAAAAATGAAGGCTTACTTCCAGCCTTAGAATCTGCTCACGCCCTTGCAGGTTGCTTAAAAGTTTGCAAAAAAGTAAAAGGTAAAAATATAGTAGTAAACGTAAGTGGGAGAGGCGATAAAGATATATTTATAACTGCTAAAGTCTTAGATAAAGATAGATGGAAGGTTTTCTTAGAAGCTGAGCTAGAAAGTATGCAAGAAGATAAAACTAATACCACTAAAACTAAAGAGAAGAAAAAAGACAAGATAGCCAAAAAAGATAAGAAGAATAAAGAAAGATAAATAAAAGGGCATAAAAAACAAAGTTGAAGTGCTTAAAAAAGCACTTCAAAGTTTTAAAAAAAGATAGATTAAAAACTATTTTTCTTCAGGGTGTATAGAATCTATATAAAACGCAACTGTGCCCTTGCCGTTTTTAAGCGCCCATTCATAGGCTTGACTAACAAAAGCCCAATTGATGTGGTTAAAAAACTTTTCTAAATAAGTTGGGCGTAAATTTTTATAGTCTATATAATAAGAGTGTTCCCAAACATCAACTACTAAAAGTGGAACTTTGTGTTCTTTTATAGGAGTTTGTGCGTTAGAAGTTTGAACTATCTCTAAACTTTTACTTTCTAGGTTATAAACTAGCCAAGTCCAACCTGATCCAAAAAGTGTGCTAGCAGCTTTAATAAACTCTTCTTTAAACTTTTCTATTGAACCAAATTTAGATTCTATAGCCTTTTTAAGCTCACTACTCATGCAGCCAAAGCAGCCACCTTTGTTTTTGCTACCTTCAAGAGGAGCAAAGCAGTCCCAAAAAAAGTCATGGTTGTAAATCTGAGCAGCGTTGTTAAAAAGGCCTCCACTTGATTTTTCTATGATGTCATAAAGCTTAGCGTTTTCAAACTCTGTGCCTTTGATTAGATTATTTAGATTAGTTACATAGGCTTGGTGGTGTTTTCCATGGTGGTATGCAAAAGCTTCTTCGCTATAAAAATCTTTGAAAGCATCGACTGGATTAGGTAAATTTCTTAATTTAAACATATTATCTCCTTGATATACTCTACAATTACTTATGTAAGAGTTGAACTAAGTATATCTTATGTTGATTTATAATTAAGAAAACTTAAAGGTTAAAAATGGATTCACAAGCTTTGATGAGTAAAGCTTTAAGCACAGGAGAGCTTTTAGGCCTAGCTATCTTGAAGGCTATAATCATATTAATAGTAGGACTTTATCTAGCTAGGATAGTAAGAAAACGCATCTTTATCATAGTTAATAAAGCTACTAATAATGATGAAATACTAGCTAACTTTATCTCACAAGCTGCAAGTGTTATCATCCTAATAATTGCTGGCATTGCCGTTTTAAGTGCTCTTGGAGTACAGATTGCTTCAATAATAGCTCTCTTAGGAACCATAGGTGTGGCCATAGCCTTAGCTTTAAAAAACTCCCTTTCTTCAGTTGCAGGTGGAATCATACTTATAGTCTTAAGGCCTTATAAAAAAGGAGATACCATAAAGATAGGAAGCACTGAAGGAGTAGTGCAAGCTATAAATCTTTTTACAACCATACTAAAAACAGATGATGGAAAAATAGTAACGATGCCAAATAACTCTGCTGCTAACTCAACTATCATAAACTCTGGAGTAAATGAAGTCTTACCTATACAAGAAGTTATCTATGCCTTAAAGCTACCTTATGAAACAAACTTAGATTCCATAAAGGACGCATTAAAAACTACTTTAGCCAGCCTTAAAAACATAGTTCATGAAAAAGGCTACAAGGTTAATATAACTAGTTTTGAAGAAGAGTTTATAGCAGTTAGCGTTAAGATATGGTGTGAAAAACAAGGCATAGAAGAAACTAAAGAAGAGCTTTCTTATGTCTTAAAAGCTATTTTAGAAAAAGAATATATTAAAGATAAGGGATAAATTATGAAACTACTAGGTGCAAGATATGTTTTAACAGCTAACTCTAAGTTTTCCATTATAGAAAATGGAGGCGTTCTTTATGAAGATGAAAAGATAGTAGAAGTAGGAGAGTATGAAGCCTTAAGCTCTAAAGCAAAAGATAAAAGCTTTTATAAAGATTCTATCCTTACGCCAGCTTTTATAAACACTCATGTGCATTTTGAATTTAGTAAAAATAGTGGTGAGTTTTGTTATGGAAGCTTTGGAGGCTGGCTAGAAAGTGTTATGAGTAATCGAGGCGAAGTATTTAAAGATGCAAATCTAGCCATAAAAGATGCTTTGAAAGAGAGTAAAAAAAGTGGTGTTGGAACCATAGGGGCAATTAGCAGTTATGATATGGATTTAGAAGCACTTTTAGAATCTAATCTTAGAGTAGTTTACTTTAGTGAAGTCTTAGGTGCTGATACTAGCAAGCTTAAAGAACAAGTTGATAACCTAGCTAAAAGACTAGAAACTAGCCTAGCTCACAAAAGTTCTATGTTTATCCCTAGCCTTGCAGTACACTCACCCTACTCTATAAGTCCTGAGCTTTTAGAATCTAGTCTAAACCTAGCTAGGAATCTTAACTTACTAGTAAGCACACATTTTTTAGAAAGCAAAGAAGAACTAGAGTGGTTAGAAAAAGGAAGTGGTTTTTTTAAGCATTTTTATGAAGATATCTTACATATCTCTAATCCTAAGCCTAATTTTAGTATTGAAAGTTTTTTAGAAGCTTTTTATGACTTAGACTGTCTT
The DNA here is from genome assembly GCF_002272925.1 of Helicobacter sp. 13S00401-1. Classification (GTDB taxonomy): domain Bacteria; phylum Campylobacterota; class Campylobacteria; order Campylobacterales; family Helicobacteraceae; genus Helicobacter_I. The sequence continues at coordinate 16,770 of NZ_MLAR01000009.1, read as the reverse complement.
TTTGTGCACTGTTTGCAAGCAGATTCTAAGCTGCAAGAAAGGATTTTAAGTCTAGGAAAGATTATCTCTTGTCCTAGATCTAACCTACTTTTAAATCAAAAAATGGGTCTTAATGACATCATAGCAACAGATGGTAAAAGCTCTAATATAAACTTAAACATCTTAGATGAACTTCGTGCTAGCTTTTTTGCAAGCATAGCTAAAAGTGAGACTAGCTTAGATCTAGAAGCCCTAGCAAGAGAGTTAGTAAAAAGTATAACCACTAAAGCAGCCCATGCTTTAAGGCTAGAAAATGGTAGCTTAGAAAGTGGCAAACTAGCTGATATGGCACTTTTTAGTTTCCCTAACTTAGAAGGTATAAAAGATATAGCCTTACATCTTTTACTCTATGCAAAAGAGGCACAAAGTCTCATAGTTGCTGGAAGCAATAGGATATAATCCTATGATTAAAATCACTTTTAGACACTACAAGGAAAATGATGATAACGCTTAAAAAAGCACTCTCACTCAAAAAAGAAGAGATAGAAGAAATCAAAATAGATATAGCTAGTAAAGTAGAAGAAAACAAGCTTAATGCTTACATAACAAAACCAGTTTTTCTAGATGGCGATTATGGCAGGGTTCCTATACTTATAAAAGATAATATCTGTGTAAAAGATAGCGAGGCTACTTGTGCATCTAAAATATTACAAGGCTTTAAGTCTCCATTTAATGCAGCAGTGATATCTAAACTTCATGAAAATAATATGTGTGCTTTTGGACGGGCAAATATGGATGAGTTTGGTATGGGTAGTACTACTATGACTAGTTGTTATGGACCTACTTTAAACCCAGTAGATATTACTAGGATGCCTGGTGGTAGTAGTGGTGGTGGGGCTGCTAGTGTAGCTGGAAAGATAGCTATAGCAAGCCTAGGTAGTGATACTGGAGGCTCAGTTAGACAGCCTTCAAGTTACTGTGGATGTGTGGGGCTAAAACCAAGTTATGGAAGGGTTAGTAGATATGGTCTTATAGCTTATAGCTCTTCATTAGAACAAGTTGGAACTATCACGCAAAATGTAGAAGATAGTGCTATCTTATTAGATTGCATAAGTGGAGGGTGTACTAAAGATTCTACTTGTGCTTCCCTAAAATCTACTAATACTTTTGATAATTTAGATTCTAGTCGCACTTTTAAAGTTGGAGTTTTACTAGATTCTATAAAAGATGCTAGTAAAGAAGTACAAGATGCTTACACTAAAACTATTAAAGTTTTAGAAAGTTTAGGCCATAAGATAGTGCACAAAAAACTCCTTGATACTAGCTATCAGCTAGCCACTTACTATATCATCTCAACTGCTGAGGCAAGCAGTAACTTAGCGCGCTTTGATGGAGTTAGATATGGACATAGGATAGAAGCTAAAAACCTAAAAGATATGTACTTTGATACTAGAGCACAGTTTGGAGATGAGGTAAAAAGGCGCATTATGCTAGGAAGTTTTGTTTTAAGTAGTGGCTACTATGATGCTTATTATAAAAGGGCTAAAAATCTTCAAGCTATGATTAAGCAAGAGTATGATGCTATATTTCAAGACTGCGATGTCATCTTAAGTCCTGTTGCACCAAGTGTAGCACCTAAATTAGATTCTAAACTTACTCCACTAGAAACATATCTAAGTGATATCTACACTATAGGGGTTAATGTAGCTGGACTTCCAGCTATAAGTGTGCCAGTTACTAAAACACCACTTCCTATAGGTATGCAGTTTATTGGTAAAAGCTTTGATGAGCAATCCATATTAGATATAGCTTATAGCCTTGAACTTGAACTAAATCTACAATAAGGAAAACTATATGTTTCACGCAACTACTATTCTTGGCTACATAGGAGAAAAAGACGGAAAGTCTTGTGGAGTGATAGGAGGAGATGGTCAAGTAAGCTTTGGCTCTTGTATCATGAAGGGAAATGCCACAAAGATAAGAAGTCTTTATAACGGTAAAGTTTTAGGTGGCTTTGCAGGAAGCACTGCAGATGCCTTTTCTCTTTTTGATATGTTTGAAAGGATCTTAGAAACTAGCAAGGGCAACTTAGCTAAGTCAGTTTTAGACTTTAGCAAAGAGTGGAGAAAAGATAAGTATCTAAGACGCCTAGAGGCTATGATGATAGTTTTAAATGCCACTAATATATATATCTTAAGTGGAACTGGTGATGTAGTAGAGCCTGAAGATGGCAAAATCGCTGCTATTGGCAGTGGTGGAAACTACGCACTAGCAAGTGCAAGGGCACTAGATAAGTTTAGTAATATAGCTCCAAAAGATCTAGTTTTTGAATCTTTAAACATAGCTGGAGATATATGCATTTATACTAATCATAATATTAAGATCTTGGAGATAGATTAATGGAAAGCGATAGTATTAAAACACTGGATAAAAAACCAAAAGAGATAGTTAGTTATCTTGATGAGTACATCATAGGTCAGATTGATGCAAAAAAAGCTATAGCCATAGCACTAAGAAACCGCTACAGAAGGCTTAAACTTAACAAAGAACTTCAAGAAGAAGTAACACCTAAAAATATCTTAATGATAGGGTCTACTGGTGTGGGAAAAACTGAGATAGCAAGGCGTATGGCTAAGATCATGGGGCTACCTTTTATAAAAGTAGAAGCTAGTAAATATACAGAAGTAGGCTTTGTGGGGCGAGATGTAGAATCTATGGTTAGAGAGCTAGTCTTAGCTAGCATTAATCTTTTACAAAATAGATATAAGGCAGCATCTTCAAAAGAGATAGAAGACTACATAGTAGAAAAGATAGCTAAAAAACTTATACCACCACTTCCTAGCACAGTAAGTGAAGAAAGACAAAAAGAGTATGAAGCTAGTCTTGAGAAAATGAAGTCTAAGATAAGAGATGGTTCTATGGATGATAGAAAGATATCTATAGAGATCAAAAAAAGCTCTAAAAGACTTATGGATGATAATCTTCCAGTAGAGATGTCTAAGATGCAAGAATCTTTAATGAAGGTTTTCCAAAAAGATGAAAACATTAAAAAAGAGCTAACTATAAAAGAAGCAAAAGAAGTTTTACGAACTGAAGCACAAGAAAATGTGCTAGATCATGAAAATATAGAACAAGAAGCACTAAAACTAGCTAGTCAAAGTGGGATAATCTTTATAGATGAGATAGATAAAATCGCAGTTAGTGCCAAAAACCAAAGTCGCCAAGACCCTAGTAAAGAAGGTGTTCAAAGAGACTTGCTTCCTATAGTAGAAGGAAGTATAGTTAATACTAAGTATGGACAGATAAAAACAGATCATATACTTTTTATAGCAGCTGGTGCTTTCCATCTAAGTAAACCTAGTGATTTAATCCCTGAACTTCAAGGTCGTTTTCCACTAAGGGTTGAGTTAGATAATCTTGATGAAGAGGCCTTATATCAGATTCTAACTTCAACTAAAAACTCCATCATTAAACAGTATCAAGCCCTTTTAAGTGTGGAAGAAGTAGAACTTAGTTTTAGTGATGAGGCCTTAAGAGAACTAAGTCGTCTAAGCTTTAGGGCTAATGAAGACACTGAAGACATAGGTGCTAGACGCCTTCATACAGCTATAGAAAAAGTTATAGAAGATATAAGTTTTAATGCTGATGAGTATAAAGGACAAAAAGTAGTTGTTGATAAAGACCTAGTTAATAAAAAGCTAGATAGTCTAGTTAAAAATGTTGATCTAACAAGATATATACTCTAAAAAAAGCAAGTTACATAACTTAAAAGGGGAGAAGTTACATGATAGATACTAAGCTGTTATTAAGCGATTTAGAAACGTGCACAAAAAAGCTAGAGGCTAAAGGCGTAAGTAAAAAAGATATAGATAATCTTGCCTCTTTAAGCTTAGCTTATAAGGAAGCAAAAGGTAATGTAGAAAAGTTGCAAGCCATACAAAACTCCCTTTCAAAAACTAAGCCAGATGAAGAAACTAAGGCTAAGATAGCTAAAGTCTTAAAAGAGCTAAAAAGTGAGCAAGCTAATCTTAAAGAGATAGAATCTAACTTTGAAAGTTTACTGCTTGAGACACCTAACTTAATAGATGATAAAACTCCTATAGGTAAAGATGAAAGCGAAAATGTAGAGTTAAAACGCATCCTTACACCTCCAAGCTTTGATTTTATACCTAAGGCTCACTGGGAGTTAGCTGAGAAAAATGGCTGGATAGACTTTGAAAATGCAGCCAAAATCGCTAAGTCTAGATTTAATATCTTGCGAGGAGTGGCTGCTAGACTTAACTTTGCACTAATCTCTTACATGCTTGAGTTTAACCAAAGTCGTGGGTTTGAGTACGTCCACACTCCTGTTTTGGTTAATGCAAATGCACTAATAGGCACTGGGCAGTTACCAAAGTTTAAAGATGATATGTTTAAACTTGAAAATACATTAGATCCAGACACTAACAAAGGCCATGAACTCTATCTTATCTCAACTTCTGAGATATCTTTAACTAATATCTATCAAGATACCATTATCTCTTATGAAGAGTTGCCTTTAAAACTAACTTCTTACACACCTTGTTTTAGAAAAGAAGCTGGCAGTGCTGGGAGAGATACAAGAGGCATCATAAGGCAACATCAATTTGATAAAGTAGAACTTGTAAGCATCACTTCACATGAAGATAGTCCAAAAATGCAAGAGTACATGATAGAAACAGCCTCACTACTTTTAGAAAGCCTAGGACTTCCTCATAGATTAGTGCAACTTTGCAGTGGCGACTTAGGTTTTAGTGCTAGTAATACAGTGGATTTAGAAGTATGGTTTCCTTCACAAGATACTTATAGAGAGATAAGTTCAGTTTCTAACTGCAGAGACTTTCAAGCACGCCGTGCTAAAATCCGCTACAAACAAGATGGAAAAAACAAACTAGCTCATACTTTAAATGGCTCTAGTCTTGCAGTAGGAAGAACTCTAGCTGCTATCATGGAAAACTATCAAGATGAACAAGGAAACATTAAGATTCCAAAAGTTTTAGAAAAATATATGCCAGGCATAAATTCAAACATCTAGGATGGGATTAATACGTGCCTAATGCTACAGAACAAAAAGAGAGTAAAGCTAGTCTTAAAGATAAGCTAAAACTTGCAAAGGTCTTTTATGTCATAAGGTCCTTTTTTACTCCACTTAAAAGCTTCATGCCAAAAAAACAAAAAGCACAAAGCAAGCCTAAGGAGTCTCTTGGCGACTTAGAGATGCTAGAAGCAGAAAGACAAAGTGATAATCAAGCACCTTCACAAGACTTAAAAGAAGAAAGCAAAAGACTAAGTAAAAAAACTCTAGGCATAGTAGCTGGTATAGTTGTAGTAATAATCATTATCTCCATACTTATAGCCCTAATCATCAAAGATAAAGAAACTAAAAGTGAGACTAAGCAAACTCAAAAACAGATACTAAAGCAAGCTGAGATAATGTCAGCTCAAGAAGTAAAAGAAACTGCCCTGCCAGATATACCCATGCTTTCATCTATTAATGCACCTATAGTTGATGATGCTAACTTACAAGACCTAATAAAAAAAGCAGACATTCTTTATAAAAGTGGTAACAAAAACGATGCCCTTGATATCTATAAGCAAATAGCTAGCTTTTCTAAAGCTATAGCAAATTATAATCTAGGTGTTGTAGAAGCAAAGTCAAAAGACTATTTAGCAAGCCTTAGGTATTATGACTTAGCTATAAAGTCTGGGGAAGATATACCACTAAGTGCAAACAATGCTATGGCGGACGCCTACTATCTTAACGATCCAGTTAAATTTAAACACTATCTAAGTATAAGTAATGCCTACTTAAATCAGATAAGCACCCTTGTGCCCTACCCCTACATCTATGCACTTAATCAGTACTATAATGGCAACTATTTTGAAGCCCTCTCTCCACTCTCTCATCCAAGTGCTGCTTTTAGTAATGGAGAAAAGCGCCTTGCAAGCAAGATGTATGCTATCTTTAATGATAATTTAAATGCTTATAAAAATCTAAAAGCAGTAGCTAGCACAAAAGATGAGTTAGCCTTAGGTCAGCTTGCTGCAAGAGAAGGCAATCTACCTCTAGCCTTAACTCACATAGATAACTATCTTATAAGCTATCCAGATGACATAAAAGCTCAAATGAGTGCTGAGCTTATAAGTTTAAGAATGGGGGCTTATGCTAATGCTGCAAGATTTATGGGGAGTTATGCAAGCATGGCTAAAGATATCCCTAATCCTTATCCTATAAAAGTAGTCATCTCTCCTAATATATTTGATGTTAACCTTGCACAAAGAGAGCTTTGGAGAAGTACTTTTGAAAACTCTAAACTTTTTATATCTAAGATTCTATTTTACTATGCACCTTATAGGGTATTTGATATAGATAGAGCTTTGAGAGTTATAGTTGATGGTGTGCTTGATACTCAGATAAACCAAAGTAGGCTAGAAGAAAGTAACTCTATCTTAGTTAAAGGTGCTACTATCTCAGAGATAAACCAAGATATAGCCCAAGCTTTAAAAAGGATTAATAACAATGACACAAGGGGTGCTTTAAAGCTTTTAGAACAAAGCCTAAAAGCAAATATAGACCATGCTGTCTTGCACTATGATATAGGAGTGCTTTATGCCCAGATGGGCGAGTTTGATAAGGCTTACTATCACTTTTTACGTGCTTACCACTTAGATAACAATGATATATTAGCCGGTAACCTAGCATTATTAAGTGGGGTTATAACTAAGCATGACAACACTCAGCTAAATGCTTCAGTAGCACAAAGTATCAAAAACTCTAAACTAGATTCTAAAAAGTTACGTCTTTATGAATCTATGAGAGAGTGGATAAATGATCCAAGGGCTGATCCTTACATAGCTCCAAAAAATGCTTCTCCTTTTGCTTATGCCTATAGTCTAGTTAGTGCCACAGGCACTAGGGATAAAAAAGTGATGCTTGAAGCAACAGAAGGGTTAAAAAGCTTGCAGCCTAATGATTTAGTAGCTAACTATCTTTATGGCATAGCTGCTAACTTTGGAGAAAACGCTAAAAACCTTTCTTTAAATCTCCAGTATCTTTTTAAAGGAAACTTAAACTTAGACTTAAATCCAGTCTTTTATGGGCCAACTTTAGCCCGTGAGATTTATATAAAAATAGGCTTTATAACTGGTAACTTAAAGCTTGAAAAAAAGATACTTCAAGACAAGCTAAGCACACAAAATCTTAACCCTAATGGCATCATGCAAGCCCTAGCCTATCTTGATATCTATGATAATAACTTTGAAGAAAGCTATAGTCTTTACAACACGCTAATTAATGAAAGAAAAGAAGATGATAGTAATACTAGATTCTTTGGTGCTCTTGCGGCCATTGGTGCTGGGCATAACAACATTGCTAGTTTGTTACTACAATTAGCAAAAATGGATTCTAGTAGCAACTTTGAAAGTAAGTATGCCCTAGGGCTTTTATATCAAGAACAAGGCAACTATAATGCAGCTGCCCAACACTTTAACTCTATAAGCAACACTAACTTAAACTCTGAATACTTTAGTTTTAAGATAGATGATAGTAAGATTAAGATTCCACAATAAAGGCTAGCAACTATGCCAAACACACTACTCTTAGTAAAAAATCTAAGTAAAACCAAAAACAACACAGAAATCTTAAAAGATATAAATTTCTCTATAGATAAAACAAAGGTTGTAGGCCTTTTAGGGGCTAATGGCAGCGGTAAAACTAGCCTACTAAAACTTATCTCCTTACTTAATCACCCAACATCTGGAAGTATAGAGTTTGACTCTAAGCCTTTAAGCATAGAATCTAAAAATGAGATAGCCTTTTTACCAGATCTTGATATTTTAGATGCTAAAGCTAGGATAAGTAATATTATGAGTTTTTACTCTGATATCTTTTATAACTTCAAAAAAGATATAGCCTTAGAGATACTAGATAGCTTAAAGATAAAGCCTAAGGCTTATGTTAATCGCTGCTCAAAAGGCACAAGGGAAAAAATAGCCCTAGCACTTACCATGGCAAGACAAGTAAAGCTTTATCTCTTTGATGAGCCTATAGTTGGTATAGATCCTGTAGCAAGAGATCTAGTTCTTGGCATCATCTTAAAGTATAAAAAGCCAGACTCTACTCTTATCATATCAACCCATCTACTAAATGAAGTAGAAGCCATACTTGATGCTGCACTTTTTATGTATGAAGGAAGACTTATAGCTAATAAACAAATGAATGAGATAAAAGAAAGCAAAGAAAGCTTAGAAGCTAACTTTAAAAAACTTATCCTAGCACAAGCCTAAGTCTTATAAAAAACTTTTTTAAGACTTAAAGGCTATTTCAAGGTTTTGTAAAAAGGCTTCAACATTAGCTTGCAAGTCTTTTAGAGAGCCTGTATTTTCTATCACAAAGTCACTTTTAGCCTTTTTAGATTCTATATCTAGTTGGGAATCTATACGCTTAAGTGCTTCATTTTCATCTAACTTATCTCTAGTCATAACTCTTTGAAGCTGCAAAGTTTTTGGAGCATAAACACAAGCTATAAATCTATAAACATAGCGATGCTTGCTTTCAAAAAATAAAGGTAGATCTATAAAATAAGGAACTTTAAACTTTTCTAACTTTAGGCACTGTGCATCAACTTGTGCATATATATATGGATGAAGCAAGGTTTCTAAAGCCTTTCTTTTTTCGCTATCGCCAAAGACTAAAATCCCAAGTTTTGCCCTAGATATATGACCTTTTTCATCTGCTATCTCATTACCAAAAAGTTTTAAGACTTCTTCTTTTTTGATATCTAATGCCTCTTTTGCTATTCCATCTACATCTATAACTTTGTAGCCATTAAGCCTTAATAAGTTAGCAACTGTAGTTTTACCACAGCCTATAGATCCAGTTAGTATCACGCCTTTTATATCTTTATCCACCATTTTTCCTTTGTCTTTTGTAGTTTAGGTCAATATGCGATTTAAGAAAACTTAGTAATAATTATAGACATAAAAAAGCTAAGGCCCAAATAAGGCTTAAAACGAGGTTCAAACATGACGCATATAGAAAAATACAAGTTGCAATTATGCTAATAGATAGTTTTAATAGAGAAATAGACTACTTAAGGATCTCAGTAACAAAACAGTGTAACTTTAGGTGTCAATACTGTATGCCAAACACTCCCTTAGACTTCCATGAAGAAAGTGTCGAGCTTGATAAGATCTTTAACTTCGTAAAAGTGTGTATAGATAATGGCGTCAAAAAGATACGCATAACAGGTGGAGAGCCCCTCTTAAGACCAAACTTAAGTGAGTTTTTAGCTAGTATAAAAAACTATAAACCAGATATAGATCTAGCTATAACTACTAATGCTTTCTTGCTTCATAAGTATGTAGATAGTTTGCATGCTGCTGGACTTAAAAGGATAAATGTAAGTTTAGATTCCTTAAAGCCTGAAAGGATAGCACTTATATCTAAGGTTAATGCCCTTCCAACCATATTAAAAAGCTTAGAGCTTGCTTCTAAAAAAGACTTTTTTATAAAGCTAAATATGGTACCTTTAAAGGGTATAAATGATGATGAGATGAGTGATATGCTGCACTTTGCTTTTCAACATGGATTTACTTTGCGCTATATAGAGTATATGGAAAATTTAAATGCTTCTAGTTCTATAAAAGGGCTTAAGTCAGATGAGATCTTAGAAAGACTAAAAAAAGACTTTAAGATAACTTATGAAGAGAAAGAGAAAAAAGGACCAGCTAAGATTTACACTGCTACTAGCTTAAGCAAAAATATCACTTCAGAGTTTGGAATCATCTCTCCTCATGATGATGATTTCTGTAAAAGTTGCAATAGGATACGCTTAACTGCAAAAGGTGTGCTTTGTCCTTGCTTGTACTATCAAGATAGTGTAGACTTAAAAGATGCCTTAGAGAGTAAGGACATTGATAAATTAGATTCTTTATTAAAACAAGCCATTAAGGATAAACCAGAAAAAAATCTTTGGTCAGAAGATGATATATCAGCTCGTGCATTTTATGAAACTGGGGGATAGGAAGTTCAAGAGGGCTTAAACTTTTTTATAAGGATGCGTAATGAAAAGTAAGGCGCTATTAACAGACCTTTATCAACTAACTATGATGCAAGGCTATAGTAAGGATGGCAAGCTAGATAAAGTAGCCATCTTTGATGTCTTTTATAGAGGCACTAATCACGCAGTAGCCTGTGGGCTAGAACAAGCACTAGAGTATATTTTAAATCTTAGGTTTGAAGAAAGTGACATAAACTATCTTAGGTCTTTAAAAATCTTTGATGAAGAGTTTTTAAAACTACTTAAAGACTTTAAATTTAGCGGTGATGTATACGCCATAAAAGAAGGTAGCATTATCTTCCCCCAAGAGCCATTTTTAACTATAAAAGCTAGACTTTTTGAAGCCCAGCTTATAGAAACTGCCTTGCTTGCTATCTTAAACTATCAAACCTTGGTTGCTTCAAAGGCTGCTAAGGTAGTTTATGCAGCTAAAGATAAATCAGTAGCTGACTTTAGTCTTAGGCGCGCTCAGGGCTTTGAGGCTGGAGTTTATAGCTCAAGGGCAGCTTATATAGCTGGGGTAAGTGCTACTTCTAATGTGCTTGCTGGCAAAATGTTTAATATACCAGTAACTGGAACTCATGCCCACGCCTGGGTTATGAGCTTTGATAGTGAGCTAGAAGCTTTTAGGGCTTATGCTAAAGCTTATCCAGATAGTTGCTTATTACTAGTAGATACTTATGATACTTTAAATAGCGGCTTGCCTAATGCCATCACAGTCTTTAAAGAGCTAGTAAATATGGGTCATAGACCTCTTGGCATAAGACTAGATTCTGGTGATTTAGCCTACTTATCAAAGAGGGCTAGAGAGATATTAGATGAAGCAGGCTTTAAAGAAGTAAAAATCTATGCTTCCGGGGATATAGATGAAAATATCATAGCCTCCCTTGAAAGTCAATACGCTAGGATAGATGGATTTGGCGTTGGGACTAAGCTAGTATCAAATGCAGAAACTCCAAGTTTAAATGGAGTTTACAAGCTTGCAGCAATCACTGAAGATGGAATCTTAGTGCCCAAACTAAAAGCTAGCAATACTCTAGGAAAGATAACTAATCCAGGCTTTAAAAAAGTAGTAAGGATATATGATAGGCGAACTAAAAAGGCTGAAGCTGATTTAATCTGTCTTATGGAAGAAGATTTTGATGACTTAGAAGAACTTGAAATCTTTGATCCACGTTGTACTTATAAAAGAAAAACACTAAGAAACTTTTATACAAAAACACTTACTACTTTAGTGGTAAAAGATGGCAAGCTAGTTTATGACCTCCCCAGCGTCAAAGAGATAGCAAGCTTTCATAAAGAGGCTTATGGTGAATTTTGGGATGAGTATAAGAGAGCACTTAATCCACAAAAGTATAAAGTAGACCTATCACAAAAACTTTTTGATACAAAAGAAGAACTCTTAAGGATGTGCCTTTTAAGATAGGTAACTTAAAAGTTTATAGTGTTTATGAGATAAAAGCATCTCTTAATAATAAAGCCTAGTTAAAGTAGCTATTTATAAGAGATGTATAAAGCTAAAACTAGCTTATGCTTTTACCATATCCTTCTTCTTTGCTCTCTAAATGGAGCTAATCCTATATAAGTTATACCAAGCCCTAACATAGGAAGATCTTTAAGTATAAAAAAGTCTATATGCCCTACTCCATCTATAACACTCCAAATTCCTGGAGTTGTAAAAAGAAAAGAAAGCGTAAAAAGGAAGGTTATAAGCATACATATACCAGCTATGATGCGGATAACATTAAAGTAAAAGCCTAGTATGATTAAGATTCCAGAGATGATTTCTATAATGCCAAAGAGATTTGAAACACCTTGATCGCTTAAAATATCATAAAGCCAAAAAAGCAAAAAGTGGTTACTAACTAAGGGCTTTATAGCAGCAGCCTCTGTAGGTGTGAATTTATATACTCCTATCCATATAAGTATGATGGCTACGCCAGCAAAAGATATAAAGTAGCCTATGCGTGTTAGAGTTTTCAAAACTGCGATCCTTTATTTTATTAAAGTCTTATATGGTTGAACCATTCTCTACATTACAACGCAAAAGTTGTTAGGAATATCTTAAGTTAAGGTTATATTAGGAAGTAAACTGCTTTTTAGTGATAGAAAGTGGATCTAGGAGTTTTAAGATTAACTTAAGGTAATATTTTATTTAACTTAAGCTAGTCTTAAGACTTTTATGGAATCTACTTTTAGATTCCATAATTTAGTAGTCTTTAAAGATAAGAGAGTAATTTTATTTACTCTTAAAAGGATTCATAGCTATATAAATTAGACCTAGTCCTAGCATAGGAAGATCTTTAAGCATAAAAAAGTTTATGGTCCCTATCCCATCAACAACTTTCCAAATTCCAGGAGTTGTAAAAAGAAAAGAAAGTGTAAAAAGGAAGGTTATGACTATGGCTAGACCTGCTAGGATACGTATCACTTTTATAAAAGGAGCGATTATTATTAAGATTCCAGAGATGATTTCTATAATGCCAAAAAGATTTGAAACACCTTGATCGCTTAAAATATCATAAAGCCAAAAAAGTAAAAAGTGGTTGCTAACTAAGGGCTTTATAGCAGCAGCCTCTGTAGGTGTGAATTTATATACTCCTATCCATATAAGTATGATGGCTACGCCAGCATAGGCTATAAAAAAGCCTATACTAGATAAAGTTTTCATGGTGTATCCTTTTATATAATCTATCATGGTAGAACCAAGTCTTAGAATTAAAATATAAAAGGTGTTGAGATTATGTTAAGTTTACTTAGCGTGGATAGATATGCTAAGTCTAGATCATTTTTTAAGTAAAAATTAAGTTTATTTATACATTAAAGTTAAGTTTTATTTAACTTTAATGTATAAAGTTTTCTAAAGCTTGATAGAATCTATAAATTCTTCACTTTTTAGATTCTAGGGTCTTTTATGACTCCACTTAAGGCTGAAGCTGCCACTACTGCGGCGTTTGCTAGATAGACTTCTGAAGTCCTATCACCCATCCTTCCTACAAAGTTCCTATTTGTTGTAGAGATACATTTTTCACCCTGCCCTAAGATCCCCATATAGCCCCCTAAGCAGGCCCCACAAGTTGGGTTACTTACTAGTGCACCCGCATCAAGTAAGTCATTTATATAGCCTAGCTCATAGGCTTTTTTGTAGATTTTCTGAGTGCCAGGGGTTACTATAAGTCTTACTCTTTTATCTATCTTTTTGCCCTTTAGTATCTCGCTAGCTATTTTTAGATCGCTTAAACGACCATTAGTACAAGACCCTATAAAGGCTTGATCTATTTTTATAGAATCTTTGCTAGCTTCACTTATGCTTTTTCCATTACTTGGTAAGAATGGATAAGCAACTAAAGGCTCTAACTTATCTAAATCTATATGTAAAACTTGCTCATAGTTAGCATCTTCATCACTATAAAAGTACTTAGGAGTACTTCTTAGCCCAACTTCTTTTTGCCTATCTTCTAAAAAGGCTTTAGTTATGTCATCTGCTGCTATGATGCCATTTTTTGCTCCTGCTTCTATGGCCATATTGCATAAAGAAAATCTATCATCCATGCTTAGATGCTTTATACCCTCTCCTGTAAACTCTAGTGCTTTATAAAGCGCGCCATCAACGCCTATCTGACGTATGACTTCTAAGATTAGATCTTTCCCTCCTACCATCTTTTGAGGCTTGCCACTAAAAACTACTTTTATACTTTTTGGAATCTTAAACCAATTCTTCCCAGTTATCATGGCGTAAGCTATATCAGTACTACCCATGCCTGTGCTAAAAGCTCCTAAGGCGCCATGTGTGCAAGTATGACTATCTGCACCAATTATCACATCGCCACTTACTACAAGGCCTTTTTCTGGGATCAAAGCGTGCTCTATGCCCATATCTCTTTCATCAAAGTAGTTTTCTAAGTCTTGTTCTAAGATGAAATCGCGACTTATGCGGGCTTGATTAGCACTTTGTATATCTTTAGCTGGGATGTAGTGGTCCATAACTAGGCTAAAGTTTTTAGGGCGGGCTAGCTTTTTAGCCCCTGCTTCTTTAAAAGACTTGATAGAAATTGGCATAGTTATATCATTAGCTATAACCATATCTATATCGCACTCTATTATGGAATCTGCCCTAGCCTCTTTACCAACGTGATCACTAAAAATCTTCTCAGTTATAGTTAAACCCTTCATTATATTTCCTTCCCTTAACTTCACACTTTAATATTTTATATTGTAGTTTGAATCTATTAAATTTAATAAAATTTATCCTAAAAGCTATAATTATACGTATACACAACAACAAGAGGCGATTAAATGAAATTAATGGGGCATATGATAGCTGGATATCCAGATATAGAATCTAGCATCGATATAGGTAGAGGCATCCTAAAAGGAGGAGCAAGCTATCTTGAAGTGCAGTTTCCTTTTTCAGATGGAAATGCAGATGGGATCTTGATACAAAATGCAAGTATGGATTCTATAAACAATGGTTTTAATACAAAAGATGGTTTTAAAATAATAAGCACTCTAGCTAAAGAGTTCCCTAAAGCTAAACTTATAGCTATGACTTATGCAAACATCATCTATGCTTATGGAATCTATGAATTTATAAGAGATATAAAAGCAGCAAATGGTTATGGACTTATAGCACCTGATTTTTTATATACTAAAGATGACCATGAAGGTATAAGAGGGATATGTGCTGCCTTGGATGTAAAGTTTATAGAGCTTATAACTGCCACTTCTAGTGATTTCCGTATCAAAGAAATAGAATCTAGTAGTAATGCACCCTTACTTTATGTAGTAGCAAGAGAAGGCATAACAGGGGCTAGCACTGATATAAGCCCTGCTTTAAAGGCTAGTTTGAAGCGCATTAAAACTTTAAGTGATAAGGAGATTTACGTAGGATTTGGTATAAATTCACATGCACAAGTAAAACTACTTCAAGGTTATACTGATGGTTTTATAGTAGGGTCTTACTTTGTAAAATGTGCAAAAGAAGCACTTAGCAAAGAAAACGCAGTACGGAAAACAGACTTAGTAACTAAACTTAAAGAAGCTACAATGTCGCTTCTAAATTAAATCATTACTTTTAAGGATGAAAAATGAAAAAATTTGCAACAAGAGCCATCATAACTAGTGAGATACCAGATCTAAGCGGTAATACCACTAGTGATGTAGTAAGCCCCATACACTTATCAAGTACGTTTGCAAAAGCAGACTTTGAAAATAATATCTTAGGCCACAGCTACTCAAGACTAAGTAATCCAACACGTGAGGTTATAGAAAAAAAGCTTGCAAGTTTAGAAAATGCAAAACACACTATCTGCTATGGTAGTGGACAAGCAGCTGAGACTATGGTCATATTAAGCATGCTAAAAAGTGGTGATGAAGTTATATGCTTTAATGATATCTATGGTGGCACAAGAAGGCTTTTAAGCACAGTTATGAGTAACTTTGGTATAAAAACTGTCTATGTGGATATGACTAATATAGGAGATGTTAAAAGAGCTATAGGTGAAAAAACTAAGATGATATGGATGGAAAGCCCAACTAATCCTTTTTTAACACTTTGCAATATAGAAGAGATAGCTAAAATCGCACGTGATGCTAACGTCATAAGCGTAGTTGATAACACTTTTGCTACTCCATATTTACAACAGCCTTTAAATTTAGGTATAGATATAGTAGTTCATAGCATGACTAAATATATAAATGGCCATAGTGATAGCGTAGCAGGCGCAGTTTGTTTAAATGACTTTAAGCTTTATGAAAAACTACGTATGGTTAGTAACTCTTGTGGAGCTATACTAAGTCCATTTGATAGCTATCTAAACTCAAGAGGCATAAAAACCCTATCTTTAAGGATGAAAAAGCACTGTGAAAATGCGCTTGAAATAGCAAAGTTTTTAGAATCTCACGCTAATGTAGAAAAAGTCTTCTACCCTGGCCTTCCTTCTCATCCTCAGCATGAACTTGCTAAAACACAGATGAAAAATGGCTTTGGTGGCGTAGTAAGTGCTTATCTAAATACAGATTATGAAGGCATGAAACGTTTTGCTAAGAATTTAACTCTTTTCACTCTAGCTGAAAGTTTAGGCGGAGTTGAAAGTCTTTATGGCATGCCTTATTATATGAGTCATGGCAGTCTAAGCGCTGAGACTAAAAAAGAGATGAATATCACTCAAAACCTACTTCGCTTCAGCATAGGTATAGAAGATGTTGAAGATCTAAAAGAAGCTTTAAATGAAGCTTTAAGGGCCATCTAAGCTTTTACACCCTCACCTTATAGATAGCATTTTAGATTCTATCTATAAGAGTTTTATCTCCTAAAATAGTATCTAATGGCCTATATGTAAGATCTAAACTAATCCTTGTAATACTTTTTTTAAACATAACTTCAAAATCTAGGCTTTAAGAACTCCAAGCTTAGCTGCATATACACTTGAAAAAAATAACATCTTTAGATCTTTTGACATTAGATGATCATAAAAATTTTATAGAGCATACTAAGAACTCAAGAAATTAAAGAAGGGATAAACTACATCCATTTAGTTAAAGCAACTTTAGATAATTATAAATATAAGCTTTAGCAAAAAAAAAGATGATGCTATCTTAAAAAGACTAGATAAAACAGCAAAGCAAAAAGGTGGTAACTTACTAGCAACTACTCCAAGTGGTAGGTTTGCTATGAAAGCACTTAATACATCTGCAAGATTACTAGGTTATA
>NZ_MLAR01000045.1 GCF_002272925.1 Helicobacter sp. 13S00401-1 | reverse complement strand
CTCGCCCGTTTCGTGGTGTAAAAATCACGAGAAAAGTGAGCAGTAGTGCGAACGCGTGATTTTTGCTAGAAACGTAATTAGCGAGGCCCTCCCCTTGGCTCACGCCGAAAAAGGCTTTCTTTTAAGAAAGCCATAGTTGCTTACGCAACTACACCAGTTTCAAGGAAGCTTACGCTTTCGGGGTTAAGGGGAGTGAGGAGGGGTTAAACCCCTTTTTCAAGGAAGCTAACGCTTTGGTTAGAAAAAAATATATAAGTTAGAACATATAAAAAAACAAACTGTTGAAATAGATAGCTAGTCAACCTTATAAAAAAACTAGTTAAGAACTTAAGTCTTTTAATTCCAAAATTTACTTTTACAAACTTAAAGCATTTGGCAAGGGGGACAAGGGGGCCTAATTGCGATGCGGTCCCCTTATCCCCCTTCCCTAACCCCCAATCCCCCGCACGCTTGTTTTTGCTAAAGCAAAAACGAAAGGCTATACATAGGAGAATTACTCCATCGCAATAACAACATAATTATAGAAATACAAGGTACTTCTATAAAATGTGCCCGTTAGCTCGCCCGTTTCGTGGTGCAAAAAAATGGAAACAAGTAAGCAGAAGTGCGAACGCCATTTTTTTGCTAGAAACGGAATTAGCGAGGCTCTCCCCTTGATTGCCGAAAAAGTACCTTTTTCG
>NZ_MLAR01000008.1 GCF_002272925.1 Helicobacter sp. 13S00401-1 | reverse complement strand
CCCTTAAAACCTTTTTTGTTTAACTTTTTTATTTTTAATGGCCATTTTTCGCTTTTAAATAATTTTGGTTTTTTCCACCCAAGTCGGGTTGTCTTTGATATATTAGTGGGTTTGGATCTTTTTGTCCAAAATAATACCCTTCCCCCCCCCCCCCCCCCCCCCCAAGTCTGATATCATTGACGCCATTGATGGCTTTAGATATGAGGGCTAATTGATCTTTTTCATCCATACCTTTTACTAGACTACCTAGAGAATCTGCCATAGAATCTATAGTGGTTTTTAATGTCTTATCTGCGTTTTCATAATAGGCTTTAGTTAAACCATCTTGAAAAAGATTTATTTGATACTTGTTGTTGTAGAAGAAGAGTATAAAAACGACTATGAAGATTATAAATATAAAAGACATGAAAGATATAAGTTTTAATTTCATAAGTGGAAGTTCCTTTTCTTTGTAAGATAAAAATGGTCAAGACTTAGTTAAATATAGTTTAACTTATGAGACTGAGAAGTGTTATTTAAACATAAATACCACTCAAATGTAAAGTTTACTTGATGAATTAGTCACATTTTTATACATATAAGGTTTTAGTTTTTATGAAAAGTTGATGTAAAAAGCTTATGGTGGTTTTTATTATCTACATTATCACTATAAATGACTACTAAGTAAGTTATGTGGAAGTTGAAATGAGAAAAGATAGAATCTAAATTTTAACACTAGATTATCTTAGGCTACCTTACAACTTGCGCAAGGATATATGAAGAGATTCTAATAAGCCTCTTGCGGCTTACTTTTATAAACTCTTTCCCCGAACTCTTATTTCCCTAAACTTTTTCTTGCAAACTCAAGAGCTTCTTTGCTTGGAGTATCACCACTTATCATGCGCGCTATCTCATCTACTTTTCCTTCAAAGTCAAGCAATTTTATCTCTGAGTTATCTTTGTTTTTTAAGACTTTATAGTGGCTATCACTTAGTAAGGGCATATGAGGTTGGTGGGATATAGCAAAGATTTGATACTTAGTGCTTAGTGTTTTTAGTAAGGCTGCTACCCCTTGGCTTTCAACTCCACTTAAGTTAGCATCTATCTCGTCTAATACTAATACATGCTCGCCCTTATCAGCCTTGCTTTTATCTATGCTAGTAGAAGCACAAAGCATGCAAAGCCTTAGCCTGTTATACTCCCCACTACTTAAGTTTTGTTTATCAGTTTTATTTAGAAAGATATAAAGCATATCTTCACCTTGGGTGTTTAAGCTTGCTTTTTCTAGCCTTAGTTCTATCTTATCAAGATGCACACTTTTAGCATAGCTAGTAAGTAAGTCACTAAGACTAGGGAGGCTAGCCTTTCTTAGGGCGCTTATCTTGCTAGCTTTATCTTTTAAGGCCTTATCTAAAGTACTAAGTTTTTTTTGCATAGATTCTATATTAAAGCTTATGTTGTTATATTTATCTAAGTTTTGTTTTTGGATGTTTAGGTGGGAGAGGGCTTCTTCTATGCTTCCATAACGGCGTTTTAAGTCACCTAGGGCTTCAAGGCGAGTTAGAGTTTTTTCAGTATCAAGCTCTAAGTTTTCATACTCATCTATAGCTCTTTCTATCTCTACTCTTAACTCAGTAGCACTTTCTAAGAAAGCACTAGTTTCTATCCCTACGTTTTCACAAAACTTCACTACAGAATCTAGCCCATCTAAAGTATGTAAAACTGGCTGCGCGCTTGAAAGAATCTTATCTTTAAAAGAAAGCTTTTTTTTAAGACTTAAAAGCTCTTCATACTCGCCTACTTTTGGGTTTATGGCTTCTATCTTTTGTATCTCAAAGTTAGCAAACTCTTTTAAGTTGGCTATATTTTGTTCTTCTTCGCGTAAAACTTCTAGCTCTTTTAGTACTAACTTATAGTCTTTATAGTCTTGCTTGTAGTTTTCTAAAAGCATCTCATAGTCACTAGTTTTAGTAGCTATTAAAGAATCTAGTACATTTAGTGCGTGTTCGCTTTCTAGTTCGCTTGCATTTTTAGCACTTATATATTTAGCAAACTTTGAAGTAAGCTCATTTACTTTTTTCTTTGACACTGCTTGGTTGTTTATGAAGTAGCGCATACCATTAAGACGCTTTATGCTTATAGTTAGTAAGTCTTTATCTTCTGAGAGTATGCCTAGGCTTTCAAGCTCTTTATCTATATCTTTTATAGTTATATCTGCTTCAACCAAATCAGCATTTGGCTCTTTTAGCCCAAAGATAGCAAGGATAGATTCTAAAAAAACTGACTTACCACTCCCGCTAGCACCACTTATGACATTAAAGCCCATTTTTAAGTCTAGCTCTAGGCTTTTAAAGGTAGGAGAGTTTTTTATAAAGATCCTATCTATCATGCGCCCCAGCCAAACTTTTCTCTTAAGGTGTCAAAGTAGTTTTCACCTAGGTTTACAAGATAGGCTTTGTGTTTTGCACTATGGACTATAAAAACTTCTTCTTTTAAAACTTCTAGCCTTTCTTGACCATCACAAACCACGCAGCTATCTTTGTTAAACTTAAAAGCTAGGTAGAAACTATCATCAAGGATTAATGGGCGTTGGGTTAGTGAGTGGGCACAAACTGGAGTTAAAAGTATATTTTTGCAGTAAGGATACACGACACTTCCACCAGCTGAGATGTTATAAGCACTAGAGCCTGTAGGAGTAGCTACTAGTAAGGAATCTAATCTATACTCATTTATGAGCTTGCAAGAGCTATCTTTTTGAAAAAGTATGTCTTTTTTGCTACTGCTTATATAGGCTCTTATATCTGTCATGGAGTAGTCTTTTTTGCCTAGCAAGAACTCATTTAAGCAATAGACTTTTTTACTTTTTTTTATGATTTTCCCGTTGCTATCTACTCTAAGAACAAAGCCTTCTAACATCATATGTTCATTTAAGTCATATTCATTAGTCTTTAAACGCTTTGCCATCATCTCTATCTTATCTGGCAGGATAGTTGTTAGAAAGCCTAAGTGGCCTGTGTGTATACCAAGTATGGGTAGGTTGCTAGAGTAGCTTCTTCTAGCTAGGGATATAAGCGTGCCATCTCCCCCTATACTTATTAACAAGTCTGCTTCTTTAAGGATAGAATCTAAACTAACTCCATCTTTACTGCCTAGCATGTTAGCGCCGTCTTCTTCCAAAAAGGTTTTTATGCCAACTTTTGCTAAGGCATCTACTAGAGCATCATAGATAGGCTTTATAGAGGGGCTATTAGGCCTTAGGGATATGCCTACTTTTTTTATGGGTTTTTTAGTCTTACTAGACTTGGTGCTTTGCATCTAGCTTGCTACTTTACAAGAGTTTTTCACAACTTCATAAGCTTCTTTTATAGCTATAAAACGCGTTATATAAGCATCAACTATCTCTTTGTTTTTGCCATAAACCATATCTGGATGGTAGGTTCTAACTAGCTTTAAGTAGCGTGATTTAACAACTCCAAAGTCATCACCTATATTAGAATCTAAAAGCGAGTAGCTTCTTCTAAGCTCTCTTTCTTCTCTTGTTAAAAAGCTTTGAGCGCTAGCACTTTCAAACTTCTCTTTACTCATGAAGTCGTTAAACTCAAAAACTAGCATGACGTTGTGGATGATCTTAAAACTTATTAGATTAATGATCTTATCCCAAAACTCTTGACCTACTGCATTTAGATAGATCTCATTACCCTTATCGCTAAGGCAGTATTTTTGAAAAAAGAGCTTTATATATCTTTTTGCTACAAAATTTTCTTTTTCCATCTTTAAAAGCACACGGTTTATGCCTATAACGCTTGCTTTTATGCGGACTTGTTCTAATAAGTCATCTTCACTAGTTATCTTTATATGCAAAGGTAGGTGAGCACGATCTAGTGCTTCTTTGATTATAGAATCTAAGGCTTTAGTCTCAAGACTTGGCGCACTTGCATGTATACACCACTGCAGCAAGTACTCCTTCTTATAAGTTTCTCCATCATCTAAGATTAAAACTGATGAAGATAGTTTGATGTTTTGGCTAAAGTGTTTATTAGCGTAGTTTATAACCTTCCTTAAGAGAAGGGAGTTTTTTGGTAGTCTAACTTGTACGTATTTATCACAATATGAAATCATGCTAGGTTCTATGATCTGCCTCCTAATCAAGGTTCTTGCCTTAAGCCATTTTATTACGTAAGATTCTAACACTTTTAGTAAGAGAATCTAAAAAATAGTATATATTTTCCAAACTTTCACAAAAGTGAGGACTTACTCTTAACCAGCCTGGTTTTTCATCTAAGTCTTTAAAACTTTTAGCCTTTAGGCCTAAAAGCTCATGGCCATAAGGGCCTGCACAAGAGCAGCCTGCACGCGTTTGGATATTATACTCACTGCTTAGCATATAGCTTAGAGAGTAAGGTGAGATGCCTGCTACATTAAAGCTTATGCAAGCTGTTGCAGATTTGTAACTTTCTCCATAGATGCTAATAGCTGGGATATTTTTTAACTCGTAAAGTAAAACTTGTCTAAGTGCTTGTTCTTTTAGTTCTATATAACTAAAGCCTACCTCATCTACTAGCTGGAAGGCTAGGGCAGTTCTTACTAGGCCTAAGATATCTAAAGTGCCTGCTTCTTCCCTTCTTTCTATATCTAAGAAGTACTCTTGTGTAAGGCTATTAGCATATTTTATACTCCCGCCACCTGCAAAACTTGGAGGCAGTGTTGCATCATAAAGCCTTGTATCAAAAGCTAAAAGTGAGCTAGCACTAGCTGCACCTAGGAGTTTATGGCTTGCATAGCTTGCTATATCAAAGTATCTACCTTCTACTAGGAGGTGGGGCGCGCTTGCTGCTAGGTCATACATAACTATAAAGTCTTCTTTTCTTAAAAGAGGGCTAAGATCTTTAAAAGGGGCTATAAGGCCAGTGACGTTGCTTGCTAGATTAAAACTTGCTAGTTTTATCCCCTTTAAAGCACCCTTATTTTTAAGGGTATCAATCTTTGCTTGAGTGTTTTCTAAACTAAACTCTAAGTTAGTATCTAAACTTACTCCTTCACTTTTAAGTAGGCTTTCCCTCCATGAGATCTCATTAGAATGATGTTCAAATCCACCATGGAGGCATACACCTAGTGGTTTTGGATGCAGTATCTCTTTTAGTTTTGGTGGAATATAAACTCCTAGTATCTCTTGAGCCCTTTTTATAGCAGAGCTTGAGTTAGGGAAGTTACAAAGCAGGGCAAAGTTTGCTTCAAGTTTTAGAATCTTTTTTAATCTAGTCTTAGCTTCATCATAGATTAAACTCATAAGTTGTGCGTGAGTGCTTGAGTTTGAGTGGGTATTAGCAAGATAGGGCAGGAGTTCACGTATGCGTTTTTCTATAGGCCCAAAAGCTAAAGCGCTTGCTGAGTAGTCTAAGTAGACATGGCCTTTATTAAGGATGATATTTTCTCTTATATATTTAAGTGCGTCTGTGTAGTCAAGCCTTGCATCTAGCTTAGAGCTGCTTTTAAACTTTTGCAAAAATGGAGCATAAAGTCTACTTAGAATCTTATCTTGGGTCATGTTGTTTTTAGTCCTTAGGGTTTATCTTGTTTTATCTTGTGGCTTTTAAAGTTGTAGATAAACTTTATGGCCATATTAAAAAGTATACCTTCTAAAATCGCAGCTATTATAAAAGCATAGTAGGTTTTTTCATCTATGGCTTCTAGGGAGTAGCCTAGTGAAGCAGTAGCTACTAGAAAAGTTAAAGGCATACAGTCACTAAAGGCATAAAGCATAGTGTTTTTTACACTCTTAAAGTAGCTTTTAAAAACTATGGTAGCTGAAAGCATCCTTATAGCAAGCATGCCAAGTATGATTAAGATTCCATGTACTAAGACACTATAATCAGCAAAGACTTTAGTTAGATCTAGGGTTGAACCTACGTGTATGAAAAAAGCTGGTACAAAAAAGCCAAAGCCTACGTCATTAAGCTTGTGTATCATATCTGTCTTGTAGGCAAAAAAAGTTGCCACTATCATGCCTGCTAAAAATGCCCCTAAAACTAGCTCTAAACTTAAAAGCCCAACTACCATTATAAGCACGAAAAAAAGCATCATAGAAAAGCGTATATCTTGCGAGTTAGAATCACTAGGTGGCATAAACCAAAGTCTAAGTTTAGGCTTCCACCATATAGCTATCTTACCTACCCTAAAAAGCACAGCTATAACTACTATAAAGCCTATTAAGATGCCTAAAGTTTTATAAAGACTAAGGCTTGTAAGACCATAACTATAAACACCATTAACTATAACTAGTGCTACTATGCTTACAAGCTCGCCCACTATGCCAATTTTTAGGGCTATATTTAGCCACTCATTATCCTTGCCATAGGTTCTAATAAGCGTTATTATCACGCCTACACTCATAACTGGAAAAGTAGCTATATATAAAAAAGGTAGATTTAAGACTACTACTATAACTGTTGCAAAACCATAAAGTAATACAAAGTAAAAAAATGCACGTTTATAGAATCTTTTTCCAAGTTGTAAAAAGCCTCTTAAGTCTACTTCCATGCCCGCTAAAAACATTAGGTACAAAAAGCCAATTTGAGCAAGGATTTCTAACTCGTGAGAGTTTTTTAAGATCCCACTATAAAAAGCTAGTGCGCCTAGGACCATCTCAGAGACTATGATAGGTATCTTAAATAATCTACCTATATAAGGTGCTATAACTATGAGAAAGGCTAGGACTGCGAAGTTAACAAGGTTAAGCTCCTCCATATCACTTCTTAACTCAAGTTACTACATAGCATGGCAGCTAGTAGCTATATCTAAGTCATAAGACTTTAACATACCTATATCGCGTGCTGGAGAAGCCCCTTTAGTAGTTAGGTAGTTACCTAGTACTATGGCATTAACCCCATATCTAAAAAGATCTGCTTGATCTTCCCCAAAGACTGCTTCCCTCCCACCTGAAATCATCAAGCGTGAGTTAGGCAAAAACTCATGAGTTAAGACCACACACTCTAGGGCTTCTTTTTTGTCCATAACTTTAGTTTCTATGGGCAAGGCAGGATTAGGCATATAAAAGTTAAGTGAGATAGTGTGAGGGCTAAGCTCACGCAAGGCTTTTAAAAACTCTATCCTTTGAGAAAAACTCTCCCCTAGACCATAGATCCCACCACAACAAAGCCCAAGTCCAGCCCTAAGAGAATCTTCACAAGTTTGATATCTTTCTTCCCAAGTATGGGTTGAACAGATGCGAGGAAAAAAGCTTTGTGCAGTTTCTAAGTTATGGTTATAGCTATCTACACCATGTTCTTTTAAGTACTTTAAAGATTCTAAAGAAGCACTCCCACAACAAGCTATTAAGTGTAAATCTAAATCCTCTTTTTTTAAAGCATAACTTGCGCGTGCTATGTAGTCTAGCTTATCATCATCTAAGCTTCGTCCTGAAGTCACTAAACAAAAACCTAGCATGCCAAAACTTTTAAGATACTTTGCTTCTTTGATAATAGTTTCAATTGGCTTAAACTTATAAGTATCAACCTTAGTTTTATAGTGCACGCTTTGAGTGCAGTAAGCACAGTCTTCAGGGCAGTTACCACTACTTACATTTGATATAGAACAAAGAAATATAGACATGACACTTCTCCTTATAAGTTTGGCTGGGTGGTTATAATATGTCTTAATTTATATCATATACGCTTACTTAAAGCAAGCACTTAGAATCTAGGATAACTTTTAATGAAACTAAGACTTCTATCACTAATGTTTATTGCAAGCTTAAGCTTAGTTTTTGGAGCTTCAAGTACTAAGTCTCACTCACCTTTAAGCTCTTTTCCTCTTAATATGCATGCTTCAAACTTTGCAGAAGCTAAAAGGGAACTTACTAAATACTATGCTAGTTTACCTAAAGACAAAGAGATAGACTTTTACTGTCAAGTGCCATTTCATGCAGTTTATAAAGGCAAGCGTGTAAGTTTAGAGCTGCTTCCTAGTAGCAACTACACCCCGCGTAATAAGTACACAAAAAAAGGCAAGCTTAACTTAAGGGCTAGACGTATAGAGTGGGAACACATCATGCCAGCTTACAACTTTGGAAGGCACTTAGAATGCTGGAGGGAGGGCGGCAGAAAGGCATGCCAAAAAGATCCTACTTTTCAAAAGATGGAAGGTGATATGCATAATCTAGTGCCTGCAGTTGGCGAGATAAATGGAGATAGAAGTAACTTTAGATATGCACAAGCTCCAAAAGATTTGAAGTACACAGAGTATGGAAACTGCAAAGTTTATACAGACTTTAAGGCTAGAAAGTTTTACCCAGCTAACTACTCTAAAGGAAAGATTGGCAGGACTTATCTTTATATGAGCAAGACTTATCACATCAACCTAAACCCAAAAGAAAAAGCCATGATGGAAGAGTGGGCTAAAAAGTATCTAGACTAAATAAGTTTTTATATCATTTGGCTTTTTCATTTCTTGTAGATAAGAAGGTTGCACTTTGTTATAATCTCACTTAAGACAACACTTTAGGAAAGCACATGGAAAAAGTAGCATTAATCACAGGTATAACAGGGCAAGATGGCGCATACCTTGCAGAGTATTTATTAAATAAGGGCTATATGGTTTATGGCATCAAACGGAGAAGCTCACTTTTTAACACAGATAGGATAGACCACCTTTATAAAGACCCCCACGCTAAAGATTCTAAGTTTAAACTTTTTTATGGTGACTTGACAGATTCAACTAACCTTATACGTATAGTTCAAGAAACCAAACCTCATGAGATTTACAACCTTGCAGCTATGAGCCACGTTGCAGTTAGTTTTGATACACCAGAATATACGGCTAATGCTGACGCACTAGGCACTTTAAGATTGCTAGAGGCCATTAGAATCTTAAAGCTTGAAAGCCACACTAAGATTTATCAAGCAAGCACAAGCGAGCTTTATGGACTAGTGCAAGCTGTACCTCAAAGTGAAACTACTCCTTTTTATCCACGTAGTCCTTATGCTGTAGCTAAGCTTTACTCTTACTGGATAACAGTGAACTATAGAGAGGCTTATAATATTTTTGCGAGTAATGGAATCTTATTTAACCATGAAAGTCCTATAAGGGGGGAGACCTTTGTTACGCGTAAAATCACTCGCGGGGTGTCAAAAATCGCCCTAGGCCTTCAAGATAAACTCTACCTTGGGAATCTAAGCGCAAAAAGAGACTGGGGACATGCAAAAGACTATGTGCGCGCTATGTATCTAATACTCCAACAAGATACTCCAAGTGACTTTGTTATAGCTACGGGCGTTACTACTGAAGTTAGAGAGTTTGTAAGGTTAAGCTTTAAAGAGTTAGGGATAACAGTAGAGTTTAAGGGTGAAGGCATAAATGAAGTAGGAGTAGTTACAAAGTGTGAAGGAGACTACAAGATAAAGCCTGGCACTGAAGTAGTAGCAGTTGATAAACGCTACTTTAGACCAACAGAAGTTGAGCTTTTGCTAGGGGATCCAAGCAAGGCTAAAAACTTACTTAACTGGGAACCAGAGTATGACTTAAAGGCTTTAGTAAAAGATATGATGAAAAGTGATATTAAGCTAATGCAAAAAGATAAGTATCTTCAAGATGGCGGCTATAAGACTTTTTCGTATTTTGAGTAAAGGCATGAGTTAGCTTGGGCTTAAATTAAATACAAAACGATAAATAGTCTTACTTAAAAAGAAGGGGTGAAGTTTAAGCCTTGTGACTAAAGCTTAAACTAGGAGTTTTTAAGTGGAAGTAACTACTTTCTAAAGTGAAGTCTTATTGCAAGAACTATAGAGGTTTTGTTTACAAGGCAAGATGCAGTAGATCGTGAAAGCGTGCCATGAGATTAAGCCTTGCTTCAAAAGTGTAAGTGTTACTTAGTGCTTATGGTTTGACTGCTTTTATAAAGCTTTTTATCTTCTAGCTTAAAAACCTTTGCTTACTTTGAAAAATCTAAACTCATATCATCTTTAGAATCTGCTTTTATATCTACTAGTCCTTCACTAGTTTTAAGCTTTTTAAGCGTAGTGATACTACTTTTTATAGAGCCCTTGCCAGCTACTTTTATAAAGGCTTTTTCATACTCGCTTTTTGCCCTATCTAGATTTTTCCCAACAGCTTCTAAGTCATTTTCAAAGTTTTCAAACTTAGTTATGATGTTATTAACTTGCTTTATTATCTCATTAATATTTTTATCACGTGCTGCATCTTGCCAAATCTTAGCGATGATAGAAAGTATAGGCATAAGGGTACTGCTAGAAGCTAAAAGGATCTTTTTCTCATAAGCCTTTGCTATAAGGCTAGAATCTTTTCTAAGTGCTTCTATGTAGGCCCCTTCTACAGGGATAAACATGATGACATACTGGAAGCTACTTTGTTCTATCTTAAAGCCTAGTTTTTCTTTACTAAGAGTGTCATTATAGATATCTAAGTCTTGATAGCTTTTTTTAGAAAGTCCTTCTATATGGTTTTTTATACTAGAAAGATTCTCATCTAAAAAGCTTGCATCTTGTGTTTCACAGTAGTTTACATAAGCCTTTAGGCTAACTTTAGAATCTATAATCACTACTTTTTCATCAGGCAGTTTTATGATGACATCAGGACGCAAGTTATTACTAGCTTCATCTTTAATATTTGTCTGCACGAAAAACTCCCTATCTTTTTGAAGCCCACTTGCTTCAAGCATACGCTCTAGTATCATCTCTCCCCAGTCACCTTGTACCTTGCTATCCCCTTTTAAAGCCTTTGTTAGTGCTTTAGTCTCAGTGCTCATGGCAGCATGAAGCTCATTTAAATGTCTAAGACTAGTAGTAAGCTCGGTTTGCTTGGTGTGGGTTTCTTTAGTGGAGTTTAAAAGCTCAGTTTTAAAGTGTTCTATGGCTTGTTTTAGTGGATTTAAAGTTTGGATTTGTTTTTCTTCTAAGTCTTTTTCTCTTTTTTCTAAGATATTAGCACTTATACTTTCAAACTGTGCTTTTAGGTTTGCTTCATGCTCTTTTCTTTGGGAATCTAGTGCGGCTTTATTATCTTTTAAAGTTTGCTCATAGATAGCATGCTGCCTTTGCAACTCACCTTCAAAGCTTTTTTGCAAGGCAAGTTTTTCTTGCTTAAAGTTTAAAGCCTCACTTTCTAGTCTTTGTTTTAACTCATCTATTTGCTCTTCTTTTTGTGTCTTATAAGACTTATATATCTCATCTTGAGAAACTAGCTTAGAGGCTAGATCATTAAACTTTAACTCTAAGGCGTGCATCTTTTGAAAGTCTTGGGACTGAAGCTCTTTAAGAGCTTTGCTCTTAAAAGCTAAGAAGATAGAAAGTAGTATAAAAACTACGCAAAGTATGATTAAAGCTATAAGCATCTAGCTTTCTCCTTTTTTAAGCTTAAATATCCCCTTATCAAACACAGCTATATAAAACATGCCGTAAAAAACTTTAATATCAAGCAAGTAGCCTTCAACTTGCACTTCGATCTTTTTAGTGTCATCTTGTAAGGCATTAGCCTTAAAGTTTATAGTGTAGCCTAGTTCTATGGGTGCAAGGAACTTTATATCAGCGCCTATAACTAGGCTATTTTTCTTATTAACCGCAACTAGGGCACAAAAGCTAGCTGAGTTAAAGATAAAGCCACTGCTTATAAGTCTATTATCTAGCCTCATGTCTTCAGTTGGTGTAAAGTTAAGATGGGCTGTGCCTTGAGAGATATGTGTTAACTCACCTGCAAGCTTGGTGTTTATATCAAGGGCTATATTTCTTTCACTAAGACTGGTGTTTGTTATCTCATCCATGGTTATCCTTTTTAAGTTTTATCGTTTTAATATAAATATGGCGCGTTGTACTCTTGGCCTTATAGATTCTATGTTATCTCCTAGACTTTTAGAATCTATAAAAGGAGTGCTTCGTTGTTCCTTGCTAGTAGTATAGCTTTTATGCACTAAGTCACAATTTTTAAAGCCAGCATGAAGACTAAGATTAACTAAAGCGCTAGGGGAGAATAAAAAGTAGACATTTTTCATCCCTGCATAGGTTGGGTAGGGTGTGTAGCTAAGTGGAGATTTGGAGTTTATGATTAGCGTTTCTAAGATTAGTGCGCCATCTTTTTTAGTGATGTTAAAAAGCTCTTTTAAAGTGTTTAGTGGGTCTTTTCTATGATACAAAACACCTAAGCAAAGCACTAGATCAAAGCTTTTTTGTAGTAAGTGAGAATCTTCTATGCCTAAAAGTCTATAGTTTATATTTTTAAAGTTAGCTAGTAAGTTTATAAACTCAAACTGCTTGTAAAAGCGCCCACTTGGATCAAGACAAGTTATACTTTTTGCACCCTTTAATGCTAGCTCAAAAGCATAGTAGGCATTATTAGCCCCTATGTCTATGATGTCACTGTCTGCTAGGTTTATATCACTAGCTTTTACAACCTTTAAAAGAGCAGAAAGTTTTATAAAGCTTTGCCACTCAGAATCTATAAAGTAGCTATCTAGAAAAAAAGGCCCCTTACGCCAGGGCTTTAAAGCTAGGATATAGTCTTTTACTTCTTTGCTTAAAGGTGCATTTAGACTTAGATGTAGTCCATTTTTAGATTCTACTTTTAAGGCTTTTGGAAGACTTAAACTTTTAAGGTCTCTATCTAGTGCTAAGATATCTTTAGCTGCTAGTAGTTTTTTTTCTTTATCTAGTAGATTATGCACGTGTTCCATAGACTTAAAATAGTCCTTTTGAAGTGGTATCTTTTATAAAGCTTTGATGCAAAAAAGTAGTTTTTAAGCCATAAGTCAAGCATAGATTAAAATCTGAAAGCTTTATAGTTTTTATAAGACTATCTTTATCCTTGAAAATTTGGAAGTTAGTAAAGTCTTTAGAGCTAGTAAAAGTGCTTTTAAGATCTAGGGCTAAAAGCATAAGCTTTAAGTGCTTAGCTTCTTTTTCTAAGTAGTCTGCAAAAAGCATAAAGACGTCTTTGTTATTTATAAGCATGAGTGTTTTAAATGTTTCTTTTTCGCTTAAATAAAGAGTAGTATCTAGATAGAAAAACTCTATAAGTGCACTTTTTTTATAGTTTATCAAAGAGGGCTCTAAAGAGGCTATCTCGCAAGTTGCTAGTAAGGTTTCTAAGTAAGGTAAAAATACATAAGGCAAAGGCAAATTAAAAACTTTATCTTTATAGGTATATGTAGTTTCAAGTAGTGTGTGAGTAAGCAAGCCTAGTTTGCTAGTAACTTTTATCTTTGAAGATTTTAAAGTGTTAGGTAGTAAATCTTTTAGGCTTTTATCTTTAGTTAGCAAAAAAAAGCACTCTAAAGAACTTTTGTCATAGATAAACTCTATAAGCTTTTCTAAACCACTTTCTTCAAATATATATGCATCAAGCTCTAAGTCTTTAGCTAGTTCAAGCTCTAGGCTTTCAAGTATTACTAGTTTTATGTTTTGTGCACTTAGGATGTATCTTGTAAGTAGGTTTAAGGCTTCAAGGATAGAATCTACTTGTATCCATGCTATCTCATCATCTATAATCTCACACTTACCACAAAATACTATCCCATAAGCCCCTTTTTCTACAGCCTCTTTTATCTCTTCTTTATTCTTAGCAAAAAAAAGACTGCCAGTTTTTACGTGAGTTACATCGCAGGTTATGGAAAGAAAGGCGCTTATAAAGGGCGCGTTAACTAGCTTGCCATAAGTTGTATCTAAAACTTCAGTTATACGCATAGCCTTTAATTAGCCCTCCTTTTTTAATGCTTGCTTTTAAGCCTAGCTTGTGAGTAGTTTTTTTAAGCTCTTATTTTAGCTTTTTTTAAAGCTCCTCTTCTTTTATATTAGACTTTTTAGATGTGCTTAAAGTTAGCCCTATAACTCCAACTACAGCTGCTATGGCTGAGGCTATAAGTATGCTTATCTTGCTTAGATCTATAGCTTCAACGTTGGTTTTATAGGCTAGATTTGCCACAAACATAGACATAGTAAAGCCTATGCCAGCTAGCAAGCCAACTGAAAGTATGTGAGAGTTACTTAGGCCTTCAGGTCTTTTTGCAAGGCCGATTTTTTCACTAAAGATGGTGAACAAAAAGATCCCTATAGGCTTTCCTATAACAAGGCCCAAAATAGTTCCAAGTAAGATTCCATCTATATGGAAGTCTAGCCCTGCTCCAACTGTTACTCCAGCGTTTGCAAAGGCAAAAAGTGGTACGACAAAGTAGGCATTTAATGGTTGAAGGATGTACTCTATCCTAACTAGTGGATTTTGGGCGTATTTTGAATAGCGTGAGATAGTATCAAGTAGCTCTACTCTTTTATGCTCTTCATGCATATCTACTTCACGTTGAGCATCACTTTTTGGGCTTATAAAGTTTTTTATATTTTTATAAGCACCTTTAAAAAAGTCTCCTATGCCGAAAACTATACGTGCAAATATATTGCTTCTTTGAATCTCTAAGACATTAAAACTTTCAGCACTTGCACGCGTGCTAAAGTAGAGTTTGTTGTAGGCTTCTTTTAGTTTTAAGTAGCTATTTCTTGAGACTTGAGACTTACCTGGGATGATAAAGGCTACTAAAACTGCAGCTATTGTTGCATGTATCCCGCTAAAAAAGATAGCAAACCAGAGTATAACCCCTATAACAAGATAGGCTGAGATGTACTTTATATCAAGATAGTTAAAGATGATAAGTATAACTAGTAAGACTATGGCTACATAAATCCACTCCATATTTATAGCCTCAGTATAAAAAACAGCAATTACTATAATAGCCCCTAAGTCATCAGCCACAGCTAAGGTTACAAGAAAGATTTTTATAACTGGAGGGATACGCTTTCCTAAAAGTAAGATAACTCCCAAAGCAAAGGCTGTATCAGTACTCATAGCAACCCCAAAGCCTTCAGCACTAGGAGTTCCGTGGTTAAAAAAGATATAAATCACACTTGGTAAAACTAGCCCACCTATAGCCCCAAAGACACTAAAGCTAACTGCTTTAAATCCGGCTAATTCACCATATAAAACCTCTCGCTTCATCTCTAGCCCTACCATCAAGAAAAAAAGCGACATAAGCACGTCATTTATAAAATGTATGATGCTTATGTGAGCTAGGACTAAAGGCCCTACTTTAAAGTCTATATAGTGATGCCAGATATCAAAGTAGATATTTTTAAAATGAGAGTTTGCGATAACCATAGCTATAACAACACAGAAAAAAAGTAAGATCCCACCAAAAGATTCGTGGGCTATAAAGCCTTTTAAAGTTTGTCTTAGGCTAGTGCCATTTTCTATTTTGTCGTAGGTCTCTCCGCTCATGCGTCTCCTTTTTGTAGTAGAACTTTTTGTACTTTCATATCACTGCTTGTTATATAGACCAGTAAGCCTTTTAGTGAGTTAGGATTATAGTAGGTGTCTATAAAGTCTAGGTAGTCTTTAAGCTGTGCTTCATACTTGCTTGTAAGTGTAGGGTTAAAAGAGCTTTTAAACTCCAAGACTACAAAGTCATCTTTATTGTGTAAAAGCGCATCTATGCGTCTTAGTCTCTTGTTTGATAAAAAGGATACTTCAGAGCTTATCTTTTTGTCTTTAAAAGCATTATCTAAAGACTTATCTTTTATAAGACTTAAGGCTTTTATACTTAGGTCTTGAAGCATCTTTGCATCTAAGAAAAAGCCAAACTCACTAAGTAATATATCTTTTAAGTTTGGATTAACCTCAGTGTATCCTAGACTTAACTCTAAGCCCTTATGAAGTGCTAGCCCTTTAAGGCTAGAATCTTTTAAGCCTAGGGAATATAAAAGTGTGTGATTACTTTCTTCATCTTTTTTCAAAAACTTACTTTGAGTTTCAGGATGAAGCCCAAAGGTGTGAAACCTTCTAGTTTCTTTAGCTACTTTATGTTGCGAGTTTACTTCTAAAGGAGCCTTTATAAAACCAATCTCAAAAGGCGCTAGATTCAAAATAGTAGCTATATCTTTTTGTGAAACTTTAGGCTTAACTAAAGAGATATAAAGGCTTTCTCTTGCTCTTGTAAAAGCTACATAGAGGCGATTTAATCTATCTATAAAGTCTAAGTTGTCATTTTCTTCTTTTGCCTTAGCATAGCTTTCATCTATAAACTCTTTATTAGCACTTTTAAAAACTATCTGTTTTAAGTTTAAGTCTTTATAGTTATATATTAAAGCATCACTTTTTTGTGATGAGTTAGTATCTAAAAAGACAACATGTTTAAATTCTAGTCCCTTAGAGGCATGAACAGTTATAATCTGAAGGCTTGAAGTTTGTTGCAAGATAAACTTTACACTTTTAGCTTTTTCATAAAGCTCATCTATGGAAAGGACATTTTTACTCTCTAAGCTTAGTTCTAAAAACTGCAGTGCTTCATGTGAGTTTAAACTAAAAGCATCTATAACTTTTTTTATCTGTTTTGGAAGTGAGAGGTTTAAGTCTAAGTCTTGTGGTAAAGAGATATCTTCAAAGTAGCTTTTTCCTAAAAGCTTATCAAGCTTTTTTTGATAAAGCTTAGCTGTCTTTGTTTGAATGCTTTTAAGACTTAAATCTTTAGCTGCTTTTATACTTTCTTGTAAGTTTTTAAGTTTTAGTGCGTAAAAGATAATCTTTACGTGTTTGGTTTCATTTAAAGGCTCTTTGCCATCTATGCTAAAGTTAAGCTTAAATCCTTCTTCTTTGGCTACATTTATAAGGGATTCGCCTGTTTTTCTTTTCATAACCAAAACTACTATTTCTTTAGAATCTATACCCTTATCTAGCAAAAAGTTTATATGGTTTAAAGCACTAAGGCAAGCAGTATATGAAGGATCATCATCTTTTTCTACTTTTTGAGCTATAACAACTTTTACAAAGCCATCTTCTTTGCTTTTTGGAATCTGTGGCGTATAAGTTATAGGCGTGCTTTCAAAAGCTTTTTTAAAGGTGTCATTAACAAAATCTACTATGTTGATACTAGATCTGTAGTTATATTTTAAAAGCTTTTCTTTTGTGTAGGTTAGGGCGTGTTTGTATACTTCTGGATTAGCACCTCTAAAACGATAGATGCTTTGTTTATTATCCCCAACGAAAAATAGTTTTTTAGGCATCTCGCTTGTGCCCTTGCCACTTCTAAACTCTTCAAAAAGTGGTGAGAAAATCTTATACTGCATCATGCTAGTGTCTTGAAACTCATCTATAAGCATGTGAGAAAAGCTTCCATCAAGCCTAAAGTAGAAAAACTCACTATTAAACCCTTTTGCCTCCATAAGACTTTGCTTAAAGCTTGTATCACTATCTTTACTTTTTCCTAGCATAAGCTCAAAAACTTTTTGTTTTACTAGATCAAAACTTAGGCTATTAGTCCTTAGGCTTATGCGCAGTAAAGATCTTTCATAAATATCAATTATCTTTATAAGGTAGGAAAATCTTATCTTTTCATCTAAAGCTTCTTTTTGTCTTAAAAGCTCTTGGATTTTCTCTTGAAAGTCTTTTATGTTTTGTTTTTCTTCGTCCTTTAACTTAAAACTACTAAAGGCACCTTTTGCAAAAACATAGTCTAAGTCATAAAAAAGCCTTGAGTTTAGTAGGGACTTATTTTCAAAGCTATTAAATATACTTTTTATGTTTCTGTTATCAAAGTCAAGTTTTTTAGAGATAGATAAAGTGGTAAGAAAGTTTTTAAAGCTAGTAAGTGTCTCTTTAAGTAAGGCTTTTATTAAGGCTTGTTGCTTATTTGCTTCTTTTATATCTTGAGTGTCTTGTGGGTAGTGTTCAAACTCATAAAACTTATCATGTAAGGTCTCTAAAAGATCTAAGATATCATTTAGGTCTATTTTATTATTTAACTTCATAAGGCTTAAAAGTAAGTTTAACTCTTTATTATCTTTTAGAATCTGTTCTAAAAAAAGGCCTAAAAGCTCTCTCTTATCAGCAAAACCTACATCAAAATCACTTTTTATCCCCACAAAAAAGCTAAAACGCCTTAATATTTTGTTAAATAAAGAATCTATAGTGCCTATAAACGTACTACTTTTTAAGTAGTTAAGATAGATTTTTTGTATATGCTTTATAACAAAAGCTTCATCTATATCAAACTCACTTTTTAAGCCTTCTAGTAAGCTTATAGCTAAAGGATCTTTACTTAAGGTGTTTTTGTTTTGTGCGTAGTTTTTAAGTGTTTTTAAAAATTTTAATACACGCTCACTCATCTCAAGACTGGCTTTTTTTGTAAAAGTTATGGCAACTATTTGGGATGGTTCTGCTTGTTTTAGTAGTAGTGCTACATAGGTAAGGCAGAGGGCGAAAGTCTTTCCACTTCCGGCTGAGGCACTAAGTAAGATGTGATTTTCTTCCATACAGAATCTTTTTTTGTTTAATTTTACCTTAAGTTTTGATAATCAAAAGCTAAAAGCAGTGCACAAGGGGGATTTTATAAGTTTTAAGATCTAGGCTATATTTTAAGCATCACTAGATAAAAATTAAGGAAACTAAAAGTAGTATAAAGTCTTTTTTTGCTTAGGATTTTATGTAAAGCTAACAAGCAAAAAACTTTTACCATCTAAGCTTAAACTCTAGTGTGCCAAATAAGCTATCATCTTTAAAAACTAGCCCTTTTATATAGCCTACATTAGCACCTAAAGATACAAGGTCAAAAAGCTCTAGCTCACCTCCAAGCATGGCTTGTATGTAGGTGTTATTAGGAGTGTTAGATTTGTATACTAAGTTATCTGCTAGAACTAAACCGCTATCACCCAGTCCTAAAAGCTGTTTTAGACTAGGAATAAAGTAAAGATAAGATTTAGCACTAAAGTACTTTCTTAACTCTAAGCCTAGCTCACCATTTAAGTAGGCACTATTTTTTACATAGAGGTTGTTTAAAAAAGAGCTAGTAGTGCTTGGTTTGTGCTGAAGACCTAAGGTGTAGCCTAGTCCAAGAAAGGGTTTTAAGATTAAGGTGCTTGTTGCTTTAAAGTTAAGCCCATATCTTAGTCTAGTGTTTAGGTTTGTGCTTAGATAGTTTTGTTTTCTAGTTAGGAGGTTGTTTGTATCGCTGATGTTTAGCTGGTTATCCCCGATATTAAAAGAGGCTAGTAAGTCTAGCTCCCCACGTTTTAGCAAGACACCTAAAAGGTTGCCATAGATTCCAACTTCATAGTTTTGAGATCTATTGTCTAAAGATATGCTTTCAAAACTTCCATCTGTATTAGCAGTTGCATAGGTTCCATAAACTCCAAATATACCCTTTGAGTAAGTTCTATCATATCCTAGACTTACTCCATAGATATTTGCAAAAGCACCTTTTAGTGTTCGTCTAGCACCTATTAGATTTATCCAAGCGGCATTTTTCTTTTCATCTAACTCTAAGACATCAAGCACTGTTTTTAATACTAGATTGTTTGCATTTATATCACTTAGAGTTGTTTGTGAAAGATTATGCATGGTATTTATATTGCTAGCTAGGGCAGTTTTTGTATCTAGTTTTAAAGGCTTGTTAAAAGCTAGTGGATTATGGGCTTTTATCATCCTAGCACCTGATACTAGGGCTATGTTGTCTTGAAGTGTTTTGTTTACTTGCGTAGGTAGATTAAGTCTAGCTAGACCTTCAAGACTAGAATCTAGCCTTTTAGTTAGGCTATCAAACCTATCACCAACTAAGTTGCCTTTGTTTATCTGTCCATTAAACACAGCATCATCTTTTATCATAGCTTCTTTTAGCCTGCCTAATCTAGTATCACCCTTTAGCTTACCTAGCATCTCTTCTTTTAAAATCTCACCTACACTTTTTGGCTTATTTGAAGGAGGTAAGGTTGCAGTAGATTTTGTAAGTAGCTCTTTTGTCTTAGCCTCTGTTATATCTTGTGGTTTAGGCTTATTAGATTCTTTTTGTATTTCTTGTAAGACCTTTTCTTCTTTTTGCTTTTTTAAAAGCTCTTCTAGCCTAAGTTTTTCTTCTCTTTTAGCCTCTTCTTCCCTCCTAGCTTTTTCTTGCAACTCTTTTTGTTTTAGTTCTTCTTGTCTTTTAGCCTCAGCTTTTTCTTCTGCTAGATCTGCTTTAGATTTTATAGTATCTAATGTCTTGGGTGTAGTAGTTATCTTAAAACCTACATCCTTAGTAGTTAAAGTCTTTGTTATAAATGTAGTATCACTTAGTTGTCTTAGGCCTTTTGTAGTGTTAGTGTTAAAGTTGATATTATTTTTAAACTTAGTTTGAAGCTGCACATACTTAGTATCATTACTTGATATTTTAGTAGCTCCTTCAAGATAAGAGATACCTTCACTTGCATTTAAAAGAGTGTAGTTTTTATCTAAGTAGGTAGCAAAAAAGTTTAGCTCTGGTAAGGCTATATTTATATAAGACTGCATAGAAAAGCTAGCAGTGCTTACTTTTATAAAAGGTATATCTGGCGTAAGCTTTGTTATATTAAAGTTAAGGCTAGCACTAGCTACATTTAGTGCTTTTAGAGTGCTTGCTTTAGTAAAGTTTAGTGCGCTAAAGTTATCTAAGTTTAAGGTTCCTAGTTGCGCACTAGAGTTAGGATTTATACTTCCAGTAAAACTAGCACTATTAATATTAAAAGTAGAGTTAGTAGCTAGTGTGATATCACCGCGTAGTGAGGTAGGAAGCAAGTTAGGATCTAAGTAGCTTTCTTTATCAAGACCAAGCTTTAAGGCTTCACTTTTTAAATCTTGTGCGTAAAGCACTCCATAAAGCCTATCGACACTTACTAAGTCGCCATTTTTTATACCTAGGTTTAAAGTGGCATTTTTTCCTAAAGTAGCATCAGCCTTAACTTCAGCGTGATAACCAACATCTAAGCTTGCATTTTCTTTTAAGTGCATGCCTTCTTTAAAGATATAAGTGTTAGTTTCCCAGTCACTTTGTGAAGCACTAGGTTGGATGCCAAAAGATATAAGCGGGCTATTTCCTTGTGTGTCTGGAGCATCTATTAATATGCTTTTATTATAAGCGTGCAAGACTGGATTACCCTGCAAAGTTAGTCCACTAGTTTTAATATCTAGCCTGCCATTACTATCCACTCCACCATCAAAGATAAGCTTATGGCTTCCATTAGACTTATAAACTAAGTTAGCGTTACCAGAAAATCTCCCATGATAAGCCTGCATATGTGAGTTTTTAGAATCTGGAGCTTTTTTAAATGTAGGATTAGAATTTTCATTTTTATAAGGATTAATATCATCTCTAGTGTTATTTAGAGTTATAGTATTAAAGGTCACATTAGTATTAGTTATATTAGCGCCCTTATCATAGGCGTTAAACTGAGTTAGAGTTATATCATGCCCATTTAGATCTAACACTCCTCCATCACTTCCAAAGTAAAGCTTATCAAAGTCAAGTTGATTATCACTAAGTAGCTTAACTATAGCCCTCCCACTAACTATCTCTAACTTATCAAAAGCCTTGCCTTCACTTTGATTAAGCAAAACACTTCCATCACCAATAGATGCATCGCCTAGATTATCCCCACTTCCTTGTATTAAAAGCGTACCTTTGCCTACTTTATGAAGGCTATCTCCTTTTATGCCTTTTAGCGTCCAAGTGACTTTTTTACCTTCACTTATATCAAGTCCAGCGCCTACAAAGTAGGTATTAGCATCTTTGCCTTGAATAATATAGTTTCCTTCAAAGTAAAGGGCCCCTGCACCTAAGTTTATAGAATCTACTAAGTTGATATCTATACTTTCTTTACTTTCGCTTGTAAAAACTAAGTCTTTAGTAAGGCCACCAAGACGAAGTCTTCCAAGCTCATCTGGAGTTTTATTTCTATTCTCTTTATTCATACCTATATATTTGTAAGTTTTATCTCCTTGAGTTAATGTCCCTTCACCCTTATCATTATAAAGATTCCAAGCGATAGTTTCACTTCCTGTTAAGTTAGCACTTATAAAAGACTTTGTGTACTTAAAAGTATCACTTTGCATAATGTTTGCATTATGAGTGCTTCCTACTGCTGGAGTGCCATTAGGACCATTTCTAGAGCTATTAGAGTGGGCTGCAAAGAGATACCACTTATCATCACTCTTATCATAGATATAAAGTGGGCTTCCGCTATCACCACCATCTACATAGCGATAAAGAGGCTCTTTCTCATCAAAAGTATTTGTGGCTATGTAGCGATAGATTCCATTACTTCCAGTGTGAGTGGAGATAGTTATACCTCCTGTTTTATAGCCTAAAGCACCTGCTAGCATCACTACTTGTTTACTAGGAGCTATGCCAGACATCCTTCCAGCCCCTACACCAACTACGTCTCCAAACTTAGTTTTATCACCTGGAAAATCATCACTTCTTAACTCAACATCACTATATTTAGTAGCTATGCTTGACAAAGGTCTAGTGCTAGTTACTAGCTTATGGAAACGACCTACATAGTAGTCTTTTGGATTATCCCATTTACTTCTTTTTTCTGCTATTACATAGTAGCTTTTCTCTCCATTAAAAGTAACTCCACTGCCGCGTTCATATCCAGTAAAAGGCCCTTCTCCCTCCAAACTAGTTGATGCAAAGCCACTTGAAGTCATGTGCCCTACACTTACGCCATATCTCTCATTAAACATAGTGACATTCCCACGCACATCACTATTGCCTGAAAAATCTGGGATAGAATCTATATAGCCAGCTATACTTCCATCTTTTTTATAAACTGGCACATTAGTAGCGCCAGCTTTAAAACGACCTCTATTTTCCGCGTAGTCAAGGTACTGCTGAAAGTCTACATCTGTCCTTATCCCACCAGCAAAGCTAAAAGAGCCTAGAAAGATTCCAAGAGTTAGACTAAGTTTAAAGGTATGTCTTGTCATTTTAGGCCTCCTTATCTTTGCTTTTTGTGCTATCTGTTAGTTCTTTGAAGTCATTTTATCTTTTTAAATCTTAAGTATTTATGGAGAAATATTAACAAACTAATATATTAAGCGCTAACTAAATATACTAGTTTGTAGTTTTTTGATAGTAAAAAGTAGGCATCACAAAATAGATTCTATATAGAATCTATTTTTGTTACTTTTAGTTTTTAGCTTTTTCTGCGTCTTTGGTATCTTGTTTTATATCTTCTTGTTTCATCTTTTTAGCATCTTTAGGCTTTAAGAGTTTGATACTTGTATCATAGGTATCACTTCCTACTTTTAGTGTGACTTTTAAAGTTCCAGCTTTTAGCCTCTTATAAGGTATAAGCACAAAGCCTCCTTTTGCACTATCTTTTAATAGGGTACTTTTTCTAAGGTAGTTTTGATAGATTAGGGCATTGGCCTTATTGATAGCGTTTTGGTCTAGTTGGGCTTGGAGGGTTGAGCGTGCTATGGCGTAGTTGTAAAAGCCGTAGTTAAATCCAAAGCCATAGATTCCAAAAGGGACAAAAGGAGCATAAAAAGGTGCACTAAAATAGATATCACTTGGAGTTAAAGCTGTGCTTATCCTTGCTGGTTTTGTATAAACTCCATAGTCATAAGCAGCATCACTTAGATTTAAGTTAGCCCACCTTAACTCATCATAGCTTAGAGGATAGATTGGTTTTCCGTTCATATAAAAGCTGAGATTTGAAAGATCAAATATACTTGGGGTATTTTTGCTTTCTGCTGTTACGTATAAAACTAGTGGTGTAGTATCAAAACCACCAACTTTTTCTTGGCCAACTTCTAGTTGAATCTTAGAGTTAGGCTTAGAATCTTGATAGATCTTTATGCCATTATCATAGCTACTAACTTGGCTTGGCTGTAAGACTAGGCTAGTACAGCCTGTAAGAAAGACTACGCAAGTAAGGATGGTTAGATACAGTTTCATTTTAGTGCTCCTTATGAGTTATGTTTAAGATATAGCTTTTTTAGATTCTTAGGAAAATCATACATCAGTTTTTACTAACCTAGCTTCTACCTTGAAGCGTTTAAAAGCTTGATTTGCGTGCTATAAGCATCATCTCCTACTTTAACTATCACTCTTAAGATTCCAGGTTTTAGCTCTTTATAAGGTATAAGCACAAAGCCTCCTTGTATGCTACCTTTATATGGAGTGTCTTTTTTAAGATAGCTCTTATATATCAAAGCATTAGTCTTAGCTCTTGCATTTTGGTTAAGCCTAGCTTGTAAGTCTTGCTTTGAAGCGACATAGCTATTTGGCGCGTACTTAATGCTAAAGGCATGTATACCATGAGGTCTAAGTGGGACATAAGTTGGCTCACCTGAGTGAAGCTCATTTGCTATCATTATCTTATTTGCACTTTGTGGTTTTATATAGATTCCATAATCATAGGCTACATCACTTAGATCTAGGCTTTCTTTTTTTAGCTCGCTATAAGTTAGAGGAAAGACTTCTTTGTCATTCATATAAAAGCTTATATTAGACATATCAAAGGTATTTTGTGTATCTTTGCTTTCTGCTGTTATGTATAAAACTAAAGGGGTGGTGTTAAAACCGCCAACTTTTTCTTGGGCGAGTTCTATTTGTATCTTAGAAGTAGGCTTGGAATCTTGATAGATCTTTATGCCACTATCATAACTGCTAATCTTTGCTGGTTGCAAAGATAAACTAACACAGCCTGTTAGAAAAACTATGCAACCTATTATCATAATTACTAGCTTCATGACTTATCTCCTTGCCATATTTGGTCTTCTGATTATCATTTTATAACAAAAAAGAGAATCATATACTAATAAATGATAATTTTTATCCAATATCTCAGTGTGATATAATCGCCCAACACGTTTTTATAAACATTCTCAAGGATCTTGCATAATGGGCTTTTTTAAAAAATGTATATTTTTGTGCTGTATCTTTAGTATGGTTTATGTGCTTGCTAGTACGGAAGCTAATATAAATTTTGGTAGTAAAACCACTAACACTAACACAAGCTTAAATGTGCCAAAGATAGCCCAAACTAGCCCATCTCAAGCAGCTCCTATAACCATAACTAATAGCAATGAGCCTAGTATCTTAGGCACTATTCAAGGTGCTAATAAACCCATGCAATCTAGCACTCCAAATATAAGCACAGCTAATACTAAAAATGCATCAAATCCTACCAATGCACAAAGTGTTACGATTCCACCACCTGCTAATGCAAACGTGTTGCCAGCTACCACAAACTCATCTACTACATCTAATGTTTCAAATGGTATAAATATATTAGAAGGGAATGAGCCTTTACCTACTAATGCAACTGAAGTACTAGATGATCCAAACACAGCCATAGAAGAAAACCTTCCATCTAATACAAACCTACTGCCTAATACAAAAGATGGAACTCACACCATAGAATCTAAGATAGTGCATGTAAGTCTAGATACTAAACCAGATTCTATAAATCCAGATAATTTATATGTAGGAGGCCATGTAAGCATAAGCTATAGAGTGCTACTTTTTAATGATGCTAGGATAGTTCACGTTGAGTTTAATCCAGCCCTTGATAGCAGCAAGCTTGAAGTATCAAGCGTTACTCCTTTTATAAGACAAAGTGATGGAAGCTATCTAATAACTTATGTTTTTAAGATTAAGGCTTTAAAAGTTTATATACCGCCTTTAAATGTCGTCGTGCAAAATGCGATCTTGCAAGATAGTATGCAGTCTGATGGACTAAGCCTTCAAGCAAAAGATCTAAGTGAGAACAAAAAGTTTAGTGGCGTTATAGCAAGCTCTTTAAAGGTAAGTAACTTTCAAGTAGAAAGCTATGATGATACTTATAATATGGGAGTTTTAGAGTTAGAAAGCACTAAGTCTAACTTAGAAGATCTAAAAATACCCGGCATACAAACCCAAGAGTTTTCTCAAAACTCTACTTTTAGTTATCTTAACTCAGATGGCATAGTATTGCTTAAGTTTCCAAAGAGCTTAGATCATATAAGTTTTGAGTACTTTAACACTGATACAAACAGCTTTGAAACTATAAATCTAAGCACTAGCATACAAACCTTGCAAGCTGATAATGAGAATCTTAACCCAGTTAACAACAGCTTGTTTTTAGTTTATATCATAG
The DNA here is from genome assembly GCF_002272925.1 of Helicobacter sp. 13S00401-1. GTDB lineage: Bacteria > Campylobacterota > Campylobacteria > Campylobacterales > Helicobacteraceae > Helicobacter_I. The sequence goes on along the minus strand of NZ_MLAR01000008.1, from coordinate 61,637 downwards.
TCGCAGTTTTAATAGTTATCTTTTTGATTTTAGCTTTTTGGAGAAAGTCTGTTATATCTTTAATAATAGCTATCTTGCTAATAGCTTATATAATCTATAAGATAGTATTTAACGTAACTAGCGTTACTAATCTCCCAGATGCAAAGGTCTTAATCTTGCCAACTTCATCTTCAACGGTTATGAGTGTAATAACTAAGCCTAAAAAGCTTGAAGTGCTAGGACAGACTAAAAATTACTATAAAGTTAACTTAGATTCTAAAGTAGGATGGATTAGAAAAGATGAAACTAAATAGCACCAAAAACTTAACTTCTAAGCCTAAAAAGCGTCGTTTTAAAGCCCTGCTTGCATCTTTAAGCATAGCTATAGGCTTACCTACAATAATTTGCTTTATTAAGTTTCAAAAAAACAATGGAAGAAAGGCTAGGCGGTATTGCTCTTTGTTTTTTCCAATATGTGGTTTTAAGTTAGATAAAAGAGGAGAGTATGACTTAGAGGCAAACTTGATAGTAGTTAATCACCAAAGCCTAGTAGATATTATCTGCCTTGAAGGAGATCATCCTAGGAATATATGTTGGGTGGCTAAAAAAGAGTTAGGAGATATCTTTTTATATGGACATGCTTTAAAAGCACCTGAGATGATACTTATAGATAGAGAAGATAAGAAAGGTTTACTTACACTTTTAAAGGTTGCTAAGGAGAAAGTCGCAGAAGGAAGACCACTAGTTATCTTTCCTGAAGGCACTAGAAGTAAAGGAGAAGCTAACCTTTTGCCTTTTAAACCAGGTGCGAAGATGCTAGCTGAAAAATTAAACCTAAAAGTTCAACCTATAATCTTAGTAAACACAAAAAAGCTTTATAACCCTAAGACTTTTTCAAGTCAAACAGATACTGTAAGGATGGTGATAATGCCTTCTTTTACCCCTACAGCTGGGAGTGACTGGTATGAAAAGTTAGAAAAAGATATGACTAGGGAGTACCAAAAAAACTATCATGAATTAAATGGCTAAAAAAGCACTCAAAACTACCTAAATAACCTGCACTAAGACAAGACTAGCCCTGCCTTAATGGATCAAAATATAGTTTAAGGAGTGCGGGCTTAAATTCTCAAGTAAGGGAGTATGTTGAAATTAAGTCTATATAATTAGTTATTCACAAAACTACAATATATCTCACTAAAAGGATCATATATGAAGCGACTTTTCAGCCTTCTTTTTATCTCTAGCGCACTTAGTGTTACCCTGTTTGCTTCACCAGTAGTGGATTTAGTAAAAAAACAAACCGGACTTAATGTGAAAGTTTTAGATTCTAAGCCTTTAAAAAGCGATAAAGACTTAAGTCTTATAACTTTAAAAGATGAGAAGTCTGGAACTAAAACTCTAGCTATAACTAATAAAGAGGGTAACTTACTATTTGGTGTGAATGATGTTGTTTTTAGCGTTGATAAAGATGATAGCAACCTTATATTAAGTAGTCTTGGAGCCTTAAAAGCTTATAATACTAATGTGATGGCACAAGCTGGCGTTAGAAATGTTATAGCATCTTTGCCTAAAAAGTACATTATAACTTTACCAACCACTAACAAAGCAGCTAGTCATACTGATATTTATATAGTTTCAGATCCTATGTGTCCTCACTGTCAAGCTGAACTAAAAGATATAAATAACAGGCTAAAAGAAGGCAATGTACATATGATCTTGATAGGTTGGCTAAGTGATCAATCAGCCTATAAAGCTAAAGAAATTTATGATTCTATAAACTCACTAAAAACTGAAAAGGAGAAAATCGCTCTTTTAGATAAGGTCTATAATCCAGCCTATAAAGCTAAGCAAAGTGATGTTGGCTTTATAGCTGATATGACTAAGAATCTAACAGGGCCTAATAAGGTTCAAGGCGTGCCTTACATAATAAAAGAGGATAATTAGTTTGAATATAGGCGTATTAGACTATAAAGTTGGCAATGTTGCAAATGTCTTGCGTTGCCTTAACTTCATAGATTCTAAAAGTAATGTTGCCTTAGCAAATGCTAATAATCTAAAAAGTTTTGATAAGTTAATCCTCCCAGGAGTTGGTTCTTTTCAAAAGGCTATGAGCAATCTTGCAGAGACTAATAGCTTAGAATCTGTTTTAGAGTTTGCTAAAAGTGGAAGATATATGCTTGGTATCTGCCTTGGTGCGCAGATCCTTTTTGAAAGAGGCTATGAGTTTGGAAGTCATGAAGGCTTAGGACTTTTAAAAGGTGAGGTAAAAGGTTTTAAATCCTTAAAAGCTTTTGAAGAAGGTAAGATAAAAGTTCCTCACATCGGATGGAATAAAAACTATAAAACTAGTGCCTCTCCTTTGCTTGATGGATTAGAAGATGAGTTTTATCTCTACTTTGATCATGGCTTTTATATGGAGTGTGAAAAAGACGCACTTTTGGCGAGATGTGAGTATGGCGTAACTTTTGCTTCTATAGTTGGGAAGGATAACATCTTTGGAATCCAACCTCACCCAGAAAAGTCTCATAACTCTGGCATGAAGATTCTAGAAAATTTTTTAGCACTAAAGTAAAAAGCCCAAAACCAAATGAGAGCTTTAATATAAGGAAAGTTTATGAACCCTATTAAGATACTTTTAATGGTTGCCACGGTTTGTCTTGGCCTAAATGCAAAGACCATGGCAGATAGCACAAAAAGCAAGGCTACACAAAAAAACACAGTAGATAAGCTAAAGCAAAGTGAGATTACTCCGGCTAACTCAGTTCAAAGTATCTTGGCACAAAGTATGCAATCACCAAATGCTTTATCGCCGAGTTCTTTATCAGATAGAGATACAGATCTTCAAGAGGCCGTGCAAGCAGATAATATAGATGAGAACTCTATACTTGAGACTTTTAAGAGTCAAAAAGATAGTCCAAATGCTATGTCTTTAAGAGACCTTTTAAAAGGTGTTGATAATAACTTATCCTTACAAGCAGATGATCTTTTAGTAAGACAAGCTAGCAAGGATAAGACAGTAGCCCAGTTAAGCTTTATCCCACGTGTTGATGTTGGCTACTCCTTTGATCAGCAAAATAAAGGCTCACTAAGCTATCAAACTCAAGCTGCTCAAGTAACTGCTTCGGTTAATATCTTCAATGGTTTTGCTGATATCAATAATGTTAGAGGTAAGGAGGCACTTTTACAAAAGTCAGTAGAAGATAGAAAGTATCTAAAAGAAAGCCTTTATCTTCAAGTTATACAACAATACTATGCCTACTTTACTAATCTCGCTAATGAGACATCCTTACAGCAAAAGCTAAAACAGATTAATGAAGATATAGATAGAGTTTCTAAGCTTTATGGCCAAGGGTTAAGTACCATTGATGACTTAGAATCTTTAAAGGCCCAAGCTAGTTTAACTGAGTATGACATACAAAATGCTGCTCTTTCAGTTGAGCAATCAAGACTAACTATTAAGTATCTTACTAACAAAGATATGAAAGGTGTTTATGTAGAGGCTATAAAAGATCCAATCTACAAAGTAGAACAAAGAGCAGACATCCAGTCTCTTATGTATCAAAACCAAAACCTTAGCTTTACTAACAAGCAGTTAAACTTTTATCCAACACTAGATTTATCAAACACTTATACTTTTAACATACAAGTTCCTAACTACATCACACCAGAACAGCTTGCAAACCCTATCTTTGGGGCAAACTTTGCTACTAACTTAAATACTCTAACGCTTACTTTAACCTATAAGCTTTTTGATAAGATAGGGCTAGGCATACAAAAACAGTCTTTAATGTATTCCTACCTAGCTACTCAAAAGCAGATAGATTACAAAAAGCTAGAACAAAACAAAGATGTAGAGTTTTATAGAAAAAGTATAGAGGTAGCCAGAAATCAGATCATTAGCTCAAGGGCAGGGTTAGAGAGTGCAAATATATCTTTTGAAAATATTAAGAAGAAATATGATTCTAACTTAATCACTTTTGCTGATTATTTACAAGCTCTTTCAACTAAGTACAGTGCAGAGGCTACTTATGTACAAAGTCTTAATAACTACGAGCTACAAAAGGCTAACTACATATTCTATAGCGGACAAGATCTAGAAGATTACATAAAATAAAGGAATCCCAATGCGAATTTTACTAATAACTTTAATGTGTGCAAGTTTGGCTATGGCTGATGAGGTTTATGCTATCTTTAATGTAGCAGCCCTTAGGGATTCTAACCTTGCTTTAAATAGCGCAGGCATAGTAGATAAGATAGATGTAGATGTAGGCTCTAAAGTTAAAAAAGGTGAAGTTTTATTAAGCCTTGCAAACCAAGATAAGCTTGCTAATGTAAATGGTGCTAAAAGTCAGTATGACTTTGCAAAAGCCCAATATGAAAGATATCAAAGAAGTGGTAGTGCTGTTGATAAAAATACTTTAGAGCAAAACTACTCAAACTATAAGAATCTTGAAAGTGCTTATAACTACAACATGGCACTTTATAATGACACTATATTAAAAGCACCATTTGATGGAGTAATAGCTTCTAAAAATACAGAACTTGGCAATGGTGTACAAGGTGTTTCAACTACTCTTTTTAGACTAGTAAGTGATAAGAAAAAGATGGTTATACAATTTGATTCTAAGTATATAAATGATGTAAAAGTTGGAGATATCTATAAGTACTCAGTAGATGGTGATGGTAAGTATCAAGAAGCAAAGATTTATAAGATCTACCCAACTATAGATGTAAACACTAGAAAAGTTACTGCTGAAGCAAGTATTAGTGATGATGCCCAACCTGGACTTTTTGGAGATGGCTATATACTCACTAAAGACACTAAACCACCAGTAGCTACAACTACAACAACTAAAAAGTAGAGTACCTAAACTATGTATAAACTAGCCATAACTCGCCCAGTTACCACTTTAATGTTTGCCATTGCCTTAGTGTTTTTTGGAATCCAGTCTTTAGAAAAGATTCCAAAAGCACTATTCCCAGATATAGATATACCTGTAGTTGTTGTTATAACTACTTATCCAGGCGCTAGTCCAGAGACTGTAGAAACTAAGGTTACAGATAGGATAGAACAAGCTGTTATGGGTATAGATGGCTTAAAAAGTGTTACTTCTAACTCAGCAAGAAACACTAGTATAGTAACCATACAGTTTCAGCTAGATAAGCCAATAGATGAAGCAGTTAATGACGTTAGAGATAAAGTTTCAACTGTTCAACTTGATAGTGATGTAAATTCTCCAACTATTAGAAAAGTTGATACTGGAAGTACACCTATAGTTTCAGTTTTTATGAGAAGTGATACCATCCCAGTAACTGAGATGATGAAACATGCTAATAACGTTATAGGCCCTATGCTTCAGCGCATTAGCGGGGTTGGTAACGTGCAGATGGCAGGTTATAGGGCTAGACAGATTAAAATCTATCCAGATCCAACTTTGATGAATAAGTATGGAATCACCTATCCTCAACTTGCAACTATCATAGGTAATCAAAACTTGGAGATAGATGGTGGAAGACTAGTTACATCTAAAAAAGAGTTCTCTGTTATCACAGATGCTAATGGTTACACAGTAAAAGATATAGAAAATATACGTGTTAAAGATGGCCTAAGGCTTAAAGATATAGCACAAGTTAAAGATGACTTACAAGAAGAAAAGACCTATGCATCTTTTGATAGAAAACAAGGCGTTATCTTTGAAGTACAAAAGATAACTGGGGCTAATGAGATAGCTATAGCTGATGCAGTTTATAAAGAGCTTCCAGCTATGAGAGAAGTAAGCCCAGGCTATGATATATCTATATTTAGAGATACTACAACTTTTACTAGAAGCTCTATAAAAGATGTTGAGTTTGACTTAGCACTTGGTGGATTGCTAGCTGTTATAGTTGTGTTTTTCTTCCTACGTGACTTTGGTATAACTATAGTTTCAGCTATATCTATACCAGTTTCTGTCTTAGCAGTCTTTATGCTTTTACGTATGGTAGGCTATAGCCTTAATATGATGACGCTTATTGCCATAACGCTTAGTATTGGTATCATTATAGATGACGCTATAGTTGTTATAGAAAACATACACAAAAAGCTAGAAAGCGGACTGCGGAAAAGGGAAGCTGCATATGAGGGGGTTAGAGAGATAGGCTTTGCTATCATTGCCATCTCTGCCATGCTTTTATCTGTGTTTATCCCAGTTGGAACTATGTCTGGGATAGTAGGGCGCTTTTTCCAAAGCTTTGGAGTAACTGTAGCCTTAGCAGTTGCTGTAAGTTATGTTGTAGCTACAACTGTTATACCTATGTTTTCTTCTATCATAGTTACCCCTAAGCCCTCTAAGTTTTATCATTGGAGTAAGCCCTTCTTTGATAAGATGGATGCGGGTTATAAAGCTATAGTTACTTGGATAGTTGCTACTAAAAAAAGCATGACTTTAGTGGTAGTGGTTATCTTTGGAATCTTTGGGGCTTCTTTATATGTAGCTAGCACTTTGGGTAATGAGTTTATGCTAAAAGAAGATAGAAGCCAGTTTATGATCTATATGAGAAATACTCCAGGCATATCAATAACTGATATGAAAAGAAAGGCCATGCTTTTTGAAAGCTTAATTAAGAAAAATCCTTATGTTAAATACGTCACAGTTGAAGTAGGACCTGGAACTATACAAAGCGTGTTTGTTGCTACCTTGTATGTGGCTTTAAAGCCTTATGAAGAAAGAAAGCATATAAAAGGTGCTGGTGAGTTTGAGATTATGGATCAAGTTGCAAAAGAGATAAGGGCCCAACCTGATGCAAAAAATATGCTTATAGCCCCAGCTGAGGTGCCTTTAGTTGGTGGAGGAAGTGATAACTCGCCTTTCCAAGTAGTAGTTTATGCACCTGTTGAAGCTGTCATGCAAAAAAGCGTTAAAAAGTTAAGTGAGTTTTTAAAGACTGATCCTGAACTTAAAGGTAAGTTAGAAAACTTCCACCTTTCTACTTCAGACTATCAACCTGAATATAGAATCCATGTTATTAAATCAATCGCTGCAAAGTATGGAATCACAGCTCAAGATATAGGACAAGCTATAGGAGCAGCTTTTTCTGGTGAAACACGTATTGCCTACTTTAAAGAAGATGGAAAAGAGTATGACATCACTATGAGAGTGCCTGATGATAAACGCTACACTCCTGAAGATATTAAACGTCTTCAAGTTAGAAGCAGTGATGGTAATTTAATATTCTTAGATGGGCTAGTAACCATAACTGAGCAAACTTCACCTAGTACTATTAATAGGTATGCTAGACAAAGAAGTATAACTGTAGCTGCAACTCCAGCACATGGCATGAGTTTAGGGCAAGTGATAGATATAGTTAATAAAAACAAAGATAAGTGGCTAGAACCAACTGCAGGCTATGCTTTCTTAGGACAAGCTGATAATCAGTCAGAAGCTTCACAAGCCTTTGGTACAGCTATAACTATGGCATTTATACTTATCTATCTAATCTTAGCTGCCCTTTATGAAAGCTTCTTACTGCCACTAGTTATTATGATAACTATGCCTTTAAGTTTTGCAGGAGCCTTCTTTGCTATCAAGCTTTCAGGAACTGCTATGAGTATGTTTTCTACCATGGGGCTAATCCTCCTCATAGGTATGGTTGGAAAGAACGCAACCTTACTAGTAGATATTGCTAATGAAAAGCGGAAGGAGGGTATGGATAGTAGGGAGGCTATAATCTTTGCAGGGAGTGAGCGTTTGCGGCCTATACTTATGACTACTATTGCCATGGTGGTAGGTATGCTGCCTCTTGCTATAGCTGGAGGGGATGGAAGTTCTATGAAGCAACCTATAGGTATATCTATGATAGGTGGGTTAATCTTAAGTATGCTTTTAAGTTTGCTTGTTATACCTGTATTTTATAGGGTTGTAGCACCACTTGATGATAAGCTTAAAAATTTATATAAACCTAAAAAAGAAGATAAGTTTTAAAAAAGCTAGGTTTTCTTTGCAAGCAAGTTTTAAGGGCTGCTTGCAAGGGCCTTTAACATTAAGATAGAATCTATACCTTAAAGTACTTAAAGTTTTTCTTGCCTTTTAAAGATTTTTCTTACTGTAATATCTTTTAAAGACTCTTATTTTTAGAATCTGCATTCTTTTTACTTTGTTTATATGGCTATAAGCACTTTTTTCCCATTTTTTAGATTCTTTTTGCATTGCATTGTTGTAATATCTTTACAGTTTTAGCATTGTCTATTTTTATAGCCTTATTTTAGTTACTTTAAGTTACTTTATACTATTTAAAATGTATGGATTCTATACGCATTAGTTTTTATTTTTATTTTTTTTAAGAGGCTTAAAAATATAAAATGTAACTTTTTTCTACTAGAAATAAAATAAATATTTTTTATTTGTGTTTTTTATACGCATATTAAAAAATTTTGATAAATATATCATTTTTAGTTTTGCCATCAAACGTAGGAGTTTATTATGATTGAAGAAAATAGTTGTGACATAAAACAATGTATGTGTTTTGGCGTAGCAGGAAACTTTGCTGGCCATTTAGAACAAGCTGGGGAAGCAAGTGACTTTCATAACGTCAAAGCAGATGAAGAGGGTGCGCCTAAGGGGATCTTTCCTTTTTATATACCTGGCTCAAAAGATTTTCTAGGAAGATACTGCATAGATAACTCTAAAGTCGTACTACCACAAGACCCAAAAGCTGAAGTACAAGCTGAACCAGAGATAGCCTTAGAGTGTGAAGTAGTTTATAAAGATGGCAAGATAGAAACATTACTGCCTAAGTACTTCATGGCCTTTGATGATACTTCAGTTAGGAATGATAAAAGTGCCACAAAGATCTCCCAAAAGAAGAATTTTTCTATAGCTTCAAAGGGTATGGGCAACAAAAAGATAAAGATAGATAAGTTTAGTAAGGGTGGGATTTGTGATAAGTACTCTATAACTGCATTTTTGCTAAGTGATGGAGAGGTGTATGAGTATGGAGAAAACTCTGAGATAGCAAGCTATAGTTACTTTTATGAGAAGTTAATAGAGTGGATAGTTAAAAAACTAAACACTCAACAAGACTTTTCAGTACTAGAAAACTTAAATGAGATCATAAATAATGCCTCTTGCCCAGGACACATACTTATAGCAATAGGTGCTACACGCTACACTCATCTAGGTGAAACAAGATTTTTAAAAGATGGTGATGAGATAGTTATAATCACTTATGATCACACTAAAAATACTTTTGAAGATATAAAGTCTAAGATCAAAGATAAAAACTTTGACTTGCCTGATGCATCCATAGTTAGACAAAAAATACTAAAGGCCTAACTTTTTACTTAACAAGCTTTTAGTAAAGAGGCTTTTTGGCCTCAAACTTTACTTAGTCTTATCTCTTCCCCACACCTACTTCAATTTATCTTATGTAGCTTATAACTATCTTTTTTGTTACTAAAATAGAGACTATAAAGAGTTATAGCGTTTTTAAATTTTTGCGTTTAAAAAAAACTTGATTCGCTTATAGCCTATGTAGGTAGGCTAAGTGGCTATGCACATAGGCTTACTTAGAATCTATTTTAGAACATATATAAAATGATGGTTATTACCCAGACTTTTGCACTAAACTCACTCACTAGGTAGTCTAAAGGCTAGAGAAAAAAGTGGGTGTGAGTTAGTAGGCAGGTGTTTTAAAAAAAAGATTTATTAAAACTTAGGCTAGTCATCTAACAAACTAGGAAGGTTGTGTCTATATCGATAAGATGACTATACTCTCATCATTAATCTCAAAGATAACAACATAGCCTTTATAGATTAGGTCTCTTACATTATTTCTATTAAGTATCTGATTTTTTAAAGCGATAAGGCATGTAGGGTATGCTTTGTATTTTCGCAAACAACTCGTTATTAAATCTGTCTGCGCTTTTAAAGGTTGTTTCAGAATCTAGTTTTAATATCAAGTCTTTTATAGCTTTAAGGTTTTTTCACTTAGGCTTGTTATGATAAGTGTCATGCTTGTACTTCTTTATAACTTTTGTTTATATTATGCCAATAAATGACTATATGTGGTCTTACAATGATCTTACGTGTAAAGATGGTGTAAGTGATTTGTTTTTATAAACATATATTGACAATTTATGTGTATTTTGTTTTAATGTAGTGAGTTAAACTAAAATTCTAAGCAAAGGAGCAGATTTATGATTGCTATAGCGTTTCTTGTAGGCATATTCATGATTAGTGGCATTTTTAAAATACTTAATTTTTTTGTAAATGGTGGTGGTGAAAAAATAGCTAATGGTTTTAACTCCTTTGAAAAAAGCTTAGATGACTACGCTAAAAAACAAAAACTAAAAAGAAAAATGCCTATAGATAAAAACGCTCCTTTACAATGGAAAGACTTTAATGATGTTGGTACAAGGACAGGAAGACTAGCAATGAAAGTATTGCCTTGTATATTTGTGTTTATTATAACACTGCCTCTAACTGTAGCTTTTTTAAGATGGTCTCTTGGATATCTTGATTAATCACTATAAGTAGCTACAGCCCTTACTACTTCTTTAGGATCAGCTCCTGTAACTATAGTTATAGTATTAGCATTAGTAACACTAGAGTTAGTAGAAGTAGTTGCAGTAGGTTTACTAACTGCTAGGTTTTGTAGTTCAGCTGCCTTTGGTGGGGCCTTAGTTTTACTTAACTCTACTGTAGTATTAAGTCCTAGTTTATCTCCTATACTAGCTATAAAGTTTCTTGTATCAGTAAAAAAGCCACTTATCTTTCCTATGATGCCACTTATAAAATCAAAAAGATTAGAAAACACTTCACCTACAAACTTACCTACTCTTTCACCTGTACTACTAAAGTCTTCTAAGGCTCCAGTTGATTTTTGTAAGTTACCAAAGAGGGCATTAAAGATTAAAGCTATAGGAGCAAAGACTATCTTTACCATATCCCATATACCTTTTAGTAGTGGCATAAGAGGTCTTGCAGCTTCACTAAAACCTTTAAAGAAACCTTTAAAAAAAGTACTTATTTAGTGGTTAAATAGTATTTAATAAGATAAAGACTTTAAGTATATTTATTAGCACCATTTTTTAAGATTAAGGCCTAGTAAAAAGTAAGTTTTTATCTTTAAGATGCCAGATATCTAGGTTTTGCTTAAAGGCACTGGCTTTGTAAAACATGGATTTATAGTATTTTAGATTTTTTAGATTCCAAGAATCTAAAGGCTGATTAAACTTTACTGCATTATTAAACATATTAGCCATGTTTATGACTTTACTTACATCCCATGTTTCTATGCCACTAAAATCTACTCTTTTGCTGCCTTCAAAGAGATGGGCCATATTAGTTATTAAGCTAGTGTCTATCTCGCCAAGATTTATATTTGGGTTATTTACTAACTTTTTTAATTCTTCATAAGTGGTTGGTTTGTAGAGTTTTGGTTTGCCTTGTTGTTTCATAGACTTAGTTTTAAGTAAGCAGCCTTTTGTTAAAACTAAAGGCTGCTTACAGTTTTTGGAGGTTTTGCATTTATCAAGTTTATCTTGTAAGGCTTTATTTATGTCTAGTGTGTTTGGCACGCTGTAGTGGACTTGGGCTTTGAAGTTATTAATATGATCAAACATCCCTGCACTTCCTTTGTGTGTAAAACTTTATAAGGCTAGGATATCTAAAAAGTAGTATTTGCTCTAGTGTGGTAGTGGTTTGGTTGGGACTTTTAACTCGAAGTACTTAGATTCTATATTGTTAGCATTTAAAAAGCCATTATGTGCTTTAAGTATCTGCTCACTTAAAGCAAGCCCTAGCCCATGACCCTTTAGCTTAGTAGTTTTAAAGGCTTCAAAGAGGGAGGATATATCTTCTATGTCTTTTCCGTTATCATAGATTCTAAATACATAAAAACCTTCTTCTTCAAAAAGCTCTATTTTAACCTTGCCTTTTTCTAAGTCTTCACACTCTTCTATGGCATCTATCGCGTTACAGATTAGATTCTGCAAGGCTATCTCAAAAAGTGAGATATCAACATAGATAGAATCTATACTGTTTAGATTAAAACTAAAGTCTATATCTTTACCATAAGCATACTCATTAATGATAGTTTGCATCTGAGCTTGTAAGTCTTTGATGGCACAAAGTTTAATGTTTGCTTGCACACCTTTTGAAAAAAGTAGCGTACTTTTTATGATGCGCTCAACCCTCCATATAGACTTTTTCATCTCTTCTACTATCTTAGCGCTATTGCTATCTACCCTTTTTTCTAGTACGCTTGCTAAAAGAGAGATAGAACCTATAGGATTTCTTATCTCATGAGCAAGGTGGGCACTTACTTGCCCCATGCTAGCTAGTCTTTCTTGGCGTTTTTGTTCTGTGATATTAGTGGCGGTGATTATAGTTTTATTAGAAACGTGTGAACTTTGTAAAAGGTAGATGTTAGTTTCTAGTCTTATCTCACTTTCAGATTCTAGATTAAAGTTCACATCTAAAAGTTGTGGCAAGCTAGCTGCTTTTTTGTTTTGATAAAACAAGCTTCCATCATCTTCATTAAACACTAGCACAGCTTGAGGGATCATCTCTAGTACTAGCTCTATTAAGGCTTTAAAGTCCTTAAACTCCTTTTCTACTTTATAGCTTTGAAGTATAAACTCATTTAAAAGTTTCAAAAGAGACTGGGTGTCTCCAAGATCTAGTTTTGCAAGATCTGAGAGAGGAGAGTTTGTAGTGTCTTCTTTTGGATTAGAAGTTAAGTCTTGCTTTTTATCTGGCATTAGCTAAGTTTTTCTTTAGCTTTTAAGAAGTTAAAAAGTAGCTCGCTATAGCCAAAGTGCCCGCTTAGTTCACCTGCTAGCTGGTCTTTAAACATAGATTCATAGATCTCATTACCAGGTTGTTTTGGATAGAGGGGATTATCTAGTTTTAAAGATATATCAAGTAGGTTTTTTATAAAAAGGGCTTCAAACTTATCAGTTTGGGCTCTTAGCGCTTTATCATTTTCGCTTAGTTTTTTTGACTTTAGGTTATCAAGTAGCTCTTTGCTTTTTGCAGATGCTAGTGAGTTTAGTGCGTTTGTTTTATCTATCATCATATTTTATCCTTTTAAAGTACTTCTATGTTGGCTGCTATGGCGCCACTTTTTTTCATAGTTTCTAGTATGCTTATAATATTAGCCGGAGTTGCACCCATCTTTTGTAAGGCCCTAACTACACTTGATACGGTTGGATTAAGACCATTACCACTAAGGGTTTTTGTCTCAGTGTTTAGATTTGTAGAATCTACTGGCTCACCACCACTTTTTGCAAAGTCTTTTGTTATCTTTAAAGTGAGATTACCATGGGTTAAAACTATAGGTTGGACATAGATATCAAGCCCTGCGATTATGGTGCCTGATTTTTCATCAACTACGATTTTTTCACGTGTTGTATAGTCTATGTTTATCTCTTGTACTAGGGCTAAAAACTCAACCATACTTAGGTTTTTAGGTTTTATAAGTTTGATAGTTCTAGAATCTAAGGCAGTTGCAGTATTAGGACTAAATGTCTTATTGATTATGTCTTGGATTCTGATAGCGTTTTGAAAGTTAGCTGCATTTAAACTTAAAGTAGCTTCAGTTTTATTACTCAAGCTATAAGGCACTTCTCTTTCAACTGTGGCTCCACCTACTATAGTTCCACTTAAAGAGTTATCGCCTTCACCTACAGTTACACTTCCTTGGGCTAGGGCATAGATCTGGCCATCTACAGCACTAAGTGGGGTCATTATAAGTGTTCCTCCACTTAAAGACTTAGCATCACCTATGCTAGAGACTTTAACATCTATCTTATCGCCTTCTCTTGCAAAGCTATTAAGATTAGCAGTTAGCATAACAGCAGCTACGTTTTTAGACTTGATATCATTAGGATTAACCTTAACGCTCATATTTTCTAACATGTTAGAAATAGACTGCATAGTGAACTTTGAACCACTTTTATCACCTGTGCCATTTAGCCCTATAACTAGTCCATAGCCTATAAGCTGGTTACCTCTAACGCCTACTATATTGGCTATATCGCCTATCTTATCAGCTTTTAAGAAGCTTAAAGCCACCAAGATGGCAAATAAAACTTTGAATATTTTCATGACTTAAATCCTTTTAAATCTCACAACTAATCCAACCAAGTGCTTTAAGTAGCTATGAAGCAAAAGGCATTCCAGAGTGCTAGGATGTTTGTGTTAGAAGTGCGTTTCATGATATAGTAGAAGAGATAGGAGGCTTGTATGTTTAAGTTTAGAAAAACTAGCACTAAGCACGCGTGGGAATCTTGTGCGAAAATCTTTGGACTTTTTATACTAGCTTGTATTTTGTTTTTATCTATCATATTTATCGTTAGTCTTTTTGATAAAAGCTTTAGCCCCTTGTTTAAAGCTATATTTACTCACTTTATAGCTATGCTTTTAGTGTGTGTTGTAGTGATTATACTAGTAGTATCCTTGCAGTATTTGCAAGTTTGTATCCAGCTTTTATGTCTTTACTTATTAGCTTGTTTAAGTTTTTATTTAGTAGGTTAGTTTGCTTTTTAGATGAAGATAGGTATGAAACTTATGTGAAAAAAAGAATGCAACTACGCGCGTGTAGAAAAAGAGTGTAGAAGAAAAATTAGCTTATTTTTACAGACTATTTGATAAAACACCTGGCAAAAAGCACTCAGAGTTGCGCGCATACATATATACTTTTGTAGTTGGCCTCTTTGCTTTTGTGATAGGAGTAGTTATATCAAAGATGGGGCATCCTACCTATGGTCTTGTAGTTGGCATAGTAGGTAGTGTGCTATCTATATCTAGTTTGATGGTTGTATGTTTTAGGTTGGTTTGTGATGTGCCTATAGGTATATGCTGTAAGCAAAGTAGGTTTGGAAGGAAGCATCACAGTTTTTATGGGTATTTTCTTACTTTTGTAGTAGGGCTTTGCATGGTGCTTGTTGGGGCTAGCTTGCATGAAAGGGAGATAGATTCTTTAGCTACTTATTAGAGCTTTTTGGGCTTAGTTTAATACTTATCTTTATATGCATCATAGTTTATAAGGCTATAGCTAAAATATACAGGTACATAAAAGGATCATATATTATAGGCAACATTATCTTTTTTTTATAATCTTTGTAAATTTATCATTGTGAAGGGCGCTAGCACCATTGTGATAAGTCTAGTGTGTTACAAGCACTTAAGCCCTTTAGCCCAAAATCTACTTTTTAAAAATCTTTATCCCTCTTCCCTAACGCCCATAGTCTTTTACATGCTTGTTTTTTTGTTAATGTAAAAATCCAAAGGTGAGAGTGCCTTTGGCTTAAAAAATTATAATTATTGAAGATTTTATTGTTATAGAGATGGCTGCTTGCTAAAAACGACTAGTTTTTATAAAGCTACTTAAATATAGAATCTTTTTAGATTCTATATGTGGGCTTTTATGAGTTACTTGATACGCCTATCCAGTAGATTATAGAAAGTATTAAAAACACAAAGAAAAGATTCTTGGCTCTCATAAATTGCTTGCTTCTAGGCGTTGTAATATTTTGCTTTTTTCTAATTATCGCAGTTGCAACCCAGTATATAAAAAAGAGCACTAAGCATACAACTACAAGCACTGCTACTATAGTCCAAAGTTCCATTTTCATCCTTCATATAGCCTATCAAGCATTAACCTAGAGTCCTTGCTAGCTTAAGGCTATGTTGATGCATGTGCTTGCCAAGGCGTGCATTTAGAGGTTGTGACGTGATAAGTGTGTAAAAATTAAAAGTGAGATTATAAGATATTTTGCCTCTTAGGAGTGTTAAGATACATCTAAATTCTAAGGGCTTAGATGTAAGATAAACTTTTTATGTTTGTTTAGAATCTTGTTTGCCAAAAAGCTCTTTTCTGTATTTATAAAATACAAAAGGCACCATTGCAATCCTCTTTAAAATGGTAGTTTGTTTTTGTTTTTTCTTGTATTTTTGCTTAAATAGAGATTAGAGCTAGAATCTAAGCTTTAGTACCTATTGCACTATACCAAAAAATGATTTGTTGTAACTTTTGTTATAACTAGGGATGGTTCGTAAAATGATTGTTTGGGAGAAATTTAAGTTTAAAGGGGATTTTATACTGGCTCTGGATGTAGGATTCGAACCTACGACCAAGTGGTTAACAGCCACCTACTCTACCGCTGAGCTAATCCAGAATGAATTTTTGTTGATTAAAAGTGGAGATTGTATAAAAAAAATCCACCCATGTCAATAGAAAAATGCATTTTTATCTCATAACTTCATAAAGTTTATATGATTTATGTCAATCTAGGTTATAATCTTATGCAAATCCAGAAATTACAAGAGAGAATATATGTCAAATCAAGATCTACTAGAGAGTAGTACGATAGGCTCAAGTGAGAGCAATCTAGAAGCATTTAAAGCATTAGGTTTAAAAGAGCAAGTTATAAATGGTGTGAAAGAAGCAGGGTTTAGCACACCTTCTCCCGTCCAAGAAAAAGCCATACCACCTATATTAGAAGGAAAAGATGTTATAGCTCAAGCTCAAACAGGTACTGGTAAAACCGCAGCCTTTGCCCTTCCTATATTAAATATGCTAGAAGGAAACTGCGGCATAGAAGCTTTAGTTATCACTCCAACTAGAGAGCTTGCCATGCAAATAAGCGATGAAGTTTTCAAGCTTGGAAAGTTTTTAAGAACTAAAACAGTTTGTGTTTATGGTGGACAAAGTATAAGAAGACAAGTTGAGCTTATAGAAAAAAATCCACAAGTTATGATAGCAACACCAGGTAGGCTACTAGATCACTTAAAACATGGCCATATCAAGAACTTTAATCCTAAAATCATCGTCTTAGATGAAAGTGATGAGATGTTAGATATGGGATTTATAGATGATATAGAAGAGATATTTAGTTATATACCTAATAGCATACAAACTTTACTTTTTAGTGCGACTATGCCAAGTCGTATAAAGCAGCTTGCAGATAAGATTTTATGTGAGCCTGTGTTAGTTAAGATAACTTCAACTAATGTTACTAATACTGATATATCCCAACGCTACTACATCATAAATGATAATGAGAGAAATGACGCTTTAACTAGACTTATAGACACTGAAGCCCCAGGCAAGAGCTTAGTGTTTATAAGAACTAAAAGAGAAGCAGATGAGGTAAATGGCTATTTGCAAAACAAAGGTTATAAGTCTGTAGCGCTTCATGGTGATATGGATCAGCGTGCTAGGAGATCTGCTATAGAATCTTTTAAAAGAAATGATAGTGATATCTTAGTGGCTACAGATGTTGCAGCACGTGGGCTTGATATAAGCGATATAAGCCATGTTTTTAACTACCATATGCCACTAAACATAGAATCTTATGTGCATAGGATAGGTCGTACTGGAAGGGCAGGTAAAAAAGGCGTTGCTATAACTCTTGCCACACCTTTAGAGTATAAAGAGTTAAAAAGAATCCAAGCTGAGATTAGTTCTACTTTAGAGCTTTATGAAATCCCAGCAGTTAGTAATGATGAGCTTATAAATAAGATTCTATCTGCTAAAGTAACTGATGATGCCATCCTTTGTTATGAAAGCATAAAAGATAAGATAGATAACGCCCAGCTTATACTTAGACTTTTAAGCCTTAACTTTTCTAATAGCGCAAAAATTGGCATGAGTAAAAAAGACTTTGAAGCAAGCTTCGTAAAAGACCTTAAAAAAAGAGGCGACTTTAAGTCTCATGATAGAAGAGGCAGTGGAGGCAGTGGCAGACGCTTTGGAAGTGGAGGCGGAAGCAGTGGAGGTAGAAGTGATAGGAGAAGTGATAGAGGTGGCGAAAGAAGTGAACGAAGTGGGGATAGAGACTTTAAAAAAAGTAGCGGTAGGAAGGAGTTCCAAAAAGGCGAAAGCTTTAGTAGGGGAGCTTCAAGATCTAAAAAGTACTAGTTTTATCTCTAAAATATGCGACTAAATAAGTACATAGCCAATAATTCTAACTACTCTAGAAAGACTGCAGACTTACTTTTAAGTGAAGGCAGGGTTAAGATTAATGGGATAGTAGTTACTCCAACTACTCCCTTGCCAACTGGCAAGTTTAAGCTAACGATTAATAATAAGCCTATATTTGATATCACAAACTACACGGTCATAGTCTATAACAAGCCAAAAGGGGAGATAGTAAGCAAAACTGACCCACAAGGTAGAAAGACTATCTTTCATTCTCTTAGTTCAAGATATAAGTTTTTTACACCAGTTGGAAGGCTTGATTATGCAAGTGAGGGGCTTTTACTGCTAAGTGATTCTAAGCGAGTAGCTAGCAAGTTAATGGAATCTAGTCTTATTAGAAAGTACATTATAAAAATAGATTCTAAGATAAGTAAAGAGATCATTGAAGGGCTAAATATCGCAGTAAGTGATGGCTTAGATATAGAAGATGCACGTGCTGGTGGGCATGAAAAAAGCCTTATAACTTCTATGCATTTTAAGTTTGATGGTTATGAGATAACTAAAAGTAGTGATAATTTTTCAAGACTAAAAGTAAGTTTAAGTGAAGGTAAAAATAGAGAGTTAAGACGCTTTTTTGCCTACTTTAAGGCTAATGTTTTAGATTTAAAACGCGTAAGCTATGGCTTTATTAGCCTTAATAATTTGCCAGTTGGAAAAACTCGCTTTTTAACTAAGGAAGAGTATAAAGATTTGCATGAGTTTTTGGGAGATGGGAAGGATCTAGCTAAAAGTAAGGGTTTTAGGAGAAGGGAATTTAACGAAGATGATTAGCAAAAATCTAATTGCTAATATATATTTTGGTTATAATGTGACTTTTTCTAAAGTGATCGCGTAGCTCAGTGGTAGAGCACTACCTTGACATGGTAGGGGTCGCTAGTTCAATCCTAGTCGTGATCACCACTTAATTAATTGAGGAAGAATTCATTGCAAAAAGAAGTTATAGGCTATATTAATAAAAACAATGAAATTATAGATACACAAAGTTATAACCCAACTGCACAAAATGACTTAAAAACTTTATATTTTGATAATTCAATACATTCTTTAAATATTATAAGGCATACCTGCGCACATTTAATGGCACAAGCTATAAAAGCTCTTTATCCAGATGCTGAATTTTTCGTAGGGCCTAATGTGGATGAAGGGTTTTATTATGACTTTAAAACTAAAGAAAAGATAACTGAAGCAGACTTAGCAAAAATAGAATCTAAAATGAAAGACATAGCCAAAAAAGGCGGTCCTATAATCAAAAAAGAGCTAACTCGCACCCAGGCTGAAGAAAGATTTAAGGGAGATTCCTTAAAGCAAGCTGTTATGAAAAATATTAAGGGTGATGAGTTAAGTATCTATGTCCAAGAGAGTGCTGAAGGTGAGTTTGAAGACTTATGCCGTGGTCCTCACTTGCCTAACTTAAAACTACTTCAAGCCTTTAAACTTATAAAACTTTCTGGTGCCTACTTAAATGGGGATGAAAAAGAAGAGATGCTAACTCGTATTTATGGCATAGCTTTTGCGGATAAAGAAAGTTTAAAAGAGCATCTTCATATGTTAGAAGAGGCTAAAAAAAGAGACCATAGAAAGCTAGGAGTTGAACTAAAACTTTTTACCTTTGATGATGATATAGGTGCTGGCCTTCCTATATGGCTGCCTAATGGCTCTCGCCTAAGAAAACGCCTTGAAGACTTACTAACTAAATCTTTGCTGCTAAATGGTTATGAGCCAGTTCGTGGACCTGAGATTTTAAAAAGTGAAGCTTGGACTATAAGTGGGCACTATCAAAACTATGGTGAAAATATGTACTTTACTCAGATTGATGAAGTGGAGTATGGCATTAAGCCTATGAACTGTGTAGGGCACATAAAAGTTTATCAATCAAGCATTAGAAGTTATAAAGAGTTGCCTTTAAGATTTTACGAGTATGGTGTAGTACATAGGCATGAAAAAAGTGGTGTTTTACATGGACTTTTAAGGGTTAGAGAGTTCACTCAAGATGATGCACATATCTTTTGCACACCAGATCAAATAGAATCTGAAGTAACTAATATTTTAGAGCTAGCTAAAAATATCATGGAATCTTTTGGTTTTAGCTATGAGATGCAGCTTGCTACTAAACCAGAAAAGGCTATAGGTGAAGATAGTGTTTGGGAAAAAGCCACTGAAGCCTTAAGGATAGCACTAGAAAAAAATGGTATACCTTATGAGATAGATGAGGGCGGTGGGGCATTTTATGGGCCAAAAATTGACATAAAGATAACAGATTCTATAAAAAGAAAGTGGCAGTGTGGTACTATACAGATAGATATGAACTTGCCAGAGCGGTTTAATCTAAGCTATGTAAGTAGTGATAATAAAGAAGAACAACCCGTCATGATACATAGGGCCTTGCTTGGAAGTTTTGAGCGCTTTATCGGCATCTTAACTGAACACTTTGGCGGAGAGTTTCCTTTCTTTATAGCACCAACACAAGTGCAAATTATCCCTATAGGGAGTGAGCAGTTAGACTATGCACAGAAGTTAGAATCTGAACTTAAAAAGCTTGGAATCTATGCTTATGTAACAACTAAGGATGAAAGTTTAAACAAGAAAATAAGAACTGCTGAAAAGCAAAAAATCCCACTACTTGTTATCTTAGGTGAGAAAGAGGTAACAGAGGATTTGCTATCTATTAGAGATAGGACAGAAAAAAATGAAAAAGGAGAAAGTCTGCAGTACACACTAAGCAAAAAAGACTTTTTAGAAAAAATAGTAAAATTAAATAGCGAGGTTACTTTTTGAAAGAAGAAGCATTAATAAATGAAGATATAAGATTCGAGCAAGTTAGATGCATAGACGAAAATGGCACACCAAAAGGTCTTATAAGCTCTTATGAGGCTTTAAAGCTTGCAAGGGAAGCAGGACTTGACTTGGTTTGTATATCTGCTAATGCTAAACCACCAGTATGCAAGATCATGAACTATGGTAAATTTAAGTATCAAGCAGAAAAAAAGCAAAAAGAAGCCAGGAAAAAACAAAAGCAAATTGAAGTAAAAGAGATTAAACTTTCAACCCATATAGCACAAAATGATATTAACTACAAAGTTAAACATGCCATAGAGTTTTTAAATGATGGAAAGCATGTTAAGTTTAAAGTCTTTTTGCGTGGACGGGAGATGGGTGATCCAAGTGCTGGCTTTGCTGTGATAAGAAAAGTTATAGCCCTAGTAGAAGATATCTCTCACATGGACAAAGAGCCCAAAGTTGAAGGGCGCTATGTTAATGTCTTAATGCTTCCAAATAAAGAGCAAAAAGAATCTAAAAAAGAAGAAAAAAAGAGCGAAGAAGCTTTTAATAGCATCCAACTTACGAAAGGAGAAGACAATGCCAAAGATGAAAACTAACAGAGGCGCTGCGAAACGCTTTAAGGTCAAAAAAAATCTTATTAAGCGTGGTAGTGCTTTCAAAAGTCATATCTTGACTAAAAAAAGTCATAAGCGTAAAGCTAACTTAAATGCACCGCATTACGTAGATAAGACAAATCTAGATTCTGTAAAAAATCTACTCTGTATGAGATAGATTAAACACTTAAACTAGTGTAAGGCCACCTACCCTTTTTAATAAAGGAAAGTTTGTGCTTTTATAAGCACTTCACCTAGTATCACTATAAGGTAAAGAAAGGAAACGAAATGAGAGTAAAGACAGGCGTTGTCAGAAGAAGACGACATAAGAAGATCTTAAAGCTTGCTAGAGGTTTTTTTAGCGGAAGAAGAAAGCACTTTAGAAAGGCAAAAGAACAGCTTGAAAGAAGTATGTACTATGCCTTCCGTGATAGAAAACAAAAGAAAAGAAACTTTAGATCTCTTTGGATTACAAGGATTAATGCAGCTTGCAAGATGAATGACATAAACTACTCAAGATTTATGCACGCCTTAAAGCTAGCAAATATCGAGTTAGACAGGAAAGTATTAGCTGATATGGCTATGAATGACCCAGCACTTTTTGCAAGCATCGTAGCAAAGGCTAAGGCTGCTATAAAATAAAGCGTTTTTTATAACACTATAAGATGAAAAGACTGCGTTCAAAGCGTAGTCTTTTTACAAAAGCTTTTTAAACGGCTTAAGATTAGCCCCTCCGCCCCATTTTTTAAACATTCTACTTTTACTTTTTTCACATCACATTACTTATTTTGATAGCAGTTTTTAAACTAATAAGATTGATTTCTTATAGGATCGTTTTTGATAGCTATCTATATACAATTAAACCTTCAATAATTATAATTTTTTAAGCCAAAGGTATTCTCGCTTTGTTTCGTGGTGATAAAAATCATGAAAAAAAAGAAGCAGTAGTGCGAGCGCGTGATTTTTCAAGGAAACTTCGTTTTCAAGGAAGCTTATACTTTCGCAGGCTTTGCGGGAGTGAGGAGGGGATAATCCCCCCTCCCTCTTCAAGGAAGCTTGCACTTTGCTTAAAAAGCACACAAATAATAAACAGTGCGAAAAAGAAAGCGTTGGGATAAAAGCTAGCTAATAGTATAAAGAAATTGGAACTGCCTATTGGAAATGATTGTATAGCATAGGCAGTATTACTTTTTCTTGTAATCTTTGCAATCTGTCATTGCCACAAGACTTTACCTTTTGCCATGACAGCACTGCGTGTTATTGTTTGGTTTGTGTATATTAACTGGTGAAAAACTACAAGGCACTACGCATCTAGTATCAAGCCAAAACCTTAGCTTTCTTGAAAATATAATCTTTTCTAGACAGTCTTTTTAAAAATCTAAAAGCTTAAGAACTTTTTATATAAACTCCACAGAATCTAAACACTAAAAGATTACACTAGTACATACATCTTGCCCAAAAGGGTGATGGTAAAAGGATGATTATGGATAGACGTGGATTTATAAAACTAGGATCACTTGGAGTAGGTGCTTCATTGCTTGCAAGTACCGCTTTTGCTAAGGATTTAAACTCTTCATCAAGTGCCACTAAAATGTCAAGCATGACTAGCAAAGATTCTACTAGGTCTATGGGAGAAGCTAAGCTAGAACTGCCTAGTACTCCTATGTGGCAGTGGGATGCTTACCAAGTAGCCTATGCTATTAGAAATAAGAAGGTATCAAGCGTTGAAGTGACAAAAAGCGTGATTGAACGCATAAAGGTGGCTAATAAAAAGTATAACTCTTTAGCCTTTGTTTTAGAAAAAGAAGCCCTTGCTAATGCGCGTTATGCAGATGAGTTATTAGCAAAAGGAATCTATCTTTCTCCACTTCATGGCGTGCCTATTAGCATTAAAAATAACACTGATGTAAAAGGAGTTGCTAACACAGATGGCATAGTGGCTTTTAAAAATAACATCTCAAAACATAATGCAGCCCTAGTGGAAAACGTAGTAAGAGATGGTGCGATAATAGTTGGAGTATCTAATGTTCCTGAGTTTACTTTCCGCTGGTTTACAGAAAATCCCCTCTTTGGCAAGACACTCAACCCTTGGAATAAAGCTATAACTTGTGGGGGCTCAAGTGGTGGGGCAGCTTCAGCTACAACAAGTGGCATGGGCTTTATCGCTCATGGTAATGACATAGCAGGCTCTATACGCTATCCAGCTTATGCTTGTGGTTGTGTGGGTTTGCGTACAACGCCAGGTCGCGTGCCTAGATTTAACCCTTCAAGTCCAGATCAAAAGACTTTCTCAGCACAGTTTTTTACTGTAGATGGCCCACTAGCTAGAAGTGTGAGGGACTGTGAGATGGGATTTAGAGGATTAGCAAAAGCAAGTGTGTTTGATCCTAATAGTGTAGATGTTGCTTTTAAGGAAAAAGACTTTAAGGTTGACACTAAGATAATAGGTGTGCTTATGGATTATCCGGGTTTAAAAATGGATTCTGCTATTAAAGATAACCTTAAAAAAACTGCCACTTGGCTTAGTAAAGAAGGCTACATCATAGAGCCTATCTCCTTACCATTTTTAACAGAAGCTATGGATATATGGGCTAGGGTAGTTATGAATGAAGTTAGTCTTTTTATGCTTCCTGAAGTTAAAAAAGTGGGCTCTAAAGAAGTGTTAAGTGCTGTTAAATCTATGATAGCTAACACTCCAAAAACAGATATGGGTCAGTACATGATGGCTATAGCAAACAGAGAGACTTTACGTAGAAATATGCGTGTGCTTTTTGAAAAGTATCACGCTTTGATGCTGCCTGTCTCTTTAGAAGATCCTATGCTTTGGGGAGAAGATACAAAAGGTCCTAGTGTTATGAAACACATTATGGAGATACAGTCCCCACTAATGGCAACAACTACACTAGGTCTTCCTATAATGAGTGTGCCTACAGGCCTGCGCAAAGGTAGTCTAGGTAATATCCCTGAAGGTGTGCAGATAGTTGCAGATGAGTTTAGAGAGGATATATGTTTTGAAGTAGGTGAAGTTATAGAGCGTAATGCAAAAATGCCTTTTGTGTTTAGTTAAGTATTGCTAGCTATAAAGTCTTATAAGTAAGGCTTTATAGCCTTAAGAGTTTGCATAATTAAGCCTTAATAGATACATAAATGATAATTTTTATCACTAACTTAGCTTAAAGTCTTGTATTAGTTTTATAATATACCTTAAAATACGAAGTTAAAAAGCTTTAAGTTAAAGGTGAAGGTTTAAAAATGATACTAGATATAGTCAAATATCCAGATACTAGATTAAGACAGAAGTCAAAAGAGGTTGAGAAGTTTGATAGTGAATTACATGAATTTTTAGATTCTATGTATGAGACTATGATAGCTAAAAAAGGTGTGGGGCTTGCGGCTATACAAGTAGCAAAGCCTCTAAAAATCTTTATAGTTAATCTACCAAGACCTAGTGAGAATGAAGATGAAGACGACATACAATATAAAGAAGACTTGCTAGAGTTTATAAATCCAGTCTTTATAGATAAGCAAGGTGAGATCATGTGGAATGAAGGTTGCCTATCAGTGCCTGGTTTTTATGAAGAGATAAAAAGATATGAAAGTGTAGTTTTAGAATATAGCGATAGATTTGGTGAGCGAAAGAGGATGGAAGCTAAAGATTTTTTAGCAGTAGCCTTGCAGCATGAAAACGACCACTTAGAAGGTATACTCTTTGTAGATAAGCTTTCTATCATAAAGCGGAAAAAGTTTGAAAAAGAGTTAAAGAGACTGCAAAGTAAGGCATAGTTTTGATATAATAGAAGCTTTTAGAGTTAAACAAACAGCAAAGGACGCACAATGGCAAGAAGATGTGATTTAAGTGGCAAGGGTGTTTTAAGTGGAAACAACGTAAGCCACGCCAATAACAAGACCAAGAAAAGAAGCCTTCCTAATCTTAGGACAGTACGTATCATGACAGATGATGGCACAAGAATTAAGATAAAAGTTGCAGCTTCAACTTTAAGAACTTACAAAAGAAAGATAGGCAGCAAATAATCTTTTTGTAAGTTAGGTAAGTTTTAAGTATAGCTAGTTTAACTAGCTAGCTTTTCTGACTATCTTTTTTAAGCTTTCTTTACTTCATTTTTTATTATCTACTTTTTATTTTTCTGTATATTTTTTAAAGCTTTTGTATAGTCTATTAGTATGCGTACTTTTATGAAATAAGAGAATAAAGTTTTAGATAAAGGATTTTTATAAATGTTTAAAAAGAGTTGGAATCTAAAAAGATTCCAAGTTTTTGTAATATTAAAAAGTGATCTATAAACTTAGGCTTGAAGGCTTAAAAGACTACTTTGTACCATACTGCCTTTATAGTCTGCTTTTTCTTTTGGGAAAAGTTGTTCTACTAAAGATGTATAAAACTCACTTACTGCAAAGACCATCCTGGCATATCTTGTGTTGATGTCTTTTAGGGCTTCAAGGTTTTGCCTCATAGAGACTAAAAGAGTGCTTATCTCTGGGGTTATTAACTCACTTAGTGGTTTGTCTGGATTAGTCTGCATGAGTAGCACCATCTGGTCATCTATAAGACTTTTTTTAGTTTCGAACTCTTTTATGAGAGAGGATTTTATAATGTTGCGTTCAAATATACTATGGTTGTTTGCAACTTTTATGTCTTCTATATCTTCATAAGTGTAGCTTATAAGATTTTGCAAGTCTTTAATCGCGCCTTCAAGATAGTTTTTTAGCATAAGTTTTCCTTAAGTTTGATAACTTAAGAAAGCAAACTTTGTGCCATCTTATCAGCTGTGGCATCCATATCAACTTTATAGGTACCATTTTTTATAGCTTCTTTTATATCACTTACTTTGTTGCTTGCAACTTCATCACTAGCTTTTTTTGCAGCGATATGTTCATCAACTTTAGTGTTTTCTACTTTTTTATCTTGTGGTTTTGTTAAGCCTTCGTTAAATACGCCATTTGCGCTGTGTCCTACTCTCATTGTTCATCCTTAGATTCTATAAACTGTACATATATCGGCATATTCTAATTTATCTTAAGTTGTTTTATTAACTCATTTTGTAAATCTTTTACATTTACCGTGCCAGTGCTGTTGTTAATAAAAGTTGGTGGGGTTGGAGCGGTTTTATAGGTGTAAATTAGCATGAAGGCTAAGACGTATAAGAATATTATAAATATGATAGTTGGGTATATAAAGTCTTTCATATGAGTTTATACTCCTTTTTAAGTTGTAAGGATGTAAGCATTATTAAAGTATAATCCTAAATCCACAAAAATGTGCAATACTTAAGACCTGTAATTTAACATTAATTGTATATGAAATTAATGTTAATCGTGCGTCTATTTAACAGGTTAAGGATGATTATATGTTTAAAAAAATGTTGTTTATACTGTTTTTAACCTGTGCTTTAGGCCTACAAGCTAGTGTTACTAGCCCCAAGACTAGCCAAAAAAGTACCAGCGTAGATACAGATAAGACAGACTTTTTTAACAAGGCCTCTTTAGATATAGATAGCAATGGCAAATATAAGTTTATATCCACAGTTGGCACTCGTGCTAAATGGGATGATGGTATAAGCTTACTTAACTTTCTTGATAGATATCAGATTCCACAGTCTCTCTACTACAACCTACCAGTTGAAGATAAAGAGCTTGTAGCTGAGATTTATGCAGGGGCTAACTACTATATGCTAAAAGATAGTAGTGGAAAGCTTATCCAAGCCTTTATACCTATAAGCGAAAACGCACAAATCTACATAAACTATAGCGATGGCTCTTATAAACTTTCTATTATCCCTATAAACTACATAGTAAAAGATGAAGTTATAGCCCTAAAAGTACAGCACACACCTTATCAAGACTTATTAGACGCAACAGGCGATAAAGCCTTAGCTGGAGAGTTTATAAGTGCTTATAAAAACAACGTTAATTTTAAAAAGTACATAGCCAAAGATGATGTACTAGCAGTTATATATGAAAGAAAATATAGACTAGGAAGGCAGTTTGGCCAGCCTAATATCAAAATAGCCATGATGGAAACAAACAAGCAGCCAAACTACTTAATAAACTTTCATGATAAGTACTACAACTTGCAAGGCAAGGAGATGACTAACTTCTTGCTTATCACACCAGTTAAGTATAGACGTATAAGCTCAAAGTTTTCTTATGGCAGAAGACATCCAATCTTAGGGATTATAAGGCCTCATTATGGAGTTGATTTTGCGGCAAATGTTGGTACGCCAATCCACGCTGCAGCTGATGGGCGTGTGATTTTTGCTGGGGTTAAAGGCGGATATG
Source organism: Helicobacter sp. 13S00401-1 (assembly GCF_002272925.1). Lineage (GTDB taxonomy): Bacteria > Campylobacterota > Campylobacteria > Campylobacterales > Helicobacteraceae > Helicobacter_I. The sequence continues at coordinate 34,020 of NZ_MLAR01000008.1, read as the reverse complement.
GGAATGTTGTAGAAATAGCCCATAATGATGGTATAAAGACTTTATATGCTCATATGCATAAGATTCTAACTAGAGCTGGGCGCTATGTAAAACAAGGCACTATAATTGGCACAGTTGGTTCTACTGGTCTTAGCACTGGGCCTCATCTACATTTTGGAGTTTATAAAAATGGCGTTCCAGTAGACCCACTAGGCCGTATTAAAACAGCTAGAGTTGAGCTTAATAAAAAGCAAAAAGCTGAGTTTAACAAGCTAGCTAAGAAATTAAAAGCAGAGTTAGATTCTGAGGTATTAAAGATAGATAGTAGTAATCTTTTCATGAAAAAGATAGTTCAAAATATGTAAAACGGATTAAAAGGCTAAATATGATTTATTATGAAGGTAAAACTGCCACCTTACATAAGCCAAAAATGCCAAAAGTGCTAGGGAGTGAGCCAGTAAGTAGCTCTAAGTATCTACAGATTGAAAGAGTTAGCTATGAAGAAAAGGGTTTAATAAAAACTTGGGATATCGTAAAAAGCATGGATAGCGTTGGCATAGTTATATATCATAAAGAAAAAGATGGTTTTATCTACGTTAGACAGTTTAGGCTACCGGTATTTTTAAAAAATCAAGATGGTTTTATGTATGAACTTTGTGCAGGGCTTTTAGATAAAAACAAATCTCCCAAACAAACTGCTATAGAAGAGATTCAAGAAGAGTGTGGTTACTTTGTAGAATCTAAAGATATGTATCCTTTGTTTAACTTTTTTTCTGGGGTTGGCACAAGTGGGGCTTATCAGCATCTTTTTTACACAGAAGTTACTGAAAGTATGAAAAAGACTGAAGGCGGTGGGAATGCTAGTGAGTTAGAAAATATAGATGTTATATTTGTCCCAAGAAAGTTAGTTTATGAGTTTTTAAATGACACTAGATGCTCTAAAAGCATCTCACTTGCTTTTGGGACTACTTGGTTTTTAACTCAAGTTAATACAAAACACCATTAAGCTATATATAAAAAAAAGGATTTCGTTTATGAAGACTATTAAGATGATTTGCATTTTGCTATTTTTATCGCAAGGGGCTTTTGCTTTTGATCTAGCCAGCCTGACTACTCCAATAGTTGCTAAGGTGGTAAGCTATGATAAGAAAGATTCCACCATTATCTTAAGCTCGCCTAAAGAGCTTTTAAAAGGAGAAGATGGACTTATACAAAGAGGGCTTGATAGTTATACGGCCATAGTTGATATGGCCATTATAGAATCTCCAGTTAGTAAAGATAGCTTAAAAGGTATCCCAAGCACAGATGACACAAACTTTTTTTATAAAGCTAAGGTTAAAAAGTTTGACGAGATGAATCAAGTCTACCTTCCTAATCCTCAACTAAGCCCTAAGACTAATGACACCATATCCTTTCACCTTCTAAATCAAAAAGCCTTTTTAATAGCACCTAATCAAGAAAGTTTTGATGCCTTAAAAACAAAAGTTAAAGATGTGGAGTTTTTAAGCCCTGACTTATTGATGGGATATATAGCTCAAGATGGCAAGTATGACCCAACTCCAAAGGCTCTAAAAGAGGCTTGTGATGTTTATGGCGTAGGACTAGTTTTTGTGATAGGCAGTAAAGAGTATGGTGTTTTAGAGTGTCAAACTCACACCTTGTTATATAAAGAAGCTTTTAATACTAATACAAATAAGCCCCTAACTCCATTTTTTACTCGTGTTTCTTTTCCAAGCAGCGGCTCACTTTTTAGTCTTTTTGCAAGCAAAAAAAGTAAGGGTGACTACTTTAAGTACTATGATGCACTGTTAAGTAAAAAAATAGGAGAGTGAGAGTATGGAAGATGTTCATGTCAAATATTTTGAAGGATTATTAGGAAAAGAAAACACCCATAGTGATGAAATGCACAAAATGGCCTATAGCTATGATGCTACAAGGGAAAAATATAAGCCAGATTTAGTTTTATTTCCTAGAGATGAAACAGATGTGTCTAATATCTTAAAGTACTGTAATGCTAAAAAGATTAACATCTTGCCACGTGGGGCAGGTAGTGGTTTTACTGGAGGTAGCCTGCCAGTAGATGGCGGCATAGTTTTAGCACTTGATAAGTACATGGATAAGATTTTAGAGATAGATACTAAAAATCTTGTAGCCAGAGTACAGCCTGGCGTTATTAATAAGCACTTTCAAGAAGAAGTAGAAAAGCTAGGTCTTTTTTATCCACCAGACCCAGCCAGTCAAGACCAAAGCACTTTAGGGGGTAATGTCAGTGAAAATGCAGGTGGCATGAGGGCCGCAAAATATGGAATCACAAAAGACTATGTTATGGCACTGCGCGCTGTGCTTCCTAATGGAGAGATTATAAGGGCAGGTAAAAAGACTATAAAAGATGTGGCAGGCTACAACATAGTAGGCACTTTGATAGCTAGTGAAGGAACCCTAGCAGTTATAACTGAGATAACTTTAAGACTTATAGCAAAGCCTAAGTTTGCAAAGTCAGCCATGGGAGTTTTTCCAAGTATAGAACAAGCGATGAATGCAGTTTATAAAAGTATGGCCAGTGGCATAACCCCAGTTGCTATGGAGTTTTTAGATAACCTAACTATAAAAGCAGTTGAAGAAAGATTCCATAAAGGCTTACCAGTTGATGCTGGGGCTATCTTAATAACCCAAGTTGATGGCAACTTAGAATCTGAACTAAACTATCAACTAGAAGCACTTAAAGATAAGTTTTTAGAAAATGGTGCAACTGAGTTTAAGATAGCACAAAATGCAGATGAAGAAGCTGCCCTTTGGTTTGCAAGACGTAATGCTTCTCAAAGCATCACAGTTTATGGCAAAAAAAAGCTAAACGAAGATATAACAGTCCCAAGATCTCGCCTCCCTGAACTATTAGAAGGCATAAGAGAGATAAGTGAAAAGTACAAAGTTACAACGCCTTGTTTTGGTCACACTGGTGATGGAAATGTACACACTAATGTTATGATTAAAAACCCAGAAAATGAAGAAGAGCTAAAAGCTGGCCATGACGCTATAGCTGAGATATTTAAACTTACAGTTAAACTAGAAGGCACACTTAGTGGAGAACATGGGATCGGTCTTTCAAAGGCACCTTTTATGAGGCTAGCTTTTAGTGAAGCTGAAATGGAGCTTTTTGCCTCTTTAAAAAAAGCTTTTGATCCAAATAATATTTTAAATCCCGGCAAGATGGGCTTAAAGGTGAAGTGAAGAATGGAAAGATATAACCCTAGTATTGAACAAAAGTGGCAAAAGATTTGGGCTAAGGAAGGCTACTATGAACCAAAGAGTGATTTAAGTCTTCCTAAAAAGTACATCCTTTCGATGTTTCCTTACCCTAGTGGGGCGCTTCATATGGGACATGTGCGTAATTACTGCATAAGCGATGCTATGGCACGCTTTTATAGGATGCAAGGGTTTAATGTACTTCACCCTATAGGTTATGATGCCTTTGGTATGCCTGCAGAAAATGCCGCTATAAAACATAAGGTTCATCCTAAAAAGTGGACTTATGAAAACATGGATGTTATGAGTAAAGAGCTTGATGTTTTAGGGCTTAGCTTTTCTAAAACTAGAGCTTTAGCTACTTGTGATCCAGAGTATACAAAGTTTGAACAAGAGTTTTTTATAAAGATGTGGGAGAAGGGCTTAGTTTATAGAAAAAAAGCCTATCTTAACTGGTGTCCTAATGACCAAACTGTGCTTGCTAATGAGCAGGTGATAGAAAAAAAATGCTGGCGTTGTGATACAGAAGTTGTGCAAAAAGAGATGTATCAGTACTACTTAAAGATAACTGACTATGCAGAAGAGCTTTTAGCTGATCTTGATACTTTAGAAGGCAAGTGGCCTAATCAAGTGATTTTGATGCAAAAAAACTGGATAGGAAAGTCTAAAGGACTAGAGTTTAACTTTAAGTTAGATGAAGATTCTAAAAGTCTTTTGGGCGATAATATAGAATCTTTTAGTGTTTATACCACTCGCCCAGATACGATTTTTGGAGTAAGCTACTGCGCACTAGCTAGCACTCACCCTATAGTCAAAAAACTTTTAGAAGTAAACGCTTTAGATGCTAAAACTAAAGACTTCATAACTGATATGCAAAATCTTTCAGCAAAAGATTCTCAAAAAGAAGAAAAGTTAGGCTGTGCCTTGCCTCTTTTTGCCTTGCATCCTTTAACGGGGGAAAAGCTTCCTATCTGGGTTGCAAACTTTGTTTTAATGGATTATGGTAGTGGAGCTGTTATGAGTGTTCCAGCCCATGATGAGCGCGATTATGAGTTTGCTTTAAAATATAATCTGCCTATAAAAAAAGTGATTTTAGATCCTAAAACTAAAGATTACGCTAGTGGAGTTTTTACAGAAGATGGAATCTTAACTGATAGTAAAAGCTTTAGTGGATTAGATAGTGCTACTGCTAGGGCTAAGATTATAAGCTACTTTGAAAAAGAAAATCTTGGTAAAGGTGTCACAAACTATAGACTTAAAGACTGGGGGATCTCAAGGCAGCGCTACTGGGGGGCACCTATACCACTAGTGCACTGTGAAAAATGTGGGGTAGTAAGTGAAACTAGACTGCCTGTCACTTTGCCTGATGATGTAGTCATTGATGGTGAAGGCAATCCTTTAGATAAACATCCAACTTGGAAGTTTACAACCTGTCCAAAGTGCGGTGGTAAAGCAGTTAGAGAAACTGACACTATGGATACATTTGTAGAATCTAGTTGGTATTTTTTAAGATATACAACTCCACCTGAAAAAAGAGCTAAGGCAGCTTTTGATGAAGAAAGCCTTAAGTACTGGATGGATGTTGATGAGTACATCGGTGGGATAGAACACGCCATACTCCACTTACTTTATGCAAGATTCTTTACTAAGGTTTTAAGAGACTTAGGCTATGTTGAAAGTAGCGAGCCTTTTTCTCATCTACTAACTCAAGGCATGGTCTTAAAAGAAGGCGCTAAGATGAGCAAGTCTAAGGGCAACATAGTTGAGCCAAACTTGCTAATAGAGCAGTACTCAGCTGATACGGCTAGACTTTTTACCCTCTTTGCAGCGCCTCCAACTTATGCCTTAGAGTGGAATGATGATGGGGTAAATGGAAGCTTTAAGTTTTTAAATAGACTTTGGGATAAAAGCGTAAGAGTAAAACATAAAACTTTGCCAAAGATAGATCAAAAAAGCTTAAGCAAGGAAGCAAAGCTAGCACGTTTAAAAGTTTATGAAGCCTTATCAAAGCAACTTGGAATCTTTAATAAAGAGATAGCTGGCTATCCATTTAACGTAGTAATCGCAGCTTGCATGGAAGCCCATAACGCTTTAAATGCACAAGAAAATGATGAAGTTTATAGTGAGGGCTACTATGTGCTTTTAAATATATTAGAGCCGTTTGTGCCTCATATAGCTTGGGAGCTTAGTCAAAGGCTTTTTGACTTAAAAAACCTTTCTAAGTTAGAAGTTTGCAAAGAGGCTTTAGAAAAAGATTCCATAACTTATGCCATTAGCATTAATGGTAAACAGAGAGGAACTTTAGATAAACCCAAAGGAAGCCCAAAAGATGAAGTTTTAAAAGATGCTAAAGAAGTCGTTGCAAAATGGTTAACTAATGAGATCAAAAAGGAGATTTTTGTACAAGATAAGATTGTAAATTTTGTCGTTTAAATCAATTAATGGTATCATGGATGCGGCCTTATATTTAGCAGCTATTTGTCGTGTGTATAAGTAGGAGAAAGGAAGATATATGTCACAAAATAAGTACGAATTGTTTTACGAAGAAGCTAAAACTTTTTTAGACGACAGAATCTATAATGATTATTTACGTCGTTTTGCTTATGGCACTGATGCATCTGGTTATAGATATGTACCAGAGTTAGTTATAAAAGCCATTAGTGAAGATGAGATTAAAAAGATTTTTGCTTTAAGTACGAAATATGGACTAGGTGTAACTTTCAAAGCATCAGGAAGTTCACTAAGTGGGCAAACTTGTACAGATAAGATACTAGTACTAGTTTCTCACGCTCACAACTGGCAGGGTATAGATATAAAAGATGATCACATACATCTAGCTTGTGGCGTTATAGGAAGTGATGCAAATGATGCATTAAAACATTTGAGAAAAAAAATTGGTCCAGATCCAGCAACCATTGCAACAGCAAGAATTGGTGGGATAGTAAACAACAACTCTAGTGGAATGTGCTGTGGTGTTAAGCAAAATAGCTATCACACTGTAAAGTCAGTAAGGGTTATCTTGCAAGATGGCACCTTAGTGGATACTGGAGATGAGGCAAGCTTTAAAAGCTTTTTATACTCCCATAAAGATATGGTAGATGCTATCTTAGATCTGCGCAAAAAAGTTATGGCTAACCCTGAGTTAGTAGAGCTTATAAAAAGAAAATACAAGATTAAAAATACTACAGGTTATGCTATTAATGCACTAGTTGATTTTAGTGATATTAGAGATATATTTAACCATCTAATAGTTGGTAATGAAGGAACACTAGGCTTTTTAAGCTCGGTTAAATTAGAGATAGTAGATGACTTTGAACATAAAGTATGTGGGCTTTTGTTTTATCCAAACATAGCTGAGGCTTCAAAAGCAGTTAAGATTCTAGCAAGTCATGATGATATTATAAATAGTGCTGAGATTATGGACTACTACTCACTTAAGTCTGTAGAAAACATAGACGGTATGCCAAGTTTCATAAAAGATGTAAAGCAAGATACTGCTTGTATATTAATCCAACTTGATGCTAGAGATAAAGAAACACTAGATAAAAACCTTGCAAAGATAAAAGCAGAGTTAAGCTCTACAAAAATGTCTGAGGATTTAGAAGCACAGTATAGTACTGATCCTAAAGTGTATGACCAGTGGTGGAAGGTAAGAAAAGGACTTTTACCATTTGCTGGTGCAACAAGGGCGCCTAATACTACAGTGGTTATAGAAGATGTTTGCTTTGAAATAGATACTTTTGGTGAAGGAGTAGCCTTCATACAAAGCCTATTTGTCAAATATGGTTTTATAGGTATTATCTTTGGTCATGTTCTAGCTGGAAATATCCACTTTGTTATCACTCCAAATCTAACTGATGAAAAGCAAAAAACTGCTTATGGGGCCTTGATAGATGAGATGGCCCATGGAGTAGTTAAGCTGCATGGAAGTATAAAAGCAGAACATGGTACAGGTAGGATGGTCGCACCTTTTGTTGAGTTAGAGTGGGGTAAAGATGCTTATGAGATAAACAAACTTATAAAAGCTATCTTTGATCCTAAGACTTTACTAAATCCAGATGTTATGATCTGTGATGATCCAAATATCTATATGAAAAATCTTAAAGAGATGTATAGCATACAAGAGTATGTTGATAAGTGCATGGAGTGTGGGGTTTGTGAAAAAATCTGTCCAAGTAGAGATTTAACCCTAACTCCAAGAGAGCGCATAACTGTAACTAGAGAGATAGCAAGACTAGAATCTAAAAGTGATGCTGAGAGCCTAGAGTTAGCCCGTCAACTAAAAAAAGACTATGAGTACCTAGGTGAGATAACTTGTGCAGCTTGTTCTCAATGTGAGTCTTTATGTCCACTAGAGATAGATACAGCACAAATAGCCTTGCATTTACGTCAAGAAAAAGATAAAAAGAATGCCAAAATTGCCGCAGCGGTACTGCGCAACATGGATACAACTATCAAGTTTATGCGTTTTGGTTTAAAAGCTACAAGGGCACTAACGGCTGTTTTTAGTCAAAAGTTTATGTCAGAAACTAGCTTGAAGGTAAAAGGTACTTTCTCTATGATGCCTTATATACCAAATTATATGCCTCTAGCTAATAACTTTGATCCAGAAAATGCTCATAGCGTGGTTTCAGATTCTAAAGTCATCTACTTTACTACTTGTATCAATCGTGGCTTTAAGCCTTCAAACTTACAGCATGATAAAAGAAGCATACAAGAAGTCTTTATCTCACTATGCAATAAAGCAGGAGTTGAAATAGTTTACCCACCAGAGTTAGAAAATATGTGTTGTGGTAAGCCTTTTGTAAGTTATCCAGAACTACATGCTAAAAACACTAAACGTCTTACAGAGATGCTTTTAAAACTAAGTGATAACGGAAAGATTCCAGTAGTACTAGATCACAGTGCTTGCTCTGCTCACTTACTATCAGAAGTAAAACACACTAAACTTAAAATCTATGACCTACCATTTTTCATATATCAAGAGTTAAGTCCTAAGTTAGAGTTTAGGCCAACTACTGAAGATATAGGAGTTTATTCCATGTGTTCTTTGAAGAAAAATAAAGCACAAAACAAGATGGTTGAGCTTGCTAAACTTTGCACAACTGGTAAGATTATAGTTAAGCCTGATCTTGGCTGCTGTGGCTTTGCTGGAGACAAGGGTTTTAACACTCCAGAGTTAAATAAATCTTCGCTAACTGGATTTAAAAAGTTCTATGAAGGAAGGATTAAAAGAGGCTTTGGTTCATCTTCAACTTGCGAGATAGGACTAAGTGCAGCTAGTGAGGTAAGCTGGCAAAGCATAGCCTATCTTGTAGATGAAGTAACCCATCTTAAATCTTAACTAGAATCTAAGCTAGATTCTAACAGTAAGCACGGCTTTAAGTAGTGCTTACTGCCTTTAACTCCATACAAACTTTTAGCTTTTCTATTCTTAATTAATATAAAAAATAAGCCATAAATTCAAAAAAAAAAAAAACAGAATATAATCTAAAAAATCAACAAATCTTAATCTTTATAAAGTGACAAGGTTTTAAACGCTTTTAAAAAGAAGCAAACTAAAAATGTTTAAAAAAGCATATTAGGATAAAAACTAGCATTATTTAAAGAGAAGGATTTAAAGGTAAAGGCTGCACTTGGAGTACAAAAGAAAAAGTGATAGTGTTGTTATCTTAGGTAATGGGGCTAGCACAAGGCAAATAGATTATAGTTTACTACCAAAAGACTATGATGTTTTTCGCGTTAATCAGTTCTTCTTAGAAGCACGTTACTGCCTTGGTAAAAAGATAGACTTAGTATTTTTTGCAGCTACGCATCTATCTCCTATATTACTTGAGATATATGAAAGACTAAACAAAAGACGTGAGTACATTATAGAAGGCTTTATGAAGTGTATGCCTTATGAAGATACCTACTTAGAACATTATATGGCTGAAAAAGATAACAAAGACTACTTACTTTTTTATGACTTAATAAAGCAAATGCCTTATTTATTAGAGCACGCTAAGCACAACATCACTACTTATAATAAGAGAGTTACTAGTGGGATTTGCATGATAAATACAGCTATATACTATGGCTATAAGCATATATATGTAGGCGGTATAGACTTATATCAAGGTAAAGAGTTATACTCTTTTGCCCCTACAGAAAATCTTCTCCTCCATCTCCCAGAGATCTCAAATAATGCTTCAACTATGCATACAAGCTATTTAGATTTAGAAGGCTTAAAGTTATGTTGTGACTACTTTAATCAAGATTTTAACTTGCCAGAGTGTGAGCAAAAGACTAAGTTTTTAGAGTTTAACAAAGACTATAAGGCAAAGTATCTAAAAGAGATTCCAAACCACTTAAAAGGAGGTGGGATATATAGTATATGTCCAACTTCAAGTCTTCATGCCTACTTACCACTTCCGCCAGATAGCTTAAGGATAAAACCTTTTAAAGATTATAAGGATAGTCTAAATTACAAAAAGCCCTTAAATAGGATAAGAGATGTTCCTAGGCCTAGTTATATTGATAGTCATTTTAAAAAGGTATTCTATAAGATTAAAAGTGGGCTTTATGGTAGCTTTACAAAAAGAGTGCTAGGTCTTTTTCTTAAACTTCGATATAGCGATAAAAGCCCTTTTAAGAAACTAGCAAAGTTTATGGCCAAAAAGTTTAAAAGTTAAAAAAGCAACTAAAAAAAGGATATGCATGCTAACCCTAAAAACCCCATACAAAACTAGAGAGATAAGCAAGGATGTAGTGCCCTTAGTTATAGCAGAACTAGGTATTAATCATAATGGAAGCTTAGAGCTAGCAAAACTTATGGTTGATAGCGCTAAGCGAGCAGGCATAGAAGTACTTAAACATCAAACTCATGTTATAGATGATGAGATGAGCAAAGAAGCCACTAAAGTAGTTCCAGGTAATAGTGATAAAAGCATATATGAGATAATGAAATCTTGCGCTTTAAGTTTTAATGATGAGAGGACTTTAAAGGAGTATGTAGAATCTAAGGGTATGATCTTTATCTCAACTCCTTTTAGTCGCGCTGCTGCTAATAGACTAGAAGATATGGGAGTTTGTGCCTATAAGATAGGAAGTGGCGAGATGAATAACTACCCACTTATAAAACACATCGCTAGTTTTTCTAAACCTATGATAGTTTCTACTGGGATGAATGACTTAGATTCCATAGCTAAGTGTGTTGATATCATAGAATCTAAAAAGGTACCCCTAGCTTTGATGCACACTACTAATCTTTACCCAACCCCTCCTAACCTTGTGCGTCTTGGTGCCATGCAAGAGATGATGAAAGCCTTTCCTAACTTGCCTATAGGTCTAAGTGATCACACACTTAATAATAACGCCTGTATAGCAGCCTTTGCCTTAGGGGCTAGTTTAGTTGAAAGACACTTTACAGATATCATGGATAGAGTAGGGCCTGATATAGTTTGTTCTATGGATGAAAAAAGTGCTAGGGCTTTGATAGAAGCTAGTAAAGAAGTGTTTGCTATGAGAGGTGGAAGTAAGGTTGCTACTTTAGAAGAGCAAGTAACTATAGACTTTGCTTTTGCAACTTGTGTGTGCATCAAAGATATAAAAAAAGGTGAAGTTTTTAGTATGGATAATATTTGGGTTAAGCGACCACGCGTAAAAGGCGCACTAAGTGCTAGTGAGTTTGAAGGCTTGCTAGGCAAAAAGGCTAAAGTTGATATCACAAAAGATACACATATATCGAAAGATTTAGTTTTATAAAGATAGAATCTAGTTTTATTAAAATATCGCGATACTTAAAAGGAGTGTGATGTTAGTAACACCTAGAATCTTAAGTGGCTTTAAAGATAGACTGCCAAATGAAGCACTTATCAAAATGCAACTTCTTGAGCGCTTAAGCTCAGTTTTTCTAAGCTATGGGCTTATGCCTATAGAAACGCCACATCTTGAGTACTCTGAAGTTTTATTAGGGCTTAGTAGTGAAGAGATAGAAAAAGAGCTTTATAGATTTAAAGATCATGGAGGGCGTGATGTAGCACTACGTTTTGATCAAACTGTGCCACTAGCTAGGTTTATAACCCAGCATAGAAATGAGCTTCAACTACCCTTTAAGCGCTTTGCTATAGGCAATGTTTTTAGGGGTGAGCGCGCGCAAAAAGGGCGTTATAGAGAGTTTACGCAGTGTGACTTTGACATAGTAGGAAGTGAAAGCTTTTCAAGTGATGCTGAGATAATAGAGATAATCTTTTCTACCATGCACGCATTAAACTTAGAAGAGTTTACTATATGGATAAATCATAGAGAGATACTAAATGGTATCTTTGAGTATCTAGATATAGCTGAAGTAAACACCGCCCTTAGAATCATAGACAAACTTGATAAGATAGGGCTTGAAGGCGTAAAGGCTGAGCTTGGTAAAGAGCTTAATATAAATGATGCTAAGGTTGAAAGGCTTTTAGAGTTAGTTAATATAAAACAAATTAGTGGATATGAAGAGTTTTTTAAGCAGATAGAGCATTTAAAGGGCTATAACAAAAAGCTTTGCCATGGTATAGAAACTTTAGAAAAGGTCTTTTTCTTACTTTCTCATCTTGATATAGAGATCTCTTTATGTCGTATAAACTTTTCTATAGCTAGAGGCTTAGGCTACTATACAGGTATAGTTTATGAAACTACTTTAGATAGGATAAAAAGTATAGGAAGTGTTTGTTCAGGTGGACGGTATGATAATCTTACTAATCGCTTCAGTAAAGAAAGGCTAAGTGGAGTAGGTGCAAGCATAGGTATAGATAGGTTAATAGCCGCACTTTTAGAACTAGATACACTGCAGATGCAAGGCACTTTTGCACGTATACTAATCTGTGTTACTAATGAAGCTTATCTAGGCTTTGCACATAAACTAGCACGTGCTTTTAGGCTAAGCGAGATTCCAGTTGAAGTCTTTCCAAATGCAGCTAAGATTCAGAAGTCTTTATCTTATGCTAATCATAAAGGCCATGAGTTTGCAGCTATAATAGGCGAGAGTGAGTTTAGCTCTAAGTCTTTAACTTTAAAAAATATGACCTCAGGTCATCAGATAGAAAATATAAGTTTTTTAACAGCCCTTTCTATAGTTAAAGAAAGCTAAGGCTTGTAGGATCATAAAAGTTGCAAGATGTCATCTTAGAAGTAAAGAACTTAAATGCAAGCAATGGCTTTGCTTTAAAAGATATAAACTTAAGTCTTAAAAAGGGTGAAAGGCTAGGGCTAGTAGGTAAAAGTGGAAGTGGGAAAAGCCTGCTTTCAAGGCTTATAACAAGGTTAGAATCTAACTTTACTATACAAAGTGGTGAGATAGATTTTTTAGGCACTAACCTCTTAAAGTTAAAAAGCGTGCGTAGTCTTCTTGGTAAAGATTTAGTCTATATACCTCAAGAGCCACTTTCTGCCCTTAATCCACTCCATAAGATAAAAAAGCAGATTCTAGAGCCCTTAAAGATACATCATACTAAAAATAACGATTTAGATTCCTTACTAAAAAGGCTAGATCTAGATAAAAGCCTGCTTAATAGATATCCACATGAGTTAAGTGGTGGGCAAAGACAAAGAGTCTTGCTAGCTATTGGTCTTATAAACTTTCCAAAGTTAATTATCTGTGATGAGCCTACAACTGCCCTTGATGCAAGCTTAAGCCTAGAAATCATCAAACTTTTAAAAGAGATATGTGAAGAAAGAGAGATAGCCACACTTTTTATAACCCATGACTTAAAGCTGCTTTCTCACTTCACTTCAAAAGTATGCATAATGAAAGATGGAGAGATAGTAGAAAAAGTAGATTCTATAGATAGTTTAAAGACAGAGTATGGAAGGCTTTTATATGAGGCTTCTAATCTTTCCTTGCGTAAAGAAAGAACTATGCAAGATAAAAAGATAGTCTTAGAGGCTAAAGACTTTAGCGTAGGAGTTATAAATCACTTCTTTTTTCAAAAACGTTTTAAAAGCATCATAAGTGATATAGATATGAGCCTAGATGAAGGAAGCACTTTAGGCGTAGTTGGCCAAAGTGGGAGCGGGAAAAGCACTCTTGCTTTAGGGCTTAATATACTTATGAACTCTCTTGGTACTTTAAAAGTTTTTGATAAAACTTTGGTGCAAGATGGCAAGGTAGATAAGCTTTATCTAAAAGAGATAAGAAAAAAGATGCAGATAATCTTTCAAGACCCTTTTAGCTCTCTAAATCCACGCCTTAGAGTAAAAGATATAGTAAGTGAAGGGCTTTTTAACTCTAAGCTTACTAAGGATGAAAAGCTTCAAACTGTAGTGCGCACTTTAAGTCTTTTAGAACTAGATTCTAACCTTTTAAATCGCTTCCCTAGCGAGTTAAGTGGGGGAGAAAGACAAAGGGTTAGCATAGCGCGTGCATTAGCAGTGGGTGCTAAGATCTTAGTGCTTGATGAGCCTACTTCTGCCCTTGATAAGGTAGTGCAAAAAACTACCTTAAATCTACTTAACTCTTTACAAGAAAAACTAAGTCTAAGTTATATTTTAATAACTCATGATTTGCAGGTCTTAGCACATATGTGTGATTATGTGGCAGTTGTTTATAAGGGAAGATGCATAGAGCAAGGACGGTTAAAAGATGTGCTTGATAGTCCAAAGAGTGAGTATACAAAAGAGCTTTTTAAAGATGCTTTTTAGTAATTATGCTAGATAGATAACACAAAGCACTATAAATACAAAAAAGACTATCCTTAGTATCTTAAAGCACTTGCTTCTTGGGGGGTGCTTTTTGTGTACATCTCTTGATATAGTGCTAAATATCCAGTAGGTTGCAAATAAAGCACAATATAAAAGTAAGAGACCAAAGACAAAATGTACAACTGAAGCTATGCTCATAGTTAAACCCTTCTTTAAGTGATTAAGACGCTATTTAAGGTTAGTTAAATTTGCTATTTCAAGGTTATAAAAGTGCTTATTATAGCCTTACATCATAATTAAAGCAGTGCTTGTAAGCTTTTAGATGAAGTTAAAAAATGGAAGGGATGTGAGTTTTAGTTTTGGTGTCAAGGGGGAGACTTGAACTCCCGACCTCCGGCTTATGAGACCAGCGCTCTAACCAGCTGAGCTACCCTGACAAGAAGAGTGATATATGATTTAAAAAGACCAGATTCTACTTTAAAAGGTAGTTTTTGTCAACATAGCAAGACTTAAAGTTGGCTAGACTTTTAGTGTTAATACTAGCCATTAAAAGGAGGGTTTAAGTTTTGGGTTTACTAGAAGATGTAAAAGACTTGCCAACTTTACCAGGAATCTACCAGTACTTTAATGAGTTTAATGAGCTACTTTACGTAGGAAAGGCTAAAAACCTAAAAGCACGCGTAAAAAGCTATTTTAACTTTAGTAGTGATAAAAGCGCCCTTTTACCAAACCCTGCTAACTCTCTTAGAATCCAAAAGATGATAAAAGAAGCACGCACTCTAAGATACACCATAGTAGATAGCGAGCAAGAAGCCTTAATCTTAGAAAACAGCTTCATAAAGTCTCAAAATCCAAAGTACAACATACTGCTTAGAGATGATAAAACCTACCCCTATATCATGCTAGATATGAGCGTCCGCTATCCGCGCCCAGTTATCACAAGAAAAATGAGCAAGAAAAAAAATATCTTTTACTTTGGCCCTTTTACTAGAGGGGCAAGCTTAGTTTTAAGCGCACTTTATACGCTTTTGCCATTAGTTCAAAGTGCGAGTTGTGCTAAAGGGAAGCAAGTTTGTCTTTATTATCAATTAGGTAAGTGTCTTGGAGTGTGTGAGTTTGAAAGGGAAGAAGAGTATAAAAAGATAGCTAGTGAAGCTTTAATGTATCTGCAAAATCCTCACAAGCTAAAACAGGCTTTAAAGTCTTACATGCTAGTTTGTTCTCAAAAACTTTTATATGAAGAAGCCCTTGCTTGTAAGCAGGCCTATGAAGTGCTTGATGATGTAAGGCTTTATTCAAAACTAGATTCTAAAAGCAAGCAAAATCTTGATATTTTAGGGTTTGAAAGTGATGAGACAAATGGAATCTTATTTAAACTTTTTATGAGAGAAGGGCGCGTTATAAGCAGTGATAAGCTAGTTTTTAAGGCTAAAAGTGAAGATAAGCTAGCAGTTTATAAGCAAGCTATCTTAAATCTAAAACATGTTGATAATCTAGACTATGAGATAGTTTTAGCTAGTCTTAGTGATAAAGACTTTGAGAGTTTAAGTGAAGACTTAAGCACGCTTAATCTAACTTTGAGTAATCCTAAAAAAGGCTTCAAAAAAGCCCTTTGTGAGTTAGCTTGTGCAAATGCAAAAAATACCTTGCTTAATAAGACTTCAAAAACTGCGCAAGTTTTAAGTGAGCTAGCCACACTTTTAGATTCTAAAAGGATAGAAAAGATAGAAGTTTTTGATACTAGCCATCACGCTGGAACTTACTGTGTAGGCGCAAAAGTAGCCTTTTTAGGCGAAGGGTTTGATAGCTCTAGCTATAGGCGCTATAAACTAGAAGGTAAAGATGAGATAAGTCAAACTACTGAGATGTTAACTAGGAGGGCTAAAAGTTTTGTAAGTGACTTTCCGCCTGATTTGTGGGTGCTTGATGGTGGGGCTGTGCAACTTAAGATTGCTAAAAAGGCACTAGATTGTGTAGGGGCTAATGTTGCCCTCTTAAGTATCTCTAAAGAAAAAAGGGATGCTAAGGCTTACCGTGCTAAAGGAGGGGCAAAAGATATCTTGCGTTACTTTGCTAAGGATAGTGATCATGTGCTAGAGTTAAGACTAGATATGAAAAATCCCATGCTTCAGTTTTTGCAAAAACTCCGTGATGAAGCCCATAGATTTGCCATAACTTTTCACAGAGAAAGGAAGGTTAAAGGCCTTACAGGCGCTAAAGGCGTAAGGGGCGAGTAAGGGTTTGGTTTGGCACTAAGGGAGATTTCTTTAGTGCCTTTTGAGTTATGGTTTTAGTAGTTTTGTTTGCTAAAGTGTCTTGCCTCAAAACTAGCAAAGATAAAGCTATCCATTTTACTTTTTTTGTGATAGATTTTATATACCTTGAGATTTTGCTAAATAACTCTTTATTCACCAAAAAAGTGGCTATGATGTGAGCAAGAGGACATTGCTTATCTTTTCAAGATTATCTTTCTTGATGCCTTTATACACTAAAAACAAGTCAACTATTGGCCATATGCCAAGTGTGAGCCAACCTATAAAAAGCTTTACTACGCCTAGTACTATGTCTCCTTTATAGAATCTATCCACACCAAATAATCCAAAAAAGAGGCCTAGCACTAGGCCTACTATAGGACTTTTTAGATTTAAAGATAAAAGCGCACTCATCTTATCATCTTGCATCTTTTTTAATCTTTCAGTTAGTAACACGTAGCTATCAGCTGGTATCCTATCATTCCAAGTTGCCAGTAATGTCATAGCTTGCTGACCCATATTAACTCCTTTTTTTGCTAATAGTGTGAATCAAACTAAGTGCTATCTGATTGTTAGGAAGCTTGCTTTCTACATTCATCAACACCGCATTTGAATCTATTTTTTCTTATTTACTAAGTGCTTGGTAAGTATAGAATCAAAAAAAAAAAAACAAGTGCTAGCGCATAAAAGTGTAGGTTTAAGTGCGATTTTTTATAAAACTAGGAGATATGTTTGTAGATTAGATATTAATTTTTAAAGGCCTTACTTAATAAAGGGAGGGGTTAAAAGATGGCATGGAATCTAAGATTCCATATTCTTATACTTGAAGGGCTAGTGTTTAAAAAATATAGGCTAGTAGCATTAAAGGCTAAAAGTTTTCTCTTTACTTGTTAGCAACTTAAGACTTTAATACCAGCCAAAAAGAGATTTATTTGTTTCAAGTTTAGCTATGCTTGCCATATCTTCACTATCAAGTTTAAAGTCAAAAATATCTATGTTTTCTATCATCCTTTTTTTATGAGTAGTTTTTGGTATGGCTACTATGTTGTTTTGTATTAGGAATCTTAGGCCAACTTGCGCGATAGTTTTATGATGCTTTTTTGCTATGCTCTCTAAAACTGGCTTAGCAAAAAATCCATTTTTCCCTTGTGCAAAGGGACTCCAACCTTCTAAAACAGTATCTTTCATAACTTTTCTAAGTTCTTGTTGCATGTAAAATACATGAGCTTCCATCTGATTTACCATAGGGATAACTTTAACTTGCTTTATAAAGCTTGTGTATTTTTGTGCTTTAAAGTTTGAGATACCTATAGCCTTTAAAACTCCTTTAGCATAAAGTTCTTCCATAGCCTTGTACATATGTACTGAGTTTGGATATGCCATATGGATTAAAAGTAAGTCTAGGTAGTCAACTTGAAGATTTTTAAGTGCAAGATTAACTGCCTTAAAAGTTTCTTTATAACTCATATCATGAGATAGCTTGGTAGTGACAAAAAGCTCTTTTCTAGGTACACCACTTTGTGTTAGTCCCACTCCTATCTCACTTTCATTTTTATAAAGCTCGGCTGTATCTAGTAGTCTATAACCAACTTCTAAGGCTTCAAGCGTGCATCTTGTAGCTATCTTTGGGCTTATCTGATAGGTACCATATCCAAGGATAGGCATCTCTACGCCATTATTTAGCCTTATATTTGGCACCTTAGTCTTATCATCTTTAAAGGCTAGTTTAGCCGCTTTAGTGCCAAAGGCAGTTGTCCCCATAAGGCTTAACCCACCAGCCATAGCCACGGTACTTAGTATAAACTTTCTTCTATGCATGGTTTTTCCTTTTTTTTGTTTGTAAGAGTGAAATCTCTTTTAGATTCTACTATGAGACTTATTATTAGTATATATAGTGGAGGATTATTTGATGATATTTTGATTTTAAGTGTTAAAAAGAGGAAAGATTGCAGTCATGCTTTAGGGCATGACTAGTTTTTATAGAATCTAGATTCTATAAAAAAGGCTTATTGTCTCTCACTGAAAGTTATCCCATAAACATGGTTTCTAAGTTCAAAAAGTGCGTCTTTTGGAGCACCTACACCTTTAGGCATAACACCTGGGATAAATACATCTTGAGCAAATTTATGGCCTTCATATTTTGTAACATTTAAAGTTCCTACATAGATCTTAGCGTGCAAGTCATCCCAAGGCATAGATGTATCATCTATAACATCATCAGCTCTTGCTGGGATAATATACATGTAGTACTTAATGCTGCCAGCTTTTAGGTCTTTTTTAAAGGTATCTTCAAGGTAGTTATCTTTAGTTTTAGCTAGCTCTTCTTTGCTTAAAGTCCTTTCTCCGCGTGCTGGGACAAAGACAAATCTAGCAGGTTGCATCTTGCCATCAGCGGTTTTAAACATATATGCATGAAGACTGTAATAAGCGACATTTGATACAGATCTTGATATGCCTCTTATCTTGTTGTAGGCTAAAAATCTTTGAGCTGGTTTTGAAGTTTTAACAAACTCTTCAAACTTTTTAGGATCTACTTTTCCATCTTTATCTGGGAATCTTGACTGTAAAAAGCCTAGAAACTGCTCTTTAGTCTTAGCAAAGTTTATAGGTGCGCTAGCTAGGGCCATATCCCACTCACTTCCATTGCCTTTTAGTTTTATGCCTAGGCCAAGTCCTGGAGTTTTATCACTTCCGTGAGGGTTAGGGCCTCCTACTGAGTATCTAACCTCTGCATCTATCTTTCCTTTGCCTGTTAGCATAGGTATATCATAAAAGTCTTTTAAGTTTTTAGCGCTCTTAAAAGTACCTATGGCAGAAAAGCCCTTAGTGTGATTAATCTTATGTTTTCCATCAAACTTACCTGCTACTATGTGGAATGCATTAGCAAAGTCTTGTGCACTTGGATCTGCCTTAGAAGGAGCTGACGCGCCAGGCTCTGCTGCATTTACAAAGGGGCTAAAGCCTAAAAGCAAGGCACTTAGTATACAAACTTTAGAAATGTTTTTCATTAAAATATCCTTTTTGATTTTGAGTGTCATTTTATTCTACCTAAAAAGGTTATTTTTTCTTTTGATTATAGATCCTATCTTTCCAAAAAGATTATTGTTGTTACTGTCTGGATTATAAGAAAGCTCAAAGCGAAACACCTTCGCATTTTCAAGCATGGCTAAAAGCACTATAAAGGTTATAAAACTAGATCCTCCATAGCTAAAAAGAGGCAAGGGGATACCAACTACGGGTGCTAGTTCTATAGTCATACCTATATTAACTATCACATAGATAAAAAATAGTAACGCCACACAACTTGCAATCACCCGCATAAAGTAGTCTTTTTTCTCTATAAAACAAAAAGAAAAGATGTGCACCACTATAGACATATAAAGGATTATAAGGATAAGAGAGCCTATAAAACCAAAGCGTTCTGCAAAGTGGGCAAATATAAAGTCACTTGTAGCAATTGGTAAAAACTTAAGATTAGACTGGGTTGAATCTTCTTTACTCTTGCCAGTTAACCCACCACTTCCTACAGCAATTAGGCTTTGATAGACTTGAGCCTTTGGCTTACCACTTATTAGAGTTTGGATTCTATCTATTTGATATTTTTTTAAAACTATCTCAAATTTATAAGCTATAGGCACAAAGATAGCTATGGCTAAGATGATGCTTATCCATATTTTTTTATTAACCCCTATGATAAAAAGCATGCCATAGCCCATGATCAAAACTACTAGGGCAGTTCCAAGATCAGGTTCTTTTAGTATGAGTAAAAAAGGCAAAAGTATAAAAAAGCTTATCTTGCAAAACTCTAAGATTCCATAGCCTTCTTTTGGGGGAGGGTTATGGTGGATGTAGTGGGCTAAAAGCAAGATAATGGCGATTTTAACTGGCTCGCTAGGCTGTAAAGAAAAGCCTCCTATGCTTATCCAGCGTTGGGCACCTAGCTTAGTTGTACCTATTAGATCTACTGCTATTAAAAGTAGTATGCAGATAACATAAAAGGCTATAACGCTTTTATAGAGGTATCTAAACGGTATAAAAAAAACAAAGACAAAAACAAAGATTCCTAAAAATGCATAGCTTAACTGTCTATACATAAGGGCAGTCGAGGTTTCGCTTAGTAAAAATGTGCTTACAAATATAAGAGGAATTATGAGTAGGATTAAAACATAATCAAAGTGGGTTGATATGCGGCGTCCAATAAACAATGACAATCCTTGCGGTAAATAAAGTTCTTGATTATAAATTACATTTACTTAAGTTAGAATAATTAAAGCTTTAATACTACTTTTTTATCAAACACAAGGATAAATATGCCAAATGCTAACTCTAAGACAAAAGATTCTTCTACAACCACTAAAGATACAAAAACTACCAAGGCTACAACTAAAGCCAAAACTACTAAAACTGTAACTAAGACCACAACTAAAACTAGCACTAAGAAAAAAGAAACCAGCACAAAATCTAGTGTTGCATCTAAACCTAAGGTTAAAACTTTAAAGAATCTTATCATCGTAGAGTCCCCAGCTAAGGCAAAAACTATAAAAAATTTCCTAGGTAAAGACTATGAAGTTATAGCTTCTAAAGGGCATATAAGAGATCTTCCCAAGTCACGCTTTGGTATAACAATTAAGCCTAATAGCTTTACTCCAACCTATGAGTTAGCTAAAGATCATCAAGATGTGGTTGCTAAGATAAAGGCCTTTCATGATATAGCTGAGACTACTTATATCGCAACTGATGAAGATAGAGAAGGAGAGGCCATAGGCTTTCATATCATAGAGGCCTTAAAAGAAAATGTAGAAGGTTTCCCTCGCATAGTCTTTCATGAGATAACTAAGCAAGCTATAACTAACTCACTAGAAAACCCTCGCAATATAGATATGGATAAAGTTAATGCCCAGCAAGCAAGAAGACTGCTTGATAGGATAGTGGGTTTTAAACTTTCAGGCCTTTTGGCTAAAAAGATTAACAGAGGGCTTAGTGCAGGACGTGTGCAAAGTAGTGTTTTAAAAATATTAGTTGATAGGGAAAAAGAGATAAGAGACTTTAAGCCAATAGACTACTATCTAATAAATGCTTATGATAAAGATATAAGCTTTGACTTACTCTACTATAGAGGCGATAAGATAGAAAAGCTTAGCTTTTTAGAAAAAGAAAAAGTAGATGCTGCATTAACAGTGCTGCGAAGTGAAAGCTATAAAATCTCTAGTATAGAAAAAAAGCAAAGGGTTACTAACCCAAGTCCACCTTTTATGACTTCTAGCCTTCAGCAAAGTGCAAGTAGTGTTTTAGGTTTTAGCCCAACTAGGACTATGAGTATAGCCCAAAGGCTTTATGAAGGAGTACAGACTAATAGGGGCTTAGAGGGCGTTATAACCTATATGAGAACAGATAGTTTAAATATAACCAAAGAAGCAGTGAGTGCTTTGAGAGGTTATATAAAAGAAAAGTATGGCGATAAGTATCTAGTATCAAGTCCAAGAAGCTTTGTCTCAAAAGCAAAAGGTGCCCAAGAAGCCCACGAAGCCATACGTCCAACTAATATAGATTTCACGCCAGGCATAGCTAAAGACTACTTAAAAGAAGAGGAGTTAAAGCTTTATACACTAATCTTTAATCGCTTTGTAGCAACGCAGATGAGTAGTGCAGTCTTTGATACTTTAAGTGTGCTAGCAAGTAGTGAAAGCGCTACTTTTAAAACTACTGGAAGAAGTTTAATCTTTGAAGGATTCTATAAAGTTATGGGCAATGAAGATAAAGATAAGCTTTTACCAAGCTATAAAGAAGGTGAGGCTATAAACTTTGACCCTATAAAAGAAACTCTTAAAACTACTGAGCCTCCAGCTAGGTACTCAGAAGCAAGCCTTATAAAAACTATGGAATCTTTAGGCATAGGTCGTCCAAGCACTTATGCGCCAACTATAAAATTACTAAGTGATAGAAACTATATAGCTATAGAAAAAAAGCAAATCCATACTCAAGAGATAGCCTTTACTGTGACTGATATGTTAGAAAATAACTTCAATGAGATAGTAGATGCTAACTTTTCAGCAGCCTTAGAATCTAAACTAGATTCTATAGCTAGCCATTCTACTAACTGGGAAGAAGTGCTTTGGGACTTTTATGAAGGGTTTAGCGCTAAGCTTGAAGATGGAGAGAAAAATATAGCTTCACTTAAAAAGCATGAGTTAACTGGTGAGATGTGCCCAGAGTGCGGGGAGCCTTTAGTTTTACGTAGTGGAAGGTATGGCGATTTTGTAGGTTGTTCTAACTATCCAAAATGCCACTATATAAAAAAAGATAAAAAAGATACTAGCGAAACTAACGCCACGCCTACATCTGAAGTATGCGAAAAGTGTGGCGCTCCTATGGTGATAAAACAAGGAAGAAATGGCGAGTTTTTAGCATGCTCTAACTATCCAAAGTGCAAAAATACCAAGTCTTTAAAAAGTGATGCCTTAGATGTAGCTTGTCCAGAGTGTGGTGGAGAGATAGTAGCAAAGCGTGCAAGGAGTGTGTTTTATGGCTGTTCTAACTATCCAAAGTGCAACTTTATATCAAGCACTAAGCCTATAAATAAGCACTGTGAAAAGTGTGGCTACTTAATGCGCCAAAAAGGTAAAAATAAAGCAGTTTGCATAAAGTGCAAACATGAAGAAGATATTTAAGCTTAGGGATAAAGGGTTAAAAACTTAAGATTTACTTAGACCTAGCTTAAAAAGTATAGGTGTAGCTAAAAGTGTAAAGTGGCATAGCCTTTGGCAAAGGTCTAAAAGTAGTGTTGTTAAGTGGGATTCTAGCAAGTAGCTCAAGTCTATTATGGCCGCCATCAAAGTTAAAGCTAACTCCAGCGTTAACTTGACTTATGTAGCCTTCTTCTTTGTTTTGAAAGGCTATGTAGCCATTACTACTACCTGCTATTATCCCAAAACCTAGCTTTTCTCCTTGAAATATGTCATAGATTAAGTCTATATTAAGCCCACCATAGTAGTCGCTTGGAAGTCTTTCATAGTTTAGATACATCCTTATACCTAGGTATTTATTAAAAAACTGCGTATAACCTAGTAGTAAAGTACCACTTACTTTAGTTATCTTAAACTCATGTGTTGCAGCGCCTATACCAACAAAAATACCACTTTTCTCAGCTATATGATTTATATGTGTGTTTTGGGTGCTTATACCTAGTGAGTTTAAAAGTGAGCTTTCACTTAATGATGTTTCACTTTCGGCATAAATTGGTGCACTAAAAGCAAGCAAGGCTGATAATGTGGTTAAAAGGACAAATTTTAGTTTCATAGCGACGACTTCTTCATACATAAGTTGTAAGTTTGTTATCTGTTATTTTAATATTAAAAGTGATAACATTTCGCTTATATAGAAATAAAAAATAGGAGAATTTGTAAAAAAATGGATGTTTTTATCATTAATCTAAAAAGAAGTACGCAAAGAAAAGAGGCTATGGAATCTAATATATTAGATTTTAAAGCCTCTTACCCTTCTTCGCCCATAACTTTTCATTTCTTTGATGCACAAACTCCAGAATCTATAAAGGCAAATGGCTTTATAAAAAGGCATGATAAGTTTTTAAACAAGCTTTGGCGCCAGCCAGAAACTAGTGAAACTGAAATAGCTTGCTTTGCATCTCATTACTTTTTATGGGAAAAATGCATAGAGTTAAATAAACCCATAGTCATCTTAGAAGATGACTGTAAGTTTGCTTGCTACTTTGATAAAGGGATAAGGGAGTGCTTTGGTTCGCCTTATGAATATGTAAAGCTTCATCTTTCAAGTTTTAACACCATGAAACTAGTTGGTAGAAACTTTGCTTACTCGCCTAAGCTAGTACTAAGTGCAGTTTGTTACTACATAACGCCAAGTGCTGCTAGAAAGTTTATAAAGCACGCTAAAAAAGTATATATACCAGTTGATAACTATATGAGTAACTCTTTTTTAAATGGGGTAGTTGAGATGGTTTATATCCCAGAGCTAGTTTTATCTAATGAACATAATCAGTGCAGCACTATCACTATGAGTACAAAACAAAATATAGGGGCTTTTAAAGTAGTAAAAGAAGTTTTTAGATTCTATAGGCAAGGACGTGAGCTTTTATTTCATCTAAGACATGTTTTATTCATAAAAAAGTATCTTTCAAAGTAGATAACCTTCTAAGCCCTTTTATGCTTAAAAAAGCTTCGAAACTACAATTCCACTATGTAATAAATATGAGACTTAAAGTTAATAAAAGATTCTAGATAGTAAGCTTAAAGGTAGGATAGCTGCAGGTGGATTTTTATCAAGCAAAGAGAATTTTAAACTTAAAGGAAGTTGATGGAAGCAATACTAGGTATATTTATAGCGGCCTTTTTGGGTGCGTGGGGACACTGTGTGGGTATGTGTGGCGGTATAGTTTTAGGGCTTAATACCGCTAAGTCTATAGATAACACTAAAACTAGGATAGCTTTAGGAAACTTTGTATATTTTTTAGGGAGGCTTACGTCTTATATCATAGTGGGGATAATTTTTGCCCTAATTGGCAAAAGCTTTATAGATAACTTTCATAGGGGCATAGTTTTTATAGTTATAGGTGTCCTTATCATCATCACAGCCTTGCTTTTTAACTTTTACCCTAAGGCACTAGGCTATATCACGCCATCTGCTAACTCATCTTGGTATAAAAGAGCTTTTAAGTATGCCTTGCAGTCTAAAAGTTTTTATAGCTACTACGTTCTTGGAGTGTTAAATGGCTTTTTGCCTTGTGGCTTTGTGTATACCTTTGCTTTAGTTGCTGCTGGCTTTAACTCCATACCTATGAGTATTTTAGGCATGATAGCTTTTGGTATAGGGACATTTTTACCTTTGTTTTTATTAGGAACTAGTTTAGGAAGTCTTATAAGGGGAGGATTTAGAGCGAGATTTAGCACTTGGCTTTTAAGAATCTCCATGCTTTTAATGCTTTATTTTGGACTTGGTAATATATTTATGGGTTATGGGATGATGACTGGACATATGTATATGTTACCAGGCATGCATATGGGCATGAAGGGTATGCATGGGATGCATGGCATGGGTGGTATGGATATGGGTCATGGGATGCACGGCATGAAAATGCAAGATATGAAAATGGATGGTATGAAAATGGATCATGGCCATATGAACATGGACGATATGAAGGGTAGCACTCATCAAGACATGGATATGAAGTCTCATAACATGGGTAATATGGAATCTGTGCATATGGATTCTAAAGATGGCATGAAAGATATGGATATGCATAAAGATATGCAAAACATGCAAAACATGAAAGATATGAGCCCTAACTCTACTCATATGGATATGCAAAATATGGGTGATATGAAGATGGATTCTAAAGATGGAATGAAAGGCATGCATATGGACCATAACTCTCATAATGCCGATATGAAAAACATGGATATGAAAAATATGCACGATATGCATATGGATTCTAAGTAGGCTTAAAAATTCTAAGTGTGTAACTTAAGAGGGGAGAAGTTAGAGTAGTGGGCATAGCAAAGCGCTATAAACAAACTATAGCTACTATGAAGCATCTACTTAAGCACTTTTGGCTTTTTGAAAGCAGACATGTTAAAGATAGTTCTTTTAGTCTTCCTTTATTTAAAGGGCGTGAGTTTATAGCCTTAGTTGTCATGCTTTTGTGCTTGCTAGCTATAAATCTTGGACTAAGATATAAAAACTTTCTAGCCTTGCAAGATGCTAAGTCTATAGAGGCTAAAGTAGCATTGCAGTATGCAAAAGATAATAAGACTATATTTAAACTAAAAACTAAAGATGGTTTTAATCTTTATACTATAGAGCACACACCAAACTCCGCATTAAAAGATTTGCAAAATAAAGATGTGAGAGTTCTAGGCAAGGCACAAAAATGCACTTTTTTAGATTCTTTTAAATCTTGCTTTTTTATTAATATGGGCATGGCACTTTTGCCTTCAAGCACTACTTTACTTGACCTAATAGTAGCCCAGCATGAAAACGCCCTTTTAAGCAACCTCTACTCAGCCCTTTTTTTAGGCACTAGTTTAGATCCTAACTTAAGGCATGTATCAAACTCCCTAGGGCTTGCTCATATCATAGCAATTAGTGGCTTTCACTTAGGCATACTTAGCCTTTTACTTTACATCATCTTAATGCCACTTTATAGAATCTTCCAAAGACACTACTTTCCTTATCGTAATGCTTACTTTGATATTGGAGTGTTGATACTAGCTTGCATGGGAGGCTACCTAGTTTTACTTGACTTTCAGCCTTCATTTTTTAGAGCCTTTTTAATGGCAGCCTTAGCTTTTTTCTTACTTTACTCAGGCTTAAAACTTATAAGCTTTGTAAGTTTAAGTCTTTGCGTGCTTTTTGCTTTAAGCTTGGATTTAAGCCTAGCCTTTAACATAGGCTTTTTGCTTTCAGTTGCAGGAGTGTTTTATATATTTTTATTTATAAAGTATGTTAAAACTAAAAGCATGCTTTTGACTGTTGTGCTTTTTAATCTTTTGCTATTTTTACAAATGATGCCTATAGTGCACTACTTTTTTCCCTACTTTTCACCCTTTCAGCTAGTCTCTATACCAGTTGGCTTAGCCTTTGTAGTCTTTTTCCCACTTAGTTTACTTTTGCATATTTTTGGGTTTGGAGGGAGTATAGATTTTTTATTGCTTCCATTTTTGGATATGAAGTTTCATTTAAGTGAGGTTTACACACCTCTTTTTTTACTTGGAATCTACATCGTTTTTAGTCTTGCAAGCATCTTTTCTAAAAAGGCTTACTATCTTCTTTGTGCTTTTGGAATCTGCTTTTATGCTTTTAATCTTTGGGTTTATATAAAAAGCTTAGTTTAAGCTTTTAGAACTTATAGGATAAAAAATTATCTGGCATTACGTCTTTTTATAAGCATGGTTATTATCATTATGATTATCCCAAGATTTATACTCATATCTGCAAGGTTAAATATCGCAAAGTTAAATTGATAGTGCCAGTAGATGTAATCAACCACGCCTTTATATAAGAATCTATCTATGATGTTGCTTATCCCACCACCAAAAATAAAGCCAAAACCTATAAAGTAGTCTTCAAAGAAGCGTCTTTGTTGGATAAAAAATATAATAATAATTAGAATTAAAAGCAGTTGTATATACTTAAGATTATCGCCTAAAAAGGTTAAAAAGCTAAAAGCAACACCTTTGTTAAAAACTAAGGCTATGTCTATAATCTCGCTTCTAAAAAGATAGCTTATAGAATCTATATTTATACTTCCATATTTTTGCAAAGCGATTTGCAAGATCTCATGTTTTAAGATTTGGTCTATTATAAGTACGACTATAAGAATGGCTAAGAAGATGTAGAGTTTATATCTAAGTCTTTTTGGAGTAGATGAAGTCAAAATTTTCCCTTATATTTGGTTTTATAAAGATGTAAGCACAAGGTATAATTTAGCACATTATTTCCAACTTCATTAATCTTTAAGGACACACATGCAAGATAACAGTTTTAAAAACATACTTCTTATTGGCTCAGGTCCAATAGTCATAGGGCAGGCCTGCGAGTTTGACTACTCCGGCACTCAAGCTGTCAAGACTTTAAAGGAGCTAGGCTATAAAGTGGTATTAATAAACTCTAATCCTGCGACTATCATGACAGATCCAGACTTTGCGGATAAAACTTATATAGAACCCATTTCTGAAGAGATAATCCTAGATATCATTAAAAAAGAAAATATTGATGCTATTTTGCCTACTATGGGTGGGCAAACTGCACTAAATGTCGCTATGAGTATGTATGAAAAAGGCCTTTTAGAAGGAGTTAGATTCCTTGGGGCTAGACCAGATGCTATAAAAAAAGGTGAAGATAGACAGGCTTTTAAAGAGGCCATGCTTAAAATCGGTATGGATATACCAAAGTCAATGTATGCTTATAATGAAGATGAAGCCTTGCTAGCTGCACAAGAGATAGGATTCCCACTAATTATAAGGGCGTCTTTTACGCTAGCTGGTGGAGGTAGCGGGGTAGCTTATAACATAGATGAGTTTAAAACCCTAGCTAAAATCGGTCTTGATGCAAGCCCAGTCCATGAGATACTAATAGAAGAATCTTTGCTTGGCTGGAAAGAGTATGAGATGGAAGTTATAAGAGATAATAAAGATAACTGCATCATAGTTTGTAGCATAGAAAACTTAGATCCTATGGGTGTGCACACAGGAGATTCTATAACTATAGCACCAGCTTTAACTTTGACTGACAAAGAGTATCAGCGTATGCGTGATGCCTCTTTTAAAATACTCCGCGAGATAGGCGTAGATACAGGAGGAAGTAACGTACAGTTTGCTATCAATCCAGAAACGGGGCGTATGACTGTAATTGAGATGAACCCGCGTGTTAGTAGAAGTAGTGCTTTAGCTTCAAAGGCTACAGGTTATCCTATAGCAAAAGTTGCGACACTTTTAGCCGTTGGATTTAGCCTAGATGAGATAAAAAATGACATAACTGGAACGCCTGCTAGCTTTGAGCCAAGTATAGATTATATAGTTACTAAGATTCCGAGATTTACCTTTGAAAAGTTTCCTATGGCAAACTCAAGTCTTACAACATCCATGAAAAGTATAGGCGAAGTTATGGCAATAGGCGGGAGTTTTAAAGAAAGCCTTCAAAAAGCTATATGCTCACTAGAACAGGGCTTTTATGGCTTTAATCGCATAAGTACAGATTCTATCTTAATCAAAAAAGAGATAAGGCGTCCTAATGCAAATCGTATACTTTATATAGCTGAAGGCTTTGGACTAGGCCTTAGCGTAGATGAAGTTTATGAGCTAAGTAAGATAGATAGATGGTTTTTAAATGAGATAAAAGAGCTAGTAGACTATGAACAAAAGATAACTACTGATATCTTAACTAACAAAGAGCTTATGAGAGAGGCTAAAAGCTATGGTTTTAGTGATAAAAACATAAGCCACTGGCTAAAAGAAAATGAAGGCTTAGATATAACTGAGGCTGAAGTTTATCAAGCTAGGCTTGCTTTAGGAGTTAAGCATAAATATAACGAAGTAGATACTTGTGCTGCTGAGTTTGCTTGTAAAAGTAACTATCTTTACTCAAGCATTGGGGACTATGAGTGCGTGCCTAATGAGTATCAAGATGAAAACTTAGAATCTTGTAATCCTAGTAAAGATTCCACAAAACTAAAAAAAGTTTTAATCATAGGTGGAGGCCCAAACCGCATAGGACAGGGTATAGAGTTTGACTACTGCTGTGTGCACGCAAGCTTTGCTTTAAAAGATATGGGCATAAAAAGCATAATGTATAACTGCAACCCAGAAACTGTTAGTACAGACTATGATACAAGTGATAAGCTTTACTTTGAACCTATAGACTTTGAGCACGTAAGAAGCGTTATAGAAGAAGAGCAAGTTGATGGAATCATAGTGCATTTTGGAGGTCAAACGCCACTAAAGCTAGCTAATCTCTTAAGCAAGATTAACGCCAAAATCATAGGTACTAAGCCAAAAGCCATAGACAAAGCAGAAGATAGAGAAAAATTTGCAAAATTTATAACTGAGCTTGGATTTAACCAACCAGAAAATGGCATAGCCTTAACTAAAGAGCAAGCCCACTCAGTTGCTAGGACTATAGGATTCCCAGTGCTAGTTCGTCCAAGTTACGTGCTAGGCGGGCGCGCTATGCGTATAGTTTATGATGACTTCGAGCTTAAAAAATATATGGATGAGGTCATAGCCGTTAGTGAATCTAATCCAATCTTAATAGATAAGTTTTTAGACAAGGCAATTGAGCTTGATTTAGATTGCATAAGTGATGGCAAGGATGTTTATATAGGTGCTATTATGCAGCACATTGAAGAAGCAGGAATACATAGTGGTGATAGTGCTTCTTACCTCCCAACTACTAGCATAGATAAAAGTTTGCTAGAAAAGATTTATAAGATAAGCAAGGAGATAGCCTTAAAGCTTGAAGTTAAGGGGCTAATGAACGTGCAGTATGCCATTTATAAAAATGAAGTTTTTATCATAGAAGTTAACCCTCGCGCCTCTCGCACTGTGCCTTTTGCCTCTAAGGCTACAGGACTTCCATTAGCTAAAGTTGCAACTCGCGTTATGTGTGATGAGCCACTTTTAGATGCGATTAGTTTCTATGATAGATATAATGTTTTAGAAAAACTAGAAGATAATCTATACACTCATAAGCCCTTAAAACACTTTAGTGTTAAAGAATCTGTTTTTCCATTTAACAAACTTCCAGGAGCTGATTTGCTTTTAGGTCCTGAGATGAAAAGTACAGGTGAGGTTATGGGCATAGCTAGTAGCCCAGGGATAGCCTTTTTTAAATCCCAAGTTGCTTGCAAAAACCCTCTTCCACTAAGTGGCACAGTTTTTATCTCCTTGCAAGATAGCGATAAGATTTACGCCCTAGAGCTAGCTAAAAGCTTTAGTGATATGGGCTTTAAGATAGTAGCAACTACTGGGACTTTTAAGATTCTAAAAGAAGCAGGCGTTGAGGTAAAACAAGTGCTTAAGATTAGCGAAGGTAGGCCAAATATCAACGACTTACTGGTTAATAATGAGATAGATTTGGTTGTAAACACTAGTGATGAAAAGGCCAAAGAAGACGCAAGGCTTATAAGGGCTACAGTTTTAAAGATGAATATACCTTACTTTACTACAGTCTCAGGCGCTTTAAGTGCGATTAAAGCTATCAAAAAAGAAACTAGTAGTAATGAAGGCTTTAAAGCTTGCTCGCTTCAAGAGTATTTAAACAGGGCTTATTAGTTTTTATACTTTTAGATTCTATTAGAATCTAAAAGCAGGGTTTAAAAGATTAGCATCTCTCGTTTTATCTTATTAAGAAGGTCTATTTGCTTTTTTAACTTGTCCACTTCTTCATCTATATCTGCTAACATGCCCATACTTAGACCCTCTGGCATATCTTTAGATCCTCTTTTTATAAGTATGTAGTCTATTAGATCAATCTTTGCCATGTTTAAAAGTATGGTTATCTCATCTCTTAGATTTTCAATATTTCTTATTATCTCTTCAATTTTTTCAAACATAAAAACCTCCATCACGCTAGTTATTTTACTTAAAAACCAAGGCTTTTTTTGCTTAGTTTATATCATCATAAGGCTTTAAAACTAAAGCTTGTGTTGTCTTATAAGATATTGTTTTAACAAAAATGTTTGCAAGTTAACTTATATAACTTAGTCTATAACAGTTGGAGTGATGATGATAACTATCTCTTCACTTCTATTAAGCTTTTTTGTATTAGAAAATATACCTTTTACCCTTCTTAGACCTATGATTCCATTTTCATTAGTTTCTGCGTGGTTACTTATAAGTCCACCTATGATGACTTTTTCTCCATTTTTTAGCCTAACTATTGAAGAAAGTTGATTAGTACTTAGGTTTGGTGGGCTAGATAGGGCAGTGGCACTGTTTTCTATCACTGCATTTTTTGCCCTTGTGATTGAAGGGTTTATACGTAGTATTATCTCATCTTCGCTTATTGAAGGAGTTATATCAAGCAAGATTCCAATAAAGACACTAGGGTACTGCACGCTTTGATTTTGTATAGTGTTGTTTGTGTTGCTAGTTTGGAAGATAAGGTTTTGTGAGTATCTAAGCACTGAGCCAACACTTATGATGGCTGGTTGATTATTAAGCGCGCTCACTCTTGGGTTAGAAAGCGATTTTACACTACCTTGACTTTCAAGAAAGCCTAGTATGCTGCTTAGAGACACACTTGGATTAAGTATATTTAGCGAGTAATCAAGATTAAACGTATTTGCATTTCCACTTAGATTCAAACTACCACTTGCGGCTGGGACTGAGAAGATAGAAGCAAGATTACTCCAATCTATCCCTGCATTTGTTGCCTTGGTATGAGTTATATTTAGAATCTCTACATTTAAAAATATCTGTGCCCTCATCTTTGTGTGCATGTTTTCAAGCAGGTTAGAAACCTGTCTCATGTGGGATTTATTAGCCATAACGCTTACAAGACCTGCGTTTTTATCTATGCTAAATCTTGTATTAGTATTTGCTTGCGCCTTAGATGCATCTTGGCCAAAGGTAGGCTCTTTAAGTAAAAAACTAAGCTCTTTTTCTAAGCCATCCCAAAAGTTTAGTTCATCCATAGAGTAGATCTTAGTGCCACTACTACTTGGTCTGTTGTTTAGTGATCCTTCAAAGGCATTATTTAGCGTGTAGGGGTTGTTAGTTAAGTTTGGCTGAAAGATGCCATAGTTATAGTTGCTACTATAAGCGTTTTGATTTTGTTCTTGGGATAGGGTGACAGAAGTGTTAGAAAGAGTGGTGCGAACACTTGCTATGTAGTTTATATCAAATGTTTCAAACGCTAGCCCATAGATTCTAAGTAAAAAAGGCGAGACTTCATAGTAGTAGTTTTTTAAGGCTATGTTTAAAAGATCTTTTAAGGGCCTTTTATCAAGATGTAAGGCTAAAGTATCATTTTCAACCCAGTTTATGTACTCTATACTGAACCCACACTCTGAAGCTAGCGCACTTAGTATCTCAGAAAGTTTTTCTTCTTTAGGCTTTGTTAGTGTGTGTAAGGTGCTAGCACAAGAAGGTGCAAGTATATTTACATCAATGTCTTCATCTTCAAATATCTTCTTATGCCCCAAAGGAAAGGACTTTAGTTTGCGTGGGCTTTTAGTAGTTGTTTGATTTGTAGCACTTGTAATCATAGGTGCATTAGTCATATCTTTTAGATCTTGTAGGTTTTTAGAATCTAAAAGATTTGTAGTGCTTGCTTTATCTTGCTTGATAGAGTTAGTATTTTTTTCATACTCTATTTTGGATTCTAAGATGTTTTTAGATTCTAAAGCGCTTGGTTTTATATCTTCTTTTGCAGATAGATTTAAAAAACTAGCGATAAAAAGGTAGATAAAGGGCTTTGCAAAAAGGCTTTTAAAGTAAACACTCATTTTGAACCTCTTTTTTAGAGTATCTTATATATTAACTTGTGAGATTTGTTGTGTATGCGTTAAGTTGCGAGCTAGGAGTTTTATAAGATTCTGCATCATAGAATCTTATAAGGTAGTTTTTAAGAGCTATTTTTCAGCCTTGCTATCTTTTTTATCTGTTGTGACTTCTATGTCATTTTTTATCTTGTTAAATAACTTTTGATTAACACCTTTTACTTTTTTGATATCTTCTATAGCCTTAAAAGGTTGTTTGCTTCTATATTCAACTATGCTCATAGCTTTTTTTGGTCCTATGCCTGGAAGTTTTTCTAACTCTTTTTGTGAGGCTGTATTTATATTTACCGCAGCGAATAGAAAACTAAAAAACATTGCCATTATTGTTAAAAATTTCATTTTTATGTGACCTTTAAAAATTTTATTTAAGATGAATTAATGCGCGTATAGTCAATTTTAAATGAGTAAAACTTAAATTTAACTTAATATTTATCAAGATTAATAGATATTTTAGAGATGCTATCTTAACTTTAAGAGTATTTTGAAGGTTATTTTTCATTCTATATATAGTTAGACTTTAAAGCCTAGTATTAAATTTTGGATATTCTTTTTAGGTTTGCTTATAAATGTTGTTTTTGACATCTTTTAGAGAAACTTTCAAAATCTAGGTATTTTATATTTATAGGGATTATTTAGGCTGTCATATATTTGTGAGCTGCTTTGTGTGTAGCGTTGCTGTGGTGGCTTTTAGGTTTTTTAGATATAAAATTTTAAAAATCTTCTACTTCCCCCCTTCCTCTAAGCTAACCTTAAGCTTCACTTCACTATAGTTTCATTTCTCAAGCGATTAAGGCTTACTTTTCTTGTTTTGATTAGTTTAATTTTTTAAGTTTTTTAAAGTTTTTTTAATAA
>NZ_MLAR01000007.1 GCF_002272925.1 Helicobacter sp. 13S00401-1 | reverse complement strand
TATAACCTAGTAATCTTGCAGATGTATTAAGTGCTTTCATAGCAAACCTACCACTTGGAGTAGTTGCTAGTAAGTTACCACCTTTTTGCTTTGCTGTTTTATCTAGTCTTTTTAAGATAGCATCATCAAAGGCTGAAATCCTAGCTAAGAGTTAGCTAGGTGGCAATTATGTAGATTTATGATTAGTTATTAAAAAGGATTAAAAAAGTAAAGAGGAGATTATAAAAATGTAGTTTATATCAAGTAGAGGGACTTTATAAGCCCCCTTATAACTGGGATTTATAAGCTTTTAGCTAAGGCTCTTTATAAAAATCCCTCTACTATTCATTCAAATCTTAAGGCTAGTTTTTAGGCTTCTACTGCCTCAACACTCCACCCTAGTTTTGCTCTCTTAGCCTTTAAGTCAGCTATGATCTTATCAGCTAGTGCCATAGGATCTGGATCTACGTTCATAGTCGCACCTAACTCTTTTGAATTATATATGGCTGCAGCCACAGTTGGCGCACCTGCTACTGGTGGATACACACAGTGGAAAGTGTTTATACCTATTAGTCTAAAGCAGTAAGATGCACCTACACCTTTTTCGTTAGCCCACTCTGGACTTGACATAGCAAAAGGCATATCTTTCATCTCTTGATTAAAGATTCCAGCTACACCGCCAAATACTTCAACAGATCTAGTGTTATCTACACATTCACCTACGTGCCATACTGGAGGAAGACCTTTAGCTTCTATGAACTCTCTTAACCCTTCACCTGCTAGCTTGCTAGCACTTGCATCACAAAGACCCATTTTTAACATAGGGAAGGATGCACAGCCATTAGTTAGGATTAAGATATTGTTAGCTATTAACTTTTTAGTTATGTCATAAACTGCTCTTTCATAGATAACTCTTGGGTTAGTACAACCAACTAAGTTAACTATACCTAGGATTTTCCCTTCTTTAATAGCCTTAGCTATAGGTGCAAATCCACCAAAAGTTGCAGATATATTTTGAGAAGTAAAGCCAACTTGTGCGTTAACTTCATATTTTGGTATATGCACTTCTATATCACGTCTATCAGCGTAACTTTCAATGGCTCTATTCATAATCTTCCTAGCTATCTTATCAGTATCAGCTACGTTGCTGTGGTGATGGTCATAAGCATAGTGTTCTGCACCTATAAGTCTTGCTGAATCACTAGTTGTTATAACTGTAGTTTTAAAGCACTTTGCAACTTCCATGATACCAGGGAAAACATCTTGTATATCAGCCACCCAACAATCAAGCGCACCAGTACCAAGTACAAGTTCAGCACCAACTGAGTTTGATAGTGGCACTACGTCTCCATATCTATACATTGAAGAAAGACCAGTACAGCAGATTCCATAAAACTTGATACCTTTAGCACCTTTTGACTGAGCTAGTTGTATAAACTCATCAGTTCTTCCAAGTTCTATTATCTTACTAACTAAAACTGGTAAGTGTCCATGAACTGCTATATTTACGTAACCTTTTTCTAGTGCACCAACATTTACTCTTGACATCTTTCTTTGTGGTAAGCCAAATAATATATCAGTAGCTAAAGCTGGAGCCAAAACAGTAGAAAAGAAGAAAGTTAACCCACATCTTGTGAACTGTTTCATGATGTTTTTCCAGTCACCATCTGTAGCTTCATTACTTCTATGTAAAGCTTCAAAAACTTCATGATAAGCAGAGATAGGCAAAACATCCATCTCTTTCCACACTTTTTTACGTTCTTCTGGAGCAAAGCCATTTAAAAGTCTGTACTCATCAGGTGAAGTTCTTGATAAGTCATCTAATAATATATCAGCTACTTCTATAGCTAGCTCTTTTAAGCCTTTTTTCTCAGAATCTTCTACACCTAACTTTGGTGCAACCTCTCTTAATACATTCTCACCTAGTATAGGAAGATCTAGCTTTCCTTGTGCTGCAAATTTCAAAGCAAGTATAACTTCTCTAGCGTGTATACCATGTGCAGCAGTACCGCCTGCTATAGCTCTTAAAACATTTCTTGAAACTATGATATTTTCATCAGCACCACAAACCCCTTTAGGACTTTTTTTAGTTATCTTACAAGGACCCATGTTACAGTTTTTACAACAAATCCCGGATAGACCATAACCACATTGTGGTTTTTGGCTATCAAACCTATCAAAAGGAGTGGAGATTCCTTTCTCAGTCATATAAAGCAACATCTCTTTAACGGCAGGGTCTGGTGTAAAGTCTAAAACATCTTGTTTACTAGCAAATGTTTTCCTATAAGCATTTACAGCTTTCATATAGTCATAGTCATCTACTCCATGTTCGTGACCGTGACTAGTAGTAGTTTTGAGGTCTCTATCTGGTTCAGTATGTAGTCCACTTATTTGTTCTCTAGTATCCATTTTGTACCTTCCTATAGTTTAGTTTTAGGTTACCCTTCTAAATCACCTATTGAAATTTTACTACTTTTGATCACATCTTGAGAAAGAATGATAAGTTTTTTATTATATTTCTGAGATAAAAACTAAATAATGACAATTATATGTTCAAGAAATCTTCACTAAAAAGCACGTAGTGCTTTGTCTAAAGACATTAAGAATAAGTTGTAAAAAAGAAGCATTATTAAGAAATATTAAAAATAAAATACAAAAATATTATAAAACTTAATATTATCAAAGTTTTAAAAGCATGTTTAGCCCTAAAATGCATATATGAAAGCACTTTAAGGCTAAGGTATATAGAGAGCAGAGTTTTTGCTAGGCAAGGGATTTTTTAAAGCCTTCATTATAAAGCTTCCTAGCCTCTTCTAGAGTTAAGGTTATAGAATCTATACTAATTAGTGCTTCACCACTAGTTACGCCAATAAAACTCACAGGCATACCATGCTTTGATGCTAACTCGCACAAAGCCTCTTCATCTTTATGAGTTAACTCACAAAGCACTAAAGGGATATTCTCAGCAAACAGATCTAAAGCTTTAAAGCCATCTTTTACTATAGATGTTTTTACCATGCATCCAAGATGAGACTTTAAAGCCATCTTACTTAAAGCCACTGCTAGCCCACCTTCTTCTACACTTAAAGCACTTAGTAAAAGCTTATGTTCCAATGCTTCTAAAATAAAATTAACCATAGCCTTACTAGCTTTTAAATCAAAGCTAGCAAAGGTTCCACTTACTGGCAAACCCAGAATCTTTTGTAAGCTAGAGCCTGCAAATTTAGATTCCATAGAGCTTATGTGCAAGGCTTCTAGGTCTCCTATCACACAAAGCGTAGTGCTTTCTTCTACAAAGTGTGCTGGCAAAACCCTATCTTTATCTTCTATCAAGCCAACCATGGCTATGCTCGGAGTTGGATAGATGTTTTCAGACTTTTTCCCTTCTACACTTTGGTTATATAAAGAGACATTACCACTAACTACTGGTGTTTTTAGGGCAGTGCAAGCTTCTTTTATGCCTTTTATACTTTCTGCAAACTGCCACATAACGCCAGGATCTTCAGGATTCCCAAAGTTTAAGCAATCAGTTATCGCCAAAGGCTTAGCAGAGTTTAAAGCTAGTCCAAGTGCGGCATTAACTAAGGCTAGCTTTGCGCCCTCTTTTGGATTTAGATAGCTTTTTCTAGGATAGGCACGAAGGGCTATGGAGATAGCTTTTTTAGCATTAGCCTCATTTTTGTACATGTTTCTTGGAAGGGCGATCACTGGGTCATTAATACTAGAGCAACCTTTTAAAGTAGAAGCTTTTATACTATCATCAAACTGATCGTAAATATAGGCTTTATCAGCAATCTCTGGGCTACTTAAAAGGTTTTTAAGGCAGGCTGTAAGATCAAGTCCTTCATAGTCTTTGGAATCTAAATTTGCCACTTCATCTAGATAAGCTGGCTTTTTAAGAGGTCTATCAAGCAAGGGGGCATTATCAGTTACAGATTCTATAGGCATGCTTGAAACACACTCTCCGTGCCAGTAAAGCTCCATATTTTTAGTATCAGTTACTTTTCCTATGATGGCAGTTGCTAGCTCGTAGTTTTTAAAGATATTTAAGACTTCTTCTTCCTTGCCTGGTTTTGCAACTAGTAGCATCCTTTCTTGACTTTCAC
Organism: Helicobacter sp. 13S00401-1; assembly: GCF_002272925.1. Classification (GTDB taxonomy): domain Bacteria; phylum Campylobacterota; class Campylobacteria; order Campylobacterales; family Helicobacteraceae; genus Helicobacter_I. The sequence goes on along the minus strand of NZ_MLAR01000007.1, from coordinate 87,438 downwards.
TAAGCATCAAGTCATAAGGGCTCATACCCTCTTCTCTCATAGGCACTTTATCAAGATCTAGTCTCATACCAGACTTTGAGCGTGCTGCCATTTCAAAGCTTGAGCTTGTAAGGCCTGCTGCACCCATATCTTGTATGCCAACTATTAAGTCTTTATTAAACACTTCTAAGCAGGCATCAAGTAGTAGCTTTTCAGTGAAGGGATCGCCTATTTGCACAGTTGGTTTTAAGGACTTAGAATCTTCTCCAAAACTATCACTACTCATGACCGCCCCACCAAGCCCATCTTTGCCGGTTTTACTACCTACATAAATTACAGGGCTTTCTTGAAAGCTGCTATCTTCATTAGTAGTTTTTGCATAAAAGATTCTATCTTTTTCAACTAGACCTAGGCTAAAGGCGTTTACTAGGATGTTGCCATTGTAGCAAGGCTCAAAAAGGCTTTTAGAAGCTATAGTTGGCACGCCCATACAGTTTCCATAATGAGCTATACCTTCACTCACTCCATTAACTAATCTAGTATGAAGCTTTTTGTTTTCTTTAGATTCTATATCCCCAAAACATAAGAAGTTTAAGCTTGCTAGTAAGTCAGCCCCCATAGTAAACACATCTCTCATTATCCCCCCTACTCCAGTAGCAGCCCCAGCGTGAGGCTCTATAAAGCTAGGGTGGTTGTGAGATTCCATCTTAAAAACTGCACAAAGATTATCACCTAAATCTATAATGCCAGCATTTTCGCCCGGCCCTTGCACTACGTGAGGTAAAGGTTCAAAAAGGCCTTTTAGAAACTTCTTACTTGACTTATAACTACAGTGCTCACTCCACATCGCAGAAAAGATTCCAAGCTCTAAAAAGTTTGGAGTCCTTCCTAATATCTTTTTTATCTCTTCATAGTCTTGCATACTAAGTTTATGTTGTTTTAGGACTTTAGGGAGGCTATTTTCATCTATAAAATGGTTGCTTTTAGAGGTATCTTGTGACATGGGTTAGTCCTGTATTTTGAGAGTTATTTATAAGCCTTGATTTTATCAAAAAAGCCATATTTTTGCTCAAAAAAGAAAGCTCCTTTCTACCCACATAAATATTAAATAAAAACTATGGAATCTATAACTTTTAAAATCTATAGCCATACCTAAAACTAAACGCAGTGGCAACTAAGGCTTGCTTAAAAGTGCCTATATAGCTAAGTGCAAGATTATGACTAGAAGTGATGTCATACTTAATGCTTGCATTAACATTCCCACCAAAAGGTGCATTAGCAAGGCTTGCTACGTTAAAGCTAATCTCTTCATCTAAGAAAGAGACGTTATTAACTATAGTTTTTGAAAGTACATCATAAAAGAGAAAAGCCCCTGCGCTTAGTTTTAGATTATCAAGTGCATTAAAGCTATAGCTTATACCAACACTAGGTAGTAAGGCCTGCTGAAACTTGGAATCTACTTTCAAAGCAAAACTACCACTTTCTGCATAAGGCCTTTGAACTAAACTAAGATAGGTAAAACGAAAAGCTGGCAGTAAAGAGTGCTTATCTAGGTTAAATCTATAGCCTAAAAGTAGCGCGGCATTAAACTCATTAGCAAAGTAGCTAGCACGACTTGAAGTCTCTAAGGTGCTTTGAGTTCTAGTGCTACTTATAGAGTGTAGGCTATAGCCTAAGCTTACATGATAAGTAAAGCCGCTTTCAAGCGAGTAAAGGTATACTCTTGAACTAAGAGAGTTGAATATAGAATCAAAGCTAGTGCGTGAGTTGGCATAACCTACATTAAAGCCAACTATCATATTAAGCACTCTTTGATTAGACCCAGTTAGAAAGGCAAAAGTATTAGAACTATAGCCCTTTATGCTATCTCTACTACCTTGAATGATGTTTTGATAAAGCACTTGTGCATAGACTTCACTAACTTTTTCTTTAATGTAAGGAAGGACCAAAGGAGCAGTGCTTGCAAACCTTAGCTTTTTAAAGTCTATATCTTTTAATGAGTTAGCAAGCATAGAACTAGCCACTATAGAATCTAATGCATCAGTAGTTGCAGAGTTAGATTCTAAGGCGTAGTTTTGCAAGGAGTTATCCATATCATTAGGCAGTAACTCTTGTAACATAGCTCTAGCCTTAGCCCTCCTTATATCTTCATCTCCACTTATAAAACTAAATCTTTCATAAACTCTACCGCTAGGTGAGTTTGGGTTTATAGAATCTTTATTTGCAAACTCATCTATCTTTAGGGCTAGCTTTTTTATATTGTCTTTTGTCTTATGGCTTTGGAGGATGGAATCTAGGCTAGGTTTTGATAGGGGAGCATCACTTGGAGTATTTTTATCTGTACTGCTTTCGCTTAGACCGCTTGGGTTTGGATTATCATCTTTTGAGGATTCTACTGGGGATTCTGGCTCTTTTGGTGCGGGTACTGGATTTGCTCCTTCTGGCTTAGGATTTGATTCTATGAGATTATAAAGTCCTTGGGAGTTATACTTAGCTAGTAAGTCTAAGACATTATCATCGCTTTGGCTTTCTTTTTTGCCTAGATGAAAGTCAACAAAGATAAAGCCAGAATCTAGCTTTTTACTCCCTAGCTTATAGTTGCCTTTTTCAATACCATTTATATCTTTTACACTATAAGTAGTAGAAGAAAAATAGCCCCCATCAATCTTACTAGCACCCAAAGTCACGCCAGTAGCTGAGCTAAGAAAACTTGATTTTAGTAAAAGGGCTTTAGTGGCTTCATCACCTGCATTTTTTATACCAGCTTTATTTTTTAAAAAATTTTCAAAGTGGGATTTGGAATCTTTACTAATAGAGTTAATATTCAAGCTTTTTTGTAGCTCAATACTTCCATTTTCAGAAGTAATACTTGCTATATCAAAACTAGATTCTGTAGTAGTGAAGTAAAAAGTATTTGTGCTTGTGCTACTAAAATCGCCTTGCGTATTTATAGTAGTAAATGGGCTTAGATCTAGGCCGTGAAAGCTAGTTTGAACTAAGTTGTTGTTATCTTCTATATTTACATCATTTATAGTAAGGGTATTTTTGGTAGTACTGCTTCCACCTTTTGTTACTAGCTTATTAGCCCCTGCCACTGAGTAAGCACTTACACTAGAGCCATTTTTAAGAGTTAGGAAAATCTGATCACCTTCATTTGCACTTAAACTTCCATCAACACTTATACTAGAGTTATCTAAGCTAGCATTTTTTATAGTTACCTTTGGTGCTGATGTAAAAGCATCATTAGCAAACTCACTTGTTGCTGGTAAGGTCCTACCCTTAAGACTTAAATTTGCTTTGTTGGTTAAGTTTATAGTATCACTACTAGTAAAACTATCTGTTTCTATAATTCCACCATTCATATTTAAAGTAGCTATAGAGACACTATTTTCTCTTCTATTACTTGCTTGAGGAGGCTTTATGCTTGTACTGGTTAAGTTTGCTTCTTTTATATCTATACTGTAAGCTTGTATCTGCCCTGTAAACTTTAGGATACCAAGTGCATTTATAGAATCTGCAGTGAGATTATTATTTTTATCATTACCAGTTATGCCATAGGTATATATTTTGCCATTACGGCCACTAAGAGTTGTAATATCTCTATGATCAAAAACTATACTTTTTATGGCTTTATCTTGTATTCCTATATTAGTAAAGCTTATCGTTGAGTTTTGTAGTAAAAGCACTCCCGTATTATTAGTCTCAGTAGTAACCTTGCCAAGTGAACTAGTAGTAACTGGGAAATTTGATTCACCTGCTTTAAACTCATGATCTGCTAGTAAAAAGCTAGGAAGAAGCAAACTTAAAAGTGTGCAGTTTGTTTTAAACATCTAGATCCTTTTAGGCTACTTAAACTCAAAAAGATCTAGATATAAGGCCCTTTGATTTAAGTGTCTCTCAATGGGCCTAATTGTACTTGTTTGTGATAAATATGCTTATATAAATGTCAAGTTTTATTAAAAGTCTAAGACTATCTTAAGCGCCTAACGCTTTTAAAGCGTACTTTTCACCTATCTCATAAGCTTTTTTATTTACATCTGCAACTTTTGCAGGCACTTTACTAAGCATAGTTTCTATAACTATATTTTTATCTACACACTTAGTCATAGTAACAGTTATAGCTAGGGCTACGACTGACTGAGTTACAACATTACCTACTTCTTCTTTAGCTATAGTGATGATAGGAATTTCATAGATTTTGAAACGTTTTTTATCTTCTTCACTTGGAGTTATAAGGTTAGGCTCTATTATTATTATGCCTTTATCCATAACTCCACCCTTAAAGATGTCATAGCTTGACTGTGCAACTGAAAGCATAAACTCTATCTCACCATCTATAGCATAAGGATAAAGTATCTCTTCGTTATCTAAAAGTATATCAACCTTTGTTGGCCCGCCTCTAACTTGACTAGTATAAGTAGAGGCTTTAAGCCCATATCCACCATCTCTAATCTTAGCTTCAGCCAGAATCTCACCTGCTAAAAGTACCCCTTGTCCACCGACACCTGTAAATCTTAGCTGATCCATTAGTGACCTCCCTTGGCCATAACTTTTTGTCTTACACCTTCATAGGCTGCACAGTACTCTTCAATACTATCATCATTTTTTAATATACCAGTTGGAAATTTTCCAACTTTTTCTTCATCGCTTAGTGCATCAAACTTAGCCTTAGGAAGCAGCCTAGAATCTATCCACTTAAGCATGTCTGTAGCTTCTACCATCTTATTTTTTCTACCTAAGTTTACATGGCAGTTGGAGTTAACATCAAAAAAGCTAAAGCCTTTATGTTTAAAACCATCTACAAAGATCTTTTCTAATTTTTTTGGATCTAGTACACTCTCTCTTGCAACAAAAGTAGCTCCAGCTGCCTCTGCAAGTTTACATGGATCAAAGTCATTGTCTATATTACCAGTTTGTGCAGTAACTGTCCAAAACCCTTTAGGTGTAGTTGGTGAAGTTTGAGAGTTAGTAAGACCATAGATAAAGTTATTAACCAAGATATGATTTAAGTCTATGTTTCTTCTGCAAGCATGTATAGTATGGTTTCCACCTATAGCTAAAGTATCACCATCACCTCCAACAACGATTACATGCTTATCTGGATGAGCAAGCTTTATACCAGTTGCATAAGCAAGGGCACGTCCGTGAGTTGTGTGAACTGTGTTGCAGTTAACATAAGAACTCATCCTTCCACTACAACCTATACCACTAACTACGCATACATCTTTCATATCCCAGCCAACTGCATCTATTGCTCTAATGATGGACTTTAGTATAACTCCATCGCCACAACCCCAACACCATAAAGTTGGTAACTTTTCTGTTCTTAAATATTTATCATAATTAAACGCCATAGAATCTTCCTTTACATAGACTTTAATTTTTCTATTATTTCTAAAGGCGATATAGTTCTACCGTTCGCACGCCCCATAAACTCAACTTTTCTTTCTAAAATGCGCTCTACTTCTTCAAGATACTGACCCTTATTAAGCTCTATCATCAATACTTTTTTGAAGTTTTTACCAAGCCTTGCTAATTCTTTTTCTGGGCTTGGCCAAAGAGTTATAGGTCTAAAAAGTCCAACTTTTTTACCTATACCACCTTTTTCTTCCATCTCTCTAAAGGCTTCTTTGACAGCTAGGCTTGCGGATCCATAAGCAATTATTGCTATATCTGCACCTTCTAGATTAAGCTCTTCGTTTTTAGAGATCTCATCCATATGAGCTTCTACTTTAGTAAAAAGCCTATCTATTAAGAACTCACCTTCTTTAGCATCTTCAGTTGGGAATCCTATAGGGCCATGGTGAAGCCCAGTTATATGGTTTTTATATCCTGTAAAGAAAGGATTTAAAACTGCTGGTTCATCTATCTTTACTCCATAAGGCTTATAGTCTTTTGGATCTCCATCAAATTTTTTCCTAGTAATTATAGTTTTTTGTATATCTTCTAAGTCAGGAATCATAGCCTTTCCATACATATGCCCTATAGTTTCATCCATAAGTAAAAACACAGGTTGCATAAAACGCTCAGCTAAGTTAAAAGCCCTAACTGTTTCTGTGTAAGTTTCTTCTAAAGTGCCAGGTGCTACAGCTATAGACTTATAGTCACCATGAGTTGGATGCTTAGAAAAGCTCACATCACTTTGCCCTACTCTAGTAGGCATACCAGTTGATGGACCTAAACGCATAACATTTGCTATAACCAAAGGAACTTCTGCCATGTATCCTAGGCCAATTTGTTCAGCTTTAAGTGAGATACCAGGACCAGAGCTTCCAGTCATAGCCTTAACTCCACTCATAGATGCACCTAAAGAAGATGCGATACCACTTATCTCATCTTCCATCTGTATAAAAGTGCCACCACGACCTGGTAGCATAACACTCATCTCATGCATGATATCTGAAGATGGTGTTATAGGATATCCCCCATAAAACATACAACCCGCATCAATCGCGCCCATAGCTACTAGTTCATTTCCACCTGAAATTATTTCTCGCATTAGTCTTCCTATAAATATATTAATTTAGTTTCATAAAGTGATTTGCCTTAATTCGCTCTGCTCTTTCTTGAGCTTCCTTGCTAGTTTTGGCAAACTTAAATTGCTTTCTATCTGCTACTGATATAGCAAAATCAGGGCAGTGCAACTCGCACTCCATGCAGCCTATGCAGCTTTCTGGATGTATAACCTTTACTATCTTGTCTAATACTTTATGTGGATCTAGCACCATAGCAAGCACACCCGCTGGGCATCTTGATACGCATATATCACAAGCTTTACATCTTGCCTCATTGACCCATACGGGAGTGTTTTCTGGAATTGTCGCAGACATAGTCTATCCTTTAAATTTTGGGTTTTTGGTTACTTTAAAATCTCTAACATTTTTGCACCTATCTCTGCAGGACTTTCTGCAACATGCACTCCTGCACTTCTTAGGGCTTCTATCTTCTCTTTAGCTGTTCCTTTACCGCCACTTACTATAGCGCCAGCATGCCCCATCCTCTTACCTTTTGGGGCAGTAGCTCCAGCTATGAAAGCTACAACTGGCTTTTTAATATTTGCTTTTATAAACTCAGCAGCTTCTATCTCTAGACTTCCACCTATCTCACCTATCATAACCATGGCTTTAGTTTCAGGATCTTGTTCAAATAAAGGAAGTAGTTGTTTATAACTTAGGCCAATTATAGGATCTCCACCTATACCCACAGCTGTAGATATACCTAGACCACTAGTTACTAACTGATTAGCACTTTCATAAGTTAGTGTCCCTGACTTTGATATAAGACCTATGTTCTTAGGACCTTTTTTAAATATAAAGCCTGGCATGATTCCTATCTTGCACTCTTCACTAGTAATAATCCCTGGGCAATTTGGCCCAAGCATATCCATACCTTGCTTTTTAGCGTACATTTTTGCAAACATGATGTCTCTCACTGGAGCACCTTCAGTTATAACAACTGCAAGTTTAATCCCACCATTTGCAGCTTCCATAATAGCATCAGCAACAAAGGCTGGTGGGACAAATATCATACTAACTGTTGCGCCAGTCTTATCAACTGCTTCTTTTACAGTGTTAAAAACTGGTTTATTTAGGTGGATACTTCCTCCTTTGTTTGGAGTAACACCACCTACTATATTAGTTCCATAAGCAAGACACTGCTCACTATGAAAACTACCTTCTTTTCCTGTAAACCCCTGTACTATAACTTTTGTATTTTTATTTACTAATATGCTCATCAATTGCCTTTTTAGATTCTATTTTATTGCATTTATTGCTTTTCTAGCACCATCTTTTAAGTCACTAGCCACGATTAGATTCTTTATATTAGCCTTAGCTAAAATCTCAGCAGCTTCTTTAGCATTGGTACCATCTAACCTTACAACTATAGGAACTTCTACTTTTGTAAGTTTTGTTGCTTCTAAGATTCCATTAGCTACTCTATCGCATCTTACTATCCCACCAAAGATATTTACAAAGATAGCTTTTACATTTTTATCACCTAAGATAATCTCAAAACCTTTTGCAACTGTTTCTGGACTAGCGCCGCCACCCACATCTAAAAAGTTAGCTGGCTGTCCACCTTCATACTTAATGATATCCATAGTAGCCATAGCAAGGCCAGCTCCATTAACCATGCAGCCTACGTTTCCATCAAGTTTTACATAACTTAAGCCATAGTGACCAGCTTCAACTTCGCTTGGTTCTTCTTCGCTCAAGTCTCTCATCTCTAATATATCTTTATGTCTATAAAGGGCGTTATTATCAAAGCCTAGTTTTGCATCTAGTGCCACAAATCTATGATCATCAGTAAAGACCATAGGGTTAATCTCTACTTGTTCTGCATCCTCACCTAAGAAAACATCATATAAACCTTTAGCAAAAGCTGCAAAATGTCCTTGATGTTCTTTTGCTATGCCAAGGCCCAAAGCAAGCTCTAATGCGTGAAAACTTCTAAAGCCTATGGTTGGATCAACTGGCACTTTTATTATTTTTTCTGGATTTTTTTCTGCAACTTCTTCTATCTCCATACCGCCTTCAGTGCTGGCTATAAAGATAGGCATCTCTAAAGTTCTATCTAATACTATGGCTATATAGAATTCTTTTGCATTTTGCATAGGAAGACCTTCTTCTATATATAGTTTTCCTATCTTTTTACCATCTGGACCTGTTTGGTGAGTAACTAAAGTCTTTCCTAGCAAGTCATGAGCTAAAGTACCCACTTCTTCTACTGACTTAGCTATCTTTACTCCACCTGCTTTGCCTCTACCACCAGCATGGATTTGAGCTTTAACAACCCATAAGTTTCCACCTAATCTTCTGGCTGCTTCTTTAGCTTCATCAACAGTAAAAGCGACTTCTCCACTTGGGACCTCTACGCCGTATTTTTTTAAAATTATCTTACCTTGGTACTCGTGTATATTCATTAAGTCTCCTAGTCTATGTGAGAGATGCAAAGCTTACGCTTAAAATTATAGGTTTCAATATACACATATAAAGTTTCAAAATTAGTAACAAAACCTACACTCTTAAAGTTTTCACTCCGCTGTAGTGATTTTGTTACAAAGTATCTTAAATCTTCTTTAAAAAATAAACATTTTCCACATATAATAGTGACGTTTTAAAAATTAAGTGTATATAAAAGTAAAAAGCACCTTATGGAATCCAATAAAATATATCCATTTGCTATACTTACCCTTATTTATACATAATTGCAGCCTAAAAGGAGACACAATGAAAAAAGACGAGAAAGACTTGCTAGTAAGGGATTTTTTTGAGTTTTGTAAGACTAATGAAGTTGAGTTTGTAGACTTCCGTTACACAGATGTTAAAGGTGCATGGCATAGTGCTAGCTTTTCTATGAGTGCTATTGATGAAGATAGTTTTAATGGACTTCCTTTTGATGCTTCAAGCCTTCCAGCTTGGCAGCCTATAAATAAATCAGACATGATACTTATACCTGATCCAGTAAGATATTTTATGGATCCTTTTACTGCGGATTCTACAGTTGTAGTCTTTTGTGATATATGGGATATTTATAAAAATCAGCCTTATGAAAAGTGCCCTAGAAGCATAGCTAAAAAAGCAGTAGCCCATCTAGCAGAAGCAGGCATAGGTGATGTGGCATATTTTGGTGCTGAAAACGAGTTCTTTGTCTTTGATGATATAAAGATTAGAGATTCTATAAACTGCCAGTACTATGAGATAGATACAGAAGAAGGTGAGTGGAGCAGGGATAAAAGTATAAATGGTGCTCAAAACATAGGCCATAGACCTGGAACTAAAGGAGGTTACTTTGCAACTGCCCCTATAGATTCTATGGTAGATATTAGAGCTGAGATGGTAAAAGTACTTAACCAAGTAGGACTAGAAACTTTTATACATCACCACGAAGTAGGTCAAGCACAGTGCGAGATAGGTGTTAAGTTTGGCAATCTAATAGAAGCTGCTGATAACGTGCAAAAACTAAAGTATGTAGTAAAAATGGTAGCCCATCTAAATGGCAAAACTGCAACCTTCATGCCTAAGCCTCTTTATGGGGATAATGGAAGCGGTATGCACGTACACACTAGCATATGGAAAGATGGTAAAAATATTTTTGCAGGAGATAAATATCAAGGCTTAAGCGATATGGCCTTACATTATTTAGGTGGAGTTTTAAAACACGCTAGAAGTTTGGCTGCTTTTACTAACGCTTCTACTAACTCTTTTAAACGTTTGATTCCAGGCTTTGAAGCCCCTAGCATACTAACTTACTCAGCACAAAACAGAAGTGCAAGCGTAAGGATTCCTTATAATCAAGGTGAGAAAGCAAAACGCATGGAGTTTAGATTCCCAGATAGTTCAAGTAACCCTTACCTTGCCTTTTCTAGCTTGCTAATGGCAGGACTTGATGGGATACTTAATAAGATAGACCCAGGCAAACCTATGGATATAAATCTTTTTGAACTAAGCCTAGATGAGATAAGAGAAAAAGGGATAAAACAACTCCCTCACACTTTAAGAAGCGCTATGGAAGAGATGCTTGCTGATAGGGACTTTTTAAAGCTAGGAGATGTTTTTACTGAAGAGTTTATACAAAGCTATAAAGACTATAAGTTTGAATCTGAAATCTGGCCTTGGGAAGCAAGGCCTCATCCTTTTGAGTTTATAAGCACTTATAGTTGCTAATTTAAAATTTTAGATTCTATGACTTTGAAAATAAGTCATAGAATCTAAAAGCTTGCCTTGTCCTTATTATCCATTTCTTTAAATCGCTTTTTCTTTTTGCCTTTTGGGCTTTCTTAATTTATAATTTTATTACTTTGTTTTTAATCACTTGAAGGTAAATAATGTCTAATGAATATGATGTAATAGTAGTTGGCGGCGGGCACGCTGGAGTTGAAGCTAGCTTTATAAGTGCAAAACTTGGTGCTAAGACGCTTTTAATAACCCAGCTTATAGATAACATAGCCCTAGCAAGCTGCAATCCAGCCATAGGAGGACTTGGTAAAGGCCATCTTGTAAAAGAAGTAGATGCGCTAGGTGGTCTCATGGGCATTATCACTGATATTAGCGGCTTGCAGTATAGAATCTTAAATGCTAGCAAGGGCCCAGCAGTAAGGGGCACTAGAGCACAAATTGACATGGATACTTATAAAAGCACTGCAAGAGATATCCTTTGTAAAACTCCTAATCTTTTTATAACTCAAGGTGAAGTCATAGAAGTTTTAGTACAAGATAAAGTTGCCTATGGCGTTAAAACCTCTTTGCAAAAGACATATCTAGCCCAAAAAATCATCATCACTTCAGGAACTTTTTTAAGCGGTCTTATACACATAGGAGAAAACACATCAAGCAACGGGCGTGCAGGTGAAAGCGCAAGTAATGCCTTAAGTGAAAGCTTAAAAAACATAGGCATCCCACTTTCTCGCTTAAAAACTGGCACCTGTCCTAGAATCTTAGGTAGTAGTATAAAAAAAGAAGGCCTTGAAGTTCACTGCAGCGATAAAGAAATGCCTTTTTTTAGTCTACGCTTAGAAAGGCTACTAAAAGATTCTAAAAGTTTAGTTGAAAGCGAGCTTGAAACTTTTATAGATAGTAAGCTTCAAAAACGCATTATAGATTCTAAGTTTACTCCAAGCACTCTTCCTTGTTATGTGACTTATACTAATGAAACTACTCACAAACTTATAGAATCTAACTTCCACCGCGCCCCACTTTTTACCGGACAGATAGAAGGCGTAGGCCCTCGCTACTGCCCAAGCATAGAAGATAAGATAAACCGCTTTAGAGATAAAGAGCGCCACCAGCTTTTTATAGAGCCCCAAACGATAAATGCTTCAGAGTACTATATAAACGGTCTTAGCACTAGCCTTCCTTATGATGTGCAAGAAAAGATTATCGCTTCCTTGCCAGGCCTTGAAGATGCCCATATCACGCGTTTTGGCTACGCTATAGAGTATGACTTCTCACAGCCTCTAAACTTAAAGCACACTTTAGAATCTAAGATAGTTAAAAACCTCTATCTAGCCGGTCAGATTAATGGCACTACAGGCTATGAAGAAGCCGCAGCACAAGGACTTATGGCAGGGCTTAATGCAAGCCTTTCTTTAAAAGAAAGCACCTTCCCACTTAAAGAAGTAGTCTTTGAAAGAAGTGAAGGCTACATAGGCGTTATGATAGATGACCTTGTAACTAAGGGGACTAATGAGCCCTACCGCGTTTTTACTTCAAGGGCAGAACATAGACTGCTTTTAAGAGAAGATAATGCCTGCTTTAGGATGAAGGACGTAAGTGCTAAACTAGGGCTTTTAAGCAAGGATATCTTAGATGAGTTAGAAAAAGATGAAGATGACTACAAGAAAAATGTCTATCTTATAAATGAAACCATAACTCCTAGCAAGGAGACTTTAAGTTTCTTAGAGGGTTTAGGAGAAGAAGGCATAGCTAATAAGACTATATTAGGTCAAGTTATGAAGCGAGATTCTATGAGTTTAGAAAAATTACGCAAGCTTCACCCTGCCCTTGCTAGCTTAAGTAAGCGCACTTTAGAGCAACTTCAAATCTATGCTAAATATGATAGCTACCTACAAAAGCAACTAAATCTAATAGCAAGAAGTGAGAAGACTTTAAAGCTTAAGATTCCAAATGAGTTTAGATATGACAATATACCTTCACTAGGGCTTGAAGCTAGACAAAAGCTAGGAGATGCACGTCCTAAAACCTTAAAAGAGGCAAGTCTTATAAGTGGCATAACTCCTGCTGATATTGAAGTTTTAGAGCTTTACATAACTATCAAACATAAAGAATCTAATTAATCTCTAGTCTTTATTAAAAAAGGCTAGACTAAGGCTAAGACTTATCCATCCTAGCCTTATAATCCACAAAGCTCACTAAACTCACAGTACCCGCAAGCATCCTTTTTTCTATCTTTGTCTTCATAAGCCTTTACATTCTTACTTCCTAACTCTTTTATATAAGCTTTAAGTATCTCCTTGCCCTCTTCTATCACGCTAGATTCTATCTTCCTTAAAGTTTTATCATCATCTAAGAGCATATAGTAAAAAAACTCTAGCTTAAAGTCTCTATACTCTTTTAAACATTCTAAGGTTTCTATGCAAAGGGCATAAAAGGCAAGCTGTAGTGGACTTGGAGTTTCTTTAGACTTGCTTAGCTTGTAGTCTATGATATATAAAGTATCTTCTAGTCTATCTATCCTATCTATCTTGCCACTGACTTCTTTGCCAAGTAAGTTTCCTTCAAAACTTCTTTCTAGCTCTAAGATCTTAATACCCTCTTTAAAACGCCTAGCTTCACTTTCAAAAAAACCTTGCATAAAAAAAAGATTTTTCTTAGTTTCAAATTTATCTATAGAATCCATACTATTAAAATCTAGTCTTTTACTTAAGGCCTCTTGTAAACCACTAGCATCTATAGCGCTTAAATCTTTTGCATCTTTTAACTCTAAAAGACAGCTTTCTAGGACAGCATGAAGATTAGTCCCTGCTTTTAAGCTTTTACTTTCTTCTTGCCTTAGTCCTTCTATATACCTATAGTAAAATTTCCTAGTACACTCAGAGTAAGTCTTTAAAGCACTAGCACTTATATGTTTATATGTATAAGGCTCAAAACTATCATCCACATAAATAGTCTCATTTTGCTTACTAAAATCTAAAACGCTTAAGTCTTCTAAACTTTGTGCTAACTCAGAATCTAATCCAAGTTCTTCTAACATCAAACTACCCATACTTTCTTCATTTTTCAAAAATGACACTTTAAGCTCTTTTACATTTTTAAATATGCCTAGATAATGATGCTTTTGAAGGTTTTGCTTATCTTGCATAGTTGGAATCTTATTAAGCCCTCTTAAGTATGAGTTTAAAAACAAGTCATCAGTTTTTACATTTGGAACAAAGTTAGCACTAAAATCAACAAGTAAAGCTTTTTTAAACTTGATATTTCTAGTTTCTAAAACTCCTATAACTTTTATAGGTCCACCATTTGCATCACTTAGTCTAACCTTACAAAAGCTTTCCATAAACTCTTTTAATAAAAGTCTAAAATCTTCGCTTTTTCTAATCTTAAAAAGTGCTTTTAACTCACTTAAGATATTTATAGCCTCTTTTAAAACATCACCTTCAAAGAGTTTTTGAAGCAAGACTTCTAAAGATTTCACATTAAAAGTAAATATATCTTGCTTAGCTTCTTCATCACTAAACTCATGTTTAAAACTACTTTCTTCACTAAGCTCTAAAAACTCTTTACATACTCTTTCAAAATGCATATATGGTTTTGTATTAGTTAGATCCCTACCTCTAGCAAAATTAAAAATCCTTTCTTCATCATAGATCTCTAAGTGCCTTGTAAAGTCTTCATTACAAAGGATCACTGCATAGTCATTTTCACTGCCACCATCTTGTCTTATCTCTTTTAGCCAGCTATAAGCTTCTTCAAGACAAAAAGCCACTTGAGAAATCTTGCTACTTGCATAAAATAGTTTAGTACTACTAAGTTCTAAGTTAGAAGTGCTTTTTTTAGAATCTAGTTTTTTAGTCTTAAGGTGATAAGCGTACTTATGATTAATCTCTAGTTTGTGGGGTATAAAACCAAAGTGATTAATATTAAACATATCTGTTTCAAAATATAAAAATACATCTTTTTTTAATGCTATCTTATTTAAGATCTCAAGCTCTAAAGGCGTTATAAAACCCTCTAATTCTATATGGAAAGCCTTAAAATTATCTATATAACTCTCTAATAAGCTATAGCCTTCATAGATTCCATCACTTAGATTTAGTTCCCTTAAGATATTTTTATAGTTTTGATAGACTTCATCTACTATCTCAAGATGCAAAGTATAATCGCCATAGACATCACTTAATGCTATATCTTTTAGATCCTTTAAGCTTAGATTGTGACTTCTTATCTCATCTAAAAAGTTCAATAAGACATTAGAGTTTTCAAGATAAGCCATGAAGCTATGTTCAAACCCACATATCTTAGAACTTTTAGCCTTTTCAAGTTTTAATAAAGCATCTGATATTAAAAATCTTCTTAAAGACTTTGGGATTTGCGCACTTGGTGTATATGTTATTTTTTTAAAAAACTCACCTAAAAGTATAGTTTGTGGAAGAAAGGAGTTAATGCTAGTATAGTCTAAGTCTTCATACTCAAAAAGTTTAAAATTTGGAGTACTTAAATCTTGCCTATAAAGCTCATCTTCTATAAAGTGCGTATAAAACGCACTCATAGAACGACTACTTGAAAAAACAAAAAGCGTATCTAAAGAATCTACACTAAGCAAAAAATTATTTAGATTCTAACTCTATAGGATTAAGCTCTTCTAAGAATCTAACCTTATCAAAGTTCTTATTTAAGTAGCTAGTTATCTCTTGAGAGTCTACAAAGGCATTTTGCAAACATGAAGTAGCACCTGGTGAAGGTGTCATGTTAAATGTTATACCTTTGCCACTTTTTATCTTTTTCTCACCAAGTTCTAGTTTCATCTTTTTTCTATCAAGTACTTGAGGTCTAACTTCTCCAAAACCTTTTGCATAAGTTAGATCGCGAAGCTTTAGAGTTGGGATAATCTTTTGGGCATCTTTTAAAAACATCCTTATACCTGCAAAAGGTAGCTCAAAAGCCATATTTCTAAAAACGTAGTCTCTTATCTCTTGATCTTTTAGTAAGTCAAACATGATAGCTATCGCTTCTTTGTTAAGATCAAGCTCTAAAAGCTCCCAACCTATCTTGCTAAAAAGATGTTTTCCTCTTTCAAGCTTAGGCATGGCAAGTGCTGTTGGCCCTATCCTTGTTTTTCCATGTATTGCGACATCTGGGTCTCCATGTAAGGCAGCAAAAGGAAGTTTAGGGTTTTGTACACCATAAACTTTTCCTCTTAATAAATCTGGCACAAAATAAAAACTTCCAGCCACTGGCAAACAACCATACTCATTACCATAGCCCATACTTTGTGCTATAGGAAGAGCGTAACTACCAGCATTTACTAGTACAAATTTCGCGTGTAAACACTCTCCATTATGTGCTGTTATCTTATAGCCATCTGATACTTCTTTAATCTCTTTTACTTTAAAGTTTAAAAAAATCTCATTTTTAGGATTTTTTTCTTTACCTTTTTGTGCGAAGTGGTGGGTTAAAAGCTCATAGTTCATAGCACACCATGCTTCTTCATAGCCACTTGCCATTACATTTTCTGGTCTATCTTTACCATCTTTGCCCTCTATAACCTTAGGCTCTAGCCTCTTGATGTCTTCTTTAGTAAAAAGCTTAAGTCCTGGAAAGACTTCTTCAAAAGGAAAATGTCTATCTTGTATAAACTGGCACTCGCTATCACCAACACCTATAGCCATCTTTTGATTTTTAAATATAACTTTGTTTTGTAAGTTCTCTCTTAAAGCAAAGTTTTTAACCTTATCTGCAGCTAGTTTTACAACTCTAGCTTTTTCTACTTTATAGTTGGTTTCTATGGATCCATCGTGTATAGTTTGAGAGTTTGCTTTAGCACTTGAGCTTATATTTGCAAGTTTTGCTTCTTTTTCTACTATAGCTATACTTCCTAAGTCTGAATACTCACTTAAAGTGTAAAAAGTGCTAGCTCCACTAACACCGCCGCCTACAATGACTACATCAAAACTATTCATAATCCATCCTTAATTAATCCTTAGATTTTTTTCAAACATGTCAACTTCACATAATACTTGCCCATGTTTTAAAATGTCTCGTGAAACTTCATGACTGAGTACGCCCCTATTAACATGCAATATCCTAGTTGCGTATTCAAGAGTTATTGAGATGTCATGACTGATGACTATTATAGTATGTGTATTATTAATTTCTTTTAACAATTTATAAATCTCAACTTGTGCCACAGCGTCTATATTAGAGGTTGGCTCATCTAAGATTAGCACTTTAGGCTTAGAAACTAAGGCCCTTGCTATAAAAACTTTTTGCCTTTGACCACCACTTAAAAAGCCTATCTTTTCGTTTCGTAAATCATAAAGTTTTAGATCTTTTAGTATCTTTTCTACACACTCTTTTTGAGTTTTATTAAACCTTACTCCAAAAAAGGAACTTCTTAAAAAGCCCATCTCAACTACTTTACTAACTGATATAGGAAAATCTAGATTAATGTTAGTGTTTTGTGCCACGTAACCTATCTTTCCTTCTATATTCCATTTCAAGCTTCCATTATAAGGCTTTAAAAGCCCAAGCATGAGTTTGGCTAAGGTACTTTTACCTCCTCCATTTGGCCCTATTATGCCTAAGAACTCCTTTTCTTGTATGTTAAAAGAAACATCTTGAAATATGTATTCACTTCCATATTTAAAGCTTAAATCTTTTACTTCTAGAATCTTATTCATAACAACACTAGCCTAGAAAGACTTTGCAACACCACTTAAAAGTGGCACAAACTCACAAGCTTCTAGCTCCTCTTCTTTTAATATGGAATCTTTTTTTATAAATCTAGATATAACTTGCTTATTTCCTTTTTGCAAAGGAGCTACTAATATACCACCTTCAGCAAGCTGAGAAAATAAAACAGGTGGTATTTTAGTAGCACAAGCAGAAAGCAAGATTCTATCAAAGGGAGCAAAGTTACTCCAGCCTAGATTCCCATCGCCTAATCTAACATTTACATTCATAATATTAAGTCTAGCTATCCTAGTGCGTGCCTCATTATATAAAGTCTCTATCCTTTCTATACTAAAAACTCGCCTTATAAGCTTACTTAAAACACAGGCTTGATATCCGCTTCCAAGCCCAACTTCTAAAACATTATCAGGTTTAGAAAGTGCATCTTTTACATCATAGCCCATTAAGTAGTTACTCATCTTAGCCACTGTTAAAGGAGAGCTTATCCACTGCTCACTACCTAAAGGTAAAGCATCCACGCTAAAAGCTTTATGTTTCAAGGCATCTGGTATAAAAACTTCTCTATTAACATTTTTTATAGCACTTAAAACTTCAGGATGAAAGTTGCTCCCTTCACCACTAAAGTCTTTAAACATTAACTCATTTTGTAGCTTATACATTTTTTTATAAATCTTTTAAGTTAACTTGACTTAGGCCAACATCTATATGATTTCTCATCTTTTGGCACTCACTTAAGTCTATGGTGGAAGTAACTATATCTTTATCATCATTTTTAAATACTAGGCCAAAAGGAGTGATTATAGAACTTCCTTGTGCTACATTTTTATTACCACTAAGACTTGAGACTACAAAGCACTGATTGGCTATAGCAAGGCCTCTACAAAGGCTTTCAAACTGAGTTTTTCTATCCTTGCCCCAAAGTGCAGGCACAAAGATTATCTCAGCCCCTCTAAGTCTTTGCCAAAGTTCTATAAAGCGTAGTTCAAAACAGATAAGGCTTGCACAAACTATATTATCTATCTTGAAGAATTTAATATCCTCTACACTTCCACTTTTAAAGTAGATATGCTCTTTACCTAAGCAAAAAAGCTTAGCTTTTTTTTGAGTGTAGATTATCTTTCCTTTATGAAATACATTTAAAACATTAAAGCACTCACCATCTATCTTTTCTATCAAAGTTATTAAGATAGTTTTTAGCTTAGATATCTCAAGTAAGGCTTTTTTAGCATGCACACTAAAGCTACTAGCCTCCTCCATGTGCTCATAACTAAACCCTGTTAGAAACACCTCACTTACTAGGTTGATGCTTCCTTCTTCACAAAGTCTTAGTTTGTACTCTAAAAGCTCTAGGTTTGCTTGAAAATCTCTTGTAGTTTCAAGCTGTAAAGAGTTTAGTGTTTTAAAAGTCGTCAAAACTTATGCTCCCTTTTGCATAGTTAGTAACTCTAGCTTCAAAAAAGTTACTTCTTTGGTCATTAAAACTAGAAAAGTCATCAACCCATTTTAGTGGATTATTAGGCCTATTATACATTTTTTTAAAACCTACTGCACTTAAACGCTTATCAGCAAGATACTCTATATACTCTCTTATAAGCTCTGAAGTAAGGCCTAAAATCTGCCCCTGGGTTATGTACTCTCCCCATTCAGATTCTAAGTTAACTGCCTTTTGAAACATGTCATAGACATCATCTTTTAGCTCATTAGTAAAAAGATCAGGACGCTCTTTTTTTAGGCTATTTATAAGATTTTGAAAGATTAAAAGGTGGGTTATCTCATCTCTTTGTATGAAGCGTATCATTTGCGCACTACCTAGCATTTTCCCACTTCTTGCTAGGGTATAAAAGTAACAAAATCCACTATAAAAATATATACCTTCTAGAATCTGGTTTGCAAACATAGCTTTTACAAGATTAGTTTCTGTAGGGTTGCTAGCTAGTTTTGTATAAACTTCAGCTATAGCGTCATTTTTGTGCTTTAACTCCATATCAGTTCGCCACATCTCATATATCTCAGTAGTGTTAGCTGAGATAGATTCAACCATAACTGCATAGCTTTGAGAGTGAAGAGCTTCTTCGTAGGCTTGTCTAACTATAGCTAGGTTTATTTCTGGACTAGTCATGAAAGGATTAATATTATCTATTAAGTTATTAGTTTGTAAGCTATCCATAAATATAAGCTGGGCTAAGGCTCTATCATAGCCTATCTTTTCTTGAGGTGTTAGGCCATCGTTATAGTCGCGCTTATCAACATTCATATTAACTTCTTCTGGAAACCAAGTATTAGCAAGCATTTTTTTCCATAGGTCATAAGCCCATTGATATTTAATCTGAGTTAGCTCAAACATGGCTGTTGGATTCCCACCGAAAATCTTTCTATCGTTGACTGTTTCTTTGGAATCTGGATTGTAAATTAATTTACGTGATACTGTATTTGGCATGTTTTCTCCTTTAAAGGTAAATGCATATAAAAGCTTTTGTTGTGTTATTTAACTTTTTGAGTGCTTAAGTATTGCAAAAAGCCTAGCTTAGCAACTAGGCTTTTTATATGAACTAGATTAGACTAGTTTGTAGCAGGAGCTACTGTAGCAGCTGGTGCTGATGTTTGGGGACTAGTTTTGCCATCTATTATCTCATCTACTGCTTCAGAGACCGCTTTTGCAGCATTTGCATCTACAAGCTTAGCTTGCTGGAGGTTTTTGTTAAGTAAGGCAGTATCAAGTTTTTGAACTTCTACTAAAACCCAAACTGTATTAGTATCTTTATCTACATAAAAGTTAGTTCTTTTAGCCCCACCAAGATTAGCAGCTACAGTTGTTCTCATAGCTGTCACAGTTTGTTCATCTGTGTTGCCTAGGCCATCTTGATTTCTTAAAGTCTTAGTTTTTGTCTCTATCTTTTGAGCTATGGTTTGAGCTATCTGGTTTCTAGCTTTGATGGTTGCTATATCCATGGCAGCTGAAAAGTTATTGCCAATAGGAGCACTATCTACTGCTGCAAGGCCTGCTGGAGTTTGATAAACCCAAGAAGGGGCATTCTTACTAACAGGCATATCACCCACTTTAGATGCACAACCTGCTAGTATAAACAAAGCACCTATGCCAGCGGCTATAATGTGTGAAAACTTTTTTTTCATTATTTAATCCTTCTAATGTTTGTGATTTGCAGTTCTTATATCTTAGCCATTCGTTTATAAAAATACCTTTATATTTAAGGAATCCATAATGCAAATAGTGACTTTCTATCATGAAATATGAAAACTAACACTATAAAAAGATAGATGCGTAGCAAAAAACTTTTCTTTCATGAAATAGCTATGTGTTTGTTTTAAAATTAATCCTAGCTTACTATCTACACTATAGCCTTACTTCTAAAAACTAAAAAATAAAACTTACTTCATATTCTTTATCCTTTGGTATTAAAATATATACAAAAAAGTAGGCTTGTTTGAAAGTAGTATAGGTCTTAGCTAGCTATTTATAAAAAAGTGGAATCTTTATGTGCATTTTAACTATAAGTAAAAAATATATTATCTTTTTACTTATTTAACTTTAATAAAATCTTAAGTTTTTAAAGCTTTATAGTATTTATACAAAAATATATCTAGTAAGGTTAACTATGGAAGAAAGTTATCTATCCCTAGCAAAGGCGGCTTTTAATGAAAATAAATTCAAAGACTGTCTAAGCTACTGCTTAGAAATCCTAGCTAACAACAAAGATAATATAGAAGCTTGGAGTCTTTGTGCTTTTGCTTGCGAGGAGTTAGGGTTAAGAGCTAAAGCTATAAGCTATTTAGAGCATGTTTTAGTTATGTTAGATAAAACAGATTCTAGATTTATAGACTTTGGTATAAGCTTAGGAGAACTTTATAGGAGAGATGGTCTTGCTTTAAAAGCACTTGCTCTTTTAAACTCCTTTTTACCACTAGAAGATGCCAACTTACACTTTAATATAGCAAAGTGCTATGCGGACTTACAAGACTATGAACTTTCAATCAAACACTACATAAAAGTAGTAAAACTTAATCCTAATGATACTAATGCCCTTTTTAATCTAGCAAACAAACAACAAGCTATAGGTTCAAAAGAAGCCCTGCACTACTACAAACTAGCCTATGAAAAAGGGCATATAGAATCTGGTATCAACCTAGCTTATATGTATGTAAATCTAGATATGCTTAAAGAAGCTAGCCTTTTATATGATGAGTTAAAAGAAGTAGCAAAGACTGACTTTAACTTTTGCTTTAACTATGCTAACTTTTTACGCTACAGCCTAGACTTTAAAAATGCACTTACTTGGTATCAAAAAGCCATCTCTTTAAGCCAGGATGTAAGATGTAAGATAAATCTAGCCTATCTACTTTTAAGCTTAAACAAACTAGAAGAAGGCTTTTTACTCTATGAAGAAAGATCTTCTCTTTTAGATTCCAAACTCTTAGATATAAAAAGAAAATTTTATAAAAATATACTTCCTAGCGAGATAGCAACTTCTAGTGCTAGGCTAAAAGAGTTTTTAAAAGATAAAGATGTAGTTTTATATCATGAACAAGGGTTTGGAGATAGCATCATGTTTGCTAGATTTATAGAATCTTTTAAGTGTAAAACTTTGCAAATACTTGTGCCTTTAGAACTAACTAGCCTTTTTAAAAATCTTGCCTTTAATGTCACTAATGAGGAAGTAAAATTAAAGCACTTTGATATATGTCTTCCTCTGCCAAGTCTAGCTTTTTTATGTGCTAAAAATGAACTAGATGTTTCAAAGCCTTTAGACTTTCTAGCTAAAAAGCTTTATATAAGTAAGCCTAGCAATCTAGATTCTAAAACTAAGGCTATGTTAGATTCTAAAAGTTTTAAAGTAGGGCTTAATTTTGCATCTAATCCAAATTTTCAAAATGCAAAAGAAAAGTCTCTCTACCCTACTACACTTTTACAAAGCCTTCCTCAAAGTGAAGATTTCTCTTACTTTAGCCTTCAGTATGAAGGTTTAAAAGATACTCTAGCTAGTGAGTTTAAAGTCACTGATCTTTCTCCTTTTATAAAAGACTTCAGTCAAAGTGCCTACCTTTTAGATAAGCTTGATTGCATAGTTAGTATAGATTCAGCCTTGCTTCATCTAAGTGCTACGCTTAAAAAGCCAACTATTGCCCTACTTTACAAAAGACATGACTGGCGATTTGGTGCTTTTAAAGATGGAAAAGAAAACCAAACTAATATCTGGTATAAAGATAACTTTTATCAGCTAACTCAAACTAGGCTTAATCACTGGGATAGCGTACTTACTAAACTTCACGCCTTACTGCTTAAACTTAAAGCAAACTAGAACTTAGAGGAAAAACTATGCGCATTAGATACTTTTCAAGCATTCCTTCAACGCAAGTAAAACTACTAGAAGACATCAAAACTGGCACTATAAAAAAAAGAGCCTTTTATCTAAGCTTTAATCAAACTAATGGCATAGGCTCTAGAGGTAATGCTTGGCAAAATGTACAAAATGGAATCT
The DNA here is from genome assembly GCF_002272925.1 of Helicobacter sp. 13S00401-1. Taxonomy (GTDB): domain Bacteria; phylum Campylobacterota; class Campylobacteria; order Campylobacterales; family Helicobacteraceae; genus Helicobacter_I. The sequence goes on along the minus strand of NZ_MLAR01000007.1, from coordinate 64,592 downwards.
ACTTTAGCTTTTGTACAAAACTAAAACATCTTGACCCTAGCATACCAACTTCATCTTTTTCTATATATATGGGGCGCTTGCTACTTAGGGCAGTTTTAAGGTTTAATAAAGACGTATGGCTAAAGTGGCCTAATGACTTCTATCTAGGAGACAAAAAAGTTGGTGGCCTTATAAGCCAAAAGACCTCAGAGTTTTTAGTCATAGGGCTAGGGCTTAATATAAAAGATGCAAGCTTTGAAGGGCTAGGGCTTTCAAAAAAAGATTCTATAAACTTAGTTATAGGGCTTTTAAAAGAAGTTGGACTTAAAGATACTAGCTTGATTGAAACTCTTTTATCTAAAGATGCCCCCACTAGCTTTGATATAGAATCTAAAAGCAACAAGCTAGTTTTCTTAGAAGAAAAGAACTCATGGAAGGATATTTTCAGCAAGTATAAGCTAGAATTTTCAAGAAATAGAGCCTTCAATGCTCACTCTAAAAATGAAGTGTTATCCTTAAAAGATAGCATACTTTTAGACGATGGCTCTATCAAAATCGGACAAGACATTTATTACAGCATGAGGTAGATTATGGCAGAAGTTATAGCAGTAGCAAACCAAAAAGGTGGAGTAGGGAAAACAACTACAGCAGTTAATCTAGCAGCAAGTTTGGCTAATGCCAACAAAAAGGTTTTGCTTATAGACTTTGATCCTCAAACTAATGCAACAACTAGCCTAGGGTTTAAAGTAAACAACATAGAACACAATATATTACACGTGCTACTTGGTAATACTAGTTTAGAAAAAATCTTACTTGACACAGATATACCAAACTTAAAGTTAGCTCCTTCAAGCCTACACTTAGTAACTATAGAACAAGACTTTTATGGAAAAAAGAAAAACCAAAGAGAGTACATACTAAAAGGGTGCATACAAGAGATTAGAAAGAATTTTGATTTTATCATCATTGACTCTCCTCCAGCCCTTGGACCTCTAACTATAAATGCCCTAAGTAGCGCAGATTCTGTAATAGTGCCAGTGCAGTGTGAGTACTTTGCATTAGAAGGATTATCACAGTTGCTTAACACAGTAAAGCTTTTAAAAAATAGCAACGTAAATCCTCATCTTAGGATAATGGGCTTTTTACCAACTATGTTCTCAAGCACTAACAACTTATCAAAAAGCATATATGAAGACTTGTGTAATCACTTCTCAGGAAAATTTTTCATAGATGCTAAAGGAGCAAAGATATCTATCCCTAGAAATATAAAACTAGCTGAAGCCCCAAGCTTTGGAAAGCCTATATCTATGTATGATAGTAAGTCAGCAGGTAATGTAGCTTATACAAACCTTGCACACGCGATATTAAGCTTATATAACAAGTCAACTAAGGCCGTACAAGCGTGATGGCAAAAAAGATAGCTTTGGGGCGCGGACTAGGCGATATCTTAGGAGATGCAGAGGAGTTTTATAAAGAAGTAACTGAAAGCTTAAAGCCCTTTGATTTAGATATAAATCTAATAAGGCCTAATCCAAAACAGCCACGAGTTAGTTTTAATGATGATAGATTACATGAACTTGCTTCTTCTATAAAAGAGCATGGTTTACTCCAACCAGTCTTAGTTTATAAAGATGAAAAAGGCTATGTGTTAATAGCTGGGGAAAGACGTCTTAGGGCTTCTAAACTTTTAGGCCTAGAAAGTATTAAAGCTATAGTTTTAGAGGATGTAAAAGAAGAGTCTTTAAGGGAACTAGCCCTAATAGAAAATATACAAAGAGAGAATCTTAACCCACTAGAGCTAGCAACTAGCTATAAATCTTTAATAGATGAATATGGCTTCACTCATGAAAAACTTGCACAAAAGATAAAAAAGTCACGCACGCAAATAACAAATACTCTTAGAATCTTAGACTTAAGTAAGGCTACACAAGATTACATACTACAAGGAAAGCTAACTCAAGCCCACGCAAAAGTTATAGTTGGTCTAAGCGAAGATGATGAAAACTTTATAGTAAAAAAGATAGTTGATGAGAACTTAAGCGTAAAAGAAACAGAAAACCTAGCAAGAGAACTAAAAAGTGGAGAGTTTTGGATACAAACTAATCACAATGAAGATGAAGAAAATTTTAAGGATGAAGAGGGAAAGAAGTTAAGTAAAGATAAACTTTTTAAAGAAAAAAACTTAAATGGAAAAGTATCCTTCAATCATAACCCTAATTTACAAAATCTACTAAGCACCTTAAAATCTCTAGGCTTTAAGGCCGGCTTGAAAAAAGATTCTATAAATATCAAGCTTTTAAGCGATGAAGATATATCAAGGTTGTTAGACATCATTCAGGCTAATATTAAGTAAAATTTGCTAGAATGTAGCCCAGTCATCTTAACACATCTAAAAACATAAGGGTGCCAATGCAGATAGAACCTAATATATACGTCATGATACTTGTCTTCGTAGTATTTTTAATAACTATGTATCTAATGAACAAGTTTGTTTTCAAGCCTATGATAGGCTTCATGGACAAAAGAGATGAACACATAAGACAAGATTTAATAGACGCTCATAGTAATCAAGATGAGATCACTGCACTTGAGAGAGAAACACAAGATATACTTCAAAAAGCTAAGCATGAAGCCCACATGCTTATAGAATCAGAAACTAAAAAAGCAAAAGACGCTGCTAATGACTCTATAGAAAAAGCTTTACAAGAAAATAAGGCAAAATTAGATGCTTTTAAAGCTAACTTACGCGAGCAAAAGCCTTTACTAAAAGCTAAGATAAAAGAACACTTACTAGACTTAGATTCTATGTTAAGTAAAAAAATTAGAAACGTATAGGGGGAGGACTTAATGCTTAAACTCACTGTAATCTTTGCATTTTTTAGTTCCGCTTTTATATTTGCTGCTGATCATCCTATGGTAGTCTCACACACTGATATAACTCCTAGGCTTATGAACTTTATATTATTTATCATCTTGTTATGGTTTTTGGTAGCAGATAAATTTAAAGTAGTACTAAAAGAGAGATCAGAAGGCATATTAAAGCAGTTAGATGATGCACAAAAACAAAGTGAAATCTCTAAAGAAAAGCTTAAAAAAGCTCAAATAAAACTTCAAGAAGCAAAAGTTCATGCTGAAGATATAGTTGCTACTACAAGAAAAGAAGTCCAAGTGATGGCAGAGCATATAAATGCTAAGGCTAGAGAGCAAATAGCCCATCTTGCAAAGGCTAATGAAGAAGCTGAAGACTTTGAATATAAAGCTTTTGAAAAAGCAATTATCACAGAGATATTACAAGAAGCCTTTAGTAGTAAAGAGATGGATTTAGATATAGCTGATTATCTCAACATCTTAGATAGGAAGGTTGCTTAATGCAGTTAAATGTAGTCGCAAGAAAGTATGCAAAAGCCATAGTTGCTAGCTGCAGTGAGGAAGAGTTAAGAGATATGTACCTTAAACTTAAAGAAGTTGCTGGTGCTTTTGAGCTTGAAAAGTTCTGTACTATCATACATTCACATGCCGTCTTAAAAGAAGAGAAGATAAAGCTAGTGCTTTCTCTTGCAAGCTCTAGAAATGATAAGTTAGAAAATCTACTAGTACTTTTGACAACTAACAACCGCCTAGAGCTTATACCATTTTTAGTAGTAGAGCTAAAACACTTTATAGATTCTAAAAATAAACTCTATGATGGAGTTTTACATGTAAACAAAGAAGTAAGTGGAAGCGTACTAGAAAGCCTTAAGTCAAATGTAGAAAAAAGGCTTAATATAACCCTTAATCTATCTCAGTCAGTAGAGCCAGTAGAAAGCATAAGACTAAGCGTGGTTGATTTAGGTGTGGAGATAGCCTTTTCAAAAGAGCGTTTTGTTCAAGAACTGCAAAACTACATTTTAAAAGCAATTTAACCCAAATTAGATAAATTAAACTCAAAGGAAAAGTTATGGTAACAACAAAACTCAAGCCAGAAGAAATCAGCTCTATCATAAAAGAGAGGATAGAAAGCTTTGACTTACAAATCGACATAAGTCAGACTGGTAAAGTTATAAGTTATGCTGATGGCGTTGCCAAGGTATATGGATTAAACGATGTTATGTCTTATGAAATGGTAGAGTTTGATACCGGTGAAAAAGGACTAGCATCAAACCTTGAAGAAGGCAGTGTTGGTGTTGTTATCTTAGGTGATGGTAAGGGCATAAAAGAAGGTACCTCTGTTAAAAGACTAGATAAGCTTATGAAGATTCCAGTTGGTGATGCTGTTATAGGAAGGGTCATAAACACCATAGGTGAGCCAATAGATGGTAAAGGTAGTATAGAAGCTGCTGAGTATAGATTTATAGAGCAAAAAGCACCAGGGATCATGGATAGAAAAAGTGTAAACGAACCACTTCAAACAGGTATAAAAGCTATAGATGCACTAGTGCCAATAGGCAGAGGGCAAAGAGAGCTAATCATAGGTGATAGACAAACAGGTAAAACTACTGTTGCAATAGATTCTATAATCAACCAAAAAGGTCAAGATGTTATCTGTATCTATGTAGCTATAGGTCAAAAAGAAAGTACAGTAACACAAGTAGCAAGAAAGTTAGAAGAACACGGTGCTATGGACTACACGATAATAGTTGATGCACCAGCTTCTAGCTCTGCTGCCATGCAATATCTTGCCCCTTATACTGGTGCTACTATAGGAGAGTATTTTAGAGATAACAAAAGACACGCTTTGATAATCTATGATGACCTCACAAAACACGCCATAGCTTATAGAGAGATGAGTCTTATCCTAAGAAGACCTCCAGGTAGAGAAGCTTATCCAGGGGATGTATTCTACATACACTCTAGATTACTAGAAAGAGCAGCTAAGTTAAGTGATGAATTAGGTGGTGGATCTCTAACTGCCCTACCTATTATAGAAACCCAAGCAGGAGATGTTTCTGCTTATATCCCAACTAACGTTATATCTATTACAGATGGTCAGATATTCCTAGAAACAGATCTTTTCTTCTCTGGTATAAGACCCGCCATTAACGTAGGGTTATCAGTTTCTCGTGTTGGTGGTGCTGCACAGACTAAGGCTATAAAACAAGTTGCTGGTACTTTAAGACTTGATCTAGCACAATTTAGAGAGCTTCAGTCCTTTGCACAGTTTGCCTCTGACTTAGATGAAGCAAGTAGAAAGCAGCTTGAAAGAGGTCAAAAGATGGTGGAGGTTTTAAAGCAAGGGCCTTATTCACCAGTGCCTTTAGAAAACCAAGTTGTGATAATTTATGCAGGTACTAGAGGATTTTTAGATTCCATACCTACTCAAAAGATAGTTACTTATGAAGGTGAATTATATGCATTCCTAGAAGCTAGCTATCCAAACATACTAAAAAGCATAAGAGAGAAAAAAGTTTTAGATAAAGATGTGGAAACTCAGCTGGATGCCGCACTACAAGAATTTAACAGCAACTTTTAATAAGGCATAGCTATGGCAGATGGATTAAAAGACATAAGAAAAAAGATTGCTAGTGTTAACAACACTAAAAAAACAACAAGGGCTATGAAGTTAGTTTCAACTTCAAAGCTAAGAAGAGCTCAAGATCTCGCCCTTAGATCTAAAGTCTTTGCAGATAGGTTAAATGAAGTTTTCATGGATATGATGAGGCGTATGAAACATAGTGGTCTTGATCATATAGATAGTAAGTTTTTTGACGCTACTAGAAAGTCTAATATAACTTCAGCAGATATCATCTTCATAACTGCAGATAAGGGTCTATGTGGTGGTTTTAATAGCATGACTATCAAAGAAGTCTTAAAATTAAAAGACGAATATGAAAAGCATAATGTAAAAGTTAGACTTCACTGCATAGGTAAAAAAGGCGGATCTTTTTTTCACTTTAATCAGATACCGCTTGTCACAAGTATAAGCGACTTAAGCTCTGCTCCAAACTATGATAAGGCAAGGGAGTTTATAACAGATATTATAAATGAGTACCTTGAAGAAAAAACAGATGAAGTAACTATAGTTTATAATGGCTTTAAAAGTCTTATCTCTCAAGAGTTAAAAGTTTCAAAGATACTTCCATTTGCGGCTCATATTAATGCTGTCAAGATAGAAAATGCTGAGTATGAAGTATTAAACATCGAACCAGAAGATGAAGAAAATTTAGTTTTAGATCAACTTGCAACAAAGTATATAGAATATAACATGTACTATGCATTAATAGATTCTTTGGCAGCAGAACATAGTGCTAGGATGCAGGCAATGGATGCTGCTACTAATAATGCAACTGACTTAGTAAAGTCTTTAACTGTCTCTTATAACAAAGCAAGACAAGAAACTATAACAACAGAGCTAGTAGAAATAAATGCTGGCGTGGAAGCAATGAAATAAAGGATAAATATGGGAAAAATAGGAAAGATAACACAAATTATGGGTCCGGTGGTGGATGTTGAATTCCAAGGATATCTACCAAACATCAATGAAGCTTTAGACATTACTTTTAATGTAGATGGGATAGAAAAAAAGCTAGTTTTAGAAGTAGCTGCCCACTTAGGTGATGACGTCGTAAGAACTATAGCCATGGATATGACAGAGGGTCTAACACGTGGTCAAGAAGTAAGGGCTAGAGGTTGCATGATAGAAGTTCCTGTAGGAGAAGAAGTCTTAGGTAGGATTTTTAATGTTATAGGAGAAGTAGTAGATCATGGAGCACCCGTAGAAGCTAAAATAAAGTGGCCTATACATAGAAGTGCCCCTTCATTTGAAGACCAAAGTACTAAAACAGAGATGTTTGAAACTGGCATTAAAGTAGTTGACTTACTAGCTCCGTATTCAAAAGGTGGAAAAGTTGGGCTATTTGGCGGTGCTGGAGTTGGAAAAACAGTTGTTATCATGGAGCTAATCCACAACGTTGCTTATAAACACAGTGGTTACTCAGTATTTGCCGGTGTTGGAGAACGTACTAGAGAGGGAAATGACCTTTATCATGAGATGAAAGAAGGTGGAGTTTTAGACAAAGTTGCACTGTGCTATGGTCAGATGAATGAACCACCAGGTGCAAGAAATAGGATAGCATTTACTGGTCTTACTATGGCAGAGTACTTTAGGGATGAGATGGGATTAGATGTGCTAATGTTTATAGATAATATCTTTAGATACGCACAAAGCGGTTCTGAAATGTCAGCCCTACTTGGAAGGATACCATCTGCTGTTGGTTATCAGCCAACTCTTGCTAGCGAGATGGGAAAACTTCAAGAGAGAATTACATCAACCAAAAAAGGCTCTATTACTTCAGTTCAAGCTGTATATGTACCAGCGGATGACTTAACTGACCCAGCACCTGCTTCAGTTTTTTCTCACCTTGATGCAACAACAGTTTTAGATAGAAAGATAGCTGAAAAAGGTATATATCCAGCTGTGGATCCTTTAGATTCATCATCTAGGATTCTAGATCCGCGTGTTATAGGCGAAGAACACTACAACATAGCAACTGGGGTTCAACAACTACTTCAAAAATACAAAGACCTTCAAGATATCATAGCCCTTTTGGGTATGGATGAACTAAGTGAAGAAGATAAAGTAACGGTTGAGCGTGCAAGAAAGATAGAAAAGTTTCTATCACAGCCTTTCTTTGTGGCAGAAGTTTTCACAGGCACACCTGGTAAGTATGTACCACTTAATGAGACTTTAGAAGGCTTTAGGGGAATCCTAGATGGCAAGTATGATAGCATTCCAGAAAATGCTTTTTACATGGTTGGGAATATTAAAGAGGTTTTGCAAAAAGCTGAAGCTATGAAAAACCCTTCAAAATAGAGAAAGGTTAAGCAATGGATGATTTGACATTAGTGCTGGTTACCCCATATGGTGAGATGTTTAACGGACCTGTTAAGCATGTGTATATGCCTGGCAAAGAAGGAGAGTTTGGTGTACTAAAAGGGCACTCTGCCCTACTAGCCTTACTAACTACTGGCATAGTAGAAATAGAACACCTTGATGGTAGCACTGAACTAGTTGCTATTAACTGGGGATATGTGGAGATAGCAGATAACCATGTGAATGCATTAATTGATAGTGCTGTGTGCTTAAAAAGTAAAGAAAACTCAAAAATATCTGAGTTTTTAAATGATGCGAAAGCTTTGTTAGAATCTGCAACTAGTGATAAATTATTAATAGCAAACGCTATGCACAAACTTGAGATGGCTTCTAAATAAATGGAATCAATTGTAAACTTTTTTGCTACTAGTAGCATAATAACTATTTTGGTAATAGTCTGGCTTTCTATCTACTTCATAGCCACGTTTTGGCTTTTTATATATAAATGGTTTCTACTAAGAAACATTAAAGAAAGAGAAAATATTTCTCTAGAAATGTTACTAACTGGCACTATATTTTCGCCAAAAAGTGCTGTTTTTAATAATCTTAAAAATGACACCATACTTTCTAAAGAGATGTTAAGTGTGTGGAAAAATCAGATTCTAAAGTCTTCTAGTGCTGGATTTACTTTCTTAAGTGTAGTAAGCTCTACAGCACCTTTTATAGGTCTTTTTGGAACTGTAGTTGAGATACTTGATGCTTTTTCAAAGCTAGGTGTTAGTGGTAATGCAACCTTTGATGTCATAGCACCAGTTATATCAAAAGCGTTAGTTGCTACTGCTTGTGGAATCCTAGCTGCCATACCTGCTTACTCTTTTTATCTAATCTTAAAACGTAAACTTTTGGAACTTTCTGTTTTGCTTCAAGCACAAGCTGATATATCTTTAAACATCAATAAGAGATAGTTAGTACATTATGCAAGATGATTTATTTGAATGGGATGAAAAGCCAGAGTTAAACATCACACCTCTAGTTGATATCATGCTAGTTTTACTAGCTATATTAATGGTTACAACTCCTAGTATAGTTTATAAAGAAAGCATAAATCTACCCCATGGCTCTAAAACGCAAAAAGCAAATGATACTGATATGCTAGTTGTTAGAATGGATAAAAATAAAAAAATATACATAGGAAAAGATACTTATAACTTCTTATCTTTTCCAGATAATCTAGCATTAAAGTCGCAAAACTATGACAAAACTAAGCAAGTTTATATAAGAGCAGATAAGTCTATAGCCTATGGTGATGTAGTCTTTTTACTAAAAGTTTTAAAAGATACTGGCTTTAGCAAGGTAGCCTTAGTCACAAGTGACTAATGGCAGAGGATTTAAGGCAAAGTAAAATGGATAAAGATATAGATCTAAGCTTATTATCACCACATCCTTCTAGTACCTCTTCTATCAAAAACACACTTTTTGATAGAAAAAATATCACAAATCCAAAATTATGCTTAATAAGTGCTATAAGCTCCATCATAATTTATATACTAATAGTATTTCTTTTAGTTATAGCAAGCCTTAACTTTTATAAAGCACAAAAGCTAAAACACTACTCTGATAAGTCAGAAGTTGATGTTTTTAGCAATATGCCAGTTGCAGAGTTAAAACAAAAAAGCATAGATGTCAGCTCTCTGATGCCACAAAGTGCGCTACCTAAAACACATGCTGCTCCTGAAGATAAAAATATAGCTTTGCCAACTCCACCAAAACCTTCTATAAACCTAAGTGATATGTTTGCAAATATTCCAAACTTAGATTTACAAAAAAAACTTAAGCAAGACAACATAAAAAAGCAAGAAGAGCTTAAAAAACAGCAAGCACTGCAGCGTCTAAAAGCAGAAGAAGAACTTGAAACCAGAAGAAGACAACAACAAAAAGAACTTGAAATGCTTCAGCAGCACAATCTTGCCTTACAAGAAACTATAAAAAATGTATCTGCAACTAGTTCAAATTTAAGTCAAAAAGTAAAAGATAGTTTATCTTTAAAGCTAAAAGTAGACAAAAGTGCAAGCATAGCACCAGACCAAAAGGGAATCTATGATAAGTGGTATGCAGAAGTACAAAATATTATCTATTCAAAATGGAACTCTAACTTTTATGAGCAAGCAAAGCTTAGTGCCAGGGTGTCTATAGATAGTGAAGGTCACTTTAGATATATGTATTTAGAATCTAAATCAAATAGTGATGAGTTTAATACTAAAACCATTAACTTTTTGCAAAGCTTGCAAAGTGTACAATTCCCAAAACCAATAAATGGTCGAGTAGAGATAATCATAAACTTTGTAACCCAAATAAACAACCAATAAAGAGGTATCAATGAAGCTAATAACTTTAATACTTTTAACGCTAGGTCTCTTGCTGGCTAAACCTGCAATGGATTCTTTAGCAATAGATGCTTTAAGTATCCCAGGAAGTATAGCGATTAACACTACTACATCAAGTACCGCGCAATCTACTTCTGCTACCAATGCCCCTACTAGCACTACTGCTCAGCAGCCAAATACTGCTTTAAATGAAGGAGAGATCGGAGACCCAACCATTGATATCATAAAAAATATCGATAAGCTACCTAACATACAAGTCATGGCTGCAGATAAATCTTCGCTAAGTCAAAGAATTATAGAGATGCTACTAACTGACTTAAAAGTTAGTGGTCACTTTAATAATATAAGCTTTGAGAATGCTGGAAGCAACACGCTAAATTCAACTTATCTAAATAACTTAAAGCTAAAAGATATAGGGCTTTTAGCAGATGTATCAGTTAGCCGAAGCTTTGGAACTATAAAAGCTACACTTACACTTTATGATACAAGCTCTGACTTAGAAACACCCTTATTAGAAAAATCCTATGAAGAGCCAACAGTTGATCTCTTTCCTTTTATATCTCACAACATGGCTAATGATATAAACGTACAAATAGGGGCAGATTCTATAAAATGGATGACAGGTTATGTAGTATTTTCAAGATATACAGGTAGCGGAAAGAGCGAGATATCTATCTCTGACTACACCTTAACTTATCAGAAAGTACTAATTAAAGATGGACTAAACATCTTTCCAAAATGGGCAAATAGCTCTAAAGACTCTTTTTACTATACAAAAATAGGCAATAAGGCAGATATCAGGCTTTACAACATATATACTGGCAAGGATGAAGATGTGCTTTCTAGCAATGGCATGGCCATAGTCTCAGATGTAAGTAGTGATGGCAAAAAGCTACTTTTAAGCCTAGCACCAAATGGACTTAGTGATATCTACCTTTATAATCTAGATGACAAAAAACTAACTAGACTAACTAGCTATACAGGCATAGATGTAAATGGAAGCTTTATAAATAATGACAAGTCTTTTGCCTTTGTTTCAGATAGGCTAGGCTATCCAAACATTTTCATTAAAGGTCTTTCTCCTAATGCACCTGTAACCCAACTGGTGTATCATGGTAAAAATAACAGCTCGCTTTCAACTTATAAAAATAACATAGTCTACTCAAGTAGGGAAAGTGATGAAGATACTGGTTTAAATGTATTTAACCTATATCTTGCATCCACCCAAAGTGACTATATAAGAAGACTGAGTAAAAGTGGAACAAATCAAATGCCAAAATTCTCAAAAGACGGCGATGCTGTCATGTATTTAAAGCAGACTCCACAAGAAAGTGGTTTGGGGATTATTAGACTTTCTATTAACAAAAGCTTTATTTTTCCTTTAAAGTTTACTAAAATCCAATCTTTTGACTGGTAACATAAAGTATAATTAGACATTATTTTCAAAGGAAGTAGAATGAGTCGTTTAAAATTAGCAATTCTTGCATTTGGTATATTATTTTTAGTGGGATGTGCTTCTAAAGGTGAAAGCATAGGAGCTAATAGTGGTGATGCTAGTAGCACTAGTACTGTTGCACAACCTACTCCTGCTGAGCAAACTCCAGCAGCAGAGGCTACTGCACCAACAACTCAAAGCCAACCTGTTACAAATCAAGCAGATAATGGTATCAAAGCCTTTCAATCTATACACTTTGCCTTTGACAAATATAACATCTCTGATGATATGCGTCAAAAGATCATAGATGATGCTAACTTTATTAAAAACAACAATATCAAATCTGTCCTTATTCAAGGTAATACTGATGAATTTGGTACAGATGAGTATAACTATGCACTTGGATTAAAAAGAGCTGATGCTGTTAAAAATGCACTTATACTACAAGGCATAGACGCAAGTATGCTGTCTACTATAAGTTTTGGCGAAAGTAAACCTGTGTGCACAGAATCTACAAGAGCTTGCTATCAAGAAAATAGAAGAGCTGACCTAGTAGTAAATAACAAATAGGTTTTATGTTGATAAAAACTGCTTTGAAGGCCAGACATAAAAGCAGACTAGGTGGTAAAAGTATTGGCGTTAAGGGTTTTTTGCTTAAAAAACCCTTATTAAAAGGCTCTATTGCTATCTTTACTGGTCTATTTTTTGCTAGCCATTTATATGCTTTAGAGCCTTCAGCCTTTGAGATACAAAGTGGGGCAACAAAGCAGGAGATGAAAGAACTTCAAAGCAGTTCAGAAAAGACTCAATTTGTTATAGGTGACTTTCAATCTAGGATACAAAATCTTGAACAAGGTGTTGATGGGTTAAAAAGTCTATATGAAGGCTTTAGTGTAACTAGCAGGCAAGATTCTCTAGCTTTAAAAGAACAAAGTGCTAAGATAGCCACTATGGAAAACACTATGAACTCTTACTACAAGGCTCAAAGTGCTCAAAGTACTACTATAAACTCTTTAAAAACTCAGATAGATGAAAACTCCCAGCGTATAAAAGACTTAGATAAAAAGATAGATACTCTTTCAGAAGTGTTACTAAAAGCAAACAATGACATACTTGCCCAGCTTCAAGCCCTAAGCACTCAAGCAAAGGCTTTGCAAAGTAATGCCATAAGCTTGCAAAATCAGATCAATGCGCCTATTAAAAAAGTCACTGAAGATAAGACAGAAACTACGCAATCAAGCCTAGGAGATGAAGTTTTGTCTAGCATGAGTAATGCTGATGTGCTAAGACAGGCCAAATCTTTTTTTAGAAAAAAGAATCTAGATTCTGCAACTAAACTTTTTGAGCGTCTTATAGAAAAAAACTATCATGTAGCGGAGGCTAACTTTTACCTAGGTGAGATAGCCTACGCGCAGAAATCATACACTAACGCCCTCTCTTATTTTAAGTCTAGTGTCACTCTTGACGACAAGGCAAGTTATATGCCTATCTTACTTTGGCATACTGCTTGGTCTTATAGATACTTAAAAGATAACGCAAATTATGGTAAATTTTTAAATACTTTAGTACTCATGTATCCAAACAGTGAGCAAGGTAAAAAAGCAAAAGATCTGAAAAGATAATCTTATAAAGGAAAACACATGAACACAGTTAAAGAAAAACAAGTAGTATCCATCCTATATACAGTAAAAGATGCAGACACAAATGAGATTATAGATTCCAACCTAGATGGCAAACCTCTAGAATTTCTATTAGGTGAAGGGCAAGTTATAAGTGCTCTAGAAAGAGAGGTGCTAGGTAAAAATGTAGGTGATAAACTAAACTTTAAAGCCCTTCCTCAAGATGCTTATGGAGAAAGAAACTCTCAACTATTACAAGAAGTACCAAGAGCTCAGTTTGAAGATATAGAACTAGAACGCGGTATGAGTCTTTTTGGTCAGTCTGAAGATGGACAAACTGTGCAAGTAATAGTTAATGACTTCAATGACGACATAGTTATCATAGACTATAATCACCCACTAGCTGGCAAAACTTTAGACTTCCAAGTTGAAGTATTAGGCACAAGACCACCAACAGAAGCTGAACTAAAAGGTGAAGCTTGTGGATGTGGTAGTGGTGGCGGACATGAAGAAGGTGGATGCTGTGGTGGCGGTGGTGGAGGCTGTGGCTGCCACTAAAAAGAAAGGGCTTTAAGCCCACTTTTTAGCATCCTTAATATCTTTAATAACAGGCACTTTACAAAAGCTATTTTTGTAAAGATAAGCCTAGATACTCTCCTTGTTATCTTATTTATTTTAAAAACATTATGAGATCGCTTTAAATCTACAAGATTCTATAAATCTAGCCTAAAACCTAAAAATAAAGCCTCTATCATCTTAACTCCCAGTCTTAGCCTAAAGATAGCGTTTTTATTAAACTTGTTATTTACTAGATATGCTTTTTATCTTGCATTTACTAACTGTGCTAAGATAGAAAAGTTATCTAAACGAGATCATAAAAAAGTTTGAAGTCCACTCATTAAAGTATGGCATACCTGCAAGAGAGTATGGAATCTTAGTGGTTATTAGCCAAAAGGAATACTCTCAAACCAAGATATCAAAGATAACTAAAGTGGATAAAAACATAACTCTTAATATGATAGATGCCTTAGAAGCAAAGTCACTTTTAAAACGTCAGAAAAATTCAAATAATAAAAAAAAGAATCTAATACTCATAATGCCAGAAGGCAAAAAGCTAACTAAAGAGCTTTATAAAGAGATGTTAGAAACTAAAGATAGTTGCTAGCCTTTTTAGATGAGGAGGAGCGAAAACTTTTATCAGACTTACTAACAAAAATCTACCATCATCTAATCACAAAGGGACAAAAATGAACAAAATGCTAAAAAGCACATTTTTAGTGCTAGTTATGTTATATGGTGGGGCTTTGCTCGCAGCTGGCAATATGAGTGCTTACAAAATAGATAAGGCTAACTCAAAAGTCTCTTTTCAAGGAAGTAAGATATTTGTGGTGCCTGTAAAAGGCGTCTTTAAAGATTTTGATGGAGTAGTAGATCTTAATGATAAAGGACTAGCTAAGCTAGAAGGGAAAGTGGTAGTTAACTCTGTAAACTCTAAAGATGAGACAAGAGATGAACACATAAGGGGAGAAAGCTTATTTGATAGCACAAAGTATCCTTATATCACCTTTAAAATGACTAGCTTTGAAGCACTTAAAGATGGCAAGGGTTTAGTAAAAGGGGTTTTAAGCATGCATGGAGTAGAGAAAAATATCACTTTGGAATCTAGTATTACAAAAACTGATACTAAGGCTACGCTTATCCTAACAGGTGAAGTTAATGTAAAAAAAGACTTTGGCATGAAAAGCTATGCGATAATGAACAACAATGTAAAATTTAGTGTTAATCTAGCACTAGATAGAGAGTAGTTTTGTAGTTAAAGCTTGTATCTGTAGTAGTCTTATATACTTAAAGGCTACTATTTAGTTAAGACCACTTTTTTTTGAATAAAAAAGATTCTATAGTACACGCATCACTTTAAAAAAAGTTTTATATAAACTTACTTATAGCAAACCTGGATCATCTTTACTGTTTAAAAACTTACTTGCTTCAAACCTTGCTACTTTATCACAGTGCTCATTTTGCGGATGCCCTGCATGGGCTTTAACCCAAACCATCATCACTTCATGACGTTTAGACTCCTCTATATACTCTTTCCATAAGTCAACATTTTTAATCTCTTTAAAGTTTTTTTTAATCCAGCCTTGAAGATATAGCTTAATGCTATCTACTACATACTTAGAATCACTATGTAGTAACACCTTACAAGGCTCATTTAAAACCTTTAGTCCTTCAATGACAGCCTTTAGCTCCATTCTATTATTAGTGCTATGTGCTTCTCCGCCTTTTAGCTCTTTTGTATAAAGTTTATTATTAGCATCCCTATATTCAAGTAAAGCACACCAGCCAGATGGTCCTGGGTTATTAAGACTAGAGCCATCAGTATAAATATTAACTTGCTTCACTAAAAACTTCCTTGATTTAATGTCTTAACACCAATTGGACTAACTTTAAGCACCATAGTATCTATAGAGCTACAAATTGGGCATCTGTGCGAGTAAAAAGGCACTACACCCTGACATACATTACATCTATAGCTAAACTCTAAAGTCCCTTTTAAGTGAGAATGTTTATGCAGCACACGTAAAGCCTCTAAGGCAAAAAGATCTATCTCTCTTTCATCACTTATAAAACCTTTAGCTCTATAAATATCTAGCACTCTTTCGTTACTAAGATAGTTAAAAGGAACCTCTTGTATACTAAAGTCCCAAAGTATATCTATATAGTTTTGCACATCTTCTATTTTGTTTATCTCTTGCCAAAACAAATGGACATTATAAGTCTTAAAGTGTCTTAAAACAAGAGCCTTCACACTTCCATCACTAGCTAAAATCTTAAGCAGCTTATCTATCTTTTCATTTATAGAGTATCTATTATGAGAGATTACTAGCATAGCTTCTAGGTAGCTTTGGTTTTTTTTGATATCAAAAAGCTTTTGGTTAGAATCTAGATTCTGAGCTTCATCTATACAAGTTAGCGTTTCTAGCGCTTTTTGATACTGCCCCATAAACTCATAACTTCTCATCAAATAACTTAGCATTTGTATATTATTAGGAAAGTTTTTAAGTACTTCTAAAAATATCCCCTTAGCTCTTTGCAAAAATCCAGCATCAAAGTAGCTAACCCCTAGTTCTTCTAAAACTTCTATCTTATCTTGAGTGCTATTTAGGTTATCTAGTAAGGTAGTGTATATACTTATAGCCTGTTCGTGATTACCAGCTTTTGCGTAGGTTTTGGCTATAGGAAGGAGGGTAGCTTTTGGATTAGCCGTAGTTTTTGCAAACTGCTTTATGCCTTCATTGATATTTGATATCTCAAACTTCTTACTTAAAACTTCAAGTGAGTGTTTTTTGTTTTTTCTTTTTAGTTTTAGTCTTGAGTAGTCAGCTATGGCGACCACAGCAACTATGGCACATAAGATTATGATACCAAATATAGGGTCGCGATATAGCTCGATGATACTTTGCATTAATCTCTTAATATTTCAATATTAGACCTAGCTTTTACTTTTGCAAAATACTCTGAAAGAATCTGTTCTTGCTTAGTAGCTATTAGTTTTTGAACTATATAGTTTTTAGCCTTTTGAAAGTCGATATGCTCTATATCTTCTTTTTTGGTTATAAAAAAGCTAACAAAAGTGTTAGCATCGCTTTGAAGCACTGGACTAAAGTTGCCTTCTTTACTAGCTATAAGCAAGTCTGCAACTTGTGGTGGTAAGTCTTTTAGCTCTACTTTTTCTGTGTCTTTTGCTATACCTTTTGGTAGGTTCTTAGTATCTTTAGATTTTATAAACTTTTCTAAAAGCTCTTTATTATTAGCTACATACTTAACTGTATCTATAGCCTTTGGTATATTAAACTCTTCTTGGTGCTTGTTGTAGTAGTCTCTTAGTTCATCATCTTGGCCTATGTTATTAGAGCTATATAAGATTTTTCCAAAAAGATTGTTATCTACCATTTGCTCTTTTAGCTTTTTTCTATAAGAGCTAAGAGTGAAGCCTTGCTTCTCTACTTCTGTATAGAACTGATCTAAGCTCATATGGTTTTGCTTAGCTAAAGAGTTGATTTGAGAATCTACATCATCATCACTGACTACTATCTTAAGGCGTCTTATTTCTTCATCTTTTAGCTTATTATCTATCAAAAGTTTTATGGCTTCTTTTTTACCTATCTTCATAGTCTTTTCTAGGTTAGATATCTCATATAAAGTTATAGGCTCTCTATTAACTAATATGGCTATACCACCAACTACATCAGACTTTGCATCCTTGCTAGTATCTTTAGAAGATGTAGTCATAGAATCTTTTTTTATGGAAGTTGAACTTGAGGCTTTAGTAGTAGTAGGCGCATCGCTAGTTGGGGCTTTGTTTAAGTCTTGTGCTAGAGTGATGCTAAATATCAAAGGCGTACTACATAATAAAAGTCTTTTCATAAAGTGCATTAAGTTACCTTTGTGTATGTGATAATGTTTACTTAAGATTCTAACACAAATTTTGTCAGCTAGTTTACTGGCCCATTTCTCACTTTATGCAACATTTAGTGATAGAATATTAGCTAGTTTTAAGTTTTTAACTATTGATTTAAAGGAAGGTTATGCGAGAGATACATGTGAATGAGATAACTGAAAGCGTAGCAAGTCTTTGTATAAAGGCTTGTTGTATACAAACTCCAGACATAAAAACAGCTTTTCAAGATGCTAAAAAAGTAGAAAAGTCAGTCCTTGGAGAGAGGATACTAGACACCCTAATAGAAAATGGCAAGATAGCAGAGACTAATATGATGCCTATATGTCAAGATACTGGTATGACTGTAGTATTTGTAGATGTGGGTCAAGATGTGCATATAGTCGGTGGTCTTTTAAATGACGCTATTAATGAAGGTGTAAGAAAGGGCTATATAAATGGTTACTTAAGAAAGTCTGTTGTTAATGAGCCTATATTTGAACGTAAAAATACTACTGATAACTCCCCTGCTGTGATACATTTAGATTTAGTTCCTGGTGATAAGATTAAGATTCTTGTAGCGCCAAAAGGTGCTGGAAGTGAGAATAAGTCTATGCTTAAAATGCTTGTGCCTGCTGATGGACTAGATGGCGTTAAGGCACTATTTTTAGAAGCAGTGAAACTAGCTGGGCCTAATGCCTGCCCACCTATGGTGCTAGGTGTAGGAGTTGGTGGTACTATGGAAAAAGCAGCGATCCTAGCTAAAAAAGCAGCCATACGCCCTATAGATTCTAAAAACTCTCACCCAAAATACGCTGCCTTAGAAGAAGAGCTTTTAGAGCTAGCTAATAAAACTGGTGTTGGTCCTCAAGGACTAGGTGGTAAAGTAACCGCTTTTGGTGTAAATGTAGAGTGGTATCCTACTCATATAGCCATGATGCCAACAGCTATTAACGTAAACTGTCACGCAGCACGTCACTACAGCGTAACCCTATAAGCACACTTAAAAGAAGGAAATAATATGGCAGAAGTAAAATTGCAAGCTCCATTTACTAAAGAGATAGGCAAAACACTAAAAGCAGGCGATACTGTACTTATAACAGGTACTATCATAGCCGCAAGAGATGCAGCCCATAAAGCTATGACTGAAGCACTAGCTAGAGGAGAAAAACTCCCAGTTGACTTTACTAATCAAACTATATACTATCTAGGCCCAAGCCCGGCAAAACCAGGCCATGCTATAGGAAGTGCTGGTCCAACTACAAGTGGACGTATGGATAAATATACTCCAGCTATGATAGATCAAGGTATAAGCGGTATGATAGGTAAAGGCTATAGAAGTAAAGAAGTTATGGACTATATGCTTAAAAATGGCGTAGTTTATATGGTAGCAGTTGGTGGAGCAGCAGCTTTAATATCAAACTGCATCAAAAAGTATGAAGTCCTAGCCTACCCAGAACTGGGACCAGAAGCTGTAGCACGCCTAAGTGTAGAAAACTTCCCTGCCATAGTAGCAATAGATGCCATGGGTAATAACTACTATGAAGAGGGACAAAAACCTTTTAAAGAGATCTAGTCCATAAGCGCTTTAGAACTCTTAGCAGTCATAGTCATCTTAGCAGTGCTTACTGGTCTTGGTTTTAAAAAGTTTGAGACATTTTATGCTTATAGACAAGTGCAAGCAACTATAACTGAGATGCAAGTTGACTTAAACAAGCTTTATGTAGACGCTTATATGAAGCATCAAGCCCTAAGTGAAAGGGAAGCTTTAAGCGTCTTAAAACGCTTTGAAGGTAACTTTAGATTCTACACTTTGAAGGCTAGTGCACGTGAAGTAAATATACAAATAGGTAGTGAGACTTTAAGGCTTAGACTAAGGCAAGACTTGCTAAACCGTGCTATCTTAACTTGTAATCCTACAGAAACACTTTGTAGAAAAGTCTATAATAGAATCTTTGATAAGTAAGTAGTCTTTTTTAATCCCCTACCTACTAACTACCCACTAAACTTGTTTTTTCTAATCTAATAACTTTAAAATCTCTTCTAAATAAAAGCTCTTTAGTAGTAAACAAAAAAGAGCTTAACTATTAGAAATGAAACCTCCTTGTGTCTATCCTTACGTTTAGTAACTGGTGATAAGTATAGTTCATGCCAGGCAAGGCTGCTACTACTTGATTAAAGCTACCTTTCCACCATTCAAACACAGTATCAAGTCTCCAAGTAACGTACTTACTTGACTTTAAGACTATATAAAAGTCATTAACCACTAATCTATCCGCCCTAAAAAGTGCTATAGGCTGATAAAGGGCATTTCTATAACCTGGCTGGTCATAAGATAGAAGCTGTCCTGTGCCTTCATAGTAAGTTCCATTATAGCCTAGCCATTTATACCTAAGCTGCCATGCTAGCTCAAGGCCACCACGAGGCACATACTTTGGTATCACTGGCCTAAAACGCTCCATACTTCCAGAGTAACCAACGCCTAAGTAAGCCCTATCAAGCCCTATATATCTTCCTACATCACTTCCTATGCTAGCTCTATAATAAAGCTGCTCAGCTATATCTACTGGGCCATTAGCCACTGGCATATTAGCTGCTGCAAAAGTGTTATCACTTACTCCAACCCTTAAGTAATCCCTATCATGTATGTGATGATAAAGCCCTTCTGCATCAAAGATTAAAAGCTTGTTAAAAAACTCATAGTGACTATTAAGCCCTACTCTAAATCGTTCCTTACTTGCAGTTCCTGCTGCTATATTGCCCCCATACCAGTCAAGATAAAATTGAGTGTAGCCATACTTAGTTCCACTATCTAAAAGAAAACCAGTTACATTAGGATTGAAGAAATAAAATGGAGGCCAAAATATAGACATGTTAAAAGGCTTCATGATATCTCTAGGAAAGATTCCAAAAACTGCTCTAAAATGGGAATCTTCACTATATCTATTCATATATTGATAATAAAGCCTTAAGCCTAAGTCTCCTTGAGTGTTAAGAGAAGCATTAAACCTTGGGTAAGTAAACTGGAGTTGCTGGGTTAGATAACCTCCTGCATGCAGAGAGTTTTTAGCATCTAGACTATATCCTAGATCAAAACTACCCCTAACTCCACCACGAGTTAAGTCTCCCCATATAAGGTTAGAATCTTCTATATTAATAGCAAACATATTAAACTGAAAGCCCAGTGTAAAAGCCTTTGACCTTTCTAAGGGTTTTATCTTAAGAAGGCTAGTGTTTGTTATATCTGTAGTATCTATAGAATCGATAGGCTTTAGTGTTTGCTTTGGAGTTTCTATCTCAGTAGCTAGAGTTAGAGTTCCTATATTTAATGCTAAAATACTTCCCAGTGTCAAAAGTCCAAAAGGTTTATACATCTCCTACCTTATAAATAATATTTTCATGATAGCAACACTTGATAAAGAGTGATAAGGAAAGCTAATATTATAATATTTTTAAAAACTTTATGGACAAAACACAAAGATAAAATTTTAAAGCACTACAAAAAAGGATACTAATGAAAAGTAAAAAGATTGCTCTTTTAATGAGTGGTGGAGTTGATAGCTCATATTGTGCATACTTGTTAAAAGAACAAGGTTATGAGGTCTTAGGCATGTATCTTAAACTACACACCAAAGAAGAAAAACATAACGTCTTTATAAAAAACTGTGAAAACGTAAGCCGCCATCTAAACATAGACTTTATAGTAGTTGATGCTAAGGATGAGTTTAAAGAAAGTGTGTATGACTACTTTATAGATAGCTATAAAGAAGGCATAACTCCTAATCCTTGCGCAGTTTGTAATCCTTTAATGAAGTTTGGCCTAGCCTTAGATAAAGCTAAAAGCCTAGGTTGTGAGTTTATAGCTACAGGACATTATGCAAGGATAGAAAAGCTAAATGGGGTAAATCGTATAAAATGCGCCCTAGATACTTCTAAAGATCAAAGCTACTTTTTATACGCACTAAGTCAAGACGCGCTAGATAGGCTAGTCTTCCCACTAGGAGATATGAAAAAAGTTGACATAAAGCCTAAAGCCTTAAAAGAGATGCCCTTTCTTGGTAGTCTAGAAACTTATAAAGAAAGCCAAGAGATTTGCTTTGTAGATAAAAGCTATATAGATTTATTACAAAAGCATGTTGAAGTAGACAAAGAAGGCGAAGTTTTAGATATAAATGGAAAAGTAGTTGGCAAGCATAAAGGCTATATGCAATACACCATAGGCAAGCGTAAAGGTTTTAGTGTAAAAGGCGCACTCACTCCTCACTTTGTGCTAGATATAAATCCTAAGACTAACCAAATAATAGTAGGTGAAAAAAAAGACTTAGAGACCTTTGAAGTTAAGGCTATAAATAAGTCTCTGCCAGAAAACTTTACAAATGGAATCTATAATGTAAAAGTACGTTATAGAAGCTCTTTAAGCCCTGCTAAAGTTACTTTAAATGAAGATAACACCATAGTCGCAAACTTAGAAGAGCCAGTCTTTGGCGTAGCTAAAGGCCAAGCTCTAGTTATATATAATGATGATATCGTAGTAGGCGGTGGAGTTATAGTTTAAAGCTTTGCATAGGGCTTATGCTAGCTAAAATATCTAGCATGAGCCCCTATGTAATATAGATTCTATAATTTTAATAAGGCTTTTAGCGTATATATAAGGCATCAAAATATAGCCTTTTAAGAAATATAGAATCTCTTTTTAATTAGTCTAATTTTTTATATATGACTCTGCATAATTTTTATCTTATAAAAGCTCTAGACACTTTTTCATATTTAGATCCCTTGCCCTCTTTCCCACTAAAAACAAATCTATAAACCACCATGCTTTAATAGCCCATAGCAGCATCCCACCTACGCTAGCATCTGATGAGGTTAGCATAAAGTTATAGTTTTCAAGATTAGTTTTATCAACAAGGGTAAGTACTATAAACACTATAGATAAAGCTAATCTAATAATGCCAAGTAAGATATCCCCTACCATAAATCGCCCAACGCCAAGGCTGCCAAAAAGAAAACTTCCCACCCAAAAGATTAGGCTAGGAGACTTTAACCTTGCCATAATAACTTTTTGATAAAACTCATCTCTTTGCTTATCACTTAGCTTATCTAGCTTTTCTTTTAATATACCAAGGGCTATGGAATCTTTTGGGAGCTTACCGCTAAGGTTTAGTAATATCGCATTTGTATCCATCTTTTCCTCTTTTGTAATTCAAAATGACGCAATTATAAGATTCTCAAAAAAAATAGTAAGAAATTTAAGATTTGAAGTAAAAGGTAAATAAAGAAAAGTTAAAAACTATTATCTACATTGCAAAATATAAAGTCTTTAGTAAAAAAAGACTTTAAAAAAGGTATTTAGCAATCTTGGCAATGCCTTAAGCTCAAAAACAAAAGTTTTAAACTAAAGGCTTGCTCATCTTAGGATCTATAGGAAGGCCCATGATTTTAAGCACGCTTGGGGCTATATTATCTAAAGCGCCATTTTCTACTTTACTAACGCCTTTAGCATTTATAAATAAAAACACATCCCCTACTGTGTGATTAGTTAAAGGTTTTAAGCTTTCATCCTTCATAGCCTCACAGTTGCCATGATCACTAGTCATAACAAAGGCATAATCTAACTTTTGGCTTTCTTTAAAAATCTCACCTATGCAATCATCAACAACCTCTACAGCACGAGTTGCTGCTTCATAATTACCCGTATGCCCTACCATATCACCATTTGCAAAGTTCACTACTATAAAGTCAAAGCCTTCTTTCATAGAATCCATAACCTTATCTTTAACTTCATAAGCACTCATCTCTGGCTTTAAGTCATAAGTTTTTACATTAGGACTTGGCACTAGGAATCTTTCTTCCCCTGGAAAAGCACCTTCAACGCCACCATTTAAGAAAAAAGTCACGTGCGCATACTTTTCAGTTTCTGCTATATGGGCTTGTTTTAATCCAGCCTTGCTTATAATCTCAGCTAAAGTATCTTTAACTTTTTGTTTAGGAAAAAGTATAGGGAAGCTAAAACTTTCATCATACTCACACATACAAAGCACTTTAAAACTGCCCTTTGGTCGTGGGAAGTGTGAAAACTCTTCTAGTCCTATAGCGCCCACTAACTCGCGCGCCCTATCACTTCTATAGTTGAAAAATAAAAAGCCATCATCTTTGTTAAAGCCTTCATAGCCACTAAAACTAGCAGGCTCTATAAACTCATCTAAAACTTCGTTTTCAAAAGAGGCTTTCACATATTCAAGTGGACTAAGAGTAGTGCTAGGTGTCCCTTCAACTATGGCCTTATAGGCTAGCTCTACTCTATCCCATCTATTATCCCTATCCATGGCATAGAAACGTCCATTTATAGTTGCTATCTTTACTCTATCATCTAAAAAAGATTCCATCTCTTGTAAAAATTCTAGGGCCTTTAAAGGCTTAGTATCCCTACCATCTGTTATAAGATGTAAATATATTTTTTTATCTTTGATGATATTAAGTAGTCCTTTAAGATGGGCGATATGAGAGTGCACACCGCCATCACTTAAAAGCCCGCATATATGAAGCGTATTAAGAGGCTCTAAAAAACCTTTTAAAATCTCACTAGATGAAAGTTCCCCATTATCAAGTGACTTGCTTATCCTAACTAGGTCTTGATAAAGCACACGCCCACTTCCTATGCACATATGCCCTACTTCACTATTACCCATTTGCCCACTTGGAAGACCAACGCTTAAGCCGTGCGTACTAACTAAAGAGTTAGGAACGTGCTTAAAAAGGTAGTCATAGTTTGGCTTTTTAGCGTGGAAAAAAGCATTATAGTCTTGCTTCTCACTATAACCTATGCCATCTGTTATAACTAAAACTACTTTTTGTCCCATTTTAAGCCTTTATTTATAAGCCTTTAAAGACTTTTGAAGCACAGCGTCTGCTTCTTTTACGCTTGCAAAATCTTTTACTTTTACCCATTTTTTAGGCTCTAACATCTTATAGGTTTCAAAAAAGTTTTTGATTCTATCAAGGGTGATTTTTGGTAGGTCATCCATTGATTTTATATTTTCATATCTTGCATCTACTTTGCTAACTGGCAGGGCTAATAGCTTTTCATCCATACCTTTTTCATCTTCCATAACAAGCATGCCTATAACCCTGCAAGCTATAACGCTGCCTGCTTGAAGTGGATACTCATTTAAGACTAATATATCAAGTGGATCCCCATCATCTGCTAAAGTTTGAGGTATAAAGCCGTAATTTGCCGGATAAAACATAGCTGAAAACATCACTCTATCTACAACTATAGCCCCACTATCTTTATCTATCTCATATTTTATATTAGACCCATAAGGTATCTCTATAACTGCGTTTATGTGGTTTATGTCTTTCCCAAAACTTATCTTATCTATGTTCATTTTTAGCCTTTCTTAATTTTGTATTTTGAGTAATGATTTATATTTTAGATTCTATATACTTTTGCATATCTGCTACTATCTCATCTATGCCTCGTTCGCCATTTATCTTGTGCAGTAAGTTTTTATTAGCATAAAACTTCTCTATCTCTTCAAGTGGCTCTAAGTAAACATGCATACGATTTTTAAAAACTTCTTCGTTATCATCACTACCTCTAGCCCGTCCCAAAACTCTATCTTTTGCGGTAGCTTCGCTAACTTCTACTTCTATAATGCTTTGAAGTTTTACATCATCTCTCATACTTAAAACACTATCTAGCTCTTTCATCTGCTCTACGCTTCTTGGATAACCATCTATCAAGATAACATCTTTTGGCGCTTCAGCTATAGCGTGGATGATAGTTTGCACAACTATGTGAAGGGGTACTAACTGACCTTTTGAAGTAAAAGATTCTATAAGTTTGCCTCTTTCGCTCCCACTTGCGCTTTCACTTCTTAGCAACTCACCAGTTGAGTAGTGCACAGCTATATCAGATCGGTTTGCTGCTATACGCTCAGCATCCGTAGTTTTACCACTACCTGGGGCTCCTATGATTAAAAACAGCTTCTTCACTTAATCTCCTTTGTGTTAGTTTTAATATGAAGCTCACGTAATTGCTTAGAATCTATATGACTTGGTGCATCAGTTAGCAAACAAGTTGCTTTTTGCGTTTTTGGAAAGGCTATAACATCTCTTATACTACTTGACTTACTAAGCAACATTACTAATCTATCAAGCCCTATAGCTATACCGCCATGTGGTGGTGCTCCAAAACGTAACGCTTCTAGTAAAAAGCCAAATTTTTCTTGCGCATCTTCTTTACTTATACCTAAAAGATCAAAGACTTTTGCTTGCACATCTTCTTTGTGTATCCTAATGCTACCTCCTCCTAACTCTATACCATTTAATACTATGTCATAAGCAACTGAAGCCATCTTTAAAGGCTCTGCATTAATATCTTTTGGCTTAGTAAATGGGTGATGTAGGCTTTTAAAGCCCTCTTCATCTTTTTCAAACATAGGAAAGTCTACCACCCATAAAAAGCTTAACTTATCTTCATCTATAAGTTTTAAGTCACTTCCAACCCTTAGTCTTAAACGTCCCATATAATCTAGCACAGTAGCCTTAGCTCCCGCTCCAAAAAAGACTACATCACCTACTTTTAGATTTAAAGCCTTTAACATAGAATCTAAACTAGTCTCACTTAAAAACTTAACTAGCGGTCCTTTTAAGCCATCTTCTTTATACTGTATGTAAGCTAAGCCTTTAGCACCAAAGTCACGCACAAAAGATTCTAACTCAGAGTAGGTTTTGCGAGTAAAGATACTATCAGCATTTGGCACTACTAGGGCTTTTATAGAGTGACCACCTTCTCTTTCATTTTTACCATCTTGAGAAAGTAAGGCTATATTTTTAAATATCTCATTATTAGAATCTAAAAAGTACTCACTTACTTCAGCTAAAGGCAGGCCAAATCTCATATCAGGCTTATCACTTCCATATAAGTTCATAGCATCTTCATAGGTCATACGTGGTATAGGTAGATTTACTTTCTTGCCACAAGATTCAAAGATAGCTTTTATTAGATTTGAAGCTAGTTCTATGATGTCTTCTTCATTACAAAAACTCATCTCTATATCAATTTGCGTAAACTCAGGCTGCCTATCAGCGCGCAAGTCTTCATCTCTAAAACACTTTGCTATCTGAAAGTACCTATCAAAACCACTTACCATTAAAAGCTGTTTGAAGATCTGCGGGCTTTGAGGAAGGGCGTAAAACTCCCCAGCGTGCACGCGTGAAGGCACTAGATAGTCCCTTGCTCCTTCAGGAGTTGCTTTAGTTAGTATGGGGGTATCTACTTCTATGAAGTTATTTTCTACTAAAAAGTTACGAGTTACATTGTTAACCTTAGATCTAAGCTTAAAAGTTTCTATGTTTTTAGGAGCGCGCAAGTCAAGATAACGGTACTTTAAACGCAACTCTTCATTGACATTAAAATCGCCTATGGCAATAGGTGGAGTTAAAGACTTATTTTCTATAACTAACTCATCTAAAACTATCTCTATATCGCCAGTTTTAAGCTTAGGGTTACTTAACCCTTCACCTCTTGCTCTAACTTTGCCTTTAGCAACTAGCACGTACTCATCTCTAACACTTGAAGCGACACTATGTGCCTTAGAGCTTGGGTCACAAACTAGCTGCACTAAGCCACTAACATCGCGAAGATCTATAAATATAAGCCCTCCATGATCTCTATAAGTGTTACACCAGCCACAAACTGTGACCTCTTTATCTATATCTTTTTTGCTTAAGTCAGTGTTATAAGTTGTTCTAAGCATGTACCTACCTTAATTAATATGTTCTACTTCTATATTTAAAACTTTTTTCAAAGCTTCTTCTATCTCCCTAGGATTAGATTTAGTGATAAAAGCACTAGCCCTTAACTCCCTAGCTTTTTCTATGTTGGAATCATTGCTCATAGATGAGTTTATGATGACTGGAAGCTCTTTTGTTCTTGGGTTATTTCGTATAGCTTTTAATACCTCATAGCCTGATATAACTGGCATCTCTAAGTCTGTTATAACTGCGCCCACTTGAGCTAAAGCCCCTGGACTATTAAGATACTCTAGTAAAGACTTACCATTAGCAAAAGTAAAGTACTTTAAGCCAAGATGTTCCATGATGGTTTGTAAAGATTTTTGTGCAGGCTTAGAATCTTCAGCTAAAAGGATAATCTTATCGCTATCTATAAACTTCAGTGAGTTTAGTTCTAAGTCTCTAGAATCGTCTATATGAGGGAAGGCATCAAGTAGCATCTTTTCTACATCTAAGATCTGAACTACATTGCCATCATCAAATTTAGTAGTAGCAGTTATCTTATCATCACTTCCACCAAAACCTAGCTCACTGCCAACTGATATCTCATTCCAACTTTTTTGGATTATACGTTTAACGCTATAAATCTTAAGTCCAACTGTATGTTCTGAAAAGTTGCATATAACAACTAAGCTTTTTTTAGAGTTATCAACAGAGTAAGATTTTAGATCTTTGTTAGGCTCTTTTGGATTAAAGTAAAGCCACCTTCTCATATCTAATAAGGGTATACTTTCTCCTCTAACTGTTAAAAAACCTAAGACTATGCCGTCATTTTCTCCAGCTGTTTCAGCTAGATCTCCATCATAGTAGATTATCTCTCTTATCTTAAATACGTTCATAGCATAAAGTTGATTGCTTCCTTTAGTATCTTCTTCTAATGTGAAGCATAGAAACTGGACTTCATTATGCAAATGTAAAGAGGTAGTTTTGTCTATATTACTTATCAAAATCGCTCCTAGGCTTGTATAAAATGCTTGCTTTATGAGGTTAGAAACTAACCCAACTTAAGCTTTTTTAGAATCTAAAATCAGGCTATTCTAACAAAAAAACACTGTTTAAAATATAAATAAGTCTTAATTTTAAAGCCACGCTATAATGTATATGGCTGTAAAGATTTTTAAGGAAAATAAAATTTATTAAGGATATATTATGCAGACACAAATAGATCCCTTAGACAAAGGCATATTTTCACTCATAAGAGAAGACCTAAGTATACCAAGATTAAAAGACCCAGCCTTTAAAAGCAGAGTCGAGCTTTTTTTTAACTACCCTGGAGTTATGACTATCTCCCTTCATAGGATAGCCCATAGACTTTATATAAAGAAGTGGAGAACACTGGGTCGTATCATCATGGGTTTTTGCCAGTTTGCTTACAATATAGACTTGCACCCTGCAGCAGTTGTAGGAAGAAAAGTTTTCATAGATCATGGCATAGGTGTAGTAGTTGGAGAAACTGCCATCATAGGTGATGATGTAACTATCTATCAAGGAGTTACTTTAGGAGGGGTTAGTTTGGAAAAGACTAAAAGGCATCCTACTATCTTAGAAGGGGCAGTTATAGGAAGTGGCGCAAAAGTCTTAGGAAACATTACTATAGGTAAAAATGTAAAGATAGGATCAAACTCAGTTGTAGTAAAAGATGTTCCAGATGACTGCGTGGCAGTTGGGATACCAGCTAGGATCATAGATAAAAATAAGCATGAAGATTCTAAAGAAAGTGAAGCCAAAAACACTAGAACAAAACTTCCAGATATAGATAAAGAAATGTTTGCTTACATACTTTGCAAACTAAAACTCTATGAGCAAATAGTTAATGCAGTAAGTGATGAACATGGCAACATCAATATAAAAGATCTTTGCAAAGAGCATGGTAAGTATAAAGAACAACAAGTTAAGCTAGATGAGGTCTATGACATATTTTTAAAAGCAGTTAAAGCTGATGAGCCAAAAGAGCATGATGGGGAAAAAGATGCCAAAGAAGAAGAGAATAAAACTAATGAGACAGTTCTAAAAGATACCCCAGAATACACAAAAACTAAGGATGCTTTAAAAGATAAAGAGCTAAAAGATGACACTACAAGTTCGAAATAATATTGTAATCTTTGCACTCTAAAATCTTAAACTTAAATATAAATACTTACTAAAAGGAAACAAATGACAGTACTACAAATAGGGGCCGGAGGAGTTGGAGGTGTCGTAGCACACAAACTTGCTATGAATAAAGATGTATTTAGCAAGATTATCCTTGCTTCAAGGACGCTTGCAAAGCCACTTGCCATAGCAAAAAGTATAAAAGAAAAAGGCCTAGGAGATATCATCACTGAAACAGTTGATGCTGATAAAGTAGATGAGTTAGTAGCTTTGATAGAAAAATATAAACCAGTAGTGGTTATAAATGTAGCTTTGCCTTATCAAGACTTAAGCATAATGCAAGCTTGTATCAAAACTAAAACTAACTATCTTGATACTGCAAACTATGAGCATCCTGATACTGCCCGTTTTGAGTACAAAGAACAGTGGGCGCTAAATGACGCCTTCAAAGAAGCTGGCATTTATGGCTTGCTAGGTAGTGGCTTTGATCCAGGAGTTACTAATGTCTTTTGTGCTTACGCGATGAAACACTACTTTGATGAAATAGAATCTATAGACATCCTAGACTGCAATGCAGGCGATCACGGCTATGCTTTTGCTACTAACTTTAACCCTGAGATTAACTTACGAGAAGTTAGTTCAAATGGGCGCTACTGGGAAGAAGGAAAGTGGATAGAAACAAAGCCTATGGAGATAATGCAAGTTTGGGACTATCCAGAAGTTGGCAAAAAAGATTCTTATTTGCTTTATCATGAAGAGCTTGAAAGCTTAGTAAAACATATCAAGGGCTTAAAGCGTATACGCTTTTTTATGACTTTTTCACAAAGCTATCTAACTCATATGAAGTGTCTTGAAAATGTAGGCATGCTTCGCATTGATGAGGTTGAACATAACGGTGTAAAAATAGTCCCTATGCAGTTTTTAAAAACCCTACTTCCAGACCCAGCAAGCCTAGCGCCTAGAACTAAGGGCAAAACTAATATAGGCTGCTACTTTAAAGGCAAAAAAGATGGCAAGGAAAGAACTATTTATATCTATAATGTCTGTGATCATGAAGAGTGCTACCGTGAAGTAAACGCACAAGGTGTAAGCTACACTACAGGTGTTCCAGCAATGATAGGCGCTAAACTTATAGCTACAAAAGTTTGGAGTGGTGAAGGTGTGTTTAATATGGAACAAAATGACCCCGATCCTTTTATGAGCGAGCTAGATAAGCAAGGTCTTCCTTGGGTAGTGCTAGAAAATGGCAAGGTTATTAAAGATAAAAGATAAAAGGGCTTTATGATCTTAGAATCTAAAAAACTAGATTTTACTAAATTAAAAGCTTTAGAGTTTAAAGTACCATTTTAAGGGTCTTAAAAAGCCTTAACTTTAAACTTTTCTTAATCAAACTTATTAGATAATGCAACTACAGAGTTTAAGTAGGGGTATGGATCCGAACGACTTTGATATACAAGGAGACTTAATGAAATTATTATTTACTGTGCTTGCCATAACTGGCTTTGCATTTGCAGGTGAGATAGGTGGGAAAGAGTTTATACAAGCCTTTTCTGTAGTTGGAGCAGTTGTAGGCTTAGGTATAGCCGCTCTTGGTGGTGGTATAGGTATGGGACACGCAGCAGCAGCAGCTATAACTGGTACAGCTAGAAACCCAGCACTTGGTTCAAAACTTCAAGCAACTATGTTTATCGCCATAGCACTTATTGAAGCACAAGTTATCTATACACTTGTTTTTGCCATCATCGCTTTGTATGCAAATCCATTCTTATAGAATCTAAAATCTTAAAAACTATAGAGGGAAGATATAAGTAAGGTTATAAAAATCTTACCTTTCCTATCAAGTACTAGCTACACCTAGTACTTTTTTACACTCACCATACTTAATATTTCATACTACATAGCTATAATGCAGCATCTCACAAAGAGATAAAACACAAAAAAGGATGCAGTTATGGAAGATATGCTAAAGGGTCTTGATAAGAAAAAAGTTGCCATCATAGTTGTAGATATGTTAAATGACTTTGTGACTGGATCTTTAAAATGTGAGAGAGCACAAGATATCATACAAAATATAGTCAAGCTTTTAGATTCTGCAAGGGAGCATAAGATCCCAGTTATATTTTCAAATGACGCTCATATAAAAGGCATAGATCATGAGTTAGCTCTCTGGGGAGACCACGGCATAGCTGGCACTAAAGGAGCTGAAGTTATCCCGGAGTTAAAAGTAAGTAAGATAGACTTTATAGTGCCTAAACGAAGATATAGTGGCTTTTTTGCAACACATCTTGACATACTGCTTAGAGAGCTAGATGTTGATACTTTAGTTATAACAGGGCTTCATACTAATATCTGTGTAAGGCACACAACTGCAGATGCTTTTTGCCTAGGATATAAGATAATAGTTCCAAGTGATGGGACTAATGCCTTTACAGAAAAAGACTACGAGGAAGGATTAGAGTACCTAAAAATGGTCTATGGCGCAAAGATAGTAACTGTAGAGGAGTTAGTTAAGTTTTTTGATAGATAAAGTTTTTACCTTAGGATTTTTAAGAATCTAAATTTCTTCACATAAAATATGCTAGAATGAGCATCCTTGATTTTACTAATTTTTATTAAAATCTTAAGGTGTTTCTAGCATTTTAATTTAAAATGCTTATGGTTTAAGCACTGGTGGTGGAATGGTAGACACGCCATCTTGAGGGGGTGGTGAACTTCGTTCGTGCGAGTTCAAGTCTCGCTCAGTGCACCATTTAGCTTTTTTAGCTTTTATATCTTTAGCCGGAGTGGTGAAACTGGTAGACGCGCTAGACTCAAAATCTAGTAAGGGCAACCTTGTGTCGGTTCGAGTCCGACCTTCGGCACCATGTATAAATATGTCTTAATAGCTCAGCCGGATAGAGCGTATGATTCCTAATCATAAGGCCGCAGGTTCAAGTCCTGCTTAGGACACCATTTTTTATACCTACTCTACTTTTCAAATCCTTACTTTTATAAAAAACTTAAACTATATAGATTTATACGCTAAGAGTAAAGTGATAACAAAACAATATAGACTTTCTAAGCAGAAAAAATAAAACTAGATTCTATAAGCAAATTTAAGCTCGCATAAACTAGCTTAACTTATAAATAGTTTATTGACATATAACACTACTTACTAAATAGTTAGCTATAAAAACTACCCTAAACCTTACTAAAAACTTTAGCGATCTTAGATTCTAAGATAGTAGTTATAATCTTAGATTTTAAAGTACTTAAAGCATCATCATAGATAAGCACTAAAGGGTTAAACTCTAAGTTTTGAAAAGGCTTGCTAGCAAGCACTAAAGAAGTATCTTCATTTAAACTTTCTTGTACGCTGAAGCCTTCTTTATTTAAAAGCTTAGTTATATCTTTTAAGTCTTTTAAGTTTTCATCTAAGTAGATATTAACTAGGCTTGGATCTAGTGCATAGCTAAACTCTCTAAGCTTACCGCCAAAGTTTACTTTTAAACTCATCTTAAAAGTGTCGCTTTCCACACTTTCAACTACGCCTATGCCAAGGATGCTGTGTTTTAAGATGTCATTACGTTTAAGGTCTAGCTCTTTTACATCAAGCCCTTTTTTCCTTTCAAATTTAAACTCAAACTCTGGAGCTTCACTTTTTAATCCAAGTAAATCTCTAACTTTGCACTCTTTTATAAAGCGAGATGTTGGGGTTTGCTTTCTTGTGCCGTGATGAAGTCTATTTTTAGCACTACTTAGATAAAGGCCTTCTTTTGCGCGCGTAAAAGCAACATAAGCAAGACGTCTTTCTTCTTCTATGTTATCTTCACTAACTGGTAAAAAGCCTTCATTAAGCCCAAGTAAAAAAACATGCTTAAACTCCAAGCCCTTACTTGAATGTATATTTAAAACAGACACTTCTTCACTATAAGCGCTTTCATCACTGCTTGAACTTAAGCTTATCTCATCTAAAAAGCGCTCTAAGTTTAAACCTTGCTCGTGCATATCTTTACAAAGACCTAAAAGCTCATCTATATTCTGCCGTCTTGAGTTAGCTTCTTCGCTTACATCTTTATCTGGGATTAGCTTAATGCTTCGTTTAAAGTTAGATGAGACTTCATAGAGGTTAAGATTAAAATTAGATTCTATAAAATCAAAAAACTCTTTTAACTTAGCATAATGTTTAGTAGTGCTTAATAAGCCCTTTTTATAAGCTTCATAAACACTTAACCCACTAGCACTTTCCATGATGATATCTAAGCCTTTATCTCCTATGCCTCTTTTTGGTGAAGAGATAGCGCGCAAAAAAGAATAGTTATCATTAGGATTAATCATAAGTCTAAAGTAAGCTAAAACATCTTTTACTTCAGCCCTCTCATAAAAGCGCATAAGACCTATTAACTTATGTTTAATCTTATATCTATTAAGCGTGGCTTCTATAACGCGTGAGAGGGCATTAACCCTAAAAATGATGGCTATATCTTTATAGCTAACACCCTTAGTTTTTAGCTCATGTACTGCTTTGCAAACTAGCTCAACTTCTTCATACTCGGAAAAAGCGTCATTATAAGTTATGCTGGCTTTAGATTCTATAGTTGGGCGAAGTACTTTATTTAGCCTAGTTTTATTATGCATGATAAGGTTGTTAGCAAGCTCTAAAATCTCTTTTTTAGATCTATAGTTAGATTCTAACTTTATAGCCTTAGCATCAAAGTCACTTTGGAAGTTTAAAATGTTTTCTAATAGCGCTCCACGCCACTCATAGATACTTTGATCATCATCCCCTACTACACAGATATTATTATGCTCACTGCATAAAAGCTTTATAAGCTCTAACTGAAGCAAGTTAGTATCTTGATACTCATCTACCATTATGTACTTATAACGACAAGATATAGCCCGCCTTAAAGCATCAAAAGATTTAAGCACCAAAGCTGGCATCAAAAGTAAATCATCAAAGTCTACTAAATTATTAAAAGCTAGGTAGTCTTCATAGTCTTCATACAATTTTGATTTTAAAGGGTGTTTTAAACTCAAATCTTTTGGGGTTAAAAGCTTATTTTTAGCATTACTTATAAACTCACGTACATTATCTATCTTTTCTTTATTAATCTTTTTGATAATGTCTTTTTGGTCATTAGAATCTATTATTACAAAGTTTGTATTTCGCTTGTTATCTAGGCTTTCTATGTACTCACGTAAAAAGATAAGGCCAAATTTATGAAAAGTACAAAGAAGAGGGTCAAGCTTTTCTTTAGATTCTATTAAAGCTAGTGCACGCGTCCTCATCTCGCTTGCTGCTTTGTTAGTAAAGGTAAGTGTTAAAGTATTATAAGGGTTTATGCCTGCTTTATCTATCATGTAAGCAAGCCTGGTAGTGATAGTTTTAGTCTTGCCACTTCCTGCCCCTGCTATGATTAAAAGAGGGCCCTCTATATGGGTAGCTGCGTAGCGCTGGGCTTCATTTAAAGAATCTAATATATCCATAAGCCATGCTTTATATGCTTAGTCATTAGCCTTTTAACTGCTCTAGTCTTTCTTTTTTAGTAGCTATCTCAGTTATCTGAACTGCAAAGTTTCCATCCACTACCACAACCTCGCCCTTAGCTATTACTTTATCATTAACTAGTATCTCAAGTGGGTCGCTTGCTAGCTGGTTTAGCTCTATAACGCTTCCTATATCCATAGATATAACGTCTTTTAAAAGCATGCGTTTTTGACCTATGCGCACTTTTACATTTAAGCCTATGTCTAAAAGCATAGCTATGTTTTTAAGCTCTCTTTCATTCAACACTGGCTTTGCTTGGCTTTGAGGTTTTGGGGCTTCTTTAGATTCTAAAAGATTATCTTGGATTAATAGATAAAAACTAGAGTTTAAAGAATCTATATTTATAGAAAACTTATAAGCCTTATCATAGATAGTTAAGTTAGCTTCAGATTCTACAGTTTGTAAATTCTCTACATTAAAACTATACTTTGGTAATGAATCTTGAGAGTTTAAAGTAGTGCTTAGTGAGCCTAAGACATTATTAATAATCTCTTTTAAAGCATCCTTATCATCTTCTTCTAAGTTAGCTTTTATAGCCCCATCCCCACCTAACATCATATCAGGCAAGGCAGTAGCTAAGTCATAACCCATAATAAAGCTAAGTTTAGAAGCAACTTTGGAATCTAAGATAACATTTACACTAACAACTACAAAAGGTGGGGTTAAGATGTCATTACTTACTTTGCTTTCCCCTTTGTACTCTAAAACAGCATCCCTTCCAAAAAGGCCTTCTAGCGTACCTTTAAACTCTCTAAGTACTAGATCTAAGAACTCTTTCATACATCTTCCTCTTGTATATCATTAACTTTTGACTTTCTTTGAGTTTCAAGCATCTGTATAACTTCTTTTAGTTTATCTTTTTCAGTTCTTATCTCTTCTTTTATCTGTATGGTTTTTCTATATCGTTGAAGACCGATACTTGCTGCATACTTTTCTCTACCATCTATATTAACTGTAACTACATCATCAGCTACTTTATCTAGTCTTATGACATCTCCAACTTTTAACTCTAAGATATCTTTTAGGCTTATATTTGTACTGCCTAAGATTGCAGAGACATTAACATCTGCCCCACCGATTAAAGCTTGCAATTCTTTATTACGTGACTTTTTACCACTAGTCTCACTCATAAGCAAATCTCTACTTGCAAGACGACTTAGTATAGTTTCAAGAGATATAACTGGATAGCAAAGATTCATCATCCCACTACTATGCCCTATCACTATTTCCATAACAACCATTACTACTACTTCATTTTGTGCAACTATTTGAACTACGTTTGGGCTAGATTCTTTAGCATCTACACTTGGGAAGATATCTGCTATAGGCGCCCAAGCTTCTTTTAGATTTTGCATAATCTGACGTAAGATAGTATCTAGTAAGTTAAGCTCTATGTTTGTAAACTCGCGCGTTCCTTCATACTGATCACCCCTACCACCTAAAAGCCTATCTATCATAGGAAAGGCAATAGTTGGGTTTATCTCACATACTCCAGCACCATCCATAGGCTTCATGGAAAAAACGTTAAAACTAGTAGGAGTTGGAAGGGACATTAAAAACTCACCATAAGTCATCTGGTCTACTGAGTGAAGTTGGATTTCAACTATACTTCTCATGATGGCTGATATCTGGTTAGATAAGTTTCTAGCCATCTTATCATGTATGCTTCTAAAACTTCTTAGCTGCTCACGGCTTACTCGATTTGGCCTTCTAAAGTCATATACTATAACTTGCTTTTCTGTTGCAAGGTCTACAAGATCCCCACCTTCAAATCCATCTCCGTCTTCATCCATAACATTTAGTAGGGAATCTATCTCTTCTTGACTTAGAATCTTAGCCATGGTTACGCTCCTAGGGACTTTCTAATTTTTTTAATGACCTCTTTTGAGATTTGTGAGATTCTAGATTCTGTGATATCTAAAACTTCGCTAATCTCACTCAAACTTAGCTCTTCTAAATAATAAAGCTGTATAACTAACTGCTCCCTTTGGCTTAAAGTACTTAAGATCTTTTTGACTGAATCTAAAACTTGTGCATGCTCACACTCTTTTAGTATATCACCCTCTTCTAGAGCGTTATACTGCTCATCTATGGGTATAACTGTATAGATATCTGCAGCTATGCGTGCTTGTTTGATCTTATCTAAGTCTTCATTTAACACTTCTGCAAGGTACTCATTACTTGGTTCTTCTTCATGGGTATTAAAGTATTTTGATACTTCATAGTCTATAGCCTTAACTAGCCTTCTTGAAGCACGAGATAACACATCTAGACTTCTTAGATAATCAAGCATAGACCCATTAACCCTCTTTCTAGCATAACCCCAAAATGAATCATTCTTAGTGCTATCATAACGACGAGAAAGCTTTATAAGCTCTTCAGTGCCAATTGACACAAGATCGTTCATATCTATAGAACTAGGTAGTCTTTCTTTTAGCTTAAAGGCCATAGCCCTAACAGCAGGTATGTACTGCAATGCTAGCTCATCTTGAGAATCTCTAAGGTACTGATCATAGTGGTTTTTTGACTTCATCTTTTTCTCTAGTCTGAACTCTTTATGCTTTTTATGAAATTTCTAATATTTTGCACTTCTTTTTCTTTCTTATCGAACTCTTTTCGATAGTACTCAAGACTGTCTTCTAGTTTTTCTTTTGGCATATCACGCTCTTTACTTAAATCAACAAAACGAGAGTAAATAGACACGCAAGCTATGACTATAAGATAGATTCCAGCTGTGGCTAGGATAACCCAAAGTATGATAAGTGCTGGGTCATTAAACTTAACTAGACCAAACATTATCCCTATGAAAAATCCACAGACAATAGAAAAGCTTATGAAATTTTCCTGTCTTAACATGTTGCAAATCCTTTTGTAAAGCCTATATATAACTTAGCATACGCCTAAAAAAGCTATTAAAGCCTTTACGGTCTGAAAGCATGTTTTGTTCCAAACTGTTAACTTCATTATGAAGTCTTAATGCGATGTCTCCTAACTCTACAGATACTGGGTTAAATGGCTCAACTTTAGCTATAAGAGATCTATTTCTAGTGGCTCTATTTACAGCTGCATTACTCTCTAACCCTCCAAGGAACTTAAGGTTCATAGTGGGGATATTTTTCTTAGCTATGGTTTGGATTCTAGAAAAAACTGACTTTGCCTCGCTTTGATCTTTGCACATATTTATAATCATAAATATCTCAGACTTAGAATCTGCATTAATCTTAATAGTAGTATAGGCATCAGTTATGGCTGAAGGATCTGGCATGGTAACTACGATTATATACTCGCTAGCTTTTAAAGTGGCTTGATTAAGCGCGCCTATGCCTGCTCCTGTATCTATGATAAGATAGTCTAGAGTGTCAAGTATGGAACTTTTATCAATTATAGATTCCACTATGTTGTTTTGTGCATACTTTAGTATCTCTTCGCCACTATCGCCAGGTATAAGATATAAGTTTTGATCAACTTTATGGATAATATCATCTATGCTAGCATAGCCTTTTAAAACATCTAAAAGGCTATGTTCTACCTTAACGCCAAAGATAAGATCTAAGTTAGCTAAGCCTATATCAGCATCAAAAACTCCAACTTTATAACCTAGCTTACTAAGCTTGTATGCGAGGTTAGCACTGATTGTAGACTTCCCTACTCCACCTTTGCCTGAAGTTACGGAAATATACTTAATGTTAGATTTATTGCATTTACGTTTGTCTAGTAGGTCATCTAACTTTTTAGCTTGATTATATGCCATTACTAACTCCATAAATAAAATCTTCAAAAACCATATACATAAGTCCCTTCAGTCCCTTTCAAGGATATCAAACTAAATCTTTTTAAACTTTTTTGGAGCCTTTATTAGCCCTCTTTGTAAAGCCAGTAGCAAAAAGTATACCTTTAAACCAAACTTTTAACAAACTTTTAAGATTCTGAGATATCTTTTAAGAATTCTAAATCAAGTATTTCTATTTTACTTTTTACCATATTAATAGCACCTTCTTCTTTTAAAATCTTAAGATTACGATTTAAAGTCTCTGGTGTTATAAAAAGCTCTTTTGCAATCTGCTTTTGATTTAGCATATTAAGCCTAGCTTCATTTAAAATTATATACCTTGCTATCTTTTGCTTAGCTTTTAAAATCATTTTATTAGAGATTATCCCCTCTAATATCCTTATCTTTTCAGTTAAAGATATCACAAAGCTTTTTAAAACCTGTTTATTATCTAAAAACTTCTCAAATCCTTCATAGTCTATGCTTAAAACTGTACTATCCCCTTCAAAGATAGCTGTGGCTGGAAAGATTCCATGTGCAAAGTAGACTACTTCAGCTATCAATGATATGCCTTGTAATCTATGTAAAACTATCTCATTAGAGTTATTATCAACCTTAAAAAGCTTTATCTTCCCATCAAGCAAGATATAAAGCCTACTTGGTCTTTCGCCCTCATAAAAAAGCACATTATCTTTTTTATACTGCACTATATTACTTATTAAAAGTAGTTCATTTAAAAGCGAATCATCTAGTGACCTAAAAATATCTATACTTTTTAATAATTTCTTATCTAACACTTGCTTAATCTCCTTTTACTGATGCCAAACATTATATTTCACCCTAAGCTTTTTAATGCATCCAAAGCTACCAACATCTACAAGGGCTATCCTATGTCTTTTTGCCTGTCTTTGCAAGGCAAGTTTACTGGCCTTATTATAGGCAAATAACATCTCATACTCTTCGCCACTTTTCCAAACTTTAGAGTTAAGTTTTATAAAAGATTTTAAGCCTAGTTTATTGCTAGATTCTAAATACTTCACTTCACTAGCTAAGCCGTCTGAGATATCTAAGCCTATAAGCATGTGTTTTCTAGCATCTTTTATAAAACTTCCACGTAAACTAGGTTCTAAAAATCTCTTATCTCTTTTATTGTGCACTAGCTTATGAGGGTATCTTAAAAGTGAAGTAAGTGTTTTTAGTGAGCCTCCTAAGTCTTTAGTGCGCGATCTTGTATAAGCTAGGATAGCACCTTTTAAGTGGCGATTTTTCCTACTTAAAAACCTTCTTTTATCTAGCTTTCCAAAAACTACTATATTTAAGCTTAAAACTTTGCCACTAGTTGTATCTCCACCTATTAAAAAGATTCCATGTTTCTTACAGATACTAGCTATAGACTCTGCTAGCTCTTTTACTTCTAGCTTAGTTAGACTAGGAAGAGAGATACTTAAAAGGGCGTATTTTGGAGTTGCATTACAAGATAGCACATCTGAAAAGTTAACTAAAAAAGCCTTTGTTGCTATATCTTTTAAAGACATCCACTCCCTTTTAAAGTGAACTCCTTCTACAAAGCTATCAAAGCCTACTACTTTACTTTTATAGTCTAAAACCTCATGCTCTTCTAATCTATGCTTAGTTTTTAAATATGTTAAGTTAACGCAGTCATCGCCTACACCTTTAAACACACCTAGTTGTCTAAGAGTATCTAGAAAATACTTTTCTTTGTTAAAACTTACTTTAGTAAACATAAAAAAGAGTTAAGCTAGATGTCTTTGAAGACGTTTTATCGCTAGATCTTTAGCAGCCTTATGAAGGTCTAGTAAGTCTTTTAAATCTTCACCTATCTTAGAATCTTTAAAAGTTTCTAGGGCAAAACTTACTATGTCTAGTATCACTTTTAAAGGGAGATTATCATTTAAAAAGCCTTCAACTGCTACTTCATTGCTAGCATTAAGCACAGCACCTAAATATGGCTTTTCTAATAGCAAGTCTTTATATCTCCATAAAGGATATAAGTCACAGTCTATATCTCTAAAGTCTATTTTTAGCAAATCTTTTAAATCTAGCTTTTTGATTATAGGCTTTTCAAAAGCCTCTTTACCTGCTATCCCAAAGCTAAGAGGTAGCTTCATGTCTGGACTTGCTAAGTGGGCTAGTAAACTTCCATCTTCTAGTTCAACTAAGGAGTGCACACTTGAGCTTCTTTCAATCAAAGCATCTATCTTTAGCTTAGGATTTATATCTTTAAAAAGCCAGTAGGTTTCAAGAACTTCATAGAGTTTATTAACCATAGTAGCACTATCAATTGTTATGCGTGCGCCCATCTTCCAGTTTGGATGGGCTAAGACACTTTTTAGTTTAGATTCCATAATCTCGCTAGCACTTTTATCTCTTAAAGCCCCGCCGCTTGCAGTTATAACTAGCCTAGAAACACTACTTTTTTTAGTACTTAAGCTCTCTAAAAGATACCAAAGCCCAAAGTGCTCACTATCAATTGGGATAATCTTACTTGTCTCAAGCCTGCTTCCAGCTATCACTAAGCTTTCTTTATTAGAAAGTATTAAGCTTTTATCTAAGTCTAGGGTTTTTAAGCTAGCGTGCAAGCCTGCAAAACCAGATATGGCGTTTATCACACATCTTGACTTAGCAAGACTTAACATCTCTAAAAGCCCTTCTTCTCCTACAAATACCTTAGCCCCCCTAGCTTCTAGCCTAGCTAAATCCCATTTATTAGCTATGCATACTAGGCTTGGGTTATAAAGACTTATTTGCCTATTAAGCAAGTCTATATTACTGCCTGCACTTAGGGCTTCTATCTTTTTATCAAAAGCGGAGATAACTTTTAGGGCATTAACCCCTATGCTACCTGTTGATCCAAGTAATACAAAGGAGTTTTTCAAAAAAGATTCTATGTTTTTAGAATCTAAAGTACTTTCTTCCATAACTTTTTTTCACACCAAAACATAAAAGACTAAAAGCATAGCTATAGCACCAAATAAAAGCCCATCTAGCCTATCTAGCACTCCACCATGCCCAGGCAGCAAACTTCCAGAATCTTTTACATCAACACTTCGTTTCAAAAAGCTTTCATAGATATCACCTAAAACACTAAGCACACTTATAATAAAACTAAACACCAAAGACACCCAAAAGCCTTCAACTACACCTAGCCCTACTAAAGAGCCTATAGCACTACCTATGATAACACCTATGATAGTTCCTTCTATAGTCTTATTAGGAGATGTTTTTGTTAGCTTATGCTTGCCAAACTGCCTACCTCCTATGTAAGCTAAGGTATCAGTTAAAGCCACTACAACTATAAGCCATACAAAAGCATAAGTGCCAAAGTTAGCATAGATATCATAAAGGGCTAAAAACATAACACTAGGATATAAAAAAGGTTTTATCTCATTAATCTCATTTCTTTCTTCGCTCTCTCCTCTAAAAGCCTTTATCCCGCTTAGTAAAACCCAAGCAAAGATTCCAAGATAAACTGGATGAGAAACAAAGTAAGCAACTACCCATATAACTATTGAGATGATGATCTTTTGAATGTTAAAAGAAGTTTTATATAAGACACAAGCCTCTTGCATGCCTATAAGAAAGATTATCCCTAGTATGGCCCAAGTAAGGATTAGGTTATCTATCCATAGGATGATAATAAGGGCTATGATTAAAATCACACCTGTTATTAAGCGATTTTTACTGCTTTTTAGCAGCTCTTTAAATGAACTCAAATTACTTTCCTTGACTGACATGATTTAGTATTTAAGTATAAAAAATGCTTTGTGTCAAATTTATGCTTTTTATAGAAGGAATCCCCTTTAAAACTAAAAGGGATAAGTTTTAAAGCTTAGGTTTAGGCCTGAGGATTATTAGCTTGTTGTTCTTGACTTTCTTTAAGCTGCTTAATCTCTTGGATAATATTAGTTAAAGCTAATAGTCCTAAGTGATAGCCTAAAGGTCCAAAGCCAGCTATAATCCCAACGCTTACTGCAGCAGTGATGGACTTCTGTCTTGATTCTTCTCTAGCTTGTATGTTGCTTAAGTGAACTTCAACGACAGGCACACCACAAGATGCTATAGCATCAGCTAAAGATATAGATGTATGAGATAAACCACCTGGATTCATTAAAACACCTTCATACTCTCCACCAACACACTCTTGAATCTTATCTATAATCTCACCTTCGTGGTTACTTTGTAAAAAGTCTAGTTCAAGTTGGTTTTGATTAGCCCATATTTTCATGTTAGCATGGATTTGCTCTAAGGTCAAAGTGCCATAGATTCTAGGGTCTCTATGTCCTAACATGTTTAGGTTTGGACCTTGTATAACTAAAATTTTCATTGATTTATCGCTCCTAATTGAGATTTTTCTATTCTAACAAAAAATACTTGTAAATGCTTTTTTTAGCAAACGTTTACACAAAGTCTCTTTAAACTAACTAAGTTTTAATATCTAGCCCCAAATATCTAATAAAAATATCTAACCAAAGCAAAACACCTTAGCCCTAAGATTAAGGCTAAGGTCAAATAATATATCCCTATTAAGTTAGCTTACATAATGAGCTATATTAACTATCATGCTAGGGAAGACGTAATAGACAACAACAGCCCAAATACTCATAAGTACAACCAGCCATACTGAGTGTATAACTACTTTTCTAAAGAGTGCAGATTCTTGACCTACTATACCAACAGCAGCGCACGCTACTGCGATAGATTGAGGGCTTATCATCTTACCTACGATACCACCAAAGGAGTTAAGCGCTAGATAGAAAACTTCTGGGACGTGAAGACCTATGGCAGTTGCTTGTTGAAGAGTTCCAAAAAGCAAGTTTGAACTAGTATCAGACCCTGTTAAGAAAACACCTATCCAACCAACTATAGGCGCAAAAAAG
This sequence comes from Helicobacter sp. 13S00401-1, assembly GCF_002272925.1. Classification (GTDB taxonomy): domain Bacteria; phylum Campylobacterota; class Campylobacteria; order Campylobacterales; family Helicobacteraceae; genus Helicobacter_I. The sequence goes on along the minus strand of NZ_MLAR01000007.1, from coordinate 20,859 downwards.
GTATAAACATGTCCAGTTTGAGCTAGGGCTAGACCCATAGTATCCCCTGCTCCACTATACTGAGTGATAAAAGCAAAGCTTACAACTAAACCTATAGTAATAATTGGAATCCACATCTCTTTAAAAGTATCAGCTATAGCAGCACCAACAACTGCAGGTTTTGCACGAAGCACGAAGATACTAATAATACCTGCTATTAAAAGCGCAGTTCCTGTAGCATGTATGATGTCCCAAGTATAAGTTGTAGCTATAACTTTTGGTGTAGCTGTAATTGGCGCTGCGCTAAAGATAGTACCAGTTATAAAAGGCATATGCCAGCTAATATTTGTTAAAGCTAAAGCTCCACCGGCTTTAAAAAGATCTTTAAACCATGGAGTACTCCAAATAACTACAGCAATAATTAATAGCACAAAAGGTATCCAAGCAAGTACTACTTTACCTGCAGGATGACGTTCTGGCTTAAAGTTAGGATCTAACTCTTTACCATCAGTTCTAAATATCCTTTTTGGCTTCCAAAACCTCATAAACACAGCAGTTAGCACCAAAGATATAACAGATGGGATGATGTCTCCTAACTCAGGCCCTATATAGTTTGTAGTAAGGTACTGAAGGATGGCAAAACTAATGCCTGCTACAAGAAGAGCTGGCCAAGTTTCTTTTATACCCTTCCAACGATCCATTAAAAATATCATTACAAATGGTAAAAGGATGATAAATGGAGGAAGCATCCTACCAACCATAGCTGATATACCACTAGCTGGCATGTCTACAAGGCCTGCCATAGCAACTATAGGTATACCAACTGCACCAAAGGCAACTGGTATAGTATTACCAACTAAACATAAAGATGCAGCATATAGCGGTCTTAAACCAAGACCCACCAAAAGGGCAGCAGCGATGGCCACAGGAGCACCAAAACCTATAGCACCTTCTAAGAAAGCACCCAAACAAAAAGCAACTAATATAACTTGGATTCTATGATCTGGAGTGATAGTCATAACGCTATCTTGAAGTATCTTAAAATAACCAGTCTTATCAGATAGTTTAAATAAGAAAATAGCGGCAATAATTATCCACGCTATAGGCCAGATTCCATATAAAAAGCCCTTGATAAAAGACATAATGACCATGCCAAAAGGCATTTTGTACATAACAAGTGCAATTATGATGCTTAAGATAACTGTTAAAAGAGCGGCTAACCACCCCTTCATCTTAAAAGCAATCAAACATAAAAAAAACAAGATAATAGGCAATAATGCAACAAAACCACTAAGCCATAAGTTGCCCAGCGGGTTATAGTTTTGCAGCCAGTGTGCTGATGTTTCTGCTATTCCCATTTAACTTCCCTTCGCTAATTAAAATTTTTAATCTATCTATGTAGTGTCAAAAATAGCAAAAACATGACACCAAGACGGAATGATATTAGTACTTTATTTGCTAAATACAGCTTAAAAAAATAATTTTTTGCATGTTTTAAATCTCTATATATGTAAAAGAGTAAAGTATAAGCATAAAAGTAAAGTAGGTTTCACTTAGGATATGCAAGGAATTATTATTCTTAAAATTAAAGAGCAAAAATGTAGTAAAAAAAGGATTCTATAAAACTTGATGTATAAGCTTGTTTAGATGTCTACATTACTTTGTAATTTTTCCTAGTCTATTTTAAAAACAAAGTTAAGAAGCTTAAAGATTAAGTAAAAAGCAAAACAAGACTTTAAAAAAAGTCTTGTTTTTAAGGCTAGATTAAGGCACTAGTTTTAGTGCGTGTAGTTTGCGATATCTACTATCATGCCTGGGAAAACATAAGCTATAAGACTTACCCAGATTCCTATAACTATAACAAAGCCTATAGAGTACTTAACAGCGTATCTAAATAGTTCAGATTCTCTACCTACTAGACCAACTGCCGCACAAGCTATAGCTATACTTTGAGGACTTATCATCTTACCTACAACCCCACCTACTGAGTTTGCAGCAAGAAATAAGACTTCTGGCATGCCAAGACCTTTAGCGGTTGCTTGTTGAAGCGTACCAAAGAGTAAGTTAGCTGATGTATCAGATCCTGTTAAGAAAACACCTATCCAACCAACTATAGGTGAGAAGAAAGTAAACACACCACCAGTTTGTGCTAGTGCTAGACCCATAGTAGCCCCTGCTCCACTATACTGAGATACAAAAGCAAAGCTTACAACTAAGCCTATAGTTATGATAGGTATCCACATCTCTTTAAAAGTCTCTGCTATAGAGCTTGCTATGATGCTAGGTCTTGCACGAAGAGCAAAGATGCTAATGATAGCTGCTATAAAGATAGCAGTTCCAGCTGCACTTATGATATTCCATGTATAAGTAGTATTTATCACTTTTGGTGCTTCTACTAATGGAGTATTTTGCAAGATGGTGTTGAAGATATAAGGCATATGGAAGCTTATATTAGTTGCACTTAGTGCTCCACCTGCTTTAACTAGGTCTTTAAACCAAGGAGTGCTCCATATAACTACAACGATGATTAAAAACACAAAAGGCATCCATGCAACTATAACTTTACATATGTGATGCTTTTCTCCTGCGTCTAATGCCTCTTTTGAAGTATCTCCATCAGTTCTAAAGATATTTTTTGGTTTCCAGAATTTTAAAAATATAGCTGTTAAGAAGATAGAAACTATAGCTGAGATGATATCTGGTAACTCTGCACCTAGATAGTTAGAACTAAAGTACTGAACTAAAACAAAGCTTATAGCTGCTACAAACACTGCAGGGAAAGTTTGTTTAACACCCCTCATACCATCCATTAAAAATACTATAAAGAAAGGTACAAAGATAGTCAAAGGAGGAAGCATCCTACCAACCATAGCTGAGATTGCATCAGCTGGTACGCCTACAGAACCCGCCAAAGCTATGATAGGAATCCCAACTGCACCAAAGGCAACTGGAGCAGTATTAGCTATCAAACAAAGGCCTGCAGCATAAAGTGGTCTTAATCCAAGACCAACTAAAAGCGCAGCAGTGATAGCTACTGGACCACCAAAACCTATAGCACCTTCTAAGAAAGACCCAAAACAAAAACCTATTAATACAACTTGGATTCTATGATCTGGAGTTATATGCATAACGCTTTGTTTTAATACATCAAAGTAACCAGTCTTCACTGAAAGCTTATATAAGAATATAGCCGCAACAATTATCCACGCTATAGGCCAAATACCATATAAGAATCCTCTAACAAAGGACAATATAACCATGTTAAAAGGCATCTCATACATAAAAAGTGCTATCAACATACTAAGTATAACAGTGAGCAAAGATGCAAGCCATCCTTTTACTTTAAACACAACTAATGCTACAAAAAACAAAATAATTGGCAAGATCGCTACTAGCCCACTAAGCCATAAATTGCCTAGTGGATCATAGTTTTGCAGCCATTGTCCAGATACCTGCTCAACACCCATTTCTTCTCCTTGATTTTATAAAAATGTATTACATGGTACCAAAATAACATTAAAAATTAACAAAATATTGATAAGTCATTAACTAATCTTAATAATTTTAAAGATTATTTTATTAGCCCCTAGGCTTAAATATAAAGCTTTTTACACTCTTGCGTGTGTTAAAATGCAAAAAAGATTAAACCGAAGTTGTAGGTAAGCTTGTGGCAAAACTTAAAACGCAAATATCAGCAAAAGTTAAACTTTCTTCTACGCTAAAAGGTTGGCTTCCTCTTCTCCAAAGCTCACTTACAGACCTAGAAAGCATCATATCAAAGATGAGTGAGGATAACCCATGCATAAACGTAGAAAGCAACTTTCAAACCTCACTAGAAGGAAGTCTAGCGCCCACTAGAAAGGCACAAAAAGAAATCTTTAGTGCTAAAAACTCCCTAAGTGATAAGATAGAAAGTTTAAGTACTTATGAAACTGGTTTATATGAGATTTTAAGCGATCAGATTATCCCCCCTCTTTTTCCAAGTCCTAAAAGTCAAAGCATAGCTTTTGAAATCATAGACAACTTAGATGAGGATGGTTACTTTGATGCAGATCTAGATTTTATAGTTGAAAGCTTAAAGGTTAAAGAAATCTATACTTTTAAAGAAGAAGTAGAGAGAATAAGACTTAGATTTAGTAGGCTTACTCCAACTGGCATAGGTGCAAAAGATGCTTTAGAATCTTTAATCTTTCAGCTTGATTCAAGTCCACTAGAAGGCAAAGACTACGACTTAGCAGCTAAGATTCTATCTAACTTGCAGTCTCACTCAAGCTATAAAGCCCAACCAAACTACGCCAAAGTTATGAATGTCATAAAACACTTTAAACGCCCACCAGCCATAGATTATAAAGCTAATGAAGGTGTTATCATCCCTGATTTGATTTTAGTGCAAGATAAGCACAACATAGAACTTAGGCTAAATGACGCTTACTATCCTAATATCTTTGCAACTAGTACAGAAAACACAAACAAAGAAGTACTTAAAGATACTTTTTTTAAAACAAAACTAAAAGAAGCTAGAGATTTAATAGATGCCCTAGATATGAGAAAAGCTACTTTGCGTAAAATTGGCCTTATGATCATAGAGTATCAGTATGACTTTTTTACAGGTGGGGAGATAAAGCCTATGAAGCTAAAAGATATAGCCGATGAGTTAAAGCACTCTCCAAGTACTATCTCACGTGCTATACAAAATAAGTTCTTAGAGTGTAACCGCGGCATCTTTCCTATAAAAAGCTTTTTTACAACAGCTATAGATGAAAATACAAGTAATGCAAGCATAAAAGATTTCTTACTAGAACTTATCAAAAATGAGAATAAAAAGCAGCCTCTAAGTGATGTTAAGATTCTAAGTCTTATAGAAGAAAAGTTTAATCTAAAAATAGTTAGACGAACTATCACAAAGTATAGAAAGCAGCTTAATATAGAAGGCTCAAGCCAAAGAAAGAAGATGTATAAAATAGCTTGCGAGTAAAGAGCTCTAATCTTTTTTATCCATCCATCACAAGCTTATAAATCTCTAGTTTTATTAGGCTTATTTAGAAGCAAATATCTAAAAGCTTATAAAAAAAGTAATTTTACCTATGATATAAAGCAATAAGTGCTGCCTTACTAACCTTACTAGTCTTACTTAATTACATTGCTTACTTGCCTTACTAACCTAGGTAGTAAGCCCTAGTTTAGTAAGCAACAAGCTCTAAAAGTTATAAGTTATAGAGCCATAGTAGCGTCTACCTTCACGCACATAGTTATAGGCATTTAGAGCATTAGCAGTAGTACCATTTGTTGCTAAAGGATCTCTTATTGTGTAGTCAAAGAAGTCTTGATTTAGTAAGTTGTTTATACCAAGGCTTATTTTTATACTTTGATGCTTATCTATCTTATAAGTATAGTTAGCTCCTATATGAAGTAAAAAGTAGTCTTTATAGTACTGGCTAACCCCTGCGTTTATGAAAGATTGTTGTTGGGCAAAGGAAGTTATCTCTTTTCTAAAAGTATCGCCTCTAAACTCTCCACGCAAGAAGATATTAAACTCATCTAGTATATAAGTTATGGCTGAGTTTAAAGTGTGAAGTGGTACATCTGTAAAAGGCACTCTGAATTGATTCCTAGCGCCTTGTGCTGGGATAGCTTCAGTTTTATTAAAGGTATAGCTTAGATTAAACTTGATATCACCAACTCCTACTCCTACTGGCTTAAGGCCAAAAAAGACTTCAGCTCCATAGCTTAAAGCACTGGATTGGTTTTCTTGAGTTTGACATCTATTAACATTACTATTTACTGCATTTCCATTAGATGTAGTTCTTATGGGAACACATATACCGCTTCCACCTGGCAAAGTACCTTGAGCAGCCACACTGACGTTACCTATCCTATCTCTAAAGTCTATGTAAAAGCCTGTTAGACTTGCTTCAAACCAGTCATTATCAGTACTTACTCCTAGCTCGTAGTTAGTAGAAGTCTCAGGACGAAGTGTTGGATTACCATAAACTAGCACTTGGCCTTGACCAGTTAGGTTTATAACGCCTGGCACTAGTTGATTAACATTAGGAGTTTTATAGCCTTGGGCCACTCCGCCTTTTATGGTCAACCACTCTAGTGGGTTATAGACTAGATAAACTCTAGGAGAGTTGTTAAATCCAAAGACTGAGTTGTAATTAATCCTATCTCCTAAGGTTAAAAGAAGATTGTCAATTATTTCTATCTGGGCTTCAGCAAAGATGGCTGCGTTGTGCTGGTATATAAAAGAAGTACCTGGTATAAGTCTATCATTCATAGAGTTAAACCAGTAGCGACCACCTACTGTAAGCTTAACTGTTTCATAGTCAAACTTAGTATTTTGATCTAGTATCACATCTAGCCCATAGATATCTCTTGACTGCCCAACTAAATGTCTTTCAGCAGGTCTATTAGTAAAGATATCAGCAGTTAGCTCTCTTCCAAAGTTAGAAGCGTAGTTTAACTGCAAGCTAGTATCAGTAGATATGCGTCTTAAAAGTCCTCCTACTTCATACCTTCCATCATGGGCTGCTATAGCATTAAGCCTATCAAAAGTTAAAGATGGGCCATAGCCTGCACCTATAGTTCCTAGCTGACTTTGAGAGTTATCATACCACTGACTAGCCCAGTCTAGATCTATATAACCGCTATTTTGCGCATCTGGACTATAGATAAGTCTACTACCTATATTATAGATATTAGCCTCTGAAAGTCCTACTACTGTGTTTCTTGCAGCAGCATTTATACCAGCAGCATTAAATCTAAGCGTTGGAATCCTTTTAAAGTCATTAACATTAACTTTAGTTCTATAAAACTCTCTAGCCCTTAAAGTTAGCCCCCAGTGTTTGGCCTTATCTAAAGGCCCTGCTGTGTAAAGTCCAAGTGAGGCAGTATTACCAAAAGCCCTATCTTCATTTACAAGTCCATCTAATGTTATACTCCCACCCCATCTATCAAAGTTCTTTTTAGTGATGATATTTACTACCCCACCGATTGCATCACTTCCATAAAGAGTACTCATAGGCCCTCTTATAACTTCTATACGTTCAATTGCAGCAAGTGGGGGCATAAAGGCAGTTAAGGTTTCTGAAAAGCCATTAGGAAGGGTTCCTGTGGTGACATTAAGCCTTTTACCATCTTGTAAAAAGAGAGTATAGGCTTGAGGCATACCTCTTATAGTTATACCCCAACCTCCTGTCTTGCCTACACCACTATCAATGGAAACGCCTGGTACATCTTGCAAGGCTTCAGCTATATCTCTAACTGGTGTAGCGCTTAGTTCTTCAGGTGTGACTACAGAGATAGAAGCTGGTGCCTGGCTGATATTTTGTTCAAACCCACTAGCAGTAGCTACTACTCTATCTAGTCTAGTGTGGTGTGTGTTTTTAGAATCTTTTTCTTTTTCATCTGTGTTAGAAATATCATCTTGCGCGAAGAGTAGCCCTAGCGTTAGGGCTAAAGTTGCGTATTTTTTCATAAGCCACCTTTTATAATAATAATTGTAATTTTTATTAATCTAAATATTAATAGTGATTATTATAAGTGTCTAACTGAAGTATGTAAAGATTAGTTGATATTAAGTAAATACTTTCTTAACTTATAGGCTAGTAAAAGCTACTCTTGACATATTATTGACAGATTAGATAAGAAATGCTTTACTGTATACACAGATTTAGTAAAATATTTATTTACTATAATTTTTATTAGCTTGCTTTTAGCAAGTATCATAATTTACTAGCAAAAGTTACAAATCATCATTTTTATAGGCAGTAGTACTTTTCTTACAATCCTTACAATCTATCATGTGCTAAGGGTATGTAAAATACCCTGTGGCAAGTCTTGTGTGTGAGAAGCACAAGTTTCTTATCGCAAAATCTACTTTTAAAAATCTTTGTCTTTTGGTAAGGGGGGCCCCTATCTTAAGCTAGGCGCTCCCCCTCCTCTTATCCCCCTAGTTTTTATTTTATAAAATATTGCCTAGTAGTCATCTCCGCAAGCTTGTTTTTGCTTACACACAAAAACAAAAGACAAAATATTAGATTGCTAAGTCATGGATTCTCTACTCCTAGCAATGATAAAACAAATATTACTTGGCCCTTCCCTTAGTTCACGCTAAAAAGAGGCTTTCTCAAAAAAAGCCCTAGTTGTTTATAACAACTAGTGCTAGTTTCAAGGAAGCACACACTTTCGCAGGCTTGCAGGGAGTGAAGAGGAGATAAATCCCTTTTTCAAGGAAGCTTACGTTTTCAAGGAAGCTTACGCTTTCGAGGAAACTTCGTTTTTATTAAAAGAAAAACATATACATAAGAAAAAATAAAAAAAAAGAAAGTGTTGGAATAAAGATTTAGTTAATAGTGCAAAGAGATTGAAACTGCCTATATAAAATAATCTAAATCTTAACTATTTTATAAAATCACTATGATGCAAAAAATAAGTAGTAGCAAAGCAGCATAGAAACTCTTAGCAAGGTAAAGTTAGAATCTAGATTCTAAAAGAAATAATATTTAGCAGTGATTTAAAGGCTTATAGATTTGATAATTGCGTAGCTTATTAAGGTGATGATTAAAAGATAAAATAGCCTCTTACTTTCTTAAGTGGAAGTTAGATTCTAACTCCCATCTTTAAAGCCAAGACTATATAAATAAAGCTATATAAAAAGTAAGTTTCCTAGTAGATACCTAGATCTATCATGGTATTAGCAACTTTTCTAAAACCTGCGATATTTGCACCCATAACCAGGTTAGTTGGATCTCCAAACTCGCGTGCTGCTGCGTCTGAGATAGTAAAGATATGTTTCATAATGTTTTGAAGCTGGCTATCAACAGTCTCAAAACTATCTCTTTGCATACGTGAGTTTTGGCTCATCTCTAAAGCACTAACTCCAACACCTCCAGCATTTGCTGCCTTTGCTGGTCCAAAGGCAATCTTTGCTTTTAAAAACTCATTTATAGCTTCTAGTGAAGAAGGCATATTAGCACCTTCACTTACACACTTACAGCCATTTGCTAGTAGAACTTTTGCATCTTCGCCATTTAACTCATTTTGAGTAGCTGAAGGGAAGGCTGCAAATACTGGTACATCCCATACTGCATTTCTTCCTTTAGGGTACTTAGATACTGGAGTGAAAGTAGCTTCTTTTCTATGTTTTACATAGCTTTCTATCCTCTCTCTTTTTACCTCTTTTATCTCTTTTAAAAGGGCTACATCTATACCTTTTGGATCATAGATCATACCACTTGAGTCACTTGCAGTAACTGGTAAAGCGCCAAGTTGGTGAAGTTTTTGTATGGTGTAGATTGCAACATTTCCACTGCCTGAAACTGAGCAAGTTTTACCTTTTAAGCCTTCATTTCTAGCTTTTAGCATCTCTTCTGCAAAATAAACACAACCATAGCCTGTAGCTTCAGTCCTAACCAAACTTCCACCCCAGTTTAGCCCCTTACCTGTAAGTACACCTGTGTGCTCATTAGCCAGTCTTTTATACTGCCCAAAAAGATAGCCTATCTCACGTCCACCTACACCTATATCACCTGCTGGTACGTCAGTATTAGGCCCTATATGGCGGAAAAGCTCGCTCATAAAGCTTTGGCAAAAACGCATGATCTCACCATCACTCTTACCCTTAGGGTCAAAGTCGCTTCCTCCCTTACCGCCACCTATGGCCTCGCCAGTAAGTGAGTTTTTAAAAATCTGCTCAAATCCTAAGAACTTAATCACACCCTCATCAACACTAGGATGGAATCTTAATCCACCTTTATAAGGCCCTATAGCTTGACTAAACTCTATCCTATAGCCTTGATTAACTTGTACTTTGCCTTTATCATCAACCCAAGTTACGCGAAAGTGTATCTGTCTATCTGGAGTTACTAACCTCTCTAAAATTGCATTTTGTTCGTATTTAGATTCTTTATCAAGTAAGGGTTTAATAGTAGTTAAAACCTCTTCTACTGCTTGGTGAAAAACGCCTTGACTTGGAAACCTTTCTTTAATGTGTTTTAGTACTTTTTGTGAGTATGACACGCTGAACTCCTTTGTGTGGTAAATGAATCTATGATGTCATATTTTGTTTAATATTAAGTTTTGCTTAATGCTACTAAACATTACGAGACATCGTCACATTCTACTCAGTTAAGTTTAAGAAAAACTTACAAGTTAACTAAACACCATATGTGTTGTATAGTCTTTGTAGAATATACATATTTTATATGTAGAGTTTTGTAATGATTACAAACTTAAAAAAGGAGATATCCTTAAGTTTTGCTACATTAGACTTACTTAAAGGCTTAATTTATATAAACATCTTAGTTTATAGAATCTAATATCTTTTCATTATTAAAAGAGATTGAAGGAGATAAAGTATAGATTATGACAGTCTATAAGGAAGATAGAATCTAAATGTAATCTAGATTCTGTAAAGTTATAAATCTCTAGCAACTTGTGAGTTTTTTAACACACAAAATTGCCACGCTAATATAAAACCTACCACTTAACACATGGCAATGTAAAAAAACATCCTACTTTTGTAGTTCTTGCATCTTGCTTGCTATGTAGCTGACTATATTCTCACAACTTCTTGTTCGGATTAAGTCTGAGTGTTTCATAAGCTCAGAGTTCATATCAAAGCCCTCTTTTATGTTAGCAAGCAAGGTTATAACTCCTTGTGTTCTAGCACACTTTAAAGCAGGCACTAAATCTATATCTTTTGAAAAGATTAAGATTCTATCTGCTAGTTTGTTATAGACTACGTGGGCTATATCAAGCCCTAAAAGCATATCAACTTGCTTTTGGATAAATATTGGCTTACCACCTTCATCAAAACCTCTAAACTTTGATATACCAAGCCTAGAAGCAACGTAGGGCTGTTTAACTATGTTATCTAAAAACTCTTTTGCATACTGTGGGATTCTAGGTTTTATCTCCACACTAGCACTCATGTTATCATCCATATCAATGGGTGGTGCAGTATAAAAAAATATCTTTTGTAAGTCATCATCTTTTTCTATGAAAGAGTAGATTAAAGCCATGATGTGTGTAGCATTGTTATAATTTAGGGTAGTCTTATTAAAATGCATGCATTTTTTATCTTTTTGTATCTTTTCTATCTCCTTTCTTAGGTTCTCCCAGTCTATGAAGATAACGACTTTCTTTTTCATGTAATATCCTTAAAATGCGTTTTGTGTAGCTTAGCTATTGAAAATAACCCCTATTTTTAACAGTGTAACTATTTCCTAAGGATACTTAAGTTTCTAAAACTATTGGAGTAAAAGTTCCATCTTATTTTTAAATATTTGCTTTTTTATAGATTCTAAATCACTAAAGTGTAACTATAGGCCAACTTTCATAGCTATGTCCAAAATGAGTAAAGCTACTAAAAGTTACTTATTAAGAAGAAATATATAAGCTATCTATCTATATAAAAAGATCCCCTAAGCTAAAAAAGGGCTTTTTAAACTTAGGGAAATGAAGTGGATTTGTAAACTAGGTAGCCTTAAAGGATAGTTTTTAAATATCTACCCTTTAAAACTACTTCAATAAAAACTTGCTTAAAGCGTGCTTAAAAACTAATATAAAACTACGTACACATTCCTTGGACCATGTACTCCTAAAACTGTTTTTAGCTCTATATCAGCAGTCCTACTTGGGCCTAATATAAAGACTATATTAGTAGGAAGGTGGCCATCTTTTCTAGAGCCTTTTAAAACATTTATAGCTTCAAAGAGGTTAGGCAAAATGCTTTCTTTTTTAAGCAAGATTATACAGCTACTAACTATAAGGCTAGCAAGGCGCGGATTTTCTTCATTAGTAGCAATCCCTATAATGCCTAGGTTAGCCACACCAACATCAGCATGGATGATACTAAAGTCTATATTAAAAAGATCACTTCTTTGCTCTTCTACACTCTTATCATAAACTATCTTATTTGCAAACTCTATAGAATCTGCAGGCAAAACAGATTCTATATTTTTAGCAATAAGTAGTCTTTCTGCTTTAAGATCAGCTAAAAGCTTACTTACATCTTCTTTTAAGGTCTCTTTACTAGAAAGTAAGACTTCGCCTTTATTAGCCTCTTGATACTCTACATAGGCGTCTACTAGTCTATCTCTATCATAGATCATATGATCGTTATGTTCTACTTTAACCTCTAATATAGGGTTAGCTTTTAAGGCATCTTTTATCTTGCCATATATATCTTCTCTACTACTCATAGATGACCCCTTTCATATGTTTAACTTTTGAGTTTAAGTTCCCACTCATCTCTGGGAAAGAGTGATTAAGCAGCCACTTATTAAGTATAGGTATCATCCTACCTACTGGCTTAGCAAGTGGGGCTAGAGTTGCCATTGTCATAGCAAAGCGCCACTTAGATCCACTGCTTGCAAAGCTAGCAAAACCTTCCATTATCTTTTTTTCTGTGGAGTTAACTTTGGTGTTTTTATAGCCTGCTATCTTGCCTTCATACTCGTGTGCTTTTTCAGCCCTTAAGTCACGGATTAAATCAGCTAGTGGAATCTTAACTGGGCAGACTTCATTACATCTATTACAAAGACTGCAAAGATTTACAATTGGCGATACATTATCAAGTCCAAAAAGTTGAGGGCTTATAACTTCTCCTATAGGTCCTGGATAAGTACTTAAGTAAGCATGTCCTCCTATTTTGTCATAGACTGGACAGTGGTTTAAGCAAGTACCACATCTTATACAACTTAGTGCTTTCCAGTAGTGAGGCTGAGAAAGCATATTAGATCTATTATTATCTAACATTACTACGTGTACTTCTTTTGGCCCATCTAACTCACCTTCTTTTCTAGGGCTTGAGATAATGTTGTTATAGCAAGTAATGGTTGCTCCTGTTGCTGAAGGAACTAGCAAAGTATCTAGTATACAAGCATCTTCAAAGCTTTCAACTATTTTTTCTATACCACAGATTGCTACGTGTATATCACAAGCTGTAGTACTCATCCTTCCATTACCTTCATTTTCAACTAGCCACAGTGCACCTTCATTAGCTATAGCAAAGTTTACGCCAGAAATCCCCATCTTAAAGCCTTCAAACTCTTTTCTTAGATGTTTTCTAGCTATCTTATTTAACTCTTCAGGCTCACTTACATACTCACTTCCTAGTTTATCTACAAAGATTTGCCCTATCTGATTTCTATTTTTATGGATGGCAGGAACTACTATATGAACTGGCGGCTCATCTATAAGCTGGATGATAAGCTCTCCTAAGTCAGTCTCTACTGCTTTTATACCCTTTTCTTGCAAGTAAGCATTAAGCTGTATCTCTTCACTAGCCATAGACTTACCTTTAAGTATGGTAGTAACTTGTCTGTCTACAGCTAGTTTTAAAATTATTTCATTAGCTTCATCTGGTGTGCTTGCCCAGTGAACTTTTATGCCATTTTTGGTAGCTTTTTCTTCAAAATTTGCAAGTAAAGTATCAAGATTCCTTAAAGCATTTTGTTTTATTTTACTGCCCTCTTCTCTTAGACCTTCCCAGTCAAAGTATCTTGTGGCGATTAGTTTTTTTCTATTAGTCTTTAAAGTATCCATACCAGACTTTAAGTTAGCTCCTAGTTGTTTATCAGCTAGTTTTTGTTTTACTTTGTCGTGATACTCTTGCTTTGAGTGGTATATAGAATGTCTACTCATATCTATCTCCTTTATGCTATCTGTATACGTTTAGCTAAAAAATCATAAAAATGCATAGTTGGAAGCTCATATCCTTGCTTTTTCATAGCACCTGATATATTTAAAAGACAGCCCGCATCAGCGGCTAATAGTATATCTACGTCTCTACTTTTTATGTCTGCTATCTTATTTGTTACTAAGGCTTCATTAAGCTCAGGCTCTTTAACTGCAAAAGTTCCACCAAAGCCACAGCACTCTTCTTCTCTTTCAAGTTCTATGAGTTCAACATTAGATAAAGACCTTAAGATATTTTTAGCACTAGGTATGCACTTAGCAACACGTAAGGCATGGCAGTTTGAGTGCCATGTAACTTTTATCTTTTCTCCCATATCTCTAGTATCATACTTTACTTGCAAGACAGAATCTAAATACTCACTTAACTCATACATTCTTGATTGAAACTTTCTTACCTCATCTATCTCTGGTCTTCCTTCAAAAAGCTCTTCATAATCTTTTCTCATAACTCCAGCACAAGACCCACTTATAGTAACTATAGGATAGTCTCCTTCAAAAACTTTTATATTATGAAGAGCTATTTTCCTACTTTCTTCATAGTAACCACTGTTAAAACTTGGCTGCCCGCAGCAAGTTTGATCTTTTTTGAAGATAACTTCAACGCCTGCATCTTGTAGTAGCTTAATGGCGTTCACGCAAGTATCTGCGTATACAGCACTACCTACACAGGTAGCGAAAAAATAAACTTTTGACATTTTCTTCCTTTCTCAATGTTAATTTTCAAAAGATTAACTATAAAGTAAATTAAAAGCAAGGCTTTTAGAACAATTAAAAATAATTTTTGATCAAAGATAAGAAACGCAACCTAAGTACAACTTACTTACTAAACAAAAGCTAAACATTGCTTTCATGGGAATCTTTAGCCCTTTAATTGTTACTAATCGTAAAAAATGAGAAAATATCACCAAAAAATATATCTTTTGTGTATTTATGAACTTAAATTAACTCTTTCATGATTTAAATCAAGGACTTTTTATAACTTCTCATTATGCATGAGTCCTAAAATAGCACTCCTACCTAACAAATAAATATTATCAAGGAAAATTTACATTTTTTTAAAAAACGACTTGTATTCGCATACTCGTACACACAAGATTAAATGAAGGTTAAATGATGTTGACATCAAATTATCCCTAGTACTAAAATGAGCACAACCCAAAATAACATAAGGAGTTTTCATGAAAGCTGTTTTTCTAAAAGGTACTTTTTTAGTATTAGCCGCAAGTCTAGTAGGAACCTTAACCTTTGGTGCTGATGCTACTAGCTCTACTAGTACTACTACTGTAAAAAGACCTATGGTTATGGTAGATGGTTATGTAGGAACCTTCTCAAAGTTTGGTTTTAACAACACACCAGTAGATGCCACTAAAGATAAATATCCTACAGAATCTTTCACTAGTCTTATAACTCAACTAGATTTAAACATAGATCCTAGTCAAAAATTTGGCTGGGAGGATACTTCTTTAACTTTTGATATAGGGGCTACTTTAGGTGGACTAGCTTATGACTCAACTAAGTTTGATAACAATGGCACTAATGGAGGTGGACTAGCTTTTAACTACTTTGGTTATCGTGATGGCTACTTTAGAAATGCTCAAGTTGCAACTGGTAATAACACTAGAAACATCATAGTTCATAACGCTTATGTAGACTTTAAAAGTAAGTACTTTGACTTTAAGGGCGGTCGTTATGAATCTGATGCTGACTACTTAAGTGGTTACAACCAAGGTTTTAGTACTGATGTGCACTATAAGTTTGGTGGCAACAATGAAGCCAAACTTTGGTGGATGAGCTCATGGGGAAGAGGGCTAGCTTATAGTAGATGGTTTTATGACTTCTACTCAGAAAGTGGTGGCTGGCAAAAAGATAACTTTAGTGGCCTACACTTTGCAGGACTTGATCTAACTTTTGCTAATGCTGATAATACTAGAAACATCCTTATAAGACCTTTTGTAGAGTTTGCTAATAATATCTTCACACAAGTTGGTGGTAAAGTAGTAGCTACTTTTGGAGATTATAACTTTAAGTCAAAAACTCACCTTCAAGGCTACTGGGTAGGTCTAACTAACGCTATGATGGCTGATCCTTCTATGTTAGGTGCAACAGGAACTGGGGTTAATGCAAAACTATTTGGCGAAACTCTAGATCAAAACAGTTTCAACCTTGCCTTAGTTCAAACCTTTTATGTTAAAGACTTTGACTTTGGTTTAGGACTATATAAAAACTTTGGCTTTGCTAATGCCATCATAGGTACTACAGGTAATGCAAGCTTTAACACTTACGTAGATGTAAATGCAAACTCAGTTTATGCCTATGGAAGAGACTACATTAACGCCCTAGCAAGAAATGCCTTCACAGTTTATGGCTTTGTAGGTGGTACTCATAATGTAGGTATAGGTAATCTAACTTGGAATCTTCAGTACAGAAATACTGTAGCTCCAAGAGCTAATGAAAACTCAGTCTCTCTTGATATCTATCAACAGTTTAAAGACTTTGGCGTAGGCTTAAACCTAGTGTACTTAGGGGTTAATACTAATGCAGGTTATGCAGTAGGACCTCTATTTACTGGTAATGCCGCAACCTTAGCTAAAAGATATGATGATAGAAGCCATGCTTACTTCTATATAGACTACAAATTCTCAAGTGGAGTTAGAAACTTTATGAAAACATCTTATACAAAAATATAAGATAACTAAATCTTTACTTTTTTAACTAAACTTACTCCTTATAATGATCTAGTTTTTTATAGCTAGATCATTTTTATACTACTTTTATACAGCTTATTTTTACTTTCATCACCTTTTTTCGTTATTTTTAGCTTAAATAAAACTTAAAAAGCTACTTTTAATTTGCTAGCATTTTTACATAAATGTTCATTAAATGATATTGACATCATCCACTCTTAGTACTACAATGTAATACACCCAAAACAATATTTACAGGAGTAGATTATGAGAAGTATATTTACAAAAGGAAGTGTTTTAGTCTTAGCTGCTAGCTTAGTTGGGACTCTTGCATTTGGAGAAGGAAGCGCTAATGTAAATCAGGCTGGAGTTGCTAAAAGACCTATAGTGATGCTAGATGGCTACGTAGGGACTTTTTCGAAGTTTGGGCTTAATGATCAAAGTATAGATAACAAAACTGGCCAGTACCCTACAGAATCTTTTACTAGCCTTATAACTCAACTAGACTTAAACATAGACCCTAGTGAAAAACTAGGTTGGGAAGATACTTCTTTGACCTTTGATATAGGAGCTACTTTAGGTGGACTAGCCTATGACTCAACTAAGTTTGCTGATAACTCTGGTTTTAGTGGAGCTGATGGAACAGGTGGTCTAGGCTATAACTATGTTGGTTACTGGGGAGGCTATATAAATCAAGGTGCAAATGGTAATAATGCAAGAAATATAATGGTACATAATGCTTACTTAAACTTCAAAAGTAAGTACTTTGACTTCCAAGGTGGAAGGTATGAATCTAAAATTGACTACTTTAGTGGCTACACTCAAGGCTTTACTACTAGTGTGCACTTTAAGTTTGCAGGAGATCATGAAGCAAGATTCTGGTGGCAAAGCTCATGGGGAAGGGCTCAAGCATATAGCGAGTGGCTATATGACTACTACGCCCCAACTGCAGGCTGGGAAAACACAGGTAGAAGTGTAGCTAACAACCCTAACTTAAAAGGTGTTCATGCAGGTGGTATAGATATAAAAGTGCAAAACGCAGATGGTAGTCATAACGTGCTTTTAAGACCTTTTGTCTACTTTACACCAGGCGTTTTTACAGCAGTAGGTGGTAAAGCAGTAGCAGCTTATGGTAATAGTGACTTTAAGTCTACTACCACACTTCAAGGCTACTGGGTAAAAGTTGCCAATGAAGAGTGGAATCTAGCAGGTACTCCTGGCAACTTACAATTAATAGATGGAATCCGTTATGCTAAAGGACAAGTCATAGATCAAAACAGCTACAACCTAGCCCTAATCCAAAAGTTCAATATGAAAAACTATGACTTTGGATTTGGACTGTATAAAAACTTTGGCATGGCTAATGCCTACATGGGTTCAATAGGTAATAGTGCTTTAAGCGATATAGATGTTTACTCAAACTCAGTTTATGAGATAGGACAGTCTCTTTCAGCAGTAGTTGGAAGGAGGGCTTTTACTTCTTATCTATGGGTTGGTGGTAATCATGATGTTAAGATAGGCACTCTAACTTGGCGTTTACAAGGAAGATACACTACTAGTGATAGAGCAGAAGAGCCAGCTTTAACTCTAGATCTTTATCAACAATTCAAAATGTTTGGTGTAGGTTTCACTGCTGAATGGATGAGAGATTATACTAATAGAGGCTTTATGGTAGGCTCTTACAATAAAGTAGCTAGCAACTTCGCTCCACGCGTTGATGATAGAAGCCATATCTATTTTTATATAGACTATAAATTCTCTTCAGGAGTAAAAGCCTTTATGAGAAAGTCTTATAAAAAAGTATAAGTTTTTATCTAGCAAGCTTTAAGGTGGATAGATAGATTTAAACTTACCATGCGCTAAGTAAGTGTGTAACTTGCAGCCATGGCAAGCTTTATCTATGAAAAGCTAGATTCTATAAAAACTGCATTTTTTAGTGTTAGATTACCTAGCCTCTTAAAAGCTAGTTTTGCAAGTAAAAGTAAAATCATCATACTAGATACTTAAAGTTTGCCTTACCCTACCCTAATCTTTTTTCTTAGTGATAGTGTATAAAAAAGTAAGATATTATAAAATTTACGTTTCAAAAGGTAAATATATCCTTCTATATACATATCATTATAAACACAATCTAAATAAATATTGACATTAAAAAACTAACTCACTAGAATAATTACACATTACAAAATATTGCTTAAGGGGGATTTAGTGAAAGGTAGTTTAATGACAAATGCAGGAGTGCTACTAGCAGCAAGTTTAGTTTTTTCTTTAGGCTATGCTGATGAGAGTATGAGTGTGAAGAAAGAAAGTAAGCCTATGATTAGGATAGATGGATATGCTGGATCTTTTTCAAAGTTTGGCTTTAATAACCAGCCTGTAAATAATGCAAAAGGCCAGTATCCTACAGAATCTTTTTCGACCATGGTTGGCCAACTAGACTTAAATATAGACCCTAGTGAGAAGTTTGGCTGGGAGGATACATCTATCACCTTTGATGTAGGTGTAACTGCTGGGGGGTTAATCTATGATTCCACTAAGTTTATCAACAATGATGGTTTTGACCAGGCTAGTCCAGTAGGTGGCTTAAACTATAACTTCATAGGTTACTGGGGTGGATATAGCAACACACTAAACCCAGATGGAATCCACACTAGAAATATAGTCATACATAATGCCTATGTAGACTTTAAAAGCAAGTACTTTGACTTTAAGGGAGGTCGCTTTGCCTCAGATGCTGACTACTTAAGTGGTCATATGCAAGGTATAAAAACTAGTGTGCATTCTAAGTTTTTAGGAAACAATGAAGCTAGACTTTGGTGGGTAAGCTCTTTTGGAAGAGCCTTTGCTGATAGTCAGTGGCTTTATGACTACTATGCCCCAACTGCTATATATCAAAACTATGATGTTAATGGAAAAAGATACTACAACCTTAGTGGTATACACATAGGAGGTCTAGACCTAACACTATCAAATGAAGATGGTTCTAAAAGCTTACTTATAAGACCTTTCACTCAGTTTATGGTAAATATCGCTACTGCAGTTGGTGGAAAAGTAGTAGGAACTTACACATGGGGAGATCTAAAGTCTACTACTCAACTTATGGGCTATGGAGTTTACATACAAGATAAACAGTGGAATCTAGCACGTGGGTTAGAGCGCATTAATGGTGTTCGCTACTATAGAGGTCAAAAAATCGATCGCTATAGCTATAACATCTCGCTAATGCAAACTTTCAACTTACATGACTATAACTTTGGTCTTGGGCTTTATAAAAACTTCGGCTATGCTAATGCATATGTAGGCACTATAGGTAATAAGGGCTTAAAGTTTGACTTTTGGACTTCAAGTGTGTACGAGATAGGCCAGTCACTTTCAGATGCTGTATCTAGAAATGCTTTTAATGCTTACTTGTGGGTAGGTGGTACTCATAATGTACACATAGGTGACTTTACTTGGACCTTGCTTGGACGCTACACAACTAGCACTAGGAGTGATGAGCAGTCTATCTATCTTGATATGTATCAGTCACTTAAAAACTTTGGAGTTGGTCTAAGATTTGAGTACTTTAGAGATGTTACAAATCAAGGTTATAAGGTTGGCTCTTATAGCAAAGTAGCAGATAATTTTGAGGGCAGGACAGATGATAGAAGTAGCGTCTTTCTTTATATAGACTATAAGTTTTCTACTGGTATAGGGTCTTTTTCTAAAAATATATAAAAGTTTGCTAGGAGGAAAAACCTTCCAAAAGCCTTCTAGCTCTTGAAAAGCTTAGATTCTATGAGATATAGAATCTAATTTATCATTAAAGTAAAGATTTTAAAGCATCTTCTATAGGTGTTCTTGAAGCTGGCTCTACTAGTCTAGTGCCTACTTCTACACCATCTTTATAAAATATTATAGTTGGGATTCTTTTTATGCCTAGGCTATCTTTTAAAGCTTCTTCTTCTGAAAAGTCTACTTCATAAAACTTTGCCTTACCAGCATACTCCTTGCTCATCGCTTCTACCACAGGTTTGATACGTCTGCAGTCTGGACACCAGTTAGCGCCTACGTCTACTACTACTACACCGCTTTTTATAGCATCGTTATAAGTTGATTGAACTAAGTTTTCCATGATGGGTAACTCCTTTATTAATATGAAAGCAATGATACAAGTCATAGATTAACAAAAATCAACAATATTTTTTAACACATCATTTTTTATAAGCAGTTCCAATCTCTTTACACTATTAACTAAATCTTTATTCCAACACTTTCTCTTTCACACTGTTTATTATTTGCATGTTTTTTCTAACCAAAGCGAAGCTTCCTTAAAAATAAAAAATTATATATATGCAAATTATTCCACTAAAATGTGCCCGTTAGCTCGCCCGTTTCGTGGTGTAAAAATCACGAGAAAAGTGAGCAGTAGTGCGAACGCGTGATTTTTGCTAGAAACGTAATTAGCGAGGCCCTCCCCTTGGCTCACGCCGAAAAAGGCTTTCTTTTAAGA
>NZ_MLAR01000059.1 GCF_002272925.1 Helicobacter sp. 13S00401-1 | reverse complement strand
CAAATCGAACCTCATTGCTAGATAGATTGACGCCTTCAGCGTCAAGTAGGCTTAAAAGGGAGAAAAAAGATAGATGCTGTATAGAAAACTAACGTTTATATGGTTTCTTGGCCTCTAGGACGTAAAATAAGAGCGATTAGGGGGTAGGGACGATAGTTTTATCGTCTAGAGTAATTTTGAACGATTTTAGGGGTGTTTTTGTGA
>NZ_MLAR01000044.1 GCF_002272925.1 Helicobacter sp. 13S00401-1 | reverse complement strand
TAGTAGATGCGTTAATAAAACTCCCATTTTCATCAAGACTTATTTTTAAGTTAAAACTAAGGATTGTATAAGTTGATATTAAGAGTTTATACAAATTAAAACTTATGCAAGCTCAGATTAAAGACTATGTGAATTTAAACTAAAAACTATGTAAATTTATATTAATAACTATATGAGTCAAAACTAAGGGTTGTGTAAGTTAATATTAAAGTTTGTGTAAGTTTTAGGCTAAAGACTAAATAAGTCAATATTAAGCTTTATGTAAACCCAGATTAAAACCTATGTAAGTTAATGTTAATAACTTTGTAATTAAAAATAAGATTTATGTAAGTTAAACCCAAATCTTACATAAGTTGAAATTGAAATTAAGTTGTATGTAGGATTATGTATTAAGACTAAAAGTATAAGCAGGACTAAGATTATAATAAGACTATTAATTCATAAGTTAAATACTTTTAGTAAGTTAAACACTGCAAAATAAACTAATCTAAGAATCTAATATCTTTAAAGACTCTAAATTATTATTTACTTAGTCATTATGTTTTTAAATATTTAAACATTAATATAAAAACACCCAAATATCAAATATCTAGGTACTTACATATAAATATAAATTTACATAGTTTTTAGTTTAAATTCACATAGTTACTAATATCAATTTATATAATTTTTAATCTAAAACTTATATAAACTTTAATTTCAAACTCATATAAATCTTAAGATCAACTTATACAATCCTTAGTTTTAACTTAAA
>NZ_MLAR01000058.1 GCF_002272925.1 Helicobacter sp. 13S00401-1 | reverse complement strand
GATAATCTTTTATGATTTTTTCTGGTTATAAGAGTCCCCTAAAATCCTACATGTTATAATCCTACCTCATCATCAGGCAAGGAATATAGGGTTATAAGAGTCCCCTAAAATCCTACATGTTATAATAAAAAGACATCGCCGTACTTGGTAATTTCTGTTATAAGAGTCCCCTAAAATCCTACATGTTATAATTTAGTGGTTTGTTGTTTTGGGGAGC
>NZ_MLAR01000057.1 GCF_002272925.1 Helicobacter sp. 13S00401-1 | reverse complement strand
ATACTTCTATTACTAACTTATCTCAAAGTTCTAATGCACAAGCTAGCTCTTTAGAACAATCTGCTACTGCTATAGAAGAAATAACTCAGTCTATGCAAAATGTATCTAATAAGACTAATGAAGTAATATCTCAATCTGAAGATATTAAAAGTGTTACTGTTATTATTAAAGACATAGCAGATCAAATAAATCTCTTAGCTCTTAATGCAGCTATAGAAGC
>NZ_MLAR01000056.1 GCF_002272925.1 Helicobacter sp. 13S00401-1 | reverse complement strand
CTCTTTATCCAAAGACAGTGAAGCTGTAAGTGAAGCATTAAATGTAGCTAAGACTATAGAAGAAGGTAACTTAAGTGTGAGAATACTTAAGTTACCTTCTAATCCTCAATTAATTGAACTAAGAGATGTACTTAATAATATGTTAGATGTATTAGAACTAAAGATAGGTTCTAATATGAATGAGATAGAAAGAGTATTTGATAGTTATCTTAAATTAGACTTCTCTACTTCAGTATTAGATTCTAA
>NZ_MLAR01000055.1 GCF_002272925.1 Helicobacter sp. 13S00401-1 | reverse complement strand
CACTCCTTCTATCCTTCCTACGCTTAAAGCTGGTCCTATAGCCTTTTTTGGAAAACATCAAGCAGTGTCTTTAGAGTATCAGTACTACTTTAGAAACACAGTTCAAGGCATGGCAAGTAGTGATATCTCACTTAACTATACCTACTACTTTGGTGGCAAATAAGAAAGATAGAGAAGTAAGCAAATAGGTAAGTAGTAAAGAGATTAGCTTACTTAGATTTTTAAGTAAGCATAAGAAAGGATAGGTAATGCCAAGAGTAATAAAAGTCATATTAGCTGCTAGCTTGATAGTTAGTCTTAG
>NZ_MLAR01000054.1 GCF_002272925.1 Helicobacter sp. 13S00401-1 | reverse complement strand
TAAGAGATGTACTTAATAATATGTTAGATGTATTAGAACTAAAGATAGGTTCTAATATGAATGAGATAGAAAGAGTATTTGATAGTTATCTTAAATTAGACTTCTCTACTTCAGTATTAGATTCTAAAGGTAATATAAGTAATAAAGGTAGTGTAGAAAGAGTAACTAATGCCTTAGGTGAAGAAATAAGAAAGATGTTAAAAAGTTCTTTAAGCTTTGCTTCTTTACTTAATGAAGAAGCTAAAAAACTAAATACTTCTATTACTAACTTATCTCAAAGTTCTAATGCACAAGCTAGCTCTTTAGAACAATCTGCTACTGCTATAGAAGAAATAACTCAGTCTATGCAAAATGTAT
>NZ_MLAR01000006.1 GCF_002272925.1 Helicobacter sp. 13S00401-1 | reverse complement strand
TGCAAAATGTATCTAATAAGACTAATGAAGTAATATCTCAATCTGAAGATATTAAAAGTGTTACTGTTATTATTAAAGACATAGCAGATCAAATAAATCTCTTAGCTCTTAATGCAGCTATAGAAGCAGCACGTGCAGGAGAACATGGAAGAGGCTTTGCAGTAGTAGCAGATGAAGTAAGAAAACTAGCAGAAAGAACTCAAAAGTCTTTAGGAGAAATAGAATCTAATACTAATATCTTAGTTCAATCTATTAATGATATGGCTGAATCTATAAAAGAACAAGCTAATGGTATAACTCAAATAAATGATGCTATATCTTTATTAGAACAATCTACTCAAGGTAATGTAAATATAGCTGATGATGCTACTAAGATATCTAGTAATGTAACTCATATAGCAGATGAGATAATGAGTGATGCTAATAGGAAGAAGGTGTGAAGGAGGACTTGTTCTTTTTAGGGTAAAGGAAGGGAGGAAAAGAGAAAGGGATAAGAAGAGAGAGATAGGAGATAGGAAAAGGGAAAGAGAAGAGATAGAATCTGGGGTTTAGATTCTATCTTTAAAGCTTTAGATCGCCATGCTTGCTAAAGTAATCTAAAGGCTTAAAGATAAGATAAAGATTTTTTAAAAGCCAGCAAAAGTTTTATAGTTTTAATAGCCTAAGTACCTAAGCACTACTTACTCTTTAGTTAAGCTGTAACTCTTTTAGTCCTTCTTCCATATCTTGTTCTAGTATCTTATAAGTCTCTTCTGGAATCCTAGCTATCCTTTTAGTATGCATATCAATACAAGCTAGTTTAATAGTAGCTTTAAATATAAGCTTATCTTTAAGATATATATCTTGTCTAACACTCATGCCGCTTTTACCAAGTTTTACAACCCTGCTTTTTACTTCTAGTTCATCTGCCAAAACTGCCACACTTATAAAACTAGCATCTATGTGTATGACTACAAAGCCCTTGCCTTCTATCTCAGGTGAAAGCCCTTTATCGTAAAAAAATTCACTCCTTGCACGCTCGCAGTACTTTAAATAGTTAGCATGATAGACTATGCCCCCACAGTCTGTATCTTCGTAGTAGACTCTTATCTTCATATGTTTTCCTTAACTTAGTTTTTAAAGATTATACACTTATGCTAGCTTAGTCTTTAACATATCACTTCTTTGCTTGTAATCACTCATATGAGCTTTAATATAACTCCAAAACTTAGGTGAGTGGTTAGGGTGTATAAGATGTGCTAGTTCGTGAAAGACTACATACTCTATAGCACAAAGTGGGTATTTAACAAGAGAAAGGTTTAAGTTGATATATGCCTTGGAGTGATTACAACTACCCCATCTTGTTTTCATCTCTCTTACTTTGAGTGCTTTTACTTCTTTTTTGACTATAGGTGCATATCTATCAATCACGCTTTGAAAACATTCAAAGGCTTGCTTTTTATACCACGCTTTTATAAGGCTTTGCTTTTTTATCTTGTTATCTACATCTTTAATATAAAGATTAAGGGTATCTTCTAAAAGCACTACTTTATTAACCTTAGATTCTATAACCTTTAAAGTGTAGCTTTTACCAAGATAAAAAAAGTCTTCTCCACTTATATAATCTTTTTGAGTAGGGGGCTTACTAGCTTGAAGACTTTTTATATAGCTAAGTTTAGATTCTATCCAGCTAGATTTTTTTTCTAAAAACTCTTGTATATACTTTTTGCCTACTCTTTTTGGCACACTCAGGCTGATACTGCCATCAAGTTTTATCCTTAAGATGATATTTTTTATATCTTTTTTAATAATCTTTAAATCTTCAAGCATGCTTTATAGTCTTTGTTAATATCCCATCTTTTGTTTTATAAGGTTGTCTATTAGGTCTATTTGATGTGTAGCTTTGCCATAGAATCTTTCATCAAAAACATTATCATCCATATATTTATCATCTTCAAGATTGTTTAGGATTTTTAAACTTTGCTTACTTGCTATCATAGAAGCTATATCTATAACTGCCCCACTAGTACCTACAACTAAGACTATATCATCTTTGTCTAGAGTAGCTATCTCTTGCCATAGGTTTTTATACTTAGGTGCTGCTTCTCCAAAAAAAACTACATAAGGCTTTATCCATTTACTACCACACTTTTTACAAGGCCAAAATGTATACTCACTATGACCTAGTGTGTAAACCTCACCACACTCTGTGCAGTAGACTTTATCTATCTGCCCGTGGATTTGTAAGATGTTTTTACAGCCTGCCCTAAGTAAAAGATCATCTACATTTTGTGTTATATGCACTGTGACATATCTATCTTCTAGGTTTTTAAAGTACTCATGCATGGCATTTGGTTTTACTGTGCCAAGCTGTACTCGTCTTTTGTTATAAAACTCATGCACTAGATTAAAGTTTTTCTTCCAATTGTTTATGTTACAAACTTCAGAAGCATCATATTGTGTCCAAAGACCATCTTTATCTCTAAAAGTATTAAGTCCAGATTCTGCACTTAAACCAGCACCACTAAAAGTCATAATCCTTCCCATATGCATCCTTTTACTTTTAAGTTTATATATGAAATATTACTACTTCCAAATGTGTGAAATGTGAAATCAAAAAAAAGTGGTATGAAAAAAAGTACTTAGTAGATATAAGGCTTTAAACCTTACTCTTTAAAAGAGCAGGACTTAAAGCTAAAGGACAAAAGGCAAAGTTAAAAATTAAAACTGTGGTCTTGGAGTTGAATCAGTTGATACTGGGAACTCAGGATAAGTTATAACTGGTTTTTTACCTGTTAGAGAAGCAAAGAAAGCAGCTATTTTTTGAGCTTCGTCATTAGTTATTTTTATACCAAGTTGTACTCTACCCATTTCTTTGATAGCATCTTTTACGTCCCAGAACTGACCGTTGTGGAAGTAAGGTGCTGTTTGAAGGATATTTCTTAAAGTAGGAGCTTTTATTAGCCCTTCTTTATTTCCGTGGAAGTCACCTACATTATCATATTTATATTTGCCAGCTAGTTGGAAAGGTCTCATTTGTCCACCTAAGTTAACACCACCGTGGCAAGCTACACATCCTTTTGTTATGAAAAGCTCAAAACCTTCTTTTTGTTTTTCAGTTAAAGCTTTAAGGTCACCTTTCATAAAGCGATCATAAGGGCTATCTGGAGTAACTAGAGTTTCTTCAAACATAGCTATAGTATCAGTTACTAAGTCAAAGTCGATTTTTACATTTTTACCATAAGCTTTTTGGAACTCTTTTACATATCCAGGCATAGAAAGGATTTTTTCTATAACTACTTTTGGATCTGCTGCCATTTCATTAGATGCTTGGATAGGTCCTTGGGCTTGGTCGCTTAAGTGGTGAGCTCTTCCATCCCAAAACTGTCTACTGTTAAATACTGAGTTATAAACTGTAGGTGAGTTAAGACCGTGTGGGTTTGGAGTCCAGCGGTTACCAACAGCTGCTGGAACGCCATCTACTCCACCTAAACCTAGGTTGTGGCAAGTGTTACAAGATATGATTCCAGAAGTTGAGATACGTGGGTCAAAAAATAGTTGTTTACCTAACTCGATTTGAGCTGGTGTCATTTTATCTTTATAGCCTTCTGCTAGTTTGTTGTGATTAGCTAGTTCTATTTGTCTTTTTCTAAGTGCTTCACCAGTAGGCATAGCAACAAGTCCAGCATCTTTAGCTTGTTTAAGCAGAGTTTTTCCATCAATGTCTTTTGCGCTAACAACATTAACAGCACTCACAGCACAAAACGCAACTAAACTTCCTATTAAAATATACTTTGTCATTATCTGCTCCTTGTTATTTATTTACGCATTATATAACTAATAATGATAAAAAGCGACTAAAGTGGAGAAAAAAAAATAGTGTTTATTAATGAAGTTTAAATCAAAATACGTTTTGTGAATATTTATTGATAAATATTCACAAAATATGCCTAAAATCCAAAAACTAAGTTATATCCTACGTAGAATCTTGTAGGTAATCCTTGCTTTTCATGATAGGTTTGAGCAGTTGTTATACTACTAGCTTGATAAGAGCTAGTAGTATCTAGACTATAAGTTGGTATCTTCATACCTAGTTCTAGTTGGTTAAATCTAAAAAAGCTAACCTGTATACCAGCATTTATAACAGCGCCATTTCTTTGTTGCGCATCTATACTTAAAGTAGGCTCTATAGCCCCAGTGCTTTCACTATGAAGCGTAGTTGAAGATTTACCTAAACTTAAGTGTTCAAACCCAACTCCAAAAAATAAGCTAGCATTTAAATAGCTAGTAATGTCATATTTTAAAAGTAAGTCTAGGTTTATGCTTTGAAAACTTCCTTCATTATTAAGATTCCTGCTTGAAGAACTAGTTCCATTCCCTCCAAGAGCTTGTGAGAAGGTAGCATCGCTAGTTGTATTAAAAGAACCATAGGTGTAATAGCCCCTAAATCCAACATATTTTGTTGGATAGTAAAAACCACCTGCTTGTATAAGATAGCCAAGTTTAGAATCTGTTTGTATATCTAAGCTCCCACTACTTATAGGTGTACCATTTTTAGTGTCCATAAAAGGCTTTAGGCTTCTTGTGCCTTGAAGACTAGCCCCTACAAAAGCGCCATAGTCTGGATTATCATACCACTGCTTTGCACTTAGGCCACTAGCTAGTCCTAGTAGTATAAATAAGACCTTACTTATCTTTGTTTGTAACATCTTTCCCCCTTTGTTGTTTGTAAGATAGACTTTTGATATTAATAATTAAAGTCTTATAAAATCATGTCTAAAATCAAGTTCATATCTTTAGAATCTACCACATGGCTTGCCTTAGCTTTTAAAGCTGGCTTTGCACAAAAGGCAATTTTAGTTTCTGCATACTCAAACATACTTAAGTCATTAGCCCCATCACCTATAGCGACACAGTCTTTTTTACTAAGTCCTAGCATGGAAGAAAAGCTTTTTAACATAACGCCTTTAGAATCTGAAAACATCATGCTCCCTCCCACCTTGCCAGTTAGCTTACCATGTTCTACATGCAAGACATTACTAAAGGTAGCATCAAGACCTAAGATATCTTTATAGTACTCAGTGGCGATGTTAAAGCCTCCGCTAAAACAGATCACTATAAAGCCTGCTTTTTTTAACTCAGCTATACACTCTTTTGCATTAGGCATAGGAGTTAGAGTGTGGGCTACACTAGTTGCTATATCTAAAGGCATGCCTTTTAGTAGGGCTACTCTTTGAGTTAGGGCACTAAAAAAATCAAGTCTTCCTTCCATAGCCTCTTTAGTTATATAACCTATCTCATCTTTTACATCATAAGCATTTGCTAGCTCATCTATAGTCTCATTATCCATTAAGGTTCCATCAAAGTCAAAAACCACTAGCTTCATAAGTATCCTTTAAAGTACAAAAACTATTTCTTGCCTTAAGCCGCTTTTAGTTATAGCAAAAGAGTTAAGGCTCTCTTTTTCTAAATCCCGCCTTTTTTTAGCCTTATCCCAAAAAGAGATGATGATATAGCTAAAGGCTTCTCCCATATACTTTAAGTCTTCCTTACTTGGAAAGGCTAGGGCTAGTGGGTGGGAGTGAAACACTCCTATGATATTAAGCTTTTTATCATTAGCACTTTTTAGAGCACCTAGTTGTTCATTTGTATCCATGGTAAAAAAATACACTGGATTATCATGTACATTTTTCATATAGATAAAGTCAGTTGCTATCTTAGTTTGAAAGCTACCATTTAAAAGCCTTTTACCTAGTAAATAGCCACAGATCTCAACATCTTGCTTTTCTTTTGCGTACTTTATTAAGCTTTCATAAACTTCGCTAGTAACTACAAACACTAAAGCTCCTTATTAAGAGTTTTTATTAAGCAAGGCTAGCTCTTGACCCATCTTTATAGTATCTTGTGCATCTTTTGCAAAAAGCATATTTGCTATTAAAACTATAGTAGATCCCATTTCAAAAGTTCCTATCTCATCACCTGCTTTAAAAAAACAGTCTTTATAAGTATAGATAGCATCACCAAACTTAGCATTAGTTTTTATCTTAACATCAAAGCTAAAACTCATCTTACCTACATTAAGTGCGCCAACTGCGACATAGTAGGCTATCTCTTTGTTATAGCTAAAGCGTACTTTTAAAACTACTCTTTCATTAATATTAAAAAGATCTTTATTCTTTAGGAGTGAGGGCTTATTAACAGGTAAAAGTCTGCCACTAAAGTACTTTGCTTCTAGTACTTCTAGATCACAAGGGGCATGGAATCTATGGTAGTCTTTAGGTGAAAGATAGAGATTTATAAACTTATAGTCTTTTATAGATTCTATTTCTTTTGTATCACTTAGTCCTAGAAACGGCAAAACTGAGTACTCCATACCTTTAATCTGGAGAGCTTTATAATCTTTTAAAGCACCTTGTTCCATTATCAAACTATCTGTTGGGCTTATAAGATTAAAAGGCTTAGCATCTGTGTTTCTAGGCTTAATAAGGCTTCTTGTGAAAAGGGCATTTAAAGTTTTATAGCTACAAGGTTTTTCAAACTCACTCATGTCTATTTTAAATACATAGACATAAAGTCTATTAATAAAGGTTTGGATGATGTGGGGGAAGGCTTTATTTGCTATCTTGCCAAATACACGCGATGTTTTATTACTAAAGTTCATATTTCTCCTTAAGTAAGTCTTTTACTTTTTATGGTTTGTTTTGTAGAGCTTGTACTGTGTTTTATCAAAGATATTAGGTTCATTAACTAACATCTCAAAAGGCTTAAATCTCTCTTTATACCCCATAGAATCATGATCTTTTATCCAATAGCCCGGATAAAAGTACTTTAAGTTTAGCTTTTTTGCTAGGGAAAAGAGAAGTAAGATATTAAGAGTGCCTAGACTTAGATGTTCATAGTCATGATCATAAAAGAAATAAATCGCACTTAAAGAATCTGAAACTATATCAAAGTAGCTAACTCCTATAAGTCTATTATCCCTATACAAACACATCTCATAGCCAAACTCACCAGCCCCTTCAACAAAGGTTTCTCTATAAGTTTGCATGTCTATATTATTAAAAGACCAACCTTTCTTTTTTGCCATCTTAAGATGATACTTGACATATAAACACACGCGGGCGTCATTGACCAAGGGGCGCTTTATAGTAAAAAGCGTTTCTTTATTTTTTTTCATAACCTTTAGCATATTAGCACTAGGGCTAAACTCTGAGACTAGATTCCTAATAGTTATGCACTCTTTACACTCCCCACATCTAGGTACAAAGAAAAACTCACCAAAACGCCTATAGCCCCTTTCTAAAAGTCCTCTATAAAAGTAAGATGAGCAGTCTTTTATACAAAAGTAGTGAAAGCGTCCTTGTTTATCTTTAAAGTAGGAGCAAGGATGCAGTTCTGAGTTAAATTCATAACATTCCATAACTATCTTTTTATAAAACTAAAACGTTTATAGGTTCTAACAGCTATAAGATAAAAAAGTGGGATATTTATAAAGTTTAGTATCAGCTTTATAGAGTAGTCACTTAGTCCCATAAGCCATACTTCTGAGTAGTGCACACTAAAAAGAAAGGCTACGTGGAAAAAGATTATAGTATCTATAAACTGTGCTAGGCTTGCTGAAGTTGCGTTTCTAAACCACCAAAGTTTTGGGAAACGCTGCTTTATCTTAAAAAATATAACTACATCAAGATACTGAGAAACACAAAACGCACTTATGCTTGCTATGGCAAAGCGTGGTGTTTCGCTTATAAACATAGAGGGTATAAAAGCTAGGACTAAACCTACTCTTAAAGCTTTCATGACTGAGCGTCTATCATACTTTTCACTCATAACATCCATTAGCAAAAATGAAAAAGGATAAGTTATAGCCCCATAAGTTAGAGGTGTATGACCTATCTGAAAAGCAACTAAAACATTAGATGCTGTGATGATGATAGTAAAAAATAATGTAGTCCAGACAAGAGTTTTAAAAGGCATCTTGTCATTATGCGGTGTATAACTCATATATAAAAATCCTACTTAATATCAGATAACTTTAATATAAACTCAACCTCACCTTTTCCCATGCGAAGCTCTTTTGCTATCTTGTCTATGCTATGTCCATCTTGAAACATTTGAAGGATCTTTGCTTCATTTTTATTTTGCATAGACCCTCCAAAATGCCCCATTTCTCTTAGTCTTTCTTCTAAGATTAAGATCTTATTTTCAAAGTACTCTCTATCAGACTGAAGATTAGAGTTTAAAACATCAAGCTCTTTTTTTTGCGTGCTGATTATGTAATCAAGATCTTTTTTTAAAACCATATCAAGGCTTAGAGGATCTTTTGTATTTTTAGATTCCATAATCCACTTTTGAATCTTATAAACCTCTTTGTTCAAGTCTTCAATGGACTGCTCTATACGTATAAACTTTTTAGAAACATCTTTATCTCTAAGTGCTACATAAACTAGCAAAAAGATTAATATAATTAAAAAAAGTATCCCAACGATACTAACTACAAGATCGAAATTCAACGTTTCAAATGAGTTCATATAACCTCTTATCCCTTATTAAATATTAAGAAAGCTTTAAGTTTCTAATGCTTTCTCTTTCGACTAAAGCTATATAGTTGTCAAAATCCTCTATATCTTTTTTACCCATCTTAGTGATTTTTAAAATGCCTTCAGGCTCCAAAGTGGCAAATAAAGGCACCTCTCTAGTGGGAAAAACAGGCAAAGATAACCTCGCGTAGTACTCTTTAAAAGGCTCTAGGTTTTTAGAATCTTCTAAGACTATCACTCCATGGCCAAGAAAAGTGCTATATGCTTCATATTTTAGTTCTAAAAAGCTTTTAGATTCCTTACTTAGCATCATTTCTAGACCATCTAGTTTTTTATAAAGCTCGCATAATAGCTCTAAAACTAAAGGGTCACTATCCCTTGCTTCACTTCTTGAGTAGATATTATTTATCCACCTATCAACTGGGCTAACTTGAGAAAAACTTATATCTAAAAACTCTGCTTCAAAGGCATTTTTAGAATCTTCACTTAAAGATAGTTCTAGCTTTAATCTAGTTTCTACTAACCTAGTGCCTAGCTCTTTTAAAGCTTTGCTATTTAGCTCCATGATAAAAGTTCCTTAAAAGATAGTATCTAAGATGATAAAGATTAAAAAAACAAAGCCTAGATAGCCATTAGTCACAAAGAAGGCTTTTGGTATATTTTCTAGATTCTTAGAAACTAAATATTGCTCATATAAAAGCATTAAAATACTTAGTATAAGCCCTATATAAGCAAAAAATCCTCCCTTATAACTAACTATAAACGCTAGCCAAAAGATAACTGTTAGTACATGACATACTCTTGATATAAGTAAAGATTTGCTAAGTCCAAAGTAAGAAGGTATGGAGTAAAGCTTTTCTTTTTTATCATGGTTTATATCTTGTATGGAGTATAAAATATCAAAGCCAGCTACCCAAAAAAGCACACCTATAGAAAGCCATATGCTCCAAAGTGGGATGTTTGCTAGTACTGCTATAACACCAGAAAGTGGTGCAAGTCCTAGACTAACTCCTAAAACTATATGGGCTAGATAGCTAAAGCGTTTCACGAAGCTATAAAAGCCTAAGATGATAATAAATGGAAAAGATAGATAAAAAGCAAGGTGGTTTATAAAGTAGCTTGCAACTATAAAAACTACTATGTTGGCTATACAAAAAAGTGCTATAGCAGGCCTGCTTATCCTACCATCTACACTAGGTCTACTAGCAGTTCTAGGGTTGCTTTTATCTATGTCATAGTCTAAGAATCTATTAAAAGCCATAGCAAAGTTTCTAGCTGTAATTAAAGCTATGATACATAAGATTAAAAGTCTCCAGCCAAACCATGGAGAGCCATTTAACTGCTTACTTGCTACTACTAAAGATACTAGTATAAAACTTGCACTAAAGATAGTGTGTTTAAAAACCACTAGTTCACTAAAGTTATTAATAGCTTTTTTAACACTTGCGAACATGAACTTACAAAAGGCCTTTACTTCATACCTAAAGATAGGAGCTTTTTAAGTCCATCACTAACTGTTATATCAGCGTGTACTAGTTGATCTTTATGCACACTTAGTAAAAACCCAGAAGTTGGGTTAGGAGTAGTAGGCACAAAGACCCAGTAGTAGTCTCCTTCTTGCTTAGTTATAAAGCCCATAAGTCTAGTTCCTACTAAGTCTACATAAGCTACTCCAAGATAGGCTTCTTTTGCATTTCCAGTAAACATGCCAACCATGTCTTTTAGAACATGATATATGCTTCCAAACATAGGAATCTTAGAAACTACAAACTCAAAGATACCCATAAAGAGGTTTCTTTGCTTTTTCTCAAACTGATAGCCTATGAAGATTATTATAAGAACACTAACTATTAATATGATAGTAGTTACTATTATATTATTAGAGGTAGTATTAAAAACTATTTGCCAAAGACCCTTTACTATCCCAAAAACAAAATTTATAATCCATATCAAAATAATAAGTGGCAGTAAGGCTAATATCCCCTTACCAAAAAGTCTAATAATACCCATCTAACAACCTTTACCTTAACTTAAACGCTTCCTTATACACTCTACTATATCTAATCCATTATTCATAGCTATAGCTATAGACCCGCCATTTTTAAATAGTATATCTCCAACTACGAAAAGATTTTTAGTTGGAGTTTCATGATTAGCATCAGCTAGCGGGACTCCATTACTATCAACCTTGATTCCACACTTATGTAAAAAGTCAAGTGGAGCCACCCCACCTATAGCATAAACTATGCGGTCATAAATATCACTGCTACCATCAGTGAAATTAACTTTTATACTATCTCTTTCAGCATCACCACTTCTACTTGGAACTGCTTCTAAACTAGTTATATCCACACCAAACTTACCTAGTAGTTTTTTAGAATCTAGTACTTTTTTTAAAGCTTCTGCATTAGTATCATTAATCCTAGTAAACTCAGCCTTTCTATAGTTTAAAGTAGTCTCGGTTTGACTAGCTAGATCTACTGCATACTCAACTGCAGAGTTACCACCACCAACTACTAGTACTTTCTCACCTACTTGACACTCATTAGCATTAAAGTTTATATATTTTCTAACTGTTGGAGGTAGGGCGTAAGTTGGTTTATTAGGCTGTCCCATTTTACCTATGCTAACTATTACAAATTTAGCTTTAAAGATTTCATTACTAGTGCTTCTTATTACAAACAAGTCGCCATCTTTTTCAACTTTATCAATCTCAGTATTAAATCTAACATCTATATGATTACTAGCAACTTGGTTTTCAAAAAGCTCTAAAGTGCTTTCTTTAAATCCATCGCCAAAAGGTATATGGCCTCTAAGTGTCACTACTTGGTTTTTATAGTCTTTATCAACGTGTTTATGAGCTTTATAAAATTTATGTATAGTGCTTAGTATGCTATCAGTTTTTTCAAAAACTATAACGTCTTTGATGTCATACTTTTTACACTCAACAGCAGCGGCTATCCCACCAGGACCCGCACCTATTATCCCGACTTCATGTATTATATTTTCTGTACTCATTGTTTATTCCTTGGTTTTGTTGTTTCTGCAAGTTTATTTAAGTCATCTGTGCTATCAAAAAGCACGCCTTGCATCATTTTATCTTTGTCATCAAACTGACCATTTTTAAGCCCCCATAGAAATGCTATAAGTCCCATAAGGCCCATGAAAATTGACATCCCTAGCATAAGTGCTATAACCCAACTGCTCAAAGACAACTCCTTAGTGGCATAAAAATTAAGATTCTATCATATTTGACTAACTATGGATTGGATTCCTTTTTGCTTGTAAGTTTTCATATTTTGAAGGAGCAAAAATGCAAACTACTAACATAACTAATGCAAGACACATAGGACAGTTAACCTCAGCTAATGATGATAGGCAAGATAGGCAAAAAAGTCACATACCACTAGAGCACTTCCCACAAGATGTTTTTGTTAAATCACAATACACTCAAAAGATAGAAGGTCTAGGAAATGATATAAAAGGTGGCCTTAATGATATGACTAGCTTTCAAGCTTTAGCCAATAGACTTCAAAGAGAAGACATACTTAACTCTCATGATATGATAGCAGTAAAATTCTTAAGCATGCACAGCCCAACTTCAAAACTAGAAGATTTTGATAGAGTTTTGAGAAATGAAAACTTAAGCGTTGAGATGAGAAGTCTAATAGCCACCCTTATAAACAAACTTCACACTATAAACTATCTTCACTCTGGTCTTTTAGTTAGTGCTTAAAATCTTTATCATAAATCTTAGCACTAGCAAGGATCGTAAGGCTAGGATTCAAGATGAGATTAAAAATCTAGAATCTAAGAATCTAGATTATGCAAACTATGAGTTTATATTTTTTAACGCCATAGATGCTAGCAAAGATGAAGAAAAAGCCTTTCAAAAATATATAAATGATAAAAAAGCCTTGCGTAATCGCGCCATGCCCAACACTAAAGGCGAAAATGCCTGCTATGCCTCCCATTTTTCACTTTGGCAAAAGTGTATAGACTTAGATACTCCTATAGTCATCTTAGAAGATGATGTGAGCTTAGAATCTAACTTTTTTAAAGCCCTAGAAGATATACAAAAAACTACTTTTTCTTATGTGCGTTTAATGTGTATAGAAGAAAAGGGGCTAAAACCTATAAATGAGCACTTTTTTTATACTTTAGAAGATGTAGCTGGAGGGCAGGGCTACTATCTAACTCCAAAGGCCGCACGTGCATTTAGTGCTATAAAGTACTGGGACTTGCCAGTAGACTTACAGATGGACTATGTAGCAAGGCATAAGATAGATAACATACTTTATAAGCCCTATCCTATAAAAGATGAGTTAGTGCTAACTACAACCTTACCTAATCGCTATGGGATAAAAAAGCCTTTGGCATATAAGCTTTTAAGAGAGTTTTTTAGAATCTTTACTCAAAGTAAAAAAGCTATCTTTAAAGCATGTTACAAACCACCAAAGATATAAGCAAACCTTAAAGCCTTTTAAGTCTAACTAGCCTTAGATTCCATGTCTTAAATCTTTATATATGTAGTATATTGTTACTTGATACTTACTATATGTGTAAAAACGTTATAAATACTCCTCTTATAAATGTAAATTTTTTAAATTATTAACACTATCCACTATCTTCTTGTACTCTAAATCTATATAGACAACACAAAAAGTAACTATTAGATTAAGGAAAGACATGCAACAAAGTGGAACAGACTTTAAAAAAGTTTTGGGTAATAAAGAAGTTTTAGCCCTTGCATTTGGAGCGATGATAGGCTGGGGATGGATAGTTTTAACTGGTGGTTGGGTTACAAGTGCTGGAAGCATGGGGGCAATCATTGCTATGGCCTTAGGCTCAGTAGCTATAATCTTTATAGGGCTTTGTTATGCTGAGCTTGCTAGTACTTATCCTTTTGAAGGTGGGGCATTAATCTTTTCTTTTAAGGCCATGGGGCACTTCCCTTCTTTTATATGCACATGGGCTTTAATCCTTGGCTACTTTTCAGTTGTAGCCTTTGAAGCAGTGGCCCTCCCTACAGTTTTTGATAATCTCATACCTCACTATCAGCATGTGTTTTTATATAACATAGGTGGTTTTGACTTATATCTTACTTGGGTTTTGATAGGCATGATAGGAGCTGTCATAGTAACTTTTTTAAACTACTTTGGTATAGAGCAAGCTAGTGTTTTTCAAACTATAGTTACTGTGATCATAGTAGTCATAGGCGCTATCTTTTTTGTAGGTGCTTTGATAATGGGGCACTCTTCAAACCTAGAGCCACTTTTTAATCACGCAGATAATCATCACTTCTTTTCACCTGCCATAGCTGGAATCTTTTCTGTGCTTATCATGGTGCCTTTTTTGTTTGTAGGCTTTGATGTTATCCCTCAAAGTGCTAGTGAGATAAACTTGCCTCCTGTAAAAATAGGCAAGGTTTTAATCATCTCAGTAGTCGCTGCTATGTTATTTTACTGTGGGGTTACCTTTGCTGTAGGCTTTGTTTTAAAGCCTTCATTAATAAATGCTAATCTCTTAACTACTCCTCAAGCCATGCAAGCGGTTTTTGGCGGGCATAAGATAGGATTCCAGTTAATGATACTAGCAGGCATAGCTGGGATAGTCACTAGTTGGAATGCCTTTTTTATAGGCGGAAGCCGCGCTATATACGCCCTAGCTAAAGCTAAGATGTTGCCTTCTTTTTTAGCCTATATACATCCAAAGCACAAAACTCCTACAAGGGCTATACTTCTTATGGGACTTGCTACTGTTATAGCCCCACTACTTGGGCGTCCAGCACTAGTTTGGTTTGTGGATGCTGGAAGTTTAGCCATAGTTATAGCCTATCTTTTAGTGTGTATATCTTTTGTGATTTTACGTTTTAAGTATCCTAATGTAGAAAGACCTTTTAGGCTTAAAAAAGGATTA
Organism: Helicobacter sp. 13S00401-1; assembly: GCF_002272925.1. Lineage (GTDB taxonomy): Bacteria > Campylobacterota > Campylobacteria > Campylobacterales > Helicobacteraceae > Helicobacter_I. The sequence goes on along the minus strand of NZ_MLAR01000006.1, from coordinate 86,318 downwards.
GTGATAGGGATTTTAGGCATCATAGGAAGTGCTATCTTAATAGTTATGTACCTACCTTTTTCTCCGGCTGCTTTAATTAAACAAGAGTGGGTTATCTTTGCAGTGTGGGTGCTTTTTGGTTTGTTTTTATATGCAGTTGCAAGGGTTAAGTTTGGAACTAAGGAATCTAAAGTTGTTATAGATAAGCTAATAGGCGATAAGTAAGGGGTTTTTATAAAGTGATCGTTTTATATAGGCAGCCATCTATACACAATGAGGTTTTTAATAAATGTCATTTTTTAAGCCGAAGGCATTCTCGCCCGTTTCGTGGTGTAAAAATGGCGTTAAAAGGATGCAGAAGTGCAGACTTAGCCATTTTTACTAGAAACGGATCAAGCGAGGCCCTCCCCTTGATTGCCGAAAAAGTACCTTTTTCGCAGGCTTTGCGGGAGTGAGGATGGGTTAAACCCCTTTTTGGTTAAAAGAAAATATATAGGTAAGAAAAAGTAAAAAAAGAAAGTGTTGGAATACGGGGCTAGTCAACCTTATAAAAAAACTAGTTAAGCGCTTAAGCCTTTTATTCCAAAATTTATCTTTATCAATTTAAAGCATTTGGCAAGGGGGACAGGGGACTTATATTAGCGAAGCAGTTCCCTTATCCACCTTCCCTAACCCCCGTAGCCCCCGCACGCTTGTTTTTACTACGTAAAAACGAAAGGCAAAAAGCTTAAATGCTTCATATGTTTTTTAAGTTATGTGTTGATTGGCGAAGCACTACTCGAGCCCGTTTCGTGGTGCAAAAAAATGGAAACAAGTAAGCAGAAGTGCGAACGCCATTTTTTTCAAGGAAACTTCGTTTTCAAGGAAGCTTACGCTTTGCTAGAAACGGATCAAGCGAGGCCCTCCCCTTGCTACGCCGAAAAAGGCTTTCTAAAGAAAGCCCTAGTTGCTTACGCAACTACACCAGTTTCAAGGAAGCTTACGCTTTCGAGGTTAAGGGGAGCGGGGAGGGGTTAAACCCCTTTTTGGTTAAAAGAAAATATATAGGTAAGAAAAAGTAGAAAAAGAAAGTGTTGGAATAAAGATTTAGTTAATAGTCTAAAGAGATTAGAGTTACCCATACAAAACGCTCTTTTTTCTTAAGCAGATTCTAAAACTTTTATAAAGAAATTATAAAGATATAGTGGCTTTATACCAAGGCCAAAGGCCTTGATATAAGCTTTATTTAATCTATCTTAAATCAAGACAGACATATTTTAACTCACAGTACTCTTCTATACCATACTTTGAGCCTTCTCTTCCTAGTCCGCTTTGTTTTACGCCCCCAAAAGGCGCTACTTCATTACTTATAAGACCTGTGTTAACTCCTACCATGCCATATTCCAAAGCTTCAGAGACCCTCCATTGACGAGAGGCATTTTCAGTAAAGATATAGCTTGCTAGGCCAAAAACTGTATCATTAGCCTTAGCTATAACTTCTTCTTCAGTTTTAAATCTAAAGAGAGGTGCTACTGGTCCAAAGGTTTCTTCTTTAAAAACTTTCATATTTTCATTAGCATCTAGTATCAAAGTAGGCTCATAAAAGTTACCTCCTAGAGAGTGGGACTTACCACCTAGGGCTACTTTACCACCATTTTTTATAGCGTCATTTACATGCTCTTCTACTTTTGTAACAGCAGCTTTGTTAATTAGCGGGCCTTGATTAACCCCTTCTTTTTCGCCATTACCTACTTTTAGATTCTGAAGTTTTTCTTTAAGTTTTAAAGCCACTTCATCATAGATAGAATCTTGCACATAGATTCTATTAGCACAGACACAAGTTTGTCCACTGTTTCTAAACTTAGAAACCATTATGCCTTCAACTGCTTTATTAATATCTGCATCTTCAAAAACTATAACGGGTGCATTCCCCCCTAGTTCAAGACTAAGCTTTTTGATAGTGCTTGCCCCAAGCTCCATAAGTCTCGCCCCTATCTCAGTAGAGCCAGTAAAGCTTATCTTTCTTACTATGTCACTTTTACAAAAGACCTTGCTTAACTCATCTGCACTGCCACTAACGTTTTGTAATAAGCCTTTAGGAAGGCCAACTTTTAGTCCTAAAACTTCTAAGGCGTAAGCACTTAGTGGCGTAGCACTTGCAGGCTTTACTAGCATAGAACAGCCACTTGCAAGGGCAGGACCTACTTTTCTAGCTATCATGGCATTAGGAAAGTTCCAAGGAGTTATAGCAGCTGTAACGCCTATAGGCTCTTTTAAAACTAAAAGTCTTTGGTTTTTAATCACACTTTGGATGATGTCTCCATCTAATCTTTTGCACTCTTCAGCAAAAAACTTTATAAAACTAGCCCCATAGCCTATCTCTCCCCTTGCTTCAGTTAGACTTTTACCCATCTCTTTAGTAAGTAATAAAGCAAGGTTTTCTTTTTCTTTTAATATCTCATCATGCCATGCGTTTAAGAGTTCTGATCTCTCTTTAGCAGTTAGCTCACGCCACTTTTTTTGCACTTTTTGAGAATCTTTTATTTTAGATTCTAACTCGCTAGCGCTAGTTTTTTTAACATAGCATAAAGTCTCATTTGTAGCGGGATTTGCTACTTTGATATAGTTTGGAATCTCTTCAAAAGAGATATCAGGATGGTTTAAAAGATGCTTTAAGTTAGTCATTTTATAGCCTTTAAAATACTTTGTTTTAGTATTTCTAGCCCTTTATCAAAGGTTGCTTCTTCAATAGTTAGAGGATATAAAAAGCGTATAACATTGCCATAAACTCCACAAGTTAAAAGTAAAAGGCCAGATTCCATAGCTAGTTTTTGAACCTTGGAGGCTACTTCTAAGGTTGGGAATCCTGCCTTTCCAAACTCTAAAGCCACCATAGAGCCTAGTCCTCTAACATTAGCAGAGATGTCTTCTTTTGCAATTAGTTCATTTAAAAAAGTTTTTAGTCTATCACCAAGATAGTTTGATCTATCTAAAAGCTTTTCTTCTTTAAAAACTTCAAGCACGGCTAGTGCGGCAGCGATTGAGACTGGATTACCCGCGTAAGTTCCGCCAAGTCCGCCTTTTTCTACTACATCTACAACTTCAGCCCTAGCACTAACTCCAGAAAGCACAAAGCCTCCAGCTATGCTTTTTGCCATAGTTATAATGTCTGGCTTAACATCAAAATATTCACTTGCAAACATCTTGCCAGTTCGCCCAAAGCCACTTTGTACTTCATCAGCTATTAGTAATATCCCATGTTTATCACATAGTCGTCTTAGGGCTACTACAAACTCGTTATTTGCGACGTTAAAGCCACCTTCACCTTGTTCTGGTTCATAGATGATAGCAGCTACATCGTTTGGAGATACAGTTGTTTTAAAAAGCCTTTCTATGCTTTTTAAGGCAGATTCTATGCCTATGTCATCACTAAAGTTAGGATATAAGGCATGGTAGACTGGAAAGTTAGGAGTTCCAAACTGCCCTTTATAAGGTGAGACTTTGCCAGTTAGCCCCATAGTCATAAAAGTACGCCCGTGAAATGCCCCACCAAAAGATATCACAGCATCTCTTTTAGTATAAGCCCTAGCGATTTTTACTGCATTTTCTACAGCTTCTGCACCTGTGCAAAAAAAGCAAGTTTTTGGATTTACCAAAGGAACTATTTCATTTATCTTTTCTGCCAAAGTTATGTAGTTTTCATAAGGGGTTATTTGATAGGCAGTGTGAGTAAACTTATCAAGTTGATCTTTTACAGCCTTAAGCACTTTAGGATGGCAATGGCCAGTATTTAAAACAGCTATACCTCCAGCAAAGTCTATAAACTCGCGTCCATCTGTACTTGTTATAGTTGCATTTTTTGCTTCTTTAGCATACCAGTCACAAAGTATACCTATGCCTTTAGGAGTAGCTTTTAATCTTCGCTCGGTTAGTTTTTCCATAGAAGTCCTTTTTTATCAATAAAGTTGTAAGTCATGGTATTAGATAAAATATGAAAAATGGGAAAGATTTACAAAATAAATAATCTTTCTTGAAATTATGTTACCTTTTGTAGGATTTTATATAAAAAGCCTGTATTTTAAAAAGTGAAATGCTTAATCTATCACCTTAAACTTGCTATCTTGTACTCAAGGCTAAAAGCAGTCTTATGCCTTTATAAATGCAAAAAAAGGAGATATTAGAGTGAAAACTTTCATAGATTTTAATAGCGATATGGGCGAGAACTTTGGCGCGTGGGTTATAGGAGATGGAGTAGATAGCGAGATAGTAAAGTATATCAGCAGTGCAAATATCGCTTGTGGATTCCACGCAGGCGATCCAAACATCATGGAACAAACTGTACTTAGCGCTAAGGCTAATAACGTTGGTATAGGTGCACATCCTGGGTTTAGAGACTTAGTTGGATTTGGAAGAAGGCTCATAAAAGAAGAGCCAAAAACTTTAGTTAATGACGTCCTTTATCAACTAGGGGCTTTGAAAGAAATGGCTAGTCTTCATGGAGAAACTTTAAGCCATGTAAAACTTCATGGCGCACTTTATCTTCACTCAGTGCTTGATGAAGGCTTTGCTTATGCACTAGTTGAAGCCTTGCAAAAACAAAATGCCACACTTCCTATCATAGGCTTTAGCTCCAAAAACTGCTACTTACAAAAAGCAGCTACTGAAGCTAAACATCCTTACATTAAAGAGCTTTTAGTTGATAGGGACTATGATGATGATGGTAATTTTGTTTTAGTGCGTAAGGCTAGGGCTTACACGCCTAGCGAAGTCAAAGATAAAGTAGAGCTAGCCTTAAAAAAGGGGTGCATAAAATCAGTCACTGGCAAAGAGATAGATATAGACTTTGAAACTATGTGCATACATAGCGACACTATAGGTTGCCTAAGTCTAATAAAAGCTGTTAAAGAAGCTTTAGATGATAATAATATAACTATAAGGAGAGCAACATGCTAGAGATAATTAGCCCAATACCAGGAACATTTTATAGAAAGCCTTCACCTACTGAAGCAGAGTTTGTAAGTGTAGGGAGTGTCGTTACTCCAGATACAGTAGTAGCTTTAGTAGAAGTTATGAAAACCTTTATAGAGATAAAAGCAGAGTGTAGTGGAAAGATAGTAGAAGTCTTAGCTCAAAGTGAAGCAGTAGTAGAGGCAGGAAGTGTTCTTTTTAGGGTAGAGGAGTGAAGCTATGGGATTTAGATATAGCTTAGCGGGTGATGAGTTTATCTTTGTAGAGATACAAGAGGATATGAGTTTAGAGGCTTTTTTTAAAGCACTAGAGATAACTAATAAGCTTAAGGCTCTAAAACTACCAGGCATAATTGATATATGCCCAGCTAATGCTAGCTATCAAGTAAGATATAACCCAGATTTGCTTGATGGTAGAAGATTACTTAAGATTTTAAAAGACTATGAAAGAGACTTAAAACTAGATTCTATAAATCTTGATACTAGGATCATAGAAGTGCCAGTTTTTTATAATGACCCTTATACTAAAGAGATAGTTATGCGTTTTAGGGATAGACATCAAGACCCAAGTCTAACTGATATTGAATACACCGCAAAGATTAATAACTTACCTTCAGTAGAAAGTCTTATAGAAAAACATAGCGCTAATCCATGGATGGTAACTATGGTAGGCTTTGTGGCAGGCCTTCCTTGGTTTTATCAGATGGTAGATAAAAAAGATCAGATAGAAGCTCCAAAATATCTAAGTCCAAGAACTGATACCTTACAACACACTATAGGACATGCAGGCTGCTTTGCGGTTACTTACTCAGTTAGAGGAGGTGGAGGCTATCAACAACTTGGAATCTCTCCTATGTATATTTTTAATTCTAATCTTGATGTAACCTACTTTGATGGCGAGTTAATCTTTCATAAGCCAGGGGATATAGTTAAGTTTAGAGTTATAGATGAAGCAGAGTATGCGCGCATAAGTGAAGAGATAAAGCAAGGAAGATTTAAACCAAATATAAAGCCAGTTAAGTTTAACTTTGAAGCTTTTCAAAAAGATATGCTTGGGTATAACAAAAAGATAATGGAGGTTTTGCATGATTAAGATCTTAAAAGCTGGCATTGCTACTAGTGTGCAAGACTATGGAAGAGATGGCACTTATGAAGCTGGAATCCCACCTAGTGGGGCTTTAGATAAGCTAGCTTATAAAGTAGCAAACTTATTAGTTGGTAATGATGAAAATGCTGCAGTCTTAGAGTTTACTTTCTTAGGGGCTACTATAGAGTTTATGGAAGATACAAGTATCGCACTTTGTGGTTCTAATATGATGCCTTTAGTTAATGGTGAAGAAAGACCACTTAACACATCTATAGAAGTTAAAAAGGGTGATATCTTTAGTACTAAGTTTGCAACCATAGGCCTTAGATCTTACCTAGCTATAAGTGGGGGCATAGATGTGCCAGTGATACTTGGCTCTAGATCTACTTATCTTTTAGGAAAGATAGGAGGATTTAAGGGGAGAAAGCTTGAAGATGGTGATGAGATAAAAACTTTTCCCCCACATCCTTATAAATTAAGGTCAGTTGACCTAAAACTTGAACCTATAAAAGAGTTAAAGATAACTATAGGAATCTATGCTCACTTATTAGAAGAAAGCTCTATAAAAAGCTTTTTAGAAGATGAGTGGGAAGTAAGTCAAGAATCTGATAGGGTAGGGTATAGATTTAAAGGTGGGAGGGCTTTAAAGTTTAAAGAAAGAAAGCCTCCTTTTGGTGCAGGAAGTGACCCTTCAAATATAGTCGATGCGCCTTATCCTATAGGATCTATCCAAGTTCCAGGTGGTAATCAGCCTATAGCCCTTTGTAGTGATGCTGTATCTGGTGGAGGCTATGCTTGCCTTGCAACCATCATCTCTACTGATCTATCAAAGCTTGGGCAGCTAAGGCCTGCTGAAAAGATATATTTCATAGAAGTGAGCCTTGAGCAAGCCCTAGCTGAAAGGGCTAAGTTTAAAAAACGCCTACTTGATATAAAAGCTAAGCTAGTAAGCTAGTTTTAGAATCTAGTTTTATAGAATCTTTAAAAGATTCTATAAATAGTTTTTATATCTTATAAAAGATGTTCTATCCTTAGGCCTAAACTATTTAAAAACTCACTTTTTTCAAGTAAAAACTTATAGATAACTACGGTAAAAAACCCACTTATGACGCCATTTAAAAGTGTGACTAAGATTAGGGCATAACTCTTATTAGTAGCTATTAGTTTTTTCATAAATGAAAACCTAAAACGCTCAAGTATGATAAAGATTATAAAACATAGTATTAGACTAAGTGGGTTAATCATGACAAGAAATGAAAAGCCTAGCCATATGCCTGCTGTTTTTTGTAAAAGTACTTTTTCTTTTAAGGAGTTATCTGTTTTTACTACTCTAAAACAAAGAGCTGCTAGAACAAGAGAGGCTATAAATATACTTTCTTTGAAGTAGGTATAAACTAAAAAGCCAGTTATTAAACTAAAGATATAACAAAGCAAAGTGCCAAAAGTCCCAAGCCTATAGATTCCAAAAAGTGTGGCTATATTAATCAAAACTAAAAAGCTTAAGTAAGAGATGTAGTTTGATATAGTTGCATAAGCTTTAAGTAAAACTCTTCTTCTGGAGCTTCTTGTACTATACCTTTTGAAGTCATCATGTCGTAATAAAATCTATTTAGTTTCTTAAATCTATTAGGGAAGATATGAGAAAGCATAATCGCAGAAATCTGTTGTCTTACAAACATAGCTGGTGGTAAAAGTCCAAGCTTGAAAAATTCTATAAAAGATTCTGAGTTATAGCTTATGTGGTGGTGGTGGCCGTGAGGGCAAACTTTAGTAGAAACTATAGTTCTACAAGTATCGCAATATACAAACTCTGAGATTATCTCAAAATCTATATCTATGCCTTTTAGCTCATCAAGTATGGAGTGGATTTGCCTATCTTTATAGTACACACCAAGTCCAGGGTTATGTTCACCAGTTATTATCTTAGTACAGCCGTAGTTTTTAGCTACTATGGCATTTAGTGCCATCTTGTTTTGCCCAGCATAAAGGTAAGTATCATCAATTGGTATAACAACTACTCTTTCTTTTTGCAAGTAGCCATCTATAAAAAACTCCACACATCTAAGCCTTAAATCATAGTCTATAAAACTTTTTTTATAAGGCTTAAGCAAGAAGATAACTAATATATCAGTATTCATCAAGGCTTCGCGAAGTATCTTTTCATGCACTCTATGAAGTGGTTCAGCCCTTATAAAAAAACCGGTGATATTTTTTGCATTAAGAGAAGTTATGGTGCTGTGAAGTTTTTTGAAGTAGTCAAGCTGAGGATTTTCTTTTAGTTTATACTCCCCACTTATAGCTATATCTCCCATACGTGCTGTTAGGGAAGGTAGGTCGTGTGCGCTAAAGTCTCCACCAGTAAGTTTTCTTATCCTAACATCTAAGTCTATGTTAAATGTAGAATCTACTTTTAGCTCGCCAACTACTTCACCTTCAGTTACTAGATCTATAAGCTCATGTTTCTTTAAAGACTTTAAGACTTCTTTGTTGCGCTTACCGCTTGGATTTAAAAGCAAGGGACAAGGGAAACTTTTACCTTCATACATGGAATCGCGATTTACTTGCTCCATCTCTTCTTTGTTCATAAGCCTAGTGACAGGGCTTAAAAGTTCTGCCTTAGCAAGTGAAAGCACTGCTAAGGCCTCCTTGTCTATGTAAATCTGTTTTCTCATAGTCTAACTTCTCCTTTTAATTCTTCTTTTTCAAGATTCCGTATTTTTTACGTTTTTCCCAAAGACTTTTTCTACTCATACCAAGTTTTTTAGCAAGCTCTACATCAGGATAGCGTCCTTCAAACTTTGATATCACTATACGTTCATAGTCTTTTACGCTTAGTATCTCGCTGCCTATTTCAAGGTTGTTAGCCATGCTTGTTATGTCGACAATTTGAGGGAATATGACCTTATCATCAGAAATCATAGAGATTATAAACTTCTTTTTTAAAGCAAAGTCTAAGAAGTCTTTTTTCTCTTGCTTTTTTAAATACTCAAAGTTAGTTATATAATAGATTTCATTATCATCAAAGTTGTACTCATTCCAGTCTATGCTTTTAAGATTTAAGAACTTAAAAAAAGTTTGCTTTTCTCTAGCATATTTCATAGCATAGATATCTGCACTTCTTTGAGAGTTGGCTTTTATCAGTATAGGTGGAGCATACTGTGGGAGATTTGGGACTTGAAGCTCATTTTCTATAAAAGCAAAGTAGCTTCTTAGGAATCTAATCTTAGTCTTTAAATCTTCACACTCTTTATAGTGTTCTATCTTTCTTATCACTTCATCCATGATAAAAGGTTTTATGATGTAATCTTTTGCGCCTAAAAGCAAAGGACGCATAACAGTATCATCACTAACATAAGAGGCTAGCAGTATGATGATACTGTCTCTAAACTTTAAGATGATATCTTTACACTGTGAGCCTGCTACGCTTGTTGAAAGCAAGAGGGCATCAAAGTTGCTAGGTTTGTTAAGTGCTTCTTCTACGCTTGAAACTATGGTACATGAATGTCCATTATCACCTAGTTTACTAGAAATGCTTTGGGCAAGGTATGTTTCATTTTCTAAAATCAAAACTTTCATGGCTATATTCCTTCCTATTTCTTTAACATTTTTAATGATATTTTTTTCATATTAACTACTGCTTGGGCTAAGATTCCTTCTTTTTTGCCTATGAAACCTAGTTTTTCAGTAGTAGTTGCTTTAATACTAATTTTGTCCTTACTCACTCCTAAAATCTTGCTTAAACTTTCTTGCATCTGTGTCTTATAAGGGTTTATCTTTGGGACTTCAGCAAGTAAGGTTAAGTCTAAGGAGATGAGCTTAAAGCCTACGCTTTTTGCGTAGTTGTAAACATTTTGTAAAAGCACTTTAGAATCCGCATCTTTATAAAGTGCATTTGTATCTGGGAAGAGTTCTCCTATATCACCATAGTTCATACACCCAAGGATGGAATCTATTATGGCGTGCAAGCCTACATCTCCATCACTATGAGCTTTAAATCCAAAACTAGATTCTATATGTACTCCACAAAGATACATTTTTTTGCCCATCTCAAAGGCGTGGATATCTATACCACTAGCACTAATGCTAGACTTATCCCATTTTAACTTTACATCATCTATGTAGGTTATTTTTTTTAAGGCCTTACTTCCTTTAATGAACACTAAAGGAGTTTTATAGTTATCTTTTTTGTTTTTCAAGTAGGCATAAATAGCACTACTTTCATCACTGTATTCTTTGTTTTCATCCCTAGCTTTTAAAAGAGCTGCTTTTAAGATCTTGGTTTGAGAAAGCTGTGGGGTTTGTATTAAGTAGACTTTAGACCTATCTAAGTAGTTAAAGTTTTGATCCTTTGAAGCACTTAGATCTAAGACTACGCTGTCAGTTACATTTAAGTAAGGTACTATGCTTGCTGGTAATGATTCTAAGAGGGGGGAGTTGTTAAAATTTTTATTAGAGGTGTTTTCAAGTAAAACACCATTTTTTGTAGCTGTTTGTTTTAAGGCCTTTAAGAGCCTTTTTACTATTTTTGTAGATGTGTTAAATCTAGCACTATCATTTACCAAAACTAAGTTTGAGTTAGTATAATCTAAGGCGTTTTGTAAGCTTTCTTGACGAGTAGTTCCACCAGTTACAACTTTGATATCTGAGTTAGCTAGTTTTTTCATATAAGAAACATCTTCTTTTGAGCCAACTACTATAACTTCATCCAAAGTGTAGTTTAGTAACATCTTGCTAGATAGCTTAACAAGAATCTTCTGAATCTTGTAAGTATTATACAGCCAGAGTGGGAGATCGTGCTTTCTAAGCCATTGTTTTTTGATATCTACTTTAGAGCCATAGGCAAAGCGCCTAGAGCTTCCAGCGGCTAGAATCACAACAGACAAAGACAGCATCAGCACCCCCATAAATATTCTTGTTGCAAAATTATACACACATTAAAGATGGATTTGACTAAATAGTAACATTTAATTTTTATGAAAAATGCTAAAACATAATATAATTGACCAAAGATAGTCCAACTATAAACTACTTAAGGAATAACATGTCAGTTTCAAGAAATGAATGGATAGAACAAAATAAAAACAATAAGATTAGAACACAACTTTATTACGCTAAAAAGGGCATCATAACTCCAGAGATGGAGTATGTGGCCAACGTTGAAGAGTTAGATTCTAAACTTATACTTAGCGAAGTGGCACGTGGCAGACTTATAATCCCAGCCAACATTAACCACAAGGCCCTAAATCCTATGGGTATAGGCATAGCCTTAAAAACTAAGATTAACTCAAACATAGGTAGCTCTCAGATAGTAGAAGATATAGATGAAGAAGTAGAAAAGCTAAAAGTATCTATAAAGTACGGTGCAGATACTGTTATGGACTTAAGCACAGGTGGCGATTTAGATTCCATAAGAGAGGCAATCATTGCCGCCTCTTGTGTTCCTATAGGCACAGTACCTATGTATCAAATCTTGCATGATGTTAAAAATGACGTTATGAAATTAGACATAGACATTATGCTTGATTGCTTGTTAAAACAGGCAAAACAAGGAGTAAGTTACTTTACGATACATTGTGGATTTTTATTAGAACATATGCCTTATGTTGCAAAAAGAAAGATGGGCGTAGTTTCTCGTGGCGGAAGTTTGATGGCATCTTGGATGATGCACTATCATAAGCAAAATCCTTTCTATGAAGCCTTTGATGAGATACTTAAAATCTGCCAAGAGTATGATGTAAGTTTATCTTTAGGAGATTCTTTACGTCCAGGCTGTCTAGCTGATGCTAGTGATGAAGCACAGTTTGCTGAGTTAAAAGTTTTAGGTGATCTAGCTAAGAGGGCTTATGATAAAGATGTGCAAGTGATGATAGAAGGACCAGGGCATGTACCTTTAAATCAAATAGAGCGCAATGTCGAGCTTCAAAAAGAGCTTTGTAATGATGCGCCATTTTACGTCTTAGGGCCACTAGTAACTGACATAGCTGCAGGTTATGATCATATAGCAAGTGCCATAGGTGCGTGCGTGGCAGCATGGAAGGGCGTAGCTATGCTTTGTTATGTTACTCCAAAAGAGCACCTTGGCCTTCCTAATGCAAAAGATGTAAGAGAAGGGATAATCGCTTATAAGATAGCAGCACACGCCGCAGATATAGCAAGAGGGCGTATAAATGCACGTGTTAGAGATGATTTAATGAGTGATGCAAGATATGGCTTTGACTGGAATAGACAGTTTGAGTTAGCACTTGATAGTGAAAGGGCACGCGAGTATCACGATGAAGCCTTGCCTCAAGATGTGTTTAAAGATGCTGAGTTTTGTTCTATGTGCGGACCAAAATTTTGTAGTTATAAAATCACACAAGATATATTTAAAAACTATAAAGAAGAAAGCTAAGACTTTAACTTTTTGTAAGCATCTAGGCTTAGGCTTAAAGCCTAGCTTTTAAGCCATTTTAAAAGCTTAGAATCTTTAAGATAGATAACTTAAGGCATTTAAGATAGCTTGTTTACAGGCCTTAGTTTGCATCTCTATCCTAGTGCCTTCAAAGCTTTCTTTAGTTACTAAAGGAAGCTTGTCTTTTGAAACTATGGCTATAAAGACATTACCTAGTTTTAAGTTGTAAGGAAGGTTTTCTATAGGGGAGCAAATGCCACTAGTTGCTAATGCTATGTCGCTTTTAAAAAGCTCTAAAGCACATCTTGCCATGTGTTTAACACACTCTTCAGAGTAAACGCCAAAAGTATCTATGATGTCTTTTGGTACTTTTAGTACATTAACTTTAGATTCTATACTATAGCTAGTAATACTTCCTTTAAAGCTTTGTGAAGCACCACTAATAGCTGTTATCTTGCTAGCTAGCAAGCCTCCAGTACAACTCTCAGCCATGCTTAAAGTTAATCTCTTAGATACTAAAGTATCTAAAAAAGCCTTGTAGATGTTTCCAACTATCACTCTTTGATTAAAAAGAGTTTTTAGCTCAGTGAAAAAAGATTCTAAGTCTTTGCCCTTAGCAAAGATCTCATCTTCATTTTTTGCACTTAAACTAACTTGATACTTGCTAGCTAGGCTAGCAGTTAGGCTAACTATATTGCTAGCTTCAAAACCTAAAACACTAAAGCTTCTCACTTCTTGCTAACTTCTATACTTTTTTTAGAATCTAGATCTTTTTTTGTATCTACTTCTTTTTTAGAATCTACTTTAGAATCTTGATCTTTATGGTGGTGATTGTGATGCTTATGCTCTTCTTTTTCTTCTTCTTTTATCATCTTTTCTCTTTCTTTTGTCACTCTACAAAAATTTTGTGCATAAAGACCTGTGATGTTAGGATCTGCTAAAAGACATACACTTGATTGATCCTTGCCTTCATAGTCTATGCGGCTTAGTAGATCTCTAGCGATATTAAGCCTAGCTCTTTTTTTATCTGTAGAATCAACTATCACCCAAGGACTATGTGTAGTGTGTGTTCTAGAAAACATCTTTTCAAAAGCTTCTGTATAGTCATCCCAAAGTTTTAAAGACTCTCCATCTATTGGACTTAGCTTCCAGATTCTAAGTGGGTCATCTTTTCGTCTTAGTATCCTTCGTTTTTGTTCATCTTGACTTACATTTAAAAAATACTTAAATATCATAGTACCACTTGCATTTAGCATCTGTTCTACATTAGGCACTTGTAAGATGAACTCTTTATACTGTGCTTGGGTACAAAAACCCATGACTTTTTCAACGCCTGCTCTGTTATACCAACTTCTATCAAAAAAGACTATCTCACCACCATTAGGAAGCTGTGATATATACCTTGCAAAATACCACTGTGTTTTTTCTTGATCGGTTGGTTTATTAAGTGCTACTACTCTACATCCTCTTGGATTTAAGTGATTAGTCAAAGCTTTTATAGTACCACCTTTCCCGGCCCCATCTCTTCCTTCCATGATGATGGCTATCTTTTGACCAGTCTTAGTTACCCACCTTTGGAGTTTTACTAACTCTATCTCAAGCTTTCTAAACTCTTTTTCATAAAACTCTTCTTTTAGCCTATAGATTCCACCTTTTTTGGTTTTCTCATAAACATCTTTAAAGTCTTTTTCTTCTTCTGGTCTTATTACTATTTGTTTCTTGCCCATATTTACTCCTTGTGGATATTAAAAATTGCATGATTTAAAACATTTGCTGTAAGTTGTAGGTATAAATACTAGTTTATAGATAGTATCAAGCATGCTTAAAGTCTACTTTTTTGATGCGCATTAGAGGGGATTTTTTGTTAAAAACAATGTGGTTTGTAAAAGATTTTTTTAAATAGATGTTAAAAATAAAACCTATAAAAGCCCCAGCAAGGATATTTATATTTTTAGGATTTATATTTGTTTTAGACTTTTTGCTTAAGGCTTCCATCTTTCCTCTTTTTGGTTCTTTTTTTAAGACTAAGCAACTTTGATAGTAGCTATCTTTGTAGCTATCTTGATTATACTTCAAACTCTTAAGAATGGGATTTATTTACTAAAATACCATCTTTAAATTTAACCTAACTTGCATATTATCAACAAAAAAAATGTGTCATATCAAACTTATAAGATCACACTTTCTTATTTTGATGCAAAGATAACTTATATAGCTATGCCAAAAGTTATCTGTACTCTATGTAGTGGCGCCTTAGCATCAAGCTGGGATACATAAGGGGTTTGAAAAGAGCCTTCTAAACCTATAGTTGAGTAGCTTTTAGTGCTGCCATATTTTGGCAAGTCTATCTTAAAGCCATAGTTTGCTGCCCAAGTGTTATGCATAGTTGATTGTAAAAATTGAGAGTAGCTAGCTCCTATAAAAAATGTAGTCCATATAGAATCTATATGCACACCAACTAAACCACCATACATCAAGTTTATATAGTCTATAGTGCCTGCTACTACTCCATAATCAGTCTTTATAAATTTAGAGCTATAGTCTAGTTTTGGCTTTTTGCTTGTGGTGATGGTTGTTTGAGTGCTACTAGTTGTCCCGATTATATTATCGCCTTGCTGATTTGCATATATGAGGGCTGAGTAGTCAAACTTTACAAAGGGTGCAAAGCGGAAGGTTTTACCTATCCACGGCCTTATGTAAAGACCCATACTAGTCCTTGCTGAGTAGTCTTCAAAGCTAGCGTTACTTGGCTTAGTGTTTTTATCTATATAGATTGTATGAAGACTGCTATCCCTCCTAGCATCTACGCCTAAAGAAGCTCCGGCTTCAAAGTGAAACATATCTGAAGCATAAGTTGAAGTACTTAGTGCACTAAGCATAGTAAGACTTATAATTATTTTTGATATTTTTTTATCTAAGATCACTGTTTTATCCTTTTTTGTTTTTTAAAGTTTGTTTAAGAAAGCGTTATCTCTAAGTGCTTTAAAACTTTAAAGATAAGCTAAAACTACTTTAGTTTCAAACCAAACAGACTAGTGTATTTATAGAACTGTTAAGATATTTTAACAAATTTAAGGGCTATATAGTGTGGTATTGATATTTTTAAAAGGAGTTTGTTAAGTTTTATACATATTTTATAAAAGATAAAATCCTAGCAAGCTTTAGTTTTAAAACTTAAAAAGCTAGCTAAGATCTTTTTGTTCTAATATTCCATACCTAGTATAAGTTGGATTCTATTAAGTGGTACTTTTGCACCTACTGATTGAACATAAGGTTGTTGATAGCTTCCTTCTATACCCACTACTGGTGAGCGGCGAAGACCATATCTATCTCTTTTTTCATTTTTGGAGTTATAGCCATAGTCTACATTAATCTTAAAGCCATAGTTTATAGCCCATGTGTTTGATACATTAGTATTAAAAAAAGTAGAGTAACTAGCCCCTGCAAACACAGTTGCGTTAATAACTGGAATCTGAAAGCCTAAAAGAGCACCAGACATAATGTTAGGATAGTCAGCAGTTCCTGCTAAAACACCTTTATTATTTGGAACGTAGTTTGAAGAGTTAGGGTTATAGTTTACGTGGTTATTAACCCGTTTTTCAGTTACTGTTGTAGTTGTAGTGCCCCCATTAATTGTTGTTTGGGCTTGAACTATGCTATCTCTTTGCTGATAGTTTATAAGCCCAAAAGAGTAGTCAAACTTTATAAAAGGGGCAAATCTAACTATAGTCCCTATCCAAGGCCTTATATATATCCCTGGAGTAAGCCTAGTAGAGTAGCTATTAAAGTTAGCGTCAATTGGCCTTACATTACCACTTATAAAGAAAGTATTAGGACTAAAGTCCCTCCTAAAATCAAAGCCTATGCCAGTACCAAACTCTATACTGACAAGATTACTCATCCTAGTAGAATCTTTTGCACTTAAAAAAGAAGTACTAAGTAAAGATATGCCTAGTACTGCAAGAGTTATCTTTTTTAAAGGTTTCATCGCTTCCTCTTTAAAGTTTAAAATTATTAAAAAAGTTTTTAGGCGCCTTAGTTTTACTAAGTAGTAAAAACTATCCTGTTTTAAAAGTATATCTCAATATATCTTGAAATATATCCCCATTTGAAGGGCCCTAGTCAAGGAAGGCATAAAGTTATGCCTATCTTTTAAGGGGTATAAATGCTAGTGGAGATAAAAGAGTGAGGCTATAAGGTAGCCTATATAAGCAAAGATATATGCTACTACTGTAGTAAAGACTAGTAAGTAGAGGGCATACCACCTACGACCTGCTTCTTGGGCAAAAGCTATAGTTGCAGCAAAGCAAGGTATGTAAAACATTATAAAGAGTATGAAGGCAACTGAGCTTGGCACACTTACACTTTTTTGTAAGGCTTGTTGTAGTTTGTAGCCACCACCATCATCGCTATCACCTAGGGCATAAAGAACGCCTAGCGTACTTACTACTATCTCTTTTGCACTAAAGCCTGTGATTAAAGATATAGTTAAACGCCAGTCAAAGTCCATAGGGGCAAATACAGGTTGTATAAAGTTTCCAACCCTTCCAGCTATGCTGTAGTCAAGTTGTTTTTCTGCTTCAAGGTTTTGTAAGTCAGTTACTTTGGCGTCTAACTCATCATCTTTTAAGTAAGGATGATTAGCAGCTTTTGCTTGTTCGTTTTGAGTTTTTAACGCTGCGATTTGACTTTCATATTTATGTTCTACTTCGCTGCTTCTTGGGAAGTTTGATATAGCCCAAACTATGATAGCTCCTAGTAAGATAACAGTTCCTGCCTTTTTTATATACATATAGCACTTAGTCCACACACTAAACCAAAGTACTTTTAAAGTCGGCATCCTATACTTTGGCATCTCCATAACAAAAGGTTCATTATCCCCTCTAAATATGGTTAGTTTTAAGAGCTTAGCTAAGAGTAGGGCTACAAAAGACCCTCCAAAGTAGATAAAAAAGAGGATGATCCCAGCGTACCTAATAGGAAAAAAGGCCGCTATAAAAAGCGAGTAGATGGGCAGTCTTGCACTACAACTCATAAAGCCTATAACAAAAAGCGTGATCATTTTTTCTCTTTTGTTTTGTAAGGTCCTTGTAGCCATGTAAGCAGGCACTGAACAACCAAAGCCAGTAACTAGCGGTATAAAGCTTTTACCATGAAGTCCAAATCTAAAAAAGAGGCCATCAAGCAAGAAGGCCACACGCGCCATATAACCGCTACCTTCAAGGAGGGTTATGCCTATGTAAAGGATGACGATTAGTGGCACAAAGCTTAAAACTACCCCCACTCCTTGTATGACACCATCACCAACTAAAGAGGCTAGTGTGGCATTAGTTATTATTACTCCTACATGTCCACTTAGCCAGTCTATCCAGCCTTGTATAACATCTTGTAGCCAGCCTCCTATCTCAAAGGCCACTTCAAAAACTATAAGCATTAAAACTAAAAATATAGGTATACCCCATAGCTTATGCAAAAGTACAGAATCTATCTTTTGGGTGTTTTTTGCTCTATTCCGCGGTACTGTTTGGCACTCTCTTGCAAGTGCTTTTGCTGAGATGGCATAAGCACTTATATTACTTGATACTAAGATGTTAGGGGCACTTTCTTCTAGCTTTGCAGTTCTACTAAAACTAGTGATACTTGGCTTTATAGTTGGTTTTGGCGCTTCTTTGGCACTTGGGCTTTTTTGTTCTAAATCCTTATACATTTCAACTACTTCTTTTAAAAGTAGCTTAAGATTTAGGCCCTTAGCACTAACTGGGCAAGCTTTTACGCCAAGTTTAGATTCTAACTCACCATAATTTATTTTTATATTTTCTTTTTCTGCTTCATCTGTCATATTAAGAGCTAGGAATAAGGGCTTATTAAGTTCTTTTAACTGCAGGGTTAAAACTAGATTTCTTTCGAGGTTTGTGGAATCTAAAACATTTAAGATGATGTCATATTGTTCATTTTTTAAAAAGTCACTTACTATTTTTTCTTCTAATGAGTAGCCATTTAGCGAATAGGTGCCAGGGAGGTCTATGATGTCTATTATGTAGTCTTCATAGTGGAGTTTTGCTTCTGCTTTTTCTACGGTTACACCGCTAAAGTTTCCAACCCGGAGCTT
Organism: Helicobacter sp. 13S00401-1; assembly: GCF_002272925.1. Taxonomy (GTDB): domain Bacteria; phylum Campylobacterota; class Campylobacteria; order Campylobacterales; family Helicobacteraceae; genus Helicobacter_I. Next base: position 67,806 of record NZ_MLAR01000006.1, on the reverse strand, counting down.
GGAGCCACTTATAGCATTTATCAGTGAGCTTTTACCGACATTTGGCTGGCCAACTAGCACAACTGTGAATGTTTTTTTCATATTTTAATCCTGTAATTATAATATAGCAAAATATTACATAAGAAAAGATTTTCTACGTGTAAATATAATAATAATAATAATCATCTAAATAAAATTTAAGCTTAAATGCAAATAAAAATTACTTTTATTTTGAAGATTTTTTACTTTCGTTTTACCACTCATTTTGTGTCTTAGAATCAAGTTATATTAAGATGTATTAATGCCTTATCTTAAGAGGTATTTTAGTGGGTAAGTGCAAATAAGATGGTATGAAATTAAGTAGTTGATAGCTTAAGGATGACTATTAATTAAATGATGGTTTATAGATATTGCTACTTTGTTAAGTTTACTTAAAACCTTGCCTTATGAAAAAAAGATTCCAAACCTTTAAGATCATTTAGTAAAGAGTATAAAAATAGAGTAGGGGAAGTAATGTATAGATAAAACTAAGATTAAAAAGAAAGCAAAAGTGCTTTTATAGAGAAGAACTCTTGCTTGTTGCTATATATAAACTACTTAAAATACGTAAGAGTAGCTTACCCCTATATGTATAGGTCTATAACTGCCAATTATTGTGGGCGCTACAAAGTGAGTTGGATCAATGCTACCACTTAGATAGTCATTTCTTAGTATAGGTATCCTTGCAAAGATTTCAAATTTATTACTTATATTTATTAAAGCACTTATACCAACGTTTGCTACTGCGTTAAATCCAGAGACATTTTGACCTGACATATAGCCAGCACCAAGACCGGCAAATCCTCCAAAACTTAAGTCATTAGCACTATAAATATCAAGTAAAGCATCGACGTTAAAATACATTTCATGCATAGTTGGTACAGGGAGGTATCTACTAAGTTTTATGGATGCTATTGGCCCATAACTGTAGTTTCCATAAGCTCTAATCCCTATATACCTATTAAAGAAAAAGTTATATCCACCTTTTGCACCTACAAACTCTCCTAAGGAGTCATCTAGATGGCTTCCACCAGTATTATAGTATCTACCTATAGAAAAGCCAGTTTCTATACCTATAAAGACTCCTGTTTTATCAGTAGCAGTTACTATATCATGTGCATATGCTGCTCTTGAGTTAGTACAGATTCCATCGCTACATCTTCTTATAGCTCTTTCGTTTGCTGACATAAAAGTCGTACCAAGTGCTACAAGTGCCATTAGTGCTAGTTGTATTTTCTTTACATTAGACATCGTTTTTCCAAATCCTTTTTAGTTGTTGATGTGATACTTGCTGATAATAGTTCGGATTTTACAAGATTTATTTTAGTTTGTGATGTTTTTTTGTCTTTTTATAAGCTATTTTTTAACAATAATCCACTAGCATTAGCCTCTCTCTTGTGGGAAGATGTCCGAGCGGTTGAAGGAGCACGCCTGGAACGCGTGTAAGGTGCAAGCCTTCGAGGGTTCGAATCCCTCTCTTTCCGCCACTATAAAATCCCCCTTAAATTTAATCTAATCTTAAAAACCATACTTAGTCACTCTTAGCTACTTTTATATCATTTTACATCATTTAAAGCCCTAGTTTAGGAAGTTTAGTCAATACTTGTAAGGTGTAGTTATGCATATTTCAAGTAGTCTATTAATCAAAAAATAATCTCAAAGGCATTTAAAATAACCTATAATAATCACTCAAATAGACTATATATGGACTGTAAAATCTTATAAGGAGCTAGGAAATGGGCATATATAAGAGTAGTAAAAAATATAAAGGTGTATGTTTTAAAGGAATTAAACAATAAAGATATAGCCTACTATGTAGGCTATATAAATAAAAAAAGCAAAGAAGCGCAGGAGTTGATACTAAAGCTAGTAGCTGGAGTGAAAAAGCAAACATAAAGCACATGGAACTACTTAATGAATGCATATTACCTACTAGTGGTAAAGAGTGGATTACGAGGGACTATGGGGCTAGCTTATCTTTTTTATCATCTCTTTAAAAGTTTGCCAGTCTTTAAGCTCCTCTTTTAGCCTATAGTTTTCTTTTAGAAGGTTTATAGAAGCTTCAACTTGTGGGCTTATCTTACCGCTTGAAAGTATAGTCCTTAGGCTTGGCTCAGTAAAGCCTATAAAGGTGCTTAAGTCTTTGTAGCTTATATTATTCTTCTTGCAAAAAGCTTTAATATCTTTAGCTTCCATTTAACTATCCTTTTGCTTTTTTACTTCTTTTTCTAATTTGTTAAGCCTGTACTCATTTACAGCTACCCATATACCTAAAAGTATAATTAACACTATCTCTATAATGTCCATTTTAAGCCTCCTTATGTTAATATATCTCATGGTGCGTTATGGGAACACTAGGGCTTTTTAAGCCCTCCCCTCCTAGCTACTTTAGTTTCTTAAAAAGCTAAAAGAAAGCAACCACTAGATTGATAATTGCCGTTATCAGTAGTAGTGTTTCCATTTGCACCTCTTTCAAATCTTGGACTAAAAGGTTAAATCCTTAACCTTTTATAATATTATTATATAATAATACTATTGATAAGTTAAGATAAAAGAGAGATTTTATAATCTTTTTTTTTAAAACTAAAATACATATTTTAATCTTCTTTTATAATCTCTTTAAGCACTTTTTTTAACTCTTGATAGCTCTTAATTTCACTTTCTAGCTTTTTTATCTTTAGATACATACTTATAGCAAACTCCATTGGTGAAGATACCTTATTAGTAGCTATAGCTCCTTTTATAGCACCTTCACCATAGCCTATATTCTCAGCTAACTCTTTATAAGTTAGTCCTTGCTTTTTGCAAAAGGCTTTTAGCTCGCTTCCAGTCATCTTTTACTCCTTAGTGTTTTTATGAGATTTTATCTTATAACTTTTTTAAGTTTTAAGCACGGTAAAAGATGGGCTTAAATATAGGCCTTTTAGATATTTGTTATTAGTTTTATTTAAATTATAGGCTATGCCTTGCATTTTAGTTTAAGTGATATAAAAGATATGACTTTAGGAGAGTTTTTAGACTTTGACAAAGTATGCTAAAAAGTTTGCTGAGGTAGGGCTAGGAGTTGGAGGGTAAGATACCAACTTCTAACTGACTTTTATTGCAACTTTTCTTTTTAATTTTTTTATTCAATAAAACAGCAATCACTAAAAGCACAACAGAACTTAAAGAAAGATATACAGTCCAAAAATTATTAAAAAACATTAAAGATACTATAGCGCCTATAGCACATAGTATGCACCACAGGACACATGCCGCCATAATGCTATAGAGCGTTGAGTTATTAGGTGAGTTTTCCATTTTCTTTTTTAGTTGGATTTTATATTCTTGTGTTTCTTGTCTTAATCTTTTTCTATATTCTATGCTTTCTTGTTTGACTTCATTATTTTTCTTAATTTCACTCATATATTGTTCATTTTGACTTTTATAAATTTTATGCTGCCTTCTAACCTGCTTGCAAAACAAGACAAAAACAGGGATAAATAAGCTAATAATAGGTAGAGCAATGATAACAGCAAGAATAATCCAAAGCATAGTTAACTCCTTATCTTGCGTGATAATACTACACTTTATTAACTTTTGTAAACGCTACATAACTTTTACTCTAAAACTAAACTCATACTCCAGCCACTAGAATCTAAGGTGTGGGTAACTTGTGAGATGGTGAACTTATCTATCCTTTTATCCCTTTTTAGATTTACATAGCCTCCTTCTCTCTCGATGTAAGTTGGGTATAGCATAAAGTGATTACAAATAATATAAAAGCTACAAGTTTGATAAAGATAATAGGCAAGGTTTTAAGATGCATTATATAGGTAGTTTAAAATACATCGTTAAAAATGGCATTTTACATACCCATATAAAGGCATATATAAGGTGGATAGTTAGATTTATATAGTTGGCTTTGTAAGTGGTTAGTAGCCTTGACTAGCAAGGGTGCGACAAGGACGCTACCCTTTTAATATAAGGGAAGCACAATATAAAACTACCGCACATAAGCTTAGTTAGCGTTTTGATGCAAAGACTGTTTTTGTTTTTCCTTCTCCCTTTCTTGTTGCTCAAGCAGTTCTATACTGCGTGCACTAAATCTATACGCACGTATTATAAGCCCTATGTACCACCTAACTGCATAAAAGGCCACAAGTAGCAACATAAGAAAAAATAAAAACACTATAGACGCAGTTACTATCCACATTTACTCTCCTTTATGCTTGTTTTAGTCCTTTTTGAACACTAAAAAAATCTTTCAGCCCTTTATTGCATATCATTATTAATAAGATATTACCTAAAAAGGAAAATTTATGCGTAATTGAACTAACCTTAAAGCTAAAGCCAGACTTTGATAACTTAAGTAAAGCTATAAATAGAATTACTAGAGCTACTGGTGCCAATTTAACTAATACTTTAGGAGATTCTATAAAAAAAGCCACAGCTGGGTTAAAGACTAACCTAAACCTTGGGAATATCGCCTCTCAAAGAAGTAAGAGACCTTAATAAGCAAACCTATAAAAGGCTTCCATAGATTTAAAAATTTTATAAAGATAATAGGCAAGGTTTTAAGATGTATTATATGAGACAGTTTAAAAGATGTGAAATAGTAGGCATAGTTTTAAAAAAGATTCATTAAAAAGCGATGAAGGGCAAGAAGTTAAAAAATAGGAAAACAAGCCCTAAAAGTCAAAAACCTTTAAAACCCGCTCTCTTTCACAAAAAGATTAACTTTTTTTGTCGGCAAAAGGATTACACCTACTTGTCTTTAAGCCTGTCAAAAACGCCTTTTACTTCTGGTGTTTCTAGTAGGTCTAGTATGTCTTTTTTAAAGTCTTCATAGCTATCAAAGCTTAGTACTTCTCCCATTCTTGCCTTTAAGTCTTCATAGTTTTTTAAAACTTTGCCTTTTAGCTTGGATTTATCTACTGGTTTGGCGTACATCTGAAAGGATGTATCTTTTTTAGGATGCAAGATGCGCACTAGTTTTGCTATCTCATATTTTTATATATCTACTTAAGACTAGCATAGTTTACTTCCTTGTCTTCACTACTTAGTTTTTTCTGTCTTTTTTAAAGCTTTTTGTATAGCTAATCTCATAAAGATAAGATTTAAGCATCTAGTGCTCTTTCTAGCTCCTCTCTAGTTTTGTAGCCATGACGCTTATTTGCTTTTATCTCTTTTATAATCTCTTCGCTTTCTTTTAAGGCTTGAAGAGTTTTTTTATTTGGAGTAAGGTCTTTATTTGCTATACCATTATTTGTTGCTCTTTTGGTAATAGTTTTAAAATGTCTTTTTTTTCATTTCTTTTTTTCAAAATTAATGCATGCTTAGAGTTTATTTTCCAAATCCTAACTAAGCAACCCATCCAAAAAGCAAGGTCTATAGCTCCAAAGAACCAAAGATTATAGCCTTTGACAAAAGCACATAAAAATACAAGAATGAATAAGGCACCAAACACATAGAATAGTTGAAACAAAAAGTCTTTATACAGCATATCACGAAACTCTTTATCTTCAGGATGTTTTTCATAGTGATCTTTTTTAGCCAGTTTAATGTCTTCTCTAACCCAAAATGCAAACTTGAACAAGCTAACAACTATCTTAAAAGCCACAACTATAAGGATAAATGAACACGCTACAAACCACATAATCCACATAATTATCTCCTTGTGCTCTTTTTGAATGCTAAAAAAATCTTTCAGCCCTTTATTGCATATCATTATTAATAAAATATTACCTAAAAAGGAAAATTTATGCGTAATTAAACTAATTTTTTTAAGCTAAGGCTTGCATTGTGTCATGTAGCAGTTAGTAACATGTGTTTAAATGCTGCTAGATTTGGCATATAGACTGTCATAGTTAGTTTATCTTTTACAAAATGCAAATTCTCATTATCATGTTTTAATAAAAATTAATTTTGATTTACCTTTTTAAACATTTTAGTCCTAGAATCTACCAAACTTGTAGCACTTTCATAATGCATTTCTTGTAATTTTTGCTAGAGTTAGTGGCATGTTTTAACTTGATTCTATTACAAAGGGACCCTATGATATCTCCAGTTTCACCGCAAGATACAGGTTTGGATAATGAAGAAAAAGTCACCAATCCGTCTAAAATGAGTTCAGCTGAAGAAGCTAAGCTTTTTAAAAGGATACAAAAAAGACTTAATAATCTAGCAAAACTTAAGCCCTACTATAAGGATGAAGATTCTAAAGATATAGCAGAGGCTTTAGAAAGAAGTGGCTTTTCAAGGCGTGATTTTATGAAATGGGCTGCTGTTATGACTGCAGCCATAGGCCTTCCTGCAAGCTTTGCGCCACTTACTTTGAAAGCAGCAGAGTTGGCTAATAGAGTGCCAGTGATTTGGCTTCATATGGCTGAGTGTACAGGATGCAGTGAGAGTTTACTTAGGACAGAAGATCCGGGTATAGATTCTGTAATATTTGATCTTATTAGTCTTGAGTATCATGAGACTGTTATGGCTGCTGCTGGGCACCAAGCAGAAAAAAGCCTTCGTGATGCTATGAAAAACTACTATGGTCGTTATGTGTTAATGGTAGAAGGTGGTATACCAAAAGATGAGTATTTTTTAACTATAGGCGCACAAGGTAGAACTGGAGCTGAGGAAGCTAGAGAAGCATCAAAGGGTGCAGCAGCCATCCTTGCTATAGGAACATGCTCAAGTTTTGGAGGTGTCCAAGCGGCAAATCCAAACCCAACTAATGCACAGCCACTAAGCAAGATGATAGATAAGCCAGTTATAAATGTACCAGGTTGCCCACCGAGTGAGAAAAACATAGTTGGTAACCTAGTAAACTACATCCTTATGGGCTCTCTTCCAGCACTAGATTCTTTTAATAGACCAAAGTGGGCTTACCAACATAGAATCCACGATCTTTGTGAAAGACGTGGCCACTTTGATGCAGGTGAGTTTGTAGAACATTTTGGCGATGAGAATGCAAAAAATGGTTTTTGCTTATACAAAATGGGCTGTAAGGGACCTTATACATTTAATAACTGTTCAAGACTTAAGTTTAACACTCACACTAACTGGCCAATCGGTGCGGGGCATGGTTGTATAGGCTGTAGTGAACCAGACTTTTGGGATACTATGAGTCCTTTTGAAGAGCCTTTAGGTAATAGGCTTTATAGCACAGCTTATGCAGGGTTTGGTGCTGATAAGACCGCAGATACTGCCGGTATAGTACTTTTGGCCATAACTGTTATAGGCATAGCAGCGCATGCTGTAGCATCTAGTGTAACTAAACCAAAATAGATTCTAAAAAACAAGGAAGATAGTGATGACAAAGAAAATAGTAGTAGACCCTATAACTAGAATCGAAGGGCACTTAAGGATAGAAGTAACAGTAGATGAGAATAATGTCATAACAGACGCCCACTCAAGCTCTACTCTTTGGAGAGGGATAGAGACTATCTTAAAAGGAAGAGATCCAAGAGATGCGGGCTTTTTGGCTGGCAGGATATGCGGAGTTTGTACTTACTCCCATTATAGAGCAGGGATCATGGCAGTTGAAGATGCATTAGGCATAGTTCCACCTTATAACGCCCAACTTGTGAGGGCTTTGATGGATCAAGCACTTTTCTTGCACGATCACACAGTGCACTTTTACACTTTGCACGGTTTAGATTGGTGTGATGTAGTATCTGCTTTAAGCGCTTCTCCAGCAAAGGCTGCAAAACTAGCCTTTGCTTATACTGATAATCCAATCTCAGCTGGTGAAGATGAACTAACTGCAGTACAAAAAAGAGTAAAAGACTTTGTATCAAAAGGCGCTTTAGGGCCGTTTAATAATGGCTACTGGGGACATCCTACTTATAGATTTAGCCCTGAGCAAAACTTGATAGTGCTTTCTCACTATCTAAAACTGCTTGAGATTCAAAGAGAAGCAGCAAAAATGATGGCTATCTTTGGTGGCAAACAACCTCACCCTCAAAGCTTAACAGTTGGTGGTATAACTTCTGTAATGGATGTTTTAGACCCTAGTCGTTTGGCTGAGTATAAGTTTAAGTTTGATAAAGTCGCTGACTTTGTTAATAGGGCTTATTATCCAGACCTTATCATGGCTGGAGAAGTTTATGTAAATGAACCTAGTGCAACTGCAGGATGTAACTTACTAAACTTTATGAGTTCAAAAGAGATAAGAGTAGGGCGTGATGACTTTTTACTAGAAAGTGGGATAGTGTTAAATGGAGATATAAGCAAACTTCATCCAATCAATGAAGACTTAATCAAAGAAGAAGTTACTCACTCTTGGTATAAGTATGAAAATACTAACGAGATAGCTTTACAGCCTTATGATGGTCAGACTAATCCAAACTACACAGGTTTTGTAGATGGACAAAGTATAGGACTAAGCGGTAAAAATGAGCCTTCTAAGCTGCTAAGAACTGATGATAAGTACAGCTGGATTAAATCTCCAAGATATGATTCTATGCCTATGGAAGTTGGTCCACTTGCATCTTTAGTTGTAGGTTTGGCTGCCAAAAATGAAAGAGTAGAAAAAACTGCTACTGACTTTTTGAAAAAAACTGGGCTTCCTCTAAAAGCTGTCTTTAGCACATTAGGAAGAACTGCTGCAAGAGGTATAGAAGCTAAGATTATCGCAGATTACGGAATACTTACTTTTAATGCCTTGATAGAAAACCTTAAGTCAGATAAGTCAACTTGTGTCCCATACTCTATAGATAAAGATAAAGAGTATAAAGGAAGATATATAGGTGATGTGCCTCGTGGTATGCTTAGTCACTGGGCGCGCATTAAAAATGGAGTTATAGAAAACTATCAGTGCGTAGTTCCTTCAACTTGGAATGCAGGCCCAAGAGATAAAGCGGGCAAAAAAGGACCTTATGAGACAAGTCTTATAGGAACTAAGATAGCTGATGTAACTAAGCCATTAGAAATCATCCGCACCATTCACTCATTTGACCCATGCATAGCTTGTGCGGTTCACTTAGTGGATACTAAAGGTAATGAGATAAGTAACTATAAAGTAGATCCTTCCATGGCAAGAATCTAAGTCTTAAGGAGGCAAGTATGAAGCAACCTACTTTTTATAAACAAGATGTGATGATGGGCAGTACTACTGTCTTTTTGCACTGGGTGAGAGCTATAAGCATTATTATACTTATAGCTTCAGGATTTTATATAGCCTTCCCATTTTTGCAGCCTTTGACTGATGGTAAGCCAACTATGTTTTTGCAAGCTTATATTAGAAGTGGGCATATCATCTTTGGTTTTATCTTGATTTGTGCTGCTTTTTTTAGGCTGTATCTTTATATATTTGCACCTTCATCTAAAAGTGAGCGCGCGTCATTTAAACAGATCTTTAGTGGTAAGGTTTGGCTTGGGATTTTAGGGAACTACCTTTTTGTATCTAAACATCCACAGATTAAAGGTGTATATAACCCGATTCAGTATGTGGTTTATTTCTGTTTAGCTGTGCTTACATTTTTAGTTTCTATAACTGGAGTTGTGCTTTACTCTAATGTTTATCATCTAGGACTTGGTGAAGTTTTAGGAGATATATTTGGTTGGGTTACTCCTCTTGTTGGTGGACTAAGTGTAGTTAGAGAGATACACCATGTTTGTATGTGGGGCTTTATGCTTTTCATACCAGTACATGTTTATATGGTTATATGGAACTCTGTTAAGTATCCAAATGGCGGAGTTGACTTAATGGTAAGTGGTAGACACTATTTCCCAGATCCTAATGCTGAAGATGTAGCACAACCTGCTAAGTAAGTATTAGTTTTATTTAAATCTTTTTATTAAAGTATCCTTATTTCTAAGAGTGCTTTAAAGTACTATTTTACTTTTAATGAAATCTTAGATTTCATTAAAAGTAAATCTTATCTTTTTACTCACTTTATTTAGACTAGTAGACTTACTTTACTCTAATCTCATCAAAATCAGCAATCACATTAAATCTAATCTTAGCGCCAATTGGTATCTGTGCTGCTAGGTCAAGATGATAGTTTGCTACATTAGCTATCACAGGGTAGCCACCAGTTATGGGATGATCAGCTAAAAAAAGCACAGGTTGTCCATCATGAGGAATCTGTATAGCTCCATTTAGCGTGCCTTCACTTGGTAGTTCATCTTCAAACTTAGATTTAATTAATTTATCTGCTAAAAGCCTAATGCCTATACGGTTTGACTTAGGAGTTACTAGCCATTCTTGTGTTAAAAAGTCGCTTACTGTTTGATAGCTAAACCAGTTAGTGCGAGGACCTAGTACTATATCAAGTACTACTATATCTCCTACCTTTGGGAGCAAACTAGGCTTTTTGATGTGAGTGTGAGTTAGTTTGGAAGCATTATCATCTATAAAAAGCTTAGTTTTAACTTTAATAAGAAGAGGGTTGATGTTAGCTAAAGTATCACTTGAAGCACTTCCTAGAATCTTTTTAACTTTAAACCCTCCAAAAACGCCAATATAAGCTCGCACTCCATGGCTTGCCATACCTAAAATGACCTCATCTCCACTATGAATTTTTAAAACCTTATAACTTTTAGCCCTTATCTCAACTCCATCTCGTTTTATAGTTATTGGCAAGGTAGCACCTGTTATGGCTATCTTAATATCAGCTAGGCTTTTAAAGCTAAATCCACCTAAGGCTATTTCTATACAAGGAGCATTTTCTTCATTTCCTAAGATTTTATTAGCGCTTATAAAAGAGGCCCTATCAAGTGCGCCAGCACTAGAAACTCCTTGCTTTTCTTGCCCTTTTCGTCCGAGATCTTGAATAGTTGCAGGAAGTAGCATTTTAGTTATCTCTATAGCTTTATCAAGTTTATCTATCTGCATCATGTCATAGCTTAAGATAGTCTCATCACACCTAGTTTTAGAATCTAAAGCAGAATCTAAAGTAGAAGCATCTACAAAGCGCACTCTTAACCCAGGTAAAAGCAAAGCACTTGGATTTTTACTTAGATCCCACATACTAAGTGTAGTACTGCCAATTATCTGCCAGCCACCAGGAGAGTTGGTTGGATAGATACCACAAAAGTTATCAGCTAGGGCTATGGAACCTCTTTTGATAGAAATGCGCGGGCTTTTTCTCCTAGGTACTTTTAAAACTTTATCTCCACCACTAAGATAGGCAAAACCTGGAGTAAAACCACAAAATGCTACTCTATACTCACTACTACTGTGTCGTTTTATAACCTCTTTAACACTTAGTTTACAAAGCCTAGCTACTTCTTCTAAGTCTTCTCCATCATAGGTTATAGGTATGGTGACTAAATCTTTTTTGCTATCTTGTTTTTTTAAAAAACTCTTACTTAAATCTAAACTTGCTATCTTTTTAATTAGCTCTTCTTTGGTAGTTAGGTCTTTATTAAATGAGATTAGAAGCGTTTTCATGGCTGGGATTATTAAAGTTATCTCTTTGCTAGATAGTTCATTAAGCATATCAAAAAGTCTAAGAGTTTCATTTAAATCTTTTAGCTCAATTAGAAATGAATTAAGATTTATGGGTAAAAAACGCATTTTATACCTTAGACTTTATAATTAGATTCCAAAACATCAGTTATGAACATGTGACCTGGGGCGTGGGTGATTGCAAAAGGTATCTTAGAAGCCATGACTATAGCTTGAGGTGTTACTCCACAAGCCCAAAACATAGGCACTTCATCATTCTTTATCTCTACAGCATCGCCAAAGTCTGGCTTAGAAAGGCTAGCTATACCTAGCTCGCTTGGACTTCCTATATGAACTGGGGCACCATGCACGCTTGGATAAAGGGCGGTTATATCTCTAGCTTTTTGCACAAGACTAGCTTTTATAGGTCTCATTGAAACAACTAGATTCCCACTTAAACGCCCAGCAGGACGGCAGCTTTGATTAGTTAGATACATACTTACATTTAAGTTTTGATCAATATGTCTAAGACTGATGCCAGCATCAAGTAAGGCAGATTCAAAAGTAAAACTACAGCCTATTAGAAAACTTACTAAATCATCTCTTTCATCCCAAGCTTTTCTAGCATCTCTAAGTTCTTCAGATAGTTTTCCATCACGCCAGATTCTATAAAGTGGCAAGTCAGTTCTTAAATCCGAACTAGGAGCTAAGAAAGTTTTAAAGCTTCCTACATCACTTACATCTAGTATAGGACAAGGTTTTGGATTCCTTTGAGCAAAAACTAAAAAGTCATAGGCCCATTCTTTTGGAAGCACTACAAGATTAGCCTGTGTGTACCCTAAAGCAACTCCAGCAGTTGGCTCTACACTTCCAGCTCTGTATCTAAGCCTAGCTTCATTAGCTTTTGTTTGATTAGCACTAGCCATGCTCTATCCTTTGTTGTATTAAGTTGTGATAAAAGATTTTATAGATATATCTTCATGTTTAAAGGCTACAGCTATAGCCTTAGCTATAGCAACAGCATCAGGACTATCACCATGAACGCAAATAGAACTAGCATCAATCTTAATGCTCTTACCTTCAATAGATTCTAACTCTCCAGTCTTTACAAGCTTAATCATACGCGCGCAAATCTTATCTACATCATGGAGCAAGGCACCTTTAATATTTCTAGCTACTAAATGCCCTTTACTAGTATAAGCCCTATCAGCAAAGGCTTCAGCTATCACATCTACCCCCAAGTTTTTTGCAAAATTGATAAGTGCTGAGTTAGCAAGGGCTAGGAGTTTAAGCTTAGGGTTATAAGCCTTTAAAGCATCAAGCACAACTTTGGCGTGTTCTAAGTCAGTAGCCATCCTATTATAAAGAGCACCATGCGGTTTTATATAGCTTACTTTTCCATTTAAAGTTTTAGCCATGCCATCAAGTGCACTTATCTGATATATAACTTCAGCAAATAGATCTTTAGAGCTTATATCTATAAATCTCCTTCCAAAACCAGCTTTATCAGGATAAGAAATATGTGCGCCTATTTTTACATTTTTTGATATGGCAGCTTGCAGTGTGTCATAGATTCCACTTGGATCTCCAGCGTGGAATCCACAAGCAATATTTGCACTACTTACTATTTCTAACATGGCAGTATCATCACCCATCTTCCAAGCACTATAGCTTTCTCCTAAGTCACTATTTAAGTCTATAGTTTCCACTTATCTCTCCTTTGATATAGTTTAAAGATTTATTATTTTAAAGATAGCCCCTATTGATTGTATCCCCATATACCAAGTTAGGATGCAAACTAACACCCCTAGATAAAACAGCACTAAAGGGTATTTATAATCCCCCATTAAGTCTTTTCTCTTCCACATTGCAAATAAAAATATACTAAAGCCAAGAGGCAGTATTAGTCCATTTAGCCCACCTACAAAAACAAGCATGGCAGCAGGAGGTGTGGTTATGAAAATATAGCTTATTAGTGAGATGGCTATAAATATAACTGTGGCTATATTTTTACTTCTTTCACTTAAGCCTTTTTTAAAGCTATTAATAAAAGAAACTGAAGTATAAGCCGCACCTATAACGCTAGTTAAAGCTGCTGACCAAAAGATTATCCCAAAGATTTTAAAGCCTATCTCTCCAGCTGCAGCTTGAAAGGCTTGTGCGGCAGGATTTGCGCTTTTGCTTACTGTATCAAGGACTATCCCGCTAGCAACAACTCCAAAGATGGCTATAAAAAGTATGTATCTCATGATGCCAGTTAGGGCAACGCCAGTTAGAGCTGCTTTATTTACAGCTTTGATATTGCTAACTCCAACCATACCTTTATCAAGCAGTCTATGTGCGCCAGAGTAGGTTATATAACCACCAACTGTACCACCTACTATAGTTGTTATAGTTGCGAAGTTGATTTTTTCAGGCAAAAAAGTTTGGTGCAAAGCAGTAAGCACTGGAGGATTAGAGCTAAAGGCCACATAAAGCGTTAAAAGTATCATCACTATGCCTGCTAGGATTATAAACTTATCCATAGCCATGCCTGCACGTTTTGATAAAAAGATAGCAATGGCAAAAAGAGCGCTTATAGTGCCTCCAACTTTAGGGTCAAGTCCAAATAAGATATTTAACCCAAGACCAGCACCACCAATATTTCCTATGTTAAAAAAAAGTCCACCTATGATAACTAAGATGGCAAGCAAGTAGCCGCTTCCTGGTATTGCAGCATTAGCTATATCTGAAGCACGCATATTAGTGATACTTACAACACGCCAGATGTTTAGTTGGATGATAAAGTCTATGATTATAGAGATTAGTATGGCAAAGGCAAAAGATGCACCAAGCAAGGATGTAAAAGTTGCAGTCTGAGTGATAAAGCCTGGTCCTATGGCTGAAGTTGCCATTAAAAAAATGGCTGCTAGTAAGGATTCTTTGCGTGATTTGGAGCTCATGTTTGGCATTTGCATCCCTTATAAATTCACTTGCTTAATGCATGTTTTTTGTTCTTAAGTTTCCTTATAATGTGAATAATTTAGGGCCTAAGTAATTCATTCTAGCAAAATTACTTTGGAACTTTCTTAAAAAAAATATACTCATACCTAATGGAGTGTTACCACTAGGCATTTAATAAGCAATCTTTAAAAACTCTATAGTTTAAATATAAAGCTTAAAAGTATAAGGGCGCAAACTATCTGCACTATCCCAACGCATAGAGCATAGATTGTAAGCTTTTTACCTTGTTTTATAAGCTCTCTAATGTTTATCCTAAGACCTATAGCAGCAAGGGCTATGACTTCTAAGTAACCACTTATAACCTTAAAAACATGGGAGACACTAGGTGAGATAAGATGAAATGAAAACAGTCCAAACATTACAAAAAAGCCTATAACATACCAAGGCACAACTATCTTTTTAGCCTTTAGTGCGCCTTCTTCTTCGCTTATAACTTCTTTGCTGCTTTTATGATAAAAGTATCCAAAAGCTAAGACAACAACTACTAAAAATATGATACGAACTATCTTAAAAATAGTCGCTAGATCTTTTACTCCATCATTAACCATGGCCCCACCAGCTACCACTTGACCAATGGACTGTAAAACTCCACCAAGCAAGGCTGAAGTATGCAAGGTTTCATAATCATATAAAATCTTGCCAATACCTGGCAAAACAAACATTAGCACTATACCCGTGACATTTACTATAGCTATAGACATGCTTCTATCTTTATCGTTTGCATTTACAACTGGAGATATGGCAGTTATGGCTGAAGAGCCACAAACGGCATTCCCCCCAGCCATCATGAAACTAAAGCTTCTATTAAAGCCTAGTTTTTTGCCTATGTATAAAACAGCCAAGATAGTAACTATCATCTGTATGATAATAAATGCAACACCACTTACGCCAATTTGTGCTATGGTCGAAACGCTTATAGTTGCACCAAGTAAGATAATAGAGTAGGTTAAAAGACTAGATTCTGAGTACTTATAGCCACTTTGAAAGACTTTTTTCCCTAAGAATAAATTCCCTAGTATCAAACCTAGAAATATGGCCACAGTAGCAGCGCCAAGCTTTGGTACAAAGCGTGCAAGATACAGGCTAATAGCTGCTATGATGATAGATATTATCAAGCCTGGAAGTATGCTTATAAGCTTATTTTTAAATTGAACTATAAAATGCATCAACATCCTTTATGAAACATAAAAGGGCACTTAATAGACTATAACCCAAAAACCAAAAAAAAGTTTAAGTAAGACCTATCATATAAGGCTTAAAGTCTTTTTATAATCTAAACCCAAAATTTTGTGTAATACTGCTTTATTATAGCTATTTTATGTTTTTTGTGACTTGTCCATAGTTGTATTTATGATGCTTGTAATGATTAGTTTTATATAGGCAACTTCACTCTTTTTATGCTATTAACTAAAACTTTATTTCAACACTTTCTTTTTCATATTATTTATTATTTGTAGATTTTTTCTAACCAAAGCGAAGCTTCCTTGAAAAAGGGGTTTAACCCCTCCTTACTCCCACAAAACCTGTGAAAAAGGCTCTTTTTCGGCAATCAAGGGGAGAGCCTTGGCTCAATTCCGTTTCTAGCAAAAAAAACGGCGTAAGCACTACTGCTTACTTGCTTCCGCTTTTTTGCACCACGAAACGGGCTCGAGTAGTGCTTCACCAAACATTTCACTGTATTGAGTCATGTGCCAGGAGATTATGTAATCATCTACTTGGTAATCTTTACCTTTCGTTTTTGCATTAGCAAAAACAAGCGTGCGGGGACTACAGGGGATAAGGGGACCGCTTCACAATTAGGTCCCTTTATCCCTTTTGCCAAAGAAATAGAAATTTATAAAAGTAGATTCTATGTAATAAAAAACTTAAGTGCTTATCTGGTACTTGCCACAGGGCGTTTTACACACCCTTTGTAATGATGGCTTGTAAAAATTATAAAAAGAGTAATACTGCGCACGCTATATGATTTAAAAATATGACAAGTTTGCAAGATAAAAATGCTATAAATCTTCTCATAGCATTTTAAAGTTATATTTTTTATACACTTAAGCCTAAGGTTTATAGTCTTTTTTTCAAGGCTTCAAACTTTTTTATCTGTGTTTGATTAAGCAGCATATTTTCATCACGAGTGATATAAAACTTAAAGATAGTTTCATGTTTTTCATTATAAAAATGCACACTATAGCCTAGCATGCCCATAAAAGTGGTGCACACAAAACCTATCTTTTTAACAGAATCTTCTTTTAGATGCCCACCTAAAAAGCCACTTTTGCAACTAAAGTTATAGTAGCCATTATCATTTGCTACTTTGCCTACCTTTACTTTAAACTCCATAATAAAATCAGGTGTATTTTTACAAAAGATTAGCTCGCCCCAAGATTCTAAGTCTTTTAAAACTTCATCTAGTTTAGAGCCACTAACCTCTTTAAACTCTTCACCTCCTCTAAGAGATAAGATTTCATATTCTGGGACTTTTAACTTTGCTGCTGCTTGTACTACTGACATCTTTTTATCTTTGAAAAGTTCATCAACCCTATCTTTAAGGCTTTCCATAGCGTCTCCTTTATATATTAATAATAATAATTATACTTAAAATTAAATATAGAATCTAAAAAAGTTTTGTTTTTTATATGGCAAGTAAACTTTAGTTTTGTAGCAAAAATATTATTAGTTAAAAATAAGTTTCTTAATAAAGGATTAAGTTTATATTAGTAATGATTATTAATATTAATCTTAATATAAAGGATTGAGCATTGTTGTATTACATGCAAGTTGGTGGATTATTCATGTGGCCTATATTTATATTAGCTATAGCTGCCCTTGCTGTGATATTAGAAAAACTATATTTTTATATGTTTATTAATCGCGACTTAACTATGAAGTTTAAAGCCAGTCTTTCAAACCTTATAGTTGAAGGTGATATTAAAAAAATTATAAATTTTTGTAAGAGGTATAAAAACCCACTTGCGAAGTCTACTTTGCTATTTATGGACAGTTTGCAAAGTGAGGTTGGTTTAAAAAGCAAATCTAGTTTAGATGTAGATGAGCTTAAATATAACATTGATATAACTATAAATGACGAAATAGCTAGATTTGAAAAAGGCGGGTGGATATTAGGAGTTTGTGTGGGGGCTGCCCCACAGCTTGGGCTTTTAGGGACTGTAGTTGGGATGATAAGGTCTTTTGGCGCCCTAAGTCATATAGAAAATACCGCAAGTGTTGCTAGTGGGATCTCAGAGGCACTTTATACAACAGCTTTTGGTTTAATAGTAGCAGTGCCAGTATTAATCATCCATGTAGGTATAGGCAAGAAAAATGATTCAATTATTAGTGAGTTAGACAGACTTGAGATGCTGCTTTTAAGAAGGTTTAGTAAGGAATTTATATGTCCTAAGCTTGATTATCAAAACGCGGCTTGTTTAGATTCTATGGAATCTAAACAAGGTCAAAACTATGAGTAGGGCTTATGAGTAGGGTAAAAAGAAGAAGGAGCTTGCAAAGCATATCTATATTAAATCTTATAGATGTCATCTTTGTACTACTTATCTTTTTCATGCTTACTACTACTTTTAAGAAAAATCAAAGCTTTGATGTAAACCTCCCTAAAAGCAAGGCGTCTTTTAAAAAAGATAAAAAACAAGATGTAACTATCTTTTATCAAAAAAATGGTGAAGTTGTAATAGTCATAGGAAGCAAAAAACCTATAGCTACAAGCTTTGATGAGTTAAGTAAAACCTTAAGATCACTAAATCTAAATAGCTATGAAACTATACATGTAAGTGCTGATAAAGACCTAAGCTATGGACGTATAGTGATGTTAATGACTGCTTTAAAAAGTAATGGTGTATCAAATATAAGTTTAGATATACAAGTAGATAAGTAAGGAACAAATATGCGCAGAGTTTGTATATTAAGTGCACTACTCTTTAGTGTAATTTATGCTGATACGAGGCTAGAAACTAGCGTTATATCAACTACTGGTTTTGAAGAAACTATAGGTCAAGAAGTAGGTAATGTTAATGTCATCACAAAAGAAGATATCAAAAAGCGTAGCGAAAATAACTTAGAGCAAGTTTTACAGCGTGCCCCTAGCATCACACTAGTGCCAACAGCTTTTGGGTCTAGTATAGATATGAGAGGGCAAGGAAGTAGGGCAACATCTAATGTGCAAGTTATGGTAAATGGCGTTTCAACTAACTTAAATGATAGCTCTCATACGGCTATACCAATAAATTCTTTTTCTATAGATGATATAGAAAAGATAGAAATCATTCCTGGTGGTGGAGCAGTGCTTTATGGTAATGGCACTCAAGGTGGTGTTATAAATATCATAACTAAGGCTGGAGCTAAAAAGTTTTATGCACATGCAACTGCAAGATATGGAAGCTTTGGGCAGATAAATGGCTGGTTTGGCGTAGGAGGGCCCATCATCAAAGATAAGCTTTCTTATAAACTAAGTTTTAATGCCTATAATAACCAAGGCTATAGATATGGAGATAAAGAAACTGGGCTATATGGCAGTGCTGAGCTAAACTATGCTATAAATGAAAACCACTCTATAAATGCTATATTTTCTAGCTTTGGAGGTACAAGTTTTATAGCAGGAAATGCTACTTCAAAGCAGTTAAGAAAAGATAGGCGCAGTGATAATGGCAGAGTGGATAAAACACTAGTTAAAAACACTAACTTAAATGTCAGCTATACAGGCAAGTTTGGAAGCCATATCGAAGTAAATATCATGCCTTTTTTCCAAGATAGTTCTTATAACTTTGCAAACGATCCTAATGCCTTTGTAGATAGAAAGATAGGATCTAGAAATAAGCTTAAATATGACTATAAGATAGGTAATCTTATAGGTGGTTATGATCTTATCTATAATGATGGTGGTAGTGCTACAGGCGATCCAGTCTTAAAGCTAAGTAATTCAGTTTTTTTGCTTAACAAAGTTAACCTCTATGTAGACTGGCTATCTTTAACTACTGGGTTTAGATATGAAAATGCCTACTATGATAGTAGGCGTTCTGCAAAGCCACAAAGCTCTTTTCCTGGAGGTAGCAATGGCAGTACGACTATACCTGCAACTTCTGCTTTTAGAGATAAAAGAGCTTTAAATAACTATGCGTGGGAGTTTACTCCAAGCATCCAGTATAGAGATACAGGTAATGTCTACTTTAAGTACGAAAGAGGTTTTACTTCCCCTCCAGTTAATAAGATGCTAAATAGAAGCAAAACTACAGGTTACTCACCTAGTAATATAAAGCCTGAAACCTATGATACTTTTGAGCTAGGACTAAAAGATCTTATCTTTGGGCAGTTTTTTAGTATAAGTACTTTTTATACAGATAGTAGAAATGAGATTTTTACTCCTTTTACACCAGAGTGTAGCCCACCAAGCTGTTTTACACACTATAACATTGGCAAAACTTTGCGCACTGGAGTTGAGCTTTACTCAGAACAAAGCTTGCTTGCAGATACTTTAAGGTTAAGTGAAAGCATTAGCTACATATACACAGAGATTAAACAAACTGTAGTAAGTAGCATAGGAAATATGAATATAGGAGGGGTTAAAAAAGGCGCTAGAGTTCCAAACGTCCCAGACTATAAGATAGTCTTAGGAGCAGACTATAACTTAAGAAAGGATTTAATAGCCTTTGTTGATAGCATCTTTTATGGCAAGCAAATCTTTTCAAGTGGCGATAAGATAGCTCCATATAATGTAACTAATGTAGGCGTTAGATATAAAATAAAAAGCTTTAGTATCACAGGTGGGATAAATAATCTCTTTGATACTGAGTATTTTATAGCAGCAGACTTTGCAAGAGATGCCTTTCGTGTAGCTGATGGTAGAAGCTATTACATCGAGGCAAGGTATGACTTCTAGACAAAGGATATATTTTGCTACTCTTTTTGTGCTTACTATAGTAGTGGCTTTGTTTTCCATGCACTTAGGAGGGGCAAATATCGGCTTAGAAGAGATGTGGAAAGCAGTCTTTGGCACTTTAAATGAATCTAGCAAAATAATCTTATTTGACATAAGGGCACCTCGCATAGTGATGGCTATCTTAATAGGTATGCTTTTAAGCACTAGTGGGGTAGTCACTCAAAGTGTGTTTTTAAACCCAGTAGCAGATCCTTACATTATAGGTATAGCAAGTTCAGCTACTTTTGGTGCGGTGGTAGCCTACTTTTTAAAGCTCCCAGATATCTTTTATGGAATCTTTGCTTTTATCTTTTCGGCAATTTTATCTTTAGTGATTTTTAAAATGTATGTTAGAGCAAGAAGCATAGCGACTTTGCTAATCATAGGCATAGCGTTTTCTTCCTTCCTTGGAGCCTTTACTTCCTTTGCTACTTATATGATAGGAGAAGATAGCTTTAAGATAGTAGCGTGGATGATGGGCTATATGGGTGGGGCTTCATGGGGAAAAGTTGGGATTATCATCATCCCACTTTGTTTAACACTAGCTTACTTTTACTCTAAAAGGCATGAGCTAAATGTGCTTTTAAGTGGGGATAGTGAGGCAAAAAGTTTGGGTGTTGATGTAGAAAAGTCTAAAAAACATCTTTTGATAGTCTCAGCCCTTGCAGTTAGTTTTAGTGTAGCTTTTACGGGGATGATAGGCTTTGTAGGACTAATTATCCCCCATACTATAAGGCTGCTTTTTAAAACTTCAGATAATGCAGTCATTATCCCTTTTTCAGCTCTTGTTGGCGCTTTGTTTTTGCTAGTTAGTGATGACATAGGAAAAAGTGTGCTTGCTCCAACTGAGATTCCAATAGGCGTAGTAACTGCCTTTTTTGGTGCGCCATTTTTCCTTTTCTTAGCACTTTTTAATAGAGGCAGATGATGAGTTTAGATATCGAAGGGCTAAAGTTTTCTTTTGGTAAAAAAGAGATTCTAAATAGTATTGATTTAAAAGCCTTAAAAGGCTGCTTTGTTGGAATCTTAGGGCCTAATGGCTGTGGGAAAAGCACTTTATTAAAAAACATACTTAATATTTATAAGCCTAGTGCTGGACTTATACACATAGAAAAAAAAGCACTTAGTGAATATAGTCTTAAAGAGCTTAGTTCAATGATAGGTTTTGTGCCTCAAAAAAGTGAGCTTGCTATGCCCTTACTAGTAGAAGATGTGATTTTAATGGGGCGTTACTCTAATCTTAAAAGTGGCTTTATGGGCTATATGAAAAGTGACTATAAAGAAGTAGAAGATGTTATGAGGCTTTTAAACTTGGAGAGTTTTAAAGGTCGCATAGCCTTTTCTTTAAGTGGAGGGGAGTTTCAAAGAGTGATGCTTGCGCGTGCTTTAGTAAGTCGCCCAAAAGTGCTTTTACTTGATGAGCCAACTTCTGCGTTAGATTTAAATTACGGTGTGCAGATTCTAAAAATATGTAAAAACATAATTAGAGAAAGAAATATAGTAGGTGTAGTGATACTTCATGATTTAAATCTAGCCTCCTTGCTTTGTGATGAGGTTTTGATGATAAAAGATGGACATATAGCTTATAAGGGCACTCCAAATGAGCTTTTAACAAAGGAGATTCTAAAAGAAGTTTATGACTTGGAGTGTGAGATTATGCATTATAAAAATAGGGCTGTTGTAATAGCCCTTTAACTTTAAAATAAAGGACAGTAAAAATGAAAAAAGTACTTTTAACAACGCTTTTTGGTTTAAGTGTAGTTTTTGGAAAAGGAGTAGTGGTGCTAAATCCAGCTAGCGTAGAGATATTTTACATGCTTAAGTGCGAGGATAAAATAGCTGCCATTGCTAAAACGCAAAGTAGTGAGATATGGCCTAAAGATAAGACTGATAAGCTTTTAAGCGTAGGCACTTATATGAAGCCTAATTTAGAAAAGATAGTAGCTCTCTCTCCTAGCATGGTCATAACTAGCTTTGGCTCAAGCTCTATCATCCCAGATCTTGATAGATTAAAAATAAAACATGAAGAAATGCCTAGTGATAGCTTAGAAGACATTTATAAAAGCATAAGCATGGTTGGGGCTATGTGTCATAAAGAGGAAGCTGCAAGCAAGCTTTTAGCTAGCTACAAACAAAGACTAGCAAGTCTAAGTAAGGATAAGCTAACTAATAAAAAGGCAGTATTTTTCTATGCTACAGCTAACCTAATGGCCTTTGGTAAAGGAACCTTGCCTGATGATATCTTTAAAACTTTAGGGGTTAAGAATCTAGCTGATAACTTAAGTGGCAAAACGCCCATCATAACGCCAGAGTTTTTGATAGAACAAAACCCAGACTTTATGGTCATAGCAGGGGCAAGCAGTGTTAAAAGCTTTTTAAGCGAGCATCCACTTTTAGCTAATACAAAGGCTGCTAAAAACAATAAGATTTTTGTAGTTAGTCAATCAGCCATGCTTAGAGGAAGCCCAAGGATAGTTGATGAGATAGAAAAGCTTCATGGAGAGTTTATTAAATGAGATTTATCCTTGCTTCTTTGGTTATAAACCTAAGTCTTTTGTTTTTGCCTTTTTTTAATGAAAGCAAGAGCTTAAAAGGCAAAGAGCAAGAACTAAAAGTAACTATAAGTGATAGTGGACTAGGAAGACAAGATATAGAATCTAAGTCCACTCCAAAATCCCAAAGATCTCAAACCAACAAAGTACAAACTAATAAAAAGCATACACACAAAAAACAAACTCATAAAGAGCATAAAAAGTACAAACCAAAAGAAGTACTAAAAGATTCTATAAAACCAAAAGAGACAAAAAATATTCAAGTAAAAGAGGCCATGCAATTAGAAAATAAAAAGGCAGAAAATAAAAATGTAGAAAGTGAAAAGATAGAAAATACACAAGCGTTGGCTAATAAAACTTCAAAGCTTGCAACACTAAATAGCCAGGCTTTAAAAGCAGGCTATGGTAAAAATGGTGCAAGTGAAACTGATATGTGTCAAGAAGATAAAGGCTTTAAAGTTATAGATGCAAAGCAAAGCTATGAGTTCCCTAGAAAAGCAAAAATGTTAGGTCTTAAAGGACGCTATAAGGCTGAAGTTAGCTTCAAACTAAATAAAGGCAAGATAGAAATCATCAAAGCCTACGCATCAAATGCGATCTTTAAAGATGAGGCTATAAGACTAACAAAGGCACTTAATATAAAAGTGCTAAATGACAAAGTAGCAAAGTGTAATCTAATAAAGCCTTTTATCTTTGAAGCAAGATAAGGGCTTTCAGTATGGCTTTAATGCATTATAAAAAGGTAATAAAATGTTTAGCAAAAGGGTAAAAGGACATCATAGAGAAAGCATAGGGCTTAAAGAAAGTGCAAGCTTAAATGACTTAGAGGGCCTTTTAAAAAAAGCACCTTCTACTAAGGAAGGCATCATCTACGTTCATGTGCCATTTTGCGATAATATCTGTTCTTTTTGTAATCTAAATAGAACTAAGCTTGAAAGCAAACTAGATGGATACACAAAGTTTTTATTAGATGAGATAGAGCACTACTCAAGCTTTCCATACATACAAGGCAAAGTTTTTAAAAGCATTTATTTTGGTGGGGGAACTCCTAGTATCTTAAAAGAAGACCAACTAGATCTAATTTTAGATTCTATTAATAAGCACTTTAAGTTAGCAAAAGATGTAGAGTTTAGCATGGAAACTACTTTGCATAATCTAAATAAGTCTAAGATTGAAATCATGAAAAGCCATGGGGTTAATCGCTACAGTATAGGTGTGCAAACTTTTTCTAATAAGGGGCGAAAACTCTTAAATAGAGTAGGAAGTGGACTAAATGCTATTAAAAAACTAGAGTTAATAAGAGAAAGTTTTAAAGGCATGATATGCATAGATATAATTTATAACTATCCAGAAGAAAGTATGGATGAGGTTTTAAATGACGCAAAAGTGATAAAAGACTTAAAACTTGATAGTGCTAGCTTTTACTCACTGCAGTTTCAAGAAGGATCACTTTTTTCACAAAAGTATGATTCAAGTTACTATAGTTTAGAGATAGATCATAAGTTGCATAATGCCTTTTTAGAAAGTATGCTAAGTGATGGGACTTATGAAGTTTTAGAGTACACTAAGGTTGCGCGCAAAAAGCGTGATAGATATCTTTATATACGTCTTTCTCATAAGGGCGTTGATATTTTACCACTTGGTGTAGGGGCGGCTGGAAGGCTAGGGGAGTTTAGTATAGTTAATCCAAAAATGAGGCTAAAAGTAGTATCTAAAATAAGCCCAGTAGAATCTAACTTTGCTAGATACTCTAATCTTTTTCAGTACGATAAAATTTCTCTTAGTGATATTAAAAGCTATCTAAATGAAGCAAGTTTTAAGGAAGTAGATGCATTTTTTAAACTATGTGAGAAAGAGGGTCTTGTGTGTTTAAAAGATAATCTTATCACTTATAACCTAGATGGAATCTTTTGGGGTAACACCATAGCTACAAAGGCTATAGAGCTAAGCAAAGCTAGTTTTATAAAAGATCAAGTTTGCTAAATCCTTTGTGCTAACAACTTAATATAAAAAAAGGAAGAGTTATGAAAAACATAGTGCTTTATGCAAGTGTGACAGGGAATACAAAAAAGCTAGCTTTAGCTATAGCTAGGAATCTAAACTGTGAGGCTAGGGATATGCAAACTTGCAGTCTTAAAGACTTAAAAGATTTTAGATATATCATCTTTGGTTTTTATATAGATAAGGGCTTTATGAGTTTAGAAGTAGAAAAGATAGCTAGTGAGATTAGAAACAAAAAGATGGGGATTTTTTTTACATTAGGTGAGGATCCAAAAAGTGAGAGAGTAGTAGCTTTAAAAGAAAGGATAGAAGAGTTTTTTGTAAGTAATGATAATGAAGTCTTAGAGCTTTTTTGCGCTCAAGGTGCTATAAGTCAGGAGTTAATCGAGCAAGTAAGACAAAAAGCCCTAGCTGAAGGCACTCCTATCACACCTGAGAGAGAAGCCCTTTGGGAGAGGGCTAAAAGTCATCCTGATGAAAATGATGTTTTAAATGCAGTAAAGGCTTTTATGAAGTTTAAGTAGTTCGCATTTTGTTTTTAAAATATAAAAGCTTTATGTGTAATTAAAATATTATAACACCTAGCCTTTTACTTATAAAACCTAGTGCCTAGATCTAGTCCTTCTAGTAAAAAGCCTTTTAAGACATTAGGCCTATTAGCATTTAGTATAACTACTTCTTTAATCCCAGATTCTACTCCTTCTAGTGCGCAAGTCACTTTTGGAATCATGCCGCCATTAATAACGCCAGATTCTATAAAACTTAGGGCCTCAGCCTTACTAAGCTTACTTACTCTAGTGCTTGGATCTAGCCTATCTTTTAGCACCCCATCTATATCGCTTAAAAAGATTAGCTTGCTAGCTTTAAGATAGCAGGCTACGCCTAAGGCTACATGATCAGCATTGATATTATAAATATTGCCCTTATTATCTACTCCAATAGGCGAGATAACAGGTAAAAACTTAGAATCTAAAAGGCTTAAAAGCATGGTTGTGTTGATAGATTCTAGCTTCCCAACGTGACCTAGAGTATCTAGATCTAGTGGACTTGCTTTTAAAAGTAAACTATCTTTGCCGCTAAGCCCTAGGGCGTTAACTCCTTGCAAGCTTAAAAGAAAGCTTAGATTTTTATTAATCTTGCCAGTTAGGACTAAGTCTATAACTTCCATGCTTTTTTTATCACTAACCCTTAAGCCATTTATAAATCTTGATTCTATGCCTTCTTTAGCTAAGGCCTCGCTTATATCTTTACCGCCACCATGGACTAAAACTACTTTAAACTCACTTTTATATAAGGCTACTATGTCATCTATGATGCTATTTATCTCATTTACAAAAGCGGAGCCACCATACTTTATAACTATAATGTTTTGCATTATGATCTATAGTCTCCATTGATTTTTACATACTCATAGCTTAGATCACAACCCCAAGCAGTAGCACTATAATCTCCATCATTTAGATTGATATCTATGTAGATATCTTTTTCTAAAAGGATCTCTTTTGCCTTTTCTTCATCAAAGATTATAGGCCTAGAGCTTGTCATTAACTCCAAAGTACCTTTAATGCTTCTAATAGATATATCAACTTTGTTTTCATCAAACTCAGCGCCTGAGTAGCCTATAGCACAAAGGGCGCGCCCCCAGTTAGCATCACTTCCAAAAAGAGCGGCCTTAAAAAGGGTCGAGCTTGTAACGCTTCTTGCCATAACTTTTGCATCTTTTTTACTTCTTGCACCTTTAATGCTAACTTCCATTAGTTTAGTAGCACCTTCACCATCTCTTATGCACTCAATGGCTAGGTGTTTACAAACAGCAAAAAGGGCTGCTTTAAACTTATCATAACTAGCCCCTTTGGAATCTAATATCACATTGCCCGCTTCGCCATTACTTATTAAAAACATGCAGTCATTAGTGCTAGTATCGCCATCTACACTCATCATATTAAAAGTATCATCTACAACATCTTTTAATATCTCATCTTGCAAGGCTTTATCTATATTTACATCACTAGTTATCATGCACAAAGTTGTTGCCATGTTAGGATGTATCATGCCTGAGCCTTTAGCACTAGCACCTATTATCACTCTAGTGCCATTTACCACAGTCGCCACACAGTAGCTTTTAGAGTAAGTATCAGTAGTCATGATAGCTTCAGCAAAGTCTAAGTCTGCGCTTGCACTAGATTCTAAAGTGTCTTTCATGCTTTTTATGCCATTAACTATCTTTTCTATAGGTAAGGGCACGCCTATAACTCCTGTGCTTGCTACAAGGATGTTTTCTGGCTCCATATTACAGTTCATAGCAAGTGTTGCAGCCATAGTTTTAGCATCTTCATAGCCTTGCTCACCTGTGCAAGCATTAGCATTACCACTATTTATAACTATGCCTTTTATCTTACTATGAAGTAGTTTTTTACTCCATATGATTGGGGCTGCTTTGATTTTATTTTGAGTGAACACTCCTGAAAATGTGCAAAGATCATCACTTATTATTAGGGCTAAGTCTTTTCTAACTTTTCTTATGCCTATAGCCTTTCCACCTGCTTTAAAACCTTTTGGAGTACTTATCCCACCTTGTAAAATTTCCATTTTCATCCCTAGTAATATATGTAATGTTAATTAGTATATTTTATCTAGTCTGTGGGATTTAGCAAGGGTAGAAGGAAGGAATGATAAAAATTTCTTAAAAGACAAGTTTACTAAGTTTATAAGCTTGGCTCTTTAAGTCTAGATTGAGTAAAAAGTAGACTTAAAAAGCAAAACTTAGATTCTAAAAAAACTTTTAGAATCTACAAATAGGGAGTTTGTAAAAAGCTTAGTTTAAAGTGATGGCTTTTACTGTTCCATCTATGTTGTAAGCAAGGATTCTTTTTAGTTTGCCTTTATATTTATGCATAGCTTTATTAAAGTCAGATATATTTTTTATATCATCATTTTCTACACGTGATATGATATCTCCTTTACTAAAGCCTGCTATATCAGCCTTTGAGTTAGGTTTAACTTTATCAACTATAACGCCATGTATCTCATCTGGGATATTATAAAGCTGCCTTACTTGATCATCAAGTGGTGCTACGCTTAAGCCAGTTATACCTTCAGCATTTTCAGTTGAACTGCCATTATCCATAGTGGCAAAACCATCATCATCATTTTGTTGTTTTGCTAGAGTGATAGGGATTTTTTCTAGCTTTTTGTTACGCATGATAGTTAGAGTTATTTTAGTATTTGGTGCGTAAGCGCCTATAGTGTTTTTAAGATCAGCACTTCCTTTTATAGGTTTGCCATCTACTGCAGTTATTAGATCCCATACTTGTATGCCGGCTTTTTTAGCTGGAGAATTTGGACTTATCTGTATAACTAAAGCACCTTGTGCATTGTTATAAGATGAACTTAGAGAGCTATCAAGATCTTTCATCATAACACCTAAGAATCCTCTTTGTACCTTGCCATCTTTTACTAAAGTAGTAGCTATGCTTTTAACCATATCTGAAGGTATGGCAAAGCCTATGCCGTTGTTTCCACCAGTTCTTGAGATGATGGCTGTGTTTATACCTATTAAAGCTCCACGGCTATCTACTAAGGCTCCACCTGAGTTACCTGGATTTATACTTGCATCAGTTTGGATAAAGTTTTCATAGTTGCTTATACCAAAGCCATGTTTGTTAAGCCCTGAAACTATGCCTTGAGTGACACTTTCTCCTATACCAAAAGGATTCCCTATAGCAAAAACTACATCTCCGACTTTATAAGTATTACTATCAGCAAACTTTATAACTGGAAGGTTTTTCTTATCTATCTTAATGACTGCTAGGTCACTTTGAGGGTCTTTGCCTACAAGTTTAGCTTTATACTTTTTGTTATCTCCTGGCAATGTCACTGTTATCTTATCTGCACCTTTTACTACGTGGTAGTTAGTAACTATATAGCCATCACTAGTCATGATAACTCCTGATCCTAGACCAGTTTGTTCTCTGTTTTGCATTTGTGGGGGCATCATGTTTCCAAAAAACTGTTGAAAGAAAGGATCATTAAACGGAGAGTTGTTGTTTTTTACTTTTTGCTCTGTTGTGATATTAACTACAGCTTTTGAAGCATCTTTTATGGAATCGTGGTAAGAGTAGATACTGTTATGATTGCTTGGGGCAACTCTGTTTGAAGTTGAAGGCATCTCAGTTATGCTAAAAGCCTGCAAGCTTGCACTTAAAGCACAAGCTACCATTACATATGTTAGTTTTTTCATTAAAACTCCTTACGTTAATACAAATATCTGTGCATTGTATTACCAGTAAGTTTGATTTTGGCTAACTAATCTTAGAACCTAAGATTTTAGAGTTTTCTATGCTTAGTAAGTTAAGGCCGTTTTCATCCTTGCAAGCTAAAAGCATGCCTTCGCTAGTTAGGCCCATAAGTTTGGCCGGCTTTAGATTAGCTAGCACTACTACTTGCCTTCCTACTAGGCTTTCTGAAGTATAAGTTTCTTTTATACCAGCTAGGATTTGACGAAGCCGTCCTTCGTTTAGGTCCACTTCAAGCTTTAAAAGCTTTGTGCTTTTTGGAACTTCAGTTGCACTTACTATCTTGCCTACTCTTATATCTATCTTTTTAAACTCTTCTATGCTGATTAGATTTTCTGTGCTACTTTCAGGGAGGTTTTGGTTTTTAGAATCTACTTTAAAATCTTTTGTTTTGGAATCTTTTGTTTTAGAGTCTGCTACTTTAGTCTCTTGTACTTTTTTAGATTCTGTAGTTTGCATCCTTAAGTCTTCAACTTTTGGGAAGAGGGCTTCACACTTAGTTATATGAAAGCTTTCTTTTAAGCCTTTTTCTTTTATAAAGTGCTTATAGTTGTTTGCATCTATACTTACGCCTAGGCTTTCTCCTATCTTTTTGGTTGACTTTGGAAGGAAGGGGTAAAGCAAGAGGGCGGTTTTTAAAAGGATGTTTGCGATTAGGACTAAAAAGGCATTACACTCTTTTATGCGCCCTTCTTTCATTAAAGTCCAAGGTGTCATTTTTGTTATAAGTCCATTTGCCAAAGTTAAAAGCTCCCAAACTCCTTCTAAATACAAATGAAACTGCACGTTTTCCATTAAACTTGCTAGCTTAGAGATTATAGAATCTATCTTTTCTAACTCATCTTTATAGTCTTTTTCTAACTCTTCTTTACTTCCTTCTATGCTAAAACTAAAGTACTTTTCGCTCATACCTATGAGGCGATTTAAAAGATTCCCCAAGTCATTACTTAACTCGCCATTTATCCTATTTTTAAAAGCTAGCTCACTAAAGTCGCCATCTTGCCCAAAAGGCACTTCTTTTAGTAAAAAGTAGCGAAATGCCTCTGTGCCATAGGCTTCTTTTACTTCTAGTGGGTCTATGACATTACCTAAACTTTTAGACATTTTCACGCCTTCGCGTGTCCACCAGCCATGCGCTAGAATCTGACGCGGTAAAGGCAAATCAAGGCTCATTAGAAACGCTGGCCAGTAGATGGCGTGAAAGCGTAAGATATCTTTTCCTACAACGTGGGTTGTGTTGTTAAAAAGCTCCATTTTAGATTCCAAGCTTGGGAGTCGTTTAATGTCTTCTCTTGCAAGCTTGCTTAAAGCCTCTTTTGCATCTTTATAATCTAGCCCATAACCTAAAGCACTCACATAATTTAAAAGCGCATCAAGCCAAACATAAACTATATGTTTTGGGTCATTTAAGCTTTCTGGTATCTTAACTCCCCAATCAAAGCTAGTACGCGTGATAGATAAGTCTTGCAAACCATCACTCACAAAACGCACTACTTCATTACGCTTATGTAGAGGCAAGATGCAAGTTGGATTTTCTTCATACCACTTTAAAAGTCTGTCTTGGTACTTTGAAAGGGCAAAAAAGTAGCTCTCTTCTTTTACTAGTGTAGTTGGTTTGCCGCAGTCTGGGCAGTAAAGCTCATCTATAACTTGAGTGGCTGTAAAAAAACTCTCACACGATACGCAGTAGTGCCCCTCATACTCACCTTTATAAATATCACCTTTTTTATACATAAGCTCAAAGGCTTTTTGCACGCCATATCTATGCTCTAAGTCAGTAGTTCTCATATACTTGTCATAATCAATATCAAAGCTATCCCAAACGCTTCTAAACTTAGCGCTAATCATATCAGCATACTTTTGAGGCGTGGTGTTATGGGCAGTGGCAGCTTGCTCTATCTTTTGGCCATTTTCATCAGTACCAGTTAGTAAAAAAGTTGGGATTCCATTAATCTCAGCGTACTTTTTAAGTAAGTCACAGATTATAGTTGTGTAGGCGTGGCCGATGTGAGGTTTGTCGTTTACATAGTATATAGGCGTGGTTATATAGTTTTGTTTCATGTCTAGAGACTTCCTTGTTGGAGAATTACATTTTGTGTCTATCTTAGTATGTGAGTATTGTAATACAACTTTTTTGCATTTAGTGGTTTTGGCCTAAGTGAAGGTAGCTAAGTGGAAAGGTAGCCTAGAGTTTTAAAAGCAACCTTTCTTAGGCTATACCTTTAAAAGTGCAAGTCTTGCAAAAGTCTTCTATAAATACCCCTTGTTTCATGGCACTAGTAAAGTCTAAAAAGTCTTTGGAATCTAAAAAATTTTCTAAGTTAGTTAAAGTGCTTCCAAAGCTTATCTCACCACTTGTGCACATGCAGCAAGGCACTATAGTTCCATTAGATAAAAAGCCTAGTTGTTTTATAGCCCCTAGACAAGTAGAACTTCTTAAAGGCTTAGATTTAGCAGTATTAGTGCTCCAGTTAAACTTATCATGGGTTTTAAGTATGACTTTTGGGGCTAGTCTTAAGCCATGTTTAGTTGCTCTGACTTCTTTTTCAAATCCATTTTTTTTAAAAAAACTTAAAAAATCTTCTTTTATAGAATCTAAATGCAAGCTATCACTAAAAAGTCTTAAGTTTATAAAGACTTCGCTTTTACACTCTAGCTTATAAGCACAAAAATGCTTTATATTTTCAAAGTAGTTAGATGGTTTGTGTGTATTTGCAAAATAGGATTCTAAAGAAAAGCTTACTTGATGCAAAGGAGGGCTACTTAGAATCTTAAAGTAGCTTTCATCTAAAAAAAAGCCACTAGTTACAAGGTCTACTTTTAGCTCATAAGTCTTAGCTATATCAAGATAGGCTTTTAAACTTTCTGGACTTAAGATTAAAGGATCACCTAGTACATGAAGGCTTATAAGTTTAGTCTTGCCCTTTAAAAAAGAGGTAATTTTTGCAAAAAGTCCTAAGTCCATAACGCCTCGTACACCTTTTTTAGGTGTGCAAAAAGAGCACTTTAGATGACAGATATCACTTAACTCTATATAAACTTTATGCCACTTCAAAACTAGCCAAAAACTCTTTTTAGTATCAAATCTACATTTTTAAGATAGTAGTTATATTCAAAACACTCTTTTATCTCTGCTTCACTTAAATGCTGTCTTAAAGTCTCATCTTCTAAAAGTAGCTTTAAAAATAGCCCCCTTACATTTTCCCCACTTTGAAGTCTTTCCCAAACTTTCATGGCGTTTTTTTGCACTATCTTATAAGAATCTTCACGGCTTAAACCTTTTTTAGGAAGCTCTAAAAGCACTCTTTGAGAAAAGACTAGCCCACCAGTAAGCTCTAAGTTTTTAAGCATATTATCTGGATATATCACTAGATTCTTAATTAGCCCTGTAAGCCTAGCAAGCATAAAATCAGCCGTTATAAAACTATCAGGAAAGACAAAGCGTTCAACTGAGCTATGACTTATATCTCTTTGGTGCCAAAGGCTTACATTTTCTAGACTTGGGATGACATAGCTTCTTATCATCCTACAAAGGCCTGTTATGTTTTCACTTAAGACTGGATTTCTCTTATGGGGCATGGCTGAAGAGCCTTTTTGTTTAGGTGAAAAGTACTCTTCAGCTTCATAAACTTCACTTCTTTGAAGGTGTCTTACTTCTAGGGCTATGTTTTCACAAGTACTAGCTAGTAAGGCTAGCTCACTTATAACCCTTGCGTGTATATCACGTGAGATAACTTGAGAGCTTATAGGGGCAGGTTTGAGCCCTAAAGTCTTACAAACCATGCCTTCTAACTCAAAAGGAGTATGGGCTATATTCCCCATAGCACCACTTAGCTGACCAACACTTGCGCAATCTAAAACTTCTTTTAGATTCTTAAGATTAAGCTTAAGCATATTGGCAAAGTTTGCTAAAACTAACCCAAAGGTTATAGGCTCACCATGTATGCCATGACTCCTTCCTACCATAAGAGTAGCTTTATGTTCATAAGCCCTAGTCTTTAAAGTGTCTATCAAAGTTTCTACATCTTGGATGATAAGCCTTAAAGCGCTTTTTATCTGCAAAGCTAAGGCTGTATCTATGCAGTCACTACTTGTGATTCCATAGTGAATCCAGCGTTTTTCTTCTCCTAAACTTTCCCCAACTGAAGTAGTAAAGGCTATTAAATCATGCTTAGTGTCTGCTTCTATCTCATTGATGCGTTCTATGTTAAAGCTAGCATTTTTTTGAATCTTGTCATTTTCTTCTTTGTTTATAAGACCAAGTTTGTGCCACGCTAAAACTAGTGCTTTTTGCACTTTTAGCCAAGCTTCATACTTGCTTTGTTCACTCCAGATATCTAGCATCTCTTTTCTTGCGTATCTACTAACCATGATGTTTATCCTTTTTTATGTGGGGGTTTTAAAAGAGTTTTTAAGATTTTAGCAAATAATGCCATAAGCTAGAATTAGGGCTTTGATATTAGAGATGTGATACTTACAAAGGCTTTTTGCACTTAGATTCTTATCTTTTAAGTATAGAATCTATTCTTAAAAACTCCCTGTGCTAGGAGTGAATGCATATAAACTTAGGTAGTAATCTAATATTTTGTCATATCAACCAAACTTACCGCCAATGTACTCTTTAGTTAGCTTTTCTTTTGGATTTTCAAAGATATCTTTAGTTTTATTAAGCTCTATTAGATTCCCTAGGTACATAAAAGCTGTTTCATCACTTACCCTCTGAGCTTGTTGCATATTATGAGTGACTATTAAGATAGTGACTTTTTTCTTTAGCTCTATTACTAGTTCTTCTATAGCCTTAGTTGCGATTGGATCTAGGGCGGAAGTTGGCTCATCAAAAAGGAGTATTTCAGGGTTTAAAACTATAGCCCTTGCTATGCAAAGTCTTTGCTGCTGCCCTCCACTTAGACCCATGGCACTATCATCTAACCTATCTTTTACTTCAGTCCAAAGATTAGCCCCTTTAAGTGCTTTTTCTATCCTAGGATAAAGTTCCATTTTAGAATGTATGCCTTTTAGTCTTAGTCCATAGGCGATATTATCAAAAATGCTCATAGGGAAAGGAGTAGGCTTTTGAAATATCATGCCTATCTTGCTTCTAAGATTTATAAGGTCAGTTTTTTTACTTAAGATATTGTGCCCTTCATAAATTATCTCACCTTCGTATTTAACTCCACTATAAAGGCTATGTATCTGATTAAAACACCTTAAAAGTGTACTTTTACCGCAGCCACTAGGTCCTATTAGAGCTAAGACTTTATTAGCATCAACTTTTAGATTTATATTTTTTATACTTGCAACCTTTGCCTTTGGGTAATAAAAACTAAGATTTTTAACTTGCAAGATGGTTTGTTCTTTAGGTTGGGCTTTTATCTCTTTTAAGTCTTTTGTGACTTTTATCTCTTTTATATGCTTAGGGCTTTTTATACTTTTATCTTTTAAGTCACTTTTAAGGTCTTTAGATTCTATAGCACTAGAATCTTCTTTAGTCATAGGCTTAGTTTTTATCTCTTTGTGGATATCAAGCTTTTTGTTGTCTTTCATTACAAGGCTCCTTAAATTATTTCTTTCTGTTTATTAGTAGGCGTGTTGCTATGTTTACTATTAAGATAAACGCAGTTAGTAAAAAAGCAGCATTCCACCCTAAGGTTTGATAGATATGTTCTGGATTAGTCGCAAAGTTATACATCCATATACTAAGGCTAGGCATAGGATTTACTGGGTTTAAGGTTAGGATTTGAGAGTTGCTAGCTGTAAAAAGTAAAGGCGCACTTTCTCCACTAACCCTGCAAAAAGCTAGTAAGATTCCAGTCATAAGCCCCTTTCTTGCAGCTCTATAAACTATCTGGGTTATCATTTTATACTTTGAAGCCCCTAGTGCCATGGCAGCTTCTTTTAAGTTATCAGGTACTAAAGAAAGCATATCATCAGTTACTTTTAAAACTATAGGAATCATGATTATGCTTAAGGCTAAGATTCCAGCATAGCCGCTAAAGCCATGTGTTGGAAGCACTACTACGGCGTATATAAAAGTAGCTATTATGATAGTTGGCATAGAGTTTAATAAGTCACTACACATCCTTACAAGGCCTAGTAACTTTTGACTACGGCAGTACTCACGTAAAAATGTCCCAGCTAGTAAGCCTATAGGTATGGAGATAATGCTTGCTCCAACTGCTAAGATTATCTGTCCAACTATGGCAGCACGCAGACCACTATTAGCATCCCTTGGCCCTAAGTCATCATTTATAAAAAGATGAAGTCCAAAGTGACTTAAGCCTTTATAAAGCACAGCACCTATTATAAAAAGTAAGACTAAAACGCCAAATATCGCAAAGATATAACTAAAACTAAGAGCTATGACATTTACTACTTTTCGTCTTGTTAATCTAGCATTATGCATGTTTAACTCCCTTTTTGTTTATAAATTTTTTAGCTATGAAGATGATGATAAAGTTTAAGACTAGCAAGACTAAGGCTAGGTAGAAAAGACTTGAGCTATATATACCTTCACCAGCTTCCCCAAAGTTTATAGCTATGGTTGAAGGGATGTTAGTTGCTGGTTGTATTAAAGAAGCTGGAATCTTTTGTGTGCCGCCTATTAAAAGTGCCACTGCCATAGTCTCTCCTAAAACACGCGATAAGGCTAGTATCATAGAGCCTACAACGCCA
Source organism: Helicobacter sp. 13S00401-1 (assembly GCF_002272925.1). Classification (GTDB taxonomy): domain Bacteria; phylum Campylobacterota; class Campylobacteria; order Campylobacterales; family Helicobacteraceae; genus Helicobacter_I. Next base: position 31,971 of record NZ_MLAR01000006.1, on the reverse strand, counting down.
GTTTTTGCATAAGGAAAAACTACATCTTTTACAACTTCAAAGCGAGTAGCCCCTAATCCATAAGCAGATTCTTTAAGCATGTCTGGAGTTGCATCTATGCTATCTCTCATTAAAGACGCCATAAAAGGAAGCACCATGATGCTTAAGACTATAGAGGCACTTAAGATTCCAACCCCTATACTAGTTCCATCACTACTAAGCTTAGCAACTAGTGGTACTAAAAATATAAGCCCAACCATGCCATAAACTATAGAAGGTATGGCAGCTAGTAGTTCTACTGCTACTCCAACTACTGTTTTTACATGCTTATGGGCAAGCTCAGTTAAAAAGATAGCTATGCCAACTGAGATAGGAACTGCTATAGCCATGGCTATTATTGCGCCTATGATACTTCCATAAATAGCATTTAATGCCCCAAAGGTCTCACGGCCAGAATCCCATTTAGTAGAGATTAAAAAGCTAAAGCCAAATTTTTCAAAAGCGGGGATTGAGTTTATGATGATGCTAATTGCTATGGCAAAAAGGACTAGCACTACTAGCCAAGCAAAGATAGTGGAGATGTTTTGATAGATGATGTCTGCTACTGTGATTCTATGTCGTCTTAGATTTTTTCTAAGCCTTCTAAATTTTCTTAAAAATCTTAGTTTTTTTCTCTTTTTTTCACGTTCTTTTTTAGCTAGAGGACTAAGTATAAACTTTAAAGGCTTTTCGCTTTTAGATCTAGCTTCTAGCTCGTTAGCCCTTGCAAGCTCTTCTAAGTACTTAGAGTTTGCTTGTTCTTGCTTGGAAGCTTTTTTGTCTTTTTGTCCTTTCATATACTCTCCTATCTTTGAGTTAATGTAAGTAGTGTTTGCATTGTAAGAATGTTTAGTGACTTAATTATGACTAGTTTGTTTGTTTCTTGATTAGTTAGTATTTGAAGGAGGAGTTTTAAACTCACCTTTTTTTAAAAGTTTTTTGATAGCTTGTTTTAGTCCTAGTGTCACTATTATCATCACAGCTGTTTTTCTAGCAGCTTTATAAGTTAAAAATGCCCCATCTTTAAAAGCAAAGATGACCTTACTAGTTTTAGGTTTAGTTGAGATAAATCTATAAAATTTATTTTGAGTGTAGATATATTCTAAAAGTTTGATATCTAGTGCTTTTGCATTTAGTGGGTCTACTTTTGGGTTTTTAAGACCTAAACTTATATGCACATAAGAAGCAACTATAACTCTTAAAGCCTCTGGTTGAAGCTTGTCTTTATGAGCTAATATCTCATCTAAAACTATAGAAAAGCAGTAGGCATGATAGTACTTTTTAAGTTTTTTAAAGTTTTTGAAATAAGTAGATATAGGCTTTAGGTGTTCAGGTACTAAGTCTATATCTTTACTTTTAAAGTAGTCACAAGTTGAGTTAGTCCTTATCCTATAGATATAGCTTTGCTTGTTTACTAGCTTAAGGTTTGGGTGTGTTTTGTAGCTTTGCTTAGTTATGCCTATAGAGCAGCTCATAAAAAGCAGTAAGCCAAAAAGATGGTCTTCACACTCTATGTAGCGAAATCTTAAATCTAGTACATTTAATTTACTAGCTTTAAATATGCCATTACAAGTCCAAGGAAGATGGCCAAACTCTAAGTCATTAAGTATCTGATAAGTAGAGAGTATCTTTTTAGGATACCTGCTTAAAGAAATCATATAGTAGTCAGCTATAAACTCTCCTAACCCATAGCCTTCTACTTGAGTACACATTCCATGCCATACTATATCAACTTCAGGCGTTAGGGTATCTACACAGTCTTTTATACACTCTAGTGTTAAAAAGTCATCACTATCTACAAAGTGTATATATTTATCTTCAGGAAGTTTAGAGATAGCATCTTCTAGTACTTCTTTTTTAACAAAGATGTGATTAGCATCTTTTATCTCTACTAGTTCTAAAAACTCTTTTTCTCTAGCTGTTAGGTTTACATAATCTTTACTTTTTAGTGCTTCTCTTAGATTTGTGCCACTTATAAACTCTAGGCCTATGTTTCTAGCACTGCTTTGTCCTCCATTAGGCTTAGAGATGATAAAGATTCTAGGATCTTTAGTTGCATACTCCTTTGCGATAGCTAGGCTTTTATCGCTGCTGCCATCATCTATGAGGATAATTTCTAAGTTTTTATAAGTCTGTTTGGTTAAAGAATCCAAACATTCTTTAAAGTAAGCAGCAGTGTTGTAAAATGGCGTGATAATTGAGATTAGAGGTTTGAAATCCGACATAGCCATCCGTTATGCATTTAATTTACTTTTTAATTGTAGCAGTCTTTTTGGCTAAAATATTTTCATTCTCAATAGACTTAGTTTTTTTCGTTATTACAAAGTTCTAGGACTAAGTGGTTAGTCTTTTATGAAGGGTAGGTTAGTATGGATATAGTGTATTTTGCCATTCTTGGCATAGTTACAGGGGCTTTAAGCGGGATGTTTGGTATAGGTGGGGGAACAGTTATAGTCCCAGTTATGCTTTACTTTGTTTCTCCTACTGAGGCTGTTGCCATATCTGTTATGCAGATGATTTTTTCTTCAATCTTTGGAACGATAATTAATCTTAAGACTAAAAAGCTTTCTATCTTAGTTGGACTAACAGTTGGTATAGGTGGCTTTATAGGAGCTGGTTTTAGTGGAGTAGCTTTAACTTATATACCTTCAAGATGGCTTATGCTTATCTTTTTACTAGTAGGTATTTACTCCTTACTTAACTTTATTTTTAACAAGAAAAAAGAAGCAGTAGTAAGGCAGGTTAATAAGATAAAAAGATTCATAGGTATGCTTTTTATAGGCTTTGTAACTGGCATCTTTGCCATACCTTTAGGTATAGGTGGAGGCGTTATACTAGGGCCTTTGCTTTCAAAGATACTAGGGCTTGATAGTAAAAAGATAGCACCAGTTGCGCTATTTTTTATAGTTTTTAGCTCTATTGCTGGGATGGTATCTCTGCTAAGATTACACGTTGTTGATCACGTGGTCTTAAAAAATGGATCCATACTTGGTATAGGAAGCATCATAGGCGTAAGCATAGGCATTTTTTTAATAACTAAGATGAGCTTAAAATGGCACAAGATAGTTTTAATAATAATTTATGTGCTTTCAGTTCTAGCTACTTTAAATAAGGTCATAGAGTACTTTTTCCACGTGTCTGTAGCAAATCTTTTTTAGGTTAGGTTTTAATGCGTTATATCGGGTTTGTTATCTGCATCATCATACTTGCTTTTGCCTATGTTTTATTTGATAGTTCAAGTTTTGAAAGAGTAAAGCCCAGCGTAACGCTTTATATAACTAACTCTAGCCATGAAAAAGTGCCACTAAATTCTAAGTACATTAATCCAAATAACGCAGTTAGTTTCACGTCATTTGATAGTAGCGGATTAAGAGAGTATAGCTTTAAGATCTTAGATTCTAACTCTAAGGTCATAGGCGAAAAATATGGAATCTTTTTAAAAAAAGATAAAAATATAGACATTAATCTTCCTAAAGTTGCTAACTTAAAAGATGGTGATAAGATAACTTACCTACTAGAAGTTAAAGACTGGAGTAATGCAGGCTTTTTTGGAGGCAATAAAACCTTAGTAAAAAAAGACTTCATAGTTGATACTAAGTCTCCAGTTGTAAAAATCATAGCCATGTCTCCTAAGATTAGTAATGGTGGAAGTGCGATAGTTGCTTTTAGCGTTAAAGGTAAAAATGTAAAAAGTGTCTCTTTAAGTAATGGGATAAATACCTTTAAGCCTTTTTTATATAAACAAAAAGATGGTAAAGACATCTATATAACACTTATGGCTTGGCCTAGTAGTAATGACTTTTTTGAAGGTAAGATAATAGCAATTGATGATGCTTTAAATAAAACTCAAGTAAGGCTTAATATCAACAAAAGTGTAGGCTTTATGATGAGGAAGTCAAATATCAGACTTAGAGAATCTTTTCTTAGAAAAAAGATTAATGAGATAATAAAAGTCACAAACGTTGATGCTCCAAGTGATTTTATAGATCGCTTTAGATATGTAAATGAAGTTTTGCGTACACAAGATGCCCAAAAGATACTAGATAAGGCTACGCCAACTAACTATGAAGTAACTACCTTAGAGCCATTTAACGCTATAACTCCTTTTAAAAATCCTCGTATAGTAGGTAGTTTTTATGATAAAAGAACTTACTGGTTTAAAGGGCAAAACATAGGCACTGCCATGCACATGGGTATAGACTTAGTAGATACTCATAGACACACTAAACTAACACTTCAAAATGATGGGAAAGTAGTTATTAATGAAAGATTAAGTGTGCATGGAAACACCTTAATGGTAAATCATGAACTAGGCCTTAGCACGCTTTATGCACATATGTCTAAGGTTGAAAAGCTTGGAAGCAATCTTAGTGCAGGTGAGCTTTTAGGCTTAAGTGGTGATACAGGGCTTGCTTTTGGGGATCATGTGCATCTTGAGACATTAGTACAAGGTCTTTATGTAAGACCTAGTGAGTGGATGGATGAAGACTGGATTAATACTAATATTAACCCGGTTATAAAGACAGTAACCAAACTTTATGGCAATATAAATGAAGCTAAATAACGGAGAGTAGTAATGCCAAATAATAACGATATAGAAGAGATTTTACGTGCTTTAGAAGTTAGTGCAGTGACTTTAAGTAAGATGCTAAAAGTGCGTCTTGCTGGATACTCTGAGAGTAATAATGCAAGTGGGGATCATGTATTAAAGATAGATATGAAAGCTGACTTACTTTTTGGAGATACTTTAAAAAAGCTTAAGTGTGTAAAGGGCTATGTGAGTGAGGAGCAAGTTGAGTTTGTAGATGTTAATAAAGATGCTAACTTAATAGTTGCTTTTGATCCATTAGATGGCTCTTCACTAGTAGATTCTAACCTCTCCATAGGCTCTATCTTTGGAATCTATGATGGCACTTTAAGTGGTGATAAACTAGTTTGTGCACTTTATTTTATCTATGGACCTAGACTTGAGATGGTAGTAGCTAGCTCTAAGGCTAAACACTATGTTTATAGTGAAGATAAATGGCAGTTTATCCAAGACTTTAACTTAGAATCTAAGGGCAAGTTAAACTCTCCTGGAGGCACCCAACAACACTGGAGTAAGGAACATAAAGCCTTAATAGATTCCTTTTTTGCTAAAGGTTATAGGCTTAGATATAGTGGGGGGATGGTTGCAGACTTACATCAGATCTTATGCAAGAAAGGCGGGATATTTAGCTATCCAGCTACAAGTGATGCTAAGAGTGGAAAACTTAGAATCTTATTTGAAGTTTTTCCTTTTGCTTTTATATATGAAAAAGCTGGTGGTTTTGCTACCAATGGCAAAGATAGGCTACTAGATATAAAAGTGCCTAGTCTTCATGCAAGCACACCTTGCTTTTTTGGAAGTAAAGAAGAGATGAAAGAAGTTAGTGATGTCTACAGATGAGAAATTAAAACTTGCTTTAGAAGAAAGTAAGGCTAAACTTGAAGCTTGTCAAAAACAAAAAGCCTTGAGCTCTTGTCTTAAGTGCGAGAAAGTTTTTGAGTGCGATACTAGAAAAAGCTATGTAAGTTCAGTTTATGAAAGTATGAATAACGGGCAGGGCGGAAGTTTTGACTTTAACTAAGGCCTTATAAAAAACCTAGCCTTTATACACAAGGAGAAAAGATGAAGCTAAGTGAAATACTAGGAATCTTAAAAATAGATTCCAAATTAAGTAGTGACTTTGAAGTAGAAAATCTAACTACACTAGATAAGGCTAGTCCTAAAGATATATCTTTTATCATGCAAAAAGAGTACTTAAAAGATTTGCAAGAAACTGAGGCTGGTGCTGTTTTTATGTCAAAAGAGTTTGTGGCACATGCACCAAAAAACTTACAAAGCATAGTGGTTGAAGATATGCACTTTAACCTAGCTAGGCTTAGTGCTTTTTTTGAAGTAAGAGAGTTTGAAGGTAATGACTTTAATCTTTTAGATTCTAAAAGTTTTATAAAAGTAAAAATCCATCAAAACGTACTAGCAGGAAAGAATCTAGTAATTAAAGAAGGCACTACTATCATGCCTAATGTCACTATAGGAGATGATGTTTATATAGGGGCTAATGTCACTATCATGCCTAATGTAGTTCTTTGTGATGGCGTAGTTATAGGGGATAATACCATCCTTTATCCAAACGTTACTATCTATCATAAAAGCCTTATAGGTAAGGATGTAAGATTACACGCTGGAGTGGTTATAGGAAGTGATGGCTTTGGTTTTGGTACTTCAAAAATGGGTGAAAACAAAAAGATATTTCATAATGGCATAACCATTATAGAAGATGAGGTAGAAATAGGGCCTAATACTGTTATATCAAGGGCAGTTTTTGATAAAACCATAATAGGAGCTAACTCTAAACTTGGCGAGCTTATAGCGATATCTCATAACTGTGTGCTTGGTAAAAGTAACTTGCTAGTTTCTCAAGTAGGCTTAGCAGGAAGCACAACTACTGGGCGTAATGTAGTCTTTGGTGGTCAAGCTGGAGTAGGTGGGCATGTACATATCGCTGACTTTGTGCAAGTAGGTGCACAAGCTGGTATCACTAAGTCTTTACTAACTCCTGGTAGTAAGTGGAGTGGTATGCCTGCTTTGCCATTAAAAGACTTTTTAAGATTCCATGCTATGACTAAAAAGATGCTTTTAAAAAATCATAAAAATGACTGATAAAAACTAAAGTAAAAATAGTCTGTAGTGGATTTTGTACCTTGTCTAATAGGCATCTTCAAACTCTTTGTACTATTAACCAAATCTTTATTTCAACAGTTTCTTTTTTCTATTTGTTCTAACTTATATGTTTTTTTAACAAAAAAAAAGGGGGGGGTTTGCCTACGCCTTACTCCTCACAAGCCCTTTAAAAAAAAAGTGTTTTTTTTGACGTAAGCTAAGGGAAGGGTCTTGGCACGTATTCATTTCTAGCAAAGCGTAAGCTTTCTTGAAAACGAAGTTTCCTTGAAAACGTAAGCTTCTTTGAAACATCACGCATTCAACACTACTACTTCATTTCTATTGCGATTTTTGCACCACGAAACAAAGCGAGAATGCCTTTAGCTTAGGAAGGTATAATTATTAAAAACTTCATTATGTATACATAGCTGCCTGTTAAATAGAATCTATTTAACATAAAAGCTTGTATACGCTTTTTATCTCTTTTTTTTATTTCTTTTTATCTGGCCTTATCTGTTATATCTAGTGTTTTTTGGCGTTTTTCTACATTATTTAAGTGGGCTTGATAGGTGGTAGAAAAGTTATGAGTACCTTTGTCATTTCTCATAAAGTAAAGATAGGGGACTTTTGCAGGATGCAAGGCAGCTTTTATAGCAGCTATGCTTACACTTCCACTAGGCTCTTTTGGGAGGCCTAAATATTTATAGGTGTTAAAAGTAGTCTTATCATTTTGTATGCGCTCAGGTGTTACTCTTATGTGAGAGTACTTGCCATAGTTTAGTGAACCATCCATCTGTAAAGGCATGCCAATCTTTATGCGATTATCTATAACTCCAGAGATGATAGGCATCTCACTAGTGTTAGCCGCTTCTTTTTGTATGATAGAAGCCTTAGTTATAACCTTAAACCACTTTTTTTGATTATAACTACCAGTTAGCTCTATAGCTAACCTTTTTTGTTCTTGCATGGAAGTATCTAAAAGTATGTCAGTTAGGCGTTCTTCACTTGCAGTATAAGGTAGGTAGTAAGTATTAGCCAAGATGACACCATCAGTGTAGGGAAACTTTTGGTTATATAGCTTTTCAAGCTTGTCTATATTTAGATTATACGCACTTGCTAGGTCCCTTAAAAAGAAGTAGCTTGTCTCACCAGGTATTAAAGTAAACTTTCTAGTAGCCGCTTTTGATTTAACTAGATAGTATAAAAACTCACCCTTTGTAAGTGTGGTAGAAGGCATTTCTATGTAACCACTTTGAGTAAAGCCAAATAGTCTAGTGATATAAGCATCCACCTTGCTTACATCGTAATTTTGGCTCTTTAACTGTGTTATAATCTCTTTAGTAGTTCCTTTTGGGATATATAAAACAACTGCTGACTTCATAGGGTAGCTGATATAAAAAGACATGGCAATCAATAAAAATAATAAAAAATTTAGCAGTATCCTAGCTGATACTAAAGTAGATTCTAAACCTTTAGGAAGTGAGCGTTTAAAAGAAAAGATGGAAGTAAAAAAGAAGCGAGATATTAGCTTGCTAAAAGATGTAGATGCTGACAAAAAAGCTCCTTCGAATAAACTAGCGCACTTCTTTAAAGGGCTCTTTGGTAAGAAAGATAAAAAGATTGATATCTTAGCAGAGCCAGTTGGTACAAAGACTAGGATAACAAAAGCTGTTCCAACTAGAGATATTATAAGTCAAGAAGGAGATAAAAGTCTTAACATTTTAGATGATGATATATCTAGGATAAAAAATCTTGACTTAGGTGAAGATACAGAGTTGGAGTTAAAGCCCTATGATGAAGCTAGCAGTAAGGAAGAAAAAAATTTAGAATCTAGCGCGCCAGATTCTAAAATAGATTCCAAAATAGATTCCAAGCAAGAAAGTAAGCTTAAATCTAAAGATGGGCTAGCAGTACAAGCAAGTACTCCAAAAGAAGATACTACACAAAAGACTTTAGCAAAAGATAAAAAGCCTTCAAAAGAGCCTAGCGTAAAAACTATCCCTCTAGAAGATATAAGTCCAAAAGCTATAAAAGTTGAAGACTATCCAAACGAACAGTCTTTAAATCTTAATCTAAGTAACCTTAAAACCATAAAAGATTCCTTACTTGAAGCAGAAGCAAAGGCTAGGGAGTTAGATAACACTAGAGAAACTAGTTTGCATGAAGATACTAAAAAAACACAAGATTTTGCACATCAAACTCTTTTGGTAGATGAGCTTTCATCACCAAAGTTTAAACTTTATGAGATAAAAAACTTAGATGAGCAAAAAGATACTACTTCAAACAAAGAAGAGACAAATAAAAAAGAAGCAATTACAAGTGTTGAAAAAACTAGTGTAGATGAAGCTAAAAAAGAAAACTCTAGTGAAGACATGCCCTTAGATGGTGATCTAAAAAAAAACACTAAAAGCCTAGAAAATTTAGCTAAGCCTAGTAAAGATGAGGTTTTATCACCTTCATTAAATAATGCATCAGATTCTTCACTTAACCATACATCAACAAAGCAAGATACACCTAATCTAAACTCTCTTAAAAAACCACCTCAAAATCCCAAGCATATAGCAAAAAAAAAATCTAACAAGGGCTTATTAAAACTTTCTATTGTTGTCATAGTTATCATCATAATCTTAGTAGTATTTTATAGAATCCTAGCAAGTGGTATACATATCAAAGATATGAATATAGCTGGTATAGAAGTGCAAAATGCCTTCTTAAAACTAGAAAATAAGTTTGTACTAACCATAGATAAGGTTGATGTAACTGATTCTAAAGCTAAGCAAGAAAACACTAAAACCATAGAAGAAAATGTTAATGACGCTATAAACTACATACAAAAAAGTATCTTCATCTTTTCTTACTTTAAGTTTTTAGAGATAAAAGATATAAGCATTAATCACAAGTATACTGGTAGTGTTAGATTTGATGGTAAAAGCTATATCTTAAAAACACCTTTGGTTAATGCTAGCTTTAGCATAGTAAGTGAAGGCAAAGATTTGGTGCTAAATGTAAAGCAGTTTTTGATAAAAGGCTTTGATGCAATATTAGGCGGGGATCTAATCTACTCTGTGCCTAAAAAAGAGCTAGCTTTTAATATAAAAGCCAACTTTACTAGAAAAGAAGCCCTAACTTTTACAGGTATAAGCACTACTAAAAAGCTACGTCTTAGCACTCAAAGCACTAATCTAGCAAGTCTAGATATGTTTAAAAAGTATTTTGATCTAATAGAAGATAAACACCTAAAAGATACTTTAGAAGAGTGGCTTTATACTAATATCGCTTACAGCAGTCTTAAGATAGAAGACTTAAGGTTAGATGTAAGGTTAGATCCAAAAGATATAGCTGAGGATTTTTTGCATAAAACCCATGCTAAGATAAGCTTCAAAGACTTAAATGTCACTCTAGCCTCAGGTCTAGATCCTATAAGTGTGCCTAATGCCTATCTTACTTATAAAGATAAGGGCCTTTATATAAAAACTCCTAAAGCTAACTTTAATGAAGCCATCTTAGATGGATCAAGTGTAGATATAGTTAATATGCCTCATCCAGATATACATATCAACATAATCGCACAAAATGCCACCCTTGATAAAAGCTTAGAAGCTATCTTAAACCACTATGATGTTCATATGCCTATAAGACAGCTTGATATCCCAACAAAGGCTATTTTAGAAACTTTTAGCCAAGTCAAACAAACTAGTACTGCTTTAAATGATAAGTCTAGTGATACCTCTTTAAACACACAAGAGAGCGCTCAAGAGAGCTCACAAGAAGACTTGCAAGCAAAGCCTCAAGAAGATATGCAAAAAGAAGATACACAAACTAGCACAGGTTTAGATGAAGCACAAGCTACAAATGACACTAGCACTCAAGAAGAAGATGTAGCTACTAATGCACACAGTACAGATACTTCAAAAGAAGATGCTACAAATAGTAATATGCTAGATAATACCATGAAGCTAAGTCTTGCTATGAATCTTATCTATAACCCTGAGACTAAAAAAGATGAGTTTAATACTAAGGGGATTATAACTGGCAAAAATATGCAGCTTGCACTTTATGACTATCCACTAAGTGCTAAGAACTTACAAGTAGCCCTTGATATAAACCACACCCAAGAGATGCTTTATATAACAGGTGATGATGTTACTTACAAAGACTTAGTTAATGGCAATATGCAAGCTTCCTTAGACTTGAAATCTGAAGTCTTAAAGGCTAATACTCTAATAAAAAAAGCTAAGATAGCTACTAGCGATTTAGATAAATTTACCCCTTTAAAAGAAGTAGATTCTACTAAGTTATATGAAACACCTAAAGCTAAGGAAGCACCAAGTCTAGAAGTAAACTCACCTATAAGTTTTAGTGATGAGGTAGGTTTTAACCCTTATGGCTTTAAAGTTATAAAAACTGCTTTTACCCCAGATGAAACTAAAAACCTAGATGCTGATATAAGTAGGCCTAATGAGCTAGATACTAAAGATAAGAATTTATACTTTGAGCTCCACTCAGATATACAAGCCTCTAAGCCTTCTCCTATAAAAGATACTATACCTCCTATAGATGGCACTAGTAGTAAAAGTAGCGTACCTAAAGAAGAAACTATAAATACTTTTAGTGAGGATAAAGACACTAAAGCAACTTCTAATGAACTAGAAGTTCCAAGCACTCCACTAGCTCCACTTACTCCAAGTGCACCTATCATCATAGCTCCTATCACACCGCTAGAAAGCACTTCAAATACTAGTGCTAAACCTAGCAAAGAACCTACTAAAGAATCTATTCAAAACGCTAGTAGCACACCTAAAGATACTAATCAAGATGCTAATAAAACTTTAGAACCTAACAAAGATATAAAACCAAATATTAATAGTGCTAATTCACAAGATTCTAAAGACTTAAAAGATGCCCAAAGTGCATCTAAGGCCTTGCTAACTTCACCCAGTGATACAAATATACAAGATAACACCATCCAAAACCCACAAGCTACTAAGGACTTGCAAGATGCACAAAGCACAAAAGATGTGATCATAACTAAGCCTACTAAAAGTCAAGTATGGGATAAGCTAAAGGTTCAAAAACAAGAAACTAGGCCTTTTAAAAAGTTAAGTCCTAAAGAGATAGCTAATCTAGCAAAAAAAGAAGTAGAAAAAGAAAAGGAATTAAACCTAGATCAAGACTTGCTAGATATCAAAGATAAAAAGCTTGCCATAGAGATAGACTTTAAGCATCACCTAGTTTTAAAAATCCCAACTTTAGACCTTAACCTAAGCATAGATGAGCTTCCAGATACTTCTTTAAAAGATGCTAGTCAAACTAGCATAGACCCTAACACCAAAGACGCTAAAGATATAACTACTACAGATCCTACTAGCACGCCACAACCTAGCACGCCACTGCATAGAATCTTGCACGTACAAGCAAGCAACCTACAAAAGCTAGTTGATATATCACCACTTTTAGTTTACTATGGCCTAAAAGATGGAGATGCAGTCCTTGCTTATCCACTAGATGATAATAAAACCCATGATTTTAGCTTTAAAGGCAAGCTTACTAAACTTGATTACCCTATCTACTCACAAGATGATAAAAAGCTAACTGAGATATCTTTAAGTGGAGAGAGTAAAAATGGCTTTTTAAACATCACTAGTGATAAAAACATAGTCTATAAGAGCAAAGATTCTTTAAGCATGCTTAAAAGTGGTGGCTACACTATAGATATGGATGCAGCACTAGATTCTAAGATACCTTTCTTAGCTGAGCTTTTTAAAGATACTAACTCCTTACCAGTTTCTAAAGAAGAAGTAGAACAAAATGCAAAACTAGAACAAGCAAAAGCTACCTTAAGAAAGCAGCTAGGCCTCCATGCTATGGACTTTAATATAGTATTAAATAATATGACCTTTTTGTTTAAAGGCTATAAGATTCCACTAGAAGATGTTAATGCACGCATTAAAAGCCATAAGACTATAGTTGATGGCTCCTATGGTAATGGAATCTTTAATATGACCATGGTAGATGGCGTGATGTTTTTTGATGCTAAAAATTTTAGTGGTGATTTTGTTAACAGAGTACTTAAGTCTAATGGTGAGAGTAAAGATATAGTTAGTGGAGGGCTTTTTAACTTAAAGGCTTTTATGAGAGGTGGTAATATAAGTGCAACTATAAGTATGAATAACACTGCTTTTACTGACTTTAAAGTTGTACAAAACATCTTTGCTTTAATAGACACTGTACCTTCTTTAATAGTTTTTAAAAATCCTCACCTTGGCGCTGATGGCTATAAAGTTGATAGAGGGATAATAAAACTTGCTATGAATAAAGACTACTTAGGATTAGAAAATATCTACTTAGTGGGTTCTACTATGGATATAAATGGAGAGGGGATAATAGATCTTGCAAGTAAAGAAACTTCTATCACGCTTAATATCTCAACTATCAAAAACGTAAGTAGCCTACTTAGTAGGATACCAGTTGTAGGATATATCATACTAGGAAGAGAAGGCAAGATAAGCACTAACTTAATCCTAACAGGCAAGTATGATAACCCAAAAGTTAATATAAGTCTTGCAGAAGATGTTATAAAAGCACCTTTTAACATACTAAAAAGAGTATTTACTCCAATAGATTTTTTAATAGATTCCATCATAGATAACAATAAGTAGAAATAAAATGATAAAAAAAGAGAGCTTAGAGCGGCTAAAAGATTCCATAGACTTAGTAGAGCTAATAAGTAACTATATAGAAGTAAAAAAAGCCGGTATAAACTATATGGCCCTTTGTCCTTTTCATAATGAAAAAACGCCTTCATTTGTCATAAACAAAGAAAAGGGCTTTTATCACTGCTATGGCTGCGGTCAAAGTGGAGATGGAATCTCTTTTTTGATGGAATATGAAAAGTTAGATTTTAACGAAGCAGCAACTAAGCTTGCTTCTATGTTTAATGTAACCTTAGAGTACACTAATGAAGGCTTTAGCAAAGATAAACCACTAAGTGATATCTTAGGTGTTTTAGCTAAGTTTTATCACTCTAATATTTATAAGCATAAAGAGATTTTAGAGTACTTAACTAAAAGAGGTGTTAGCGAAGAAAGCATAGAGGCTTTTAAGATAGGCTACTGTGCTAGCAGTATAGAAACTATGAACTTTATAGAGGCTAATAAACTTTCTAAAAGTGAAGCCCTAGAACTAGGTGTTATAACTGAGGGTAATGATAGAATCTATGCTAAGTTTGCTAATCGCATAATTTTCCCCATACAAAGTAATACTGGCAATGTCGTAGGTTTTGGAGGTCGTACACTAAGTGCTGAAAAAAATATAGCTAAGTATCTAAACTCTCCTCAAAGTAGACTTTTTAACAAATCAAAACTATTTTATGGCTATAACCTTGCAAAGCCTTATATCTATAATGCTAGAGAAGTTATCATAACTGAAGGATATCTTGATGTCATTATGCTTTTTCAAGCTGGTATTAAAAACGTAGTAGCAACCCTAGGCACAGCTTTAAATGAGCAGCATGTATCTCAGTTAAAAAAGTTAGATTCTAAGATAAGGCTTTGTTTTGATGGGGATGGTGCTGGTGTGAAGGCGGCATTTCGCGCAGCTAGTTTGCTAGCTAAGCACTCATTTGATGGAAGTGTAAGCATCATAGAAGGAGGTCTTGATCCAGCAGATATGATGCGCCTTAATAAGAAAGAAGAGTTTTTAAGTTTGATAAAAAACTCAAAAGACTTTTTTAGATTTGTCTTAGAAGAGATAGTTAAAAACTATAATCTTTCGCATCCAGTAGAAAAAAAGAAGGCTTATGAAGAGTGCCTTAGTTTTTTAAACACCCTAGATCCTTTCTTATTTAATGAATATAAAAGCTATGTAAGTTTGCTTTTAGGGATGGATTCTAAACTTATAGCCCCTAAAAGACTTAATGTACAAAGTGCTAAAAAGACAAATAAGATAGAGCCTACAAGTATAAAATCTCATCTTTCCATAGCTGAAAAAAATATCCTTTTATCTATGAAAGAAGATGTTAGCCTTTTTGAGTTAGGGCTTAATTATCTAGATTCTAAAAATTTTAGCGAGCCTTACTTTTTTGAAGCTCTTTTAGAAGATAGAGATACAAAAACACTTAACTTTTTATATGTTGAAGATAATCTTAAGACTTTAAACCTTGAAGATTTCACAGCCCAACTAAGACTTTTGCTACTAGGCTGTGCTATGTCAAACTTAGAGATATTAAAAAATAATATTATGCTAGATCCAAAAGAGAGATTTAGCCAGATTACAGAGTTACAAAAAAAGATAGCAAAACTAAGAAGTGGGGAGTTAGTGATAGTATGAGTGCAAAAGAGGCAGTAAAAGAAAATAAGAAGATTAAAGCAGTAGCACTTTTTAGTGGTGGGCTAGATTCTATGATAGCTATGAAGCTTTTAAGCGAGCAGGGTATAGAAGTTTATGCTTTAAACTTTAACATAGGCTTTGGGAGTAATAAAGATAAAAGTGAGTACTTTAAAAATGCAAGCGCGCAAGTTGGCGCTAAGTTTGTCCCAGTAGATATTAAAAAACAGTTTTTTGATGAAGTACTGTTTAAACCAAAGTATGGCTATGGGCGTTTTTTTAACCCTTGTATAGACTGCCATGCAAATATGTTTCGCTTTGCCTTTTATAAGATGGTAGAACTTGGTGCTCACTTTGCTATAAGTGGAGAAGTGCTAGGACAAAGACCAAAAAGCCAAAGAAAAGACGCGCTTAATCAAGTTAAAAAACTAGTTAGTGAGCTAAGTAATGAGGCTATATTTGATTCCATATTAAGCCGTGATGGAAGTGATGCTTCTAAGCCAAAAAGTTTAGATGAGTTAATCCTTAGGCCTATGAGTGCAAAGTTATTAGAACCAAGTTTTCCTGAAAAGATAGGCTGGGTGGATAGAGAAAGATTGCTAGATGTGAGTGGAAGAGGTAGGAGTTTACAGCTTAGCCTTGTAGAAAAGTATAATTGGAAGTATCATGAAAAGCCTGGTGGCGGCTGTTTGCTAACAGATCTTGGAGTGTCTTCAAAGATGAAAGACTTACAAAGTCACAGAAAGATAGTTTTTGATGACTTAAGTATCTTAAAAGTTGGGCGTTATCTAGTCTTAAAAGATGGAGCAAGGTGTGTTGTTGCAAGAAATGAAGAAGAGAGTAAAAAACTAAGTTTGCCTCACTCCTTAATGGAGCATATAAGCTTGCCTGATATAGTAGGTCCTATAGCTTTAGTGGAAAAAGATGCCAGCAAGGGAGATAAGATGCTAGCTTGCAGTATAGTTTTAGGTTACTCTAAGGCTGAAAAAGACAAGCTTTATAATGTAAAATTAGGCGGCGAAATTTACAAACTAAGTCCTCTACCAAAAGAGGAAGCACATAAATATATATTTCTAACTTAAAGGAAAAGCTATGAAAGAGGTTAAAAACTTAAGTTTTATAACTAGGGATGAGAGCGCGGCTTTTAGTGAGAGTGGCTTTTCTTGTGATAATGTTTTATTTTTAAAAAATGGAGATGAAGGCTATTTTATAACTGATTCTAGATACACAACAGAGGCTAAAGAGGTTATAAACGCTAGCGAGCACAAAAAGTGTAAAAGCGTAGAGATTATAGAATCTAAAGATTTACTAGATACAGCCTTAAGTCTTATAAAAAAGCAAAAGATAAAAACACTAGTTTTTGATCCTTTAAGAATGAGTGCTAGTGAGTATCTAAGACTAAAAGATGAAGTTAGTTTAAAAGAGGTTCCAAACTTTACTCAAAAGATAAGAGCTATAAAAGCACCTTATGAGTTAGATCTTTTAAAGCACTCTCAAAGTCTTAATAAAAAGGCCTATAAAAAATTAGCAAAGTTTATAAACACTTTTTTATGTGAAGCTAGCAGCCAACCTTTGAGTGAGCAGTTTTTATGGTTTAAGATGAAAAGCTTTTTAGAAGATAAAGGTAACTATCCTTTAAGTTTTGACCCTATAGTTGCAATTAATGGTAACGCAGCTAAACCTCATGCCCTCCCTAGCAAGGAAGTCTTTTTAAAAGAGGGAGATTGCTTATTAGTAGATGCTGGGCTAAAGTATGAAAGATACTGCAGTGATAGAACTAGAAGTGCTTATATAAAAGAAGGTTTTAAGTTTAAAGAAAAACAAAGCTTTGCTAAAAAAGAGCATCAAAAGATTTATGATTTAGTGAAGAAAGCAAAAGATGAAGCCACTAAAAAAGCAAGAAGTGGCATGAAGGCTTGCGAGCTAGATGCTATAGCTAGAGACATCATAGAAAAAGGTGGCTATGGTAAGTACTTTATACACTCACTAGGTCATGGCATAGGACTTGATATACATGAAGAGCCTTTTATAACAGCTAGAAGTGAGACTATCTTGGAAGATAATATGGTCTTTTCTATAGAGCCAGGGATTTACTTGCCAGGTGAGTTTGGCATAAGGATAGAAGATTTGGTAGTTTTGAGAGATGGTAGAGCAGAAATACTTTAAGGCAAAAAGTAAAAATGAAAAACAAAGTGCAAATCAAAATGCAAGGGCGACTTGGCAATCAGTTTTTTATCTACGCTTTTGCTAAAAGTTTACTTCATAAACTTCAGTCTTCAGATAATCTAGATATCAAGAAGACTAAAGTCATACTGCTTTGTGATGAGTATGAAAACTTAGCTAGTGCTGATATATTTAAATACAACATAGATCTTAGCTTATTTGACTTAAAGTTCTATGGCAGTAGGATTTCTTCTTCTAACTTTTTTTTAAGAGCTACAAGAAAGGCTATATATTTATCTACTGGCACTGTTATAAGAATAGGCATCAAAGATACTGCAAAAAAGAAGTCTTTTTACATACAACTCCCCATACTTACTGAAACCTATACTCAAGGTGAGTTTGATGAAAATGTCATAAAAGACTGTCTTAATAAGTGTCTACTTGGTTACTTTCAAAGTGAGCTTTACTTTGAAGATATAAAAGAGAGTTTAAAAAAAGACTTTGTTCTTAAAGCACCTTTAAAGTCTAAGACACAAAAAGCACTTACAAAGATAAGACAAGATAGCAAAGCTATCTTTGTGCATATTAGACGTGGGGACTACCTAGCCCCAGCTAATATAACACTATATGCTAGCTTAGGGGCTAACTACTATAAAAGTGCTATAAAGTTAGCCTTAGAAAAGATTCCAGATGCTAAGTTTTATATCTTTAGTGATGATATAGCTTGGGTTAAAGAAGAAGGTAAGAGCTTACTTGGCTTTGAAGGCTTAGAGTGTGAGTTTATGGACTTACATGGTGAAAATGAAGGTTACTTAGACTTAGAGCTTATGAGGGCTTGTAAGGGAGCTATCACTGCTAATTCTAGTTTTAGTTGGTGGGGTGCTTACTTGATAGAAGAACCAAAAGTAGTTATAGCACCTTTTCCTTTTCACTTTATACACTCTAATGTAGACTTACTGCTTGATAGTTGGATAGTGCTTGATTATAAAAGTGGGGACGTACTAAAAAAAGAAGACTATCTATATGAAACCTTAAAAACAAAAAATAAGCAAGAAAGCAACTCAAAAAGCACTAGTTCATACTTTAGATTCCATAACTCCTCTGGGGGGGGGGGGGGTAACACCTTCAGATATGGTCAATAAAAATTTTACGGGCTTTAAGACTTTTGTAGAAAATAACTAAAACCTTAAAGGAGATATAGTGCTTTTTACCTTGCTTATAGAATCTAAACTTAAAGCTATCATAGGCATACTTGAAAGTGAAACTAAGCCTCAAGGCCTAAGTCTAAAAGCTAAGATAAAGTATGAGTATGAAGAGAGATATCTAGACTATGCCTCCTTGCTAGAGTACATAGAATCTAGACTTAAAACTAAAGGCTACTCTTTAGTAGAAGAAGCACTTTTAGATATCTCAAAGCAGCTTTTTATAAAGTACCCTGAGATAAAAAGCCTAGATATAAGCTTAGTTAAGCTAGAGATTATAGAAGGCGCAAAGGTTGGAGCTAGATTAAAAAGCAAAAGCGGCAAGCTATCTTAAGCAAGTCTTTTTTTATATAAATATAGAATCTTTTTCTTTTAATATGTGTAAAAATGACTAGTTAATGTCATATAAAACGATACTAAAAGTACCAAAAAACCTTAAAGTTGTTAAAAAAACTTTAAATCCCCTGATATTTTCTATACAATCTTATTAACTCTAATCAAAAAAGGAAACATATGAAACTCAAACAAAAAGCATTTTTATTTTTAGCCTTTATCCTTAGCTTTACACTAGTGCTTTCTGCAGCAGCCCCTGCGCCTGTAGAAAGTAAAGATGGCATAGCTATGAGTAGTGTAGATATTGCTACAAAGATAGGTGATGATGTTCTTAAAGATGGAGGAAATGCCTTTGATGCAGCAGTGGCCATAGGCTACGCACTAGCAGTGGTTCACCCAGTTGCAGGCAACCTTGGAGGAGGGGGATTTGCTATCATAAGAACTAAAGATGGTAAAAATCTAGCCCTTGATTTTAGAGAAGCAGCCCCAAATGCAGCTACAACTAAGATGTATCAAGATAAAAAGGGTAATGTTATACCTGGTGCAAGTACAGATGGCTTTCAAAGTGCAGGAGTTCCAGGAACTGTAGCAGGTCTTGAAGAGTTACGCGAAAAGTATGGGACTATGAGTAGGGAAAGACTTATGGAGCCAGCTATCAAACTAGCAGAAGAGGGCTATAAGATGCCACTTCATCAAGCCAAAAGTATGCAAGCTGCAAGGGCTAAGTTTTTACGCTTTGCTGGTTCAAAAAGATACTTTTTAAAGCCAGATGGGAGTGACTATCAAGCAGGGGATAAGTTTATACAAAAAGACTTAGGCAACACTTTAAAAGCTATAGAAAAAGAAGGCAAGGATGGATTCTATAAAGGCAAGGTTGCAGATCTAATAGTAAAAGATATGGAAAAAAATGGCGGCCTTATAACTAAAGAAGACCTAGAAGACTATAAAGTCATATGGAGAAAGCCAGTTGTAGGCACTTATAGGGGCTACACTATAGTTTCCATGCCACCACCTAGTAGTGGAGGAGTACATCTTATAGAAATGCTTAATGTTATGGAAAATGCTAATCTTTCTAAGCTTGGCTTTAATAGTGCAAGCACTATAAACATTATGGCAGAGGCTATGAGGCAGGCTTACGCTGATAGGTCAGCTTACTTAGGTGATCCAGACTTTGTAAAAAACATGCCTATAGCACAGTTAGATAGTAAAGAGTATGCTAAAAAAGTTTTTGAAAGCATTAGGATAGGTAGTGCTAAACCTAGTAAAGATGTAAAACCTGGTATGGGCCTTATAAAAGCAAAACTTAAAATTTTAAAAGAGGGTAATAACACCACTCACTACTCAGTAGCTGATAAGTTTGGTAATGCAGTAAGTTTAACTTACTCTATTAATGAAGCCTATGGAAGTGGCGCTTCGATTGAAGGGGCAGGCTTTTTACTAAATAACACCATGGATGATTTTTCAGCTAAAGCTGGCGTGGCTAATGTTTATGGTTTAGTAGGTGGCAGGGCTAATGAGATAGAGCCTAATAAAAGACCACTTAGCTCTATGACTCCAACTATAGTTTTAAAAGATAATAAGATCTTCATGGTAGTAGGAAGTCCAGGTGGCTCTAGGATAATAACTACCGTGCTTCAAGTTATAAGTAATGTTATAGATCATCATATGAATATCTCAGAAGCGATCTATGCACCAAGATTCCATATGCAGTGGCTACCAGATGAACTTCGCGTTGAAAAAGATACTCTTAGTCCAGATACAAAAAGATTGCTAGAAAATATGGGTTACACTATAAGTGTTCAAGCTCCTATGGGTGATGTAAACGCTATAATGATCCCAGAAAATGGCATCTTTTATGCAAGTCCTGATCCAAGGAAGGAATACTAAGGCAAAAGAATATTAAGACAAAAGGGTTTTAAGGAACAACACTAGCATTTAAGGGGCGTTCAAGGAGGGGGTTAAAAAATATGAAAGTAGGCCATAACAATTTTACACCTAGGTAATGCTTATATTTTAACTTTTAAAGGAAGTGTCCAAGGAGTGGGTTTTCGCCCCTTTGTCTTTAACCTAGCAAAAAAGCTAGGGCTTAAAGGCTATGTTAGAAATGCTGGATTAAATGCTTGCGTGCTTTTAGATTCTTTAAATTACAACTTTATAGAATCTATTTTGAAAAACTTTGAAGTTTTAGAGTTTAACATTGAAGCACTGCCTTATAAAAAAGCCGTATTAGAAGAGTTAAAAAGTGGCTATTTTTGGGAAGGCTTTAAGATATTTAAAAGCATTAAAGACACTAAGCTTAGTCTTAATCTCCCACTTGACTTTGCCACTTGCAAAGGGTGCATGCAAGATGCAACAAATCCAAACTCTCGCTTTTTTAACTACGCTTTTTGTGCGTGTGCAAAATGCGGTCCAAGATACTCGCTTATAAAGTCTCTTCCCTATGATAGAAGCTCTACAACTATGAGTGACTTTACTATGTGTAAAGAATGTCTAAAAGAGTATGAAAGCCCAACTGATAGGCGTTTTCACACTGAACTTATAAGCTGTGAAACTTGCGGGATGAAGCTTAAACTCATAGAATCTAAAAAGTTAGATTTTAAAAGTGAACTAGATATTTTAAAGCGCGCAGCCATGCTTTTAAAAGAAGGAAAGATCTTAGCACTTAAAGGCATAACAGGCTATGCATTAATATGTGATGCTAAAAACTTAGAATCTGTGCTTAGACTAAGGGCTTTAAAACATAGAAAGACTAAGCCCATAGCTTTGATGGCAGAAGTTTCAACCATAGATAAGCTAGTAAGGCTAGATCTAAAACTAAGGGCTATCCTTTTAGGTCAAAGCTCGCCTATGGTTATAGCCCCTAAACTTAAAAACCTAGCACCACAAATGCAAGCAATCTTAAAAGAAATCTCACCTAATAACACCCTAGCTATCACAAGACCTTTTAGCGCGCACTTAAGCTTGCTTTTTTCTTTTCTTCCAGACTATGTGCTTTGTTTTACTTCAGCAAACCTTAAGGGTGCACACATTGCTAAAAGTGCTAAGGAGTTAAAGGGCTTAGAAGTAGATGGCGTGCTAACTTATAATAGAGTGCTTACTCAGTCTTTGGACGATAGTATAGTTTGTATTAGTGGGGATTTTTTAAGAGGGATTAGATTTAGCAGGGGGATAGCACCTTTTAGTATGAAGCTTAAAAGTATAGAATCTAAAAGCTTGATAGCTGCTTTTGGCGCCCACTCTAAGACTTCACTTACATTTTTACAAGGAGATGAATGTATAAGCTCTCCTTATATCTCCAATCTTGATAGTTTAGAAAATATAGAGCATTTAAGAAATACTTTTTTGCATTTTTGTGCACTTTTTGGGAAGCCTACTATCTTAGTTTGTGATGCAAACTCTAGTTATGAAAGCACTAAGCTTGCTAAAAGCCTAGCCTTAGAATCTAATATTAAGCTTTTAGAAATCTATCATCATCATGCTCACTTTATAGCTCTTTGTATGGAAGCAAAAGTCGCTAAAAATGAAAATGTACTAGCTTTTATATGGGATGGAAGTGGGCTAGGGCTAGATTTAAAACTTTGGGGTGGCGAAGTTTTTAGCGGGTCTTTAGATAGGGTGCAAGATATAAAAAGAGTTTTTCACTTTAAGTATTTTTATCTAATGAGAAATGAAGCTAGTATAAAAGACGCTCAAAAGACTACTTTTTTTATGTTTAAAAGCTTAGGTGTGAAGATTAAAAACTTTAACTTTGAAAATGAAAATATATTAGAAGCCTTATTTGACAAAAGACTTAATCTAATAGAATCTAGTTCGCTTGGAAGGATCTTTGATGTAGTAGCTTTTATGCTAGGTCTTGTAAGTGTGAGTGAGTATGAAGGCCAAAGTGGAGAGCTTATAGCAAGTCTAGCTAGCAAGGGCAATACTTTCTTGCATAGTCCTTATAGCTATAAACTAACTAAAGATGAGATAGATTTAAAAGAGATGTTTGAAGGTATAGCTAAGGATTTAGATTCTAAAGAAAAATGCTTTATAGCTAATAGATTTTTAGACACGCTAGCTGATATCGCTTTAAATATAACTCTTTGGATGGGGCAAAAGAAAGCAGCCTTTGGAGGTGGAGTGTTTTTAAATATGCTGCTTTGTGAGAAGATACAAAGGCAGTTTAAAACAAGGGGACTAGAGGTATTTTTCCCCTTTCTTCCTAGTGGGGATTACTCTATAAGTATAGGACAAGCAGGGTACGCGGCTTTATTAGAAAGCAAAGAAGCAAAAGTTTAAGTTATAAAAAGTTCTCTATATATTTTCTCCTTTTTGCTTTAAAGGAAGGAAGAAAGAAGTGGTTTTTTAAGAACTATTACCCCCCTTTTTTTTGTAAAGAGGGGAAGGCTTTAAAGCCTTGCTTAAATTCTAGTTTTTATCTTAGTAGCTTATATATTTCAATAACTGCTATAATAATGACTAGAACTTTTACTAATAGTTCAAGGAAAAACATTGCTAAGTCTCCTTACATCCACTTTTTAACTTCTGCTAAAAGTTTAGAGTGGATGGAGATTGCTTTTATTTACCCTAAGGTTGTTACCCTTAGGGTAGACAACCTCTAAAAAATTATACCTTATCCCTTACTTTCTTATCCTTACTTTCTTTTTTTGCTTTTTTATAAATCTAATAACTTGTTTGGTTGAAGAAAAATATATAGATAAGAAAATATAGAAAAAGAAAGTATTGGAATAAATATCTGGTCAATAATGTAAGGAGATTGGAATTTCTTATATAAAATGATGTAGTTCTATAAGAATCTCTATTAGGACAAAGAAGGGTTTTCCTCCTTGACTTTTAGTTTTTAATAAGATAGTATTCAACTTTCAATTACGAGATTATGATCATTGTTGGGATATCGCCAAGCGGTAAGGCACCTGGTTTTGGTCCAGGCATTCAGAGGTTCGAATCCTTTTATCCCAGCCATTTATTTTATCGCGGAGTAGAGCAGTCAGGTAGCTCGTTGGGCTCATAACCCAAAGGTCAGTGGTTCAAATCCATTCTCCGCAACCAATTCTTACTTTAATTTAGTCTTATTGAGCATAAATATTTTTCTACCAAATTTAATAATATTATTCCTAAAAGGTATTGAGATTTTACGATTCCAAAACATGTACTAATTCAGAAGGGTTTTTATGAATGAAAAAGTAGTTGCAGGCAAAAATCAAGAAGAAAAAAACAACGAAAACAAACACAAAAAAGAAGTTAAAGAAAAACGTACTCATACACCTGTTAATGCTTATAGGATGGAAGACTTAAAGATAAAGCCCCTTTCAACACTAGTAGAGATAGCCCAAAGTCTAGGTGTACAAAATCCCCATGAGTTTTTAAGGCAAGATTTAATATTTGAGATTTTAAAAATCCAAGTTTCACAAGGTGGATATATCCTTATCTCAGGAATCTTAGAGATAGTAAATGATAGTCATGGCTTTTTAAGAAGTATGGATGAAAAGTTTTCAGATACCCAGCATGATACCTATGTAAGCCAAAGTCAGATTCAAAAGTTTGCTTTAAGAAATGGTGACATAATAACTGGTCAAGTACGCGCGCCAAAAGATCAAGAAAAGTACTACGCCCTTTTAAAGATAGAAGGTATTAATAACGTAAGTTTTGAAGAGATAAAGTCTCGTCCACTTTTTGAAAACCTAACTCCAGTTTTCCCAACTGAGCAACTAAAGTTAGAATACAACAACAAAAAAGTTACAGGTCGCATGTTAGATCTTTTTACTCCTATAGGTAAAGGTCAGCGTGCCCTTATAGTAGCCCCTCCACGTACTGGTAAGACTGAGCTTATGAAAGAACTAGCCCATGGTATCTCTTATAATCATCCAGAAGTTGAGTTAATGGTCTTATTAGTAGATGAAAGACCAGAAGAAGTTTCAGATATGCAAAGAAGTGTTAAAGGACAAGTTTTTGCATCAACTTTTGATATGCCTTCAAGTAATCATATACGCATGGCTGAGATAGTTATAGAACGTGCAAAAAGACGTATAGAACTAGGTAAAGATGTAGTTATATTATTAGATTCTATAACTCGTTTGGCAAGGGCTTATAATGCAGTCACTCCTTCAAGCGGCAAGGTTTTAAGTGGTGGAGTTGATGCTAATGCACTTCACAAACCAAAGCGTTTCTTTGGAGCGGCACGTAATATCGAAAATGGTGGTTCACTAACCATCATAGCTACAGCTCTTATAGAGACTGGATCACGTATGGATGAAGTTATATTTGAAGAGTTTAAAGGAACTGGTAACTCTGAAATAGTATTAGCTAGAAATATCGCTGATAGACGTATATATCCAGCCTTTGATATCTTAAAGTCAGGTACTAGAAAAGATAACTTATTACTTGGTGAAGATAAGCTTAGCAAAGTGTGGGTACTAAGAAATACTATGCAGCAAATGGATGATATAGAAGCCTTAACTTTTATCTACTCAAAGCTAAAAGATACTAAAAATAACGATGAGTTTTTAAGCGCTATGAATTAAAAACTTATATTATGCCACTACTACTTTGTTGTAAGTAAGGAGTGATCAAACTAGCATTAAAAAAAGCTCATAGCTTTTATAGAATCTAGTTTTTTAATAAACTATAAAAATACTAGATTGCTCTATTAAAAAAAGCTAATCTAGATACTCCTCATTAAAAAAACTATTTAAATGTATATTTTCAAAAGCACTTTTTAAAGACTTAAAAAGATTGGGATTTTTAGATTCTAAGTCTTTTAAAAGCTCTTTATTTTCAGCTCTTGCACGCGGACGCTTATCTTCAGGAAGCCAGTTAATAGGACAATTGCAATCTGGAGCTATATAAATCTTATTAGATTCTATAAAATCTATAATCTGTCTTTCTCTAACAAAGATTAAGGGGCGCACTACTTCAAGGCCGTTTTCAGCCTTATAGCGTGGGGGCATGGATCGTAAGGCGCCATTATAAGTGAGATTCATAAAAAAGCTTTCACAGGCATCATCTAAGTGGTGACCAAGGGCTATTTTATTAAAGCCATTTTTAAGCGCGTAAGAGTAGAGTTCACCTCGTCTCATGCGTGAGCAAAAAGAGCAATAGATGCTATTTTCACGTTTGGAGTTTTCTAAGGTTTGATAAATGTCTGTTCTTTGAATCTTAAAAGGGATATCAAGGGAGTTACAATAGTTTTGTGAGTGTATGTAGTTATCAACATGCTCCCCACCTCTTCCGTAATCTACCGTGAGTGCTAAAAACTCGAAATCAAAAGGTGCATGGCGTTGCATATGTTTTAAGATAGTAGCTAGCAGTGTGGAATCTTTCCCGCCACTAAGACCAAGTAAGACTTTATCACCATCTTGTACTAGCTTATATTTTGCGTTACATCTTCCTACTGTGTTTAGAATTTTTTTGCTTATCGTTATACTCATGGGTGTTCTTTGGTTAAGTTGTATATTAAAGACTAGGTATAGTCAAAAAAGGCATTTTAACATAAGGCTGCAAGCATGGGCATAACGCCTAGCTTTTTTTATATTTTAAAAACTAGCAGTTAGGGGTTAGTTTATCTAGATCTATTTCTTCAATCTTAGAGTGGTTTTCTCTTGTGTCTACTACTTGCTTTATTAAAGTTGAACCAAAATCATGCATAAAACTTTTATAGTTACGTATGAGTTCTTCTAGTTGACTTATAAGCTCAGCACACAAGACATCTACTAGAGAGTCAAGCTCTTTTTGAGTAGCTGATATATTTTTCAGAGTTGCAAGGTCTACGTTTTGAAGGTATTTTATAACCACAGAGTTAAGTGCATCAGTTAAGACTTCATCATCTTCTTTTACTATGCAGCACTTTTTTAACAACTCATCTTTTACAGCTTGGCAGAGAGAACTTTCATCTAACATAATATCCTCCTAGGATAATCTAAGAAAATAAAGTGTTTAAAACAACCTTACTTTCACTAATCTAATGCATCAAATAATGCTACTTTTACGGACAAGATCTACCCGAGCTCTAAGTAAACTGCATATTGTAAACCAAAAGTTCATAAATATGGCTACATATTTACCACTTTTGCTATTTTTTGCCTAATAAATATTTGTATGGTTTTATGGATTTAAGTTTTTTAGATTTCTGACACCTTGTTATAGGTATCAGAACAACGTTAATGCTATAAGGAATGATAAAAACATAAATGCACTTCCGTTCGTGTTGGAGTAATGACTAGGAAGTGCACTAATGAGAAGTACTTAATGCTGTTAGTCTAGGACTGATTGAAAACTAGGACCAAAAAACCATGTGCCTAAAGCAGTAAATATATTCTTAGAAGCGCCTGAACATAAAATGCTATAAACACAGTGGAATTATATGTTAAGAATTCTTAAGTAGATATTAATTAATGATTTACTTTTTTTATTTGTCTAAAAAGATAGCATATTGATACATATATGCCCTAGTTTATGAAGTTTAAGGATATTTATTACAAATTAATAATTTATAAAATTAAAGATATTTGGCTAATAGAATCTTATTTTATTATAATAATTAAATATTTACTTAACTTTTGTGTTAAATATACACACTACTTATATAAAAAGTTACAAATAATCTTTAAAGTTTAAGAGATACTAGTTTGCTTAAAAGCTAGGATATTTAGGTTAATTAAGAAAGCTAAAAGTAGTTAGTAAAAACGCCCTATGACTTGTGGTAAGTAAGTCATAGAGTTTTAGGAGTGTGATTACAAAATAATGCAGTGTTAGTTTGTGCAAGTTAGTTGTATGTAAATGCACGCTTGGATTATATATTAAGAATAATTAACATTTAATTAACACTTATATAATATTTACTACCTTTATATTTTCTCTTGCAACTTTGTATCATAAAGCTAAGATTTACTTGAAATATTTTTAAAATCTCTTAAGCGTGATATGCCTTAAAAGACTAGATCTAAAGACACCTTAGTTTATCTTCTTCTTAACTTTTTTCTTTCATAGAATCTTTAACTTAATGGAGAGTTCGCACTATAAAAACTTACTCTTTTTATTAAAAGTAGCAAGACAAAGAAGGGTGTGAGTGTTTCAAAATGTGAATGCTTACACATACTTTTTTTATAGTAGTTACTTTTAGTAAAGGCAAGCATTTTATTTCTAATAAAAATGCTTGTGTTGTTACTAAAAAGATTTTTCAGTGATAGATTATTCATAGTTTCTATATGTTTAGATGTTAAAAGCTTAAGCATCTTTAAAAGACATTTAAGAAACTGCTAAATTGTATAGATAAAGGATATGTTATGGGTACTGTTAAAGGTTTTGCGATGTTAAAAATCGGATCAGTTGGCTGGATAGAAAAAGACGAAAAAGAGTTAACTCCTCTTGGTCCAAGAGATGCTTACTGTCGTCCAGTTGTTGTTGCTCCTTGTACTAGTGACTTACACACTGTTTATGAAGGTGGTATAGGCGAGCGTCATGATATGTTTTTAGGTCATGAAAGCGTAGCTGAGATACTAGAAGTTGGTAAAGATGTAAAAGATTTTAAACCAGGAGATATAGTCATAGTCCCAGCTATCACTCCAGACTGGGGCACTATAAATGCCCAAAGAGGCTTTGCCCAACACAGTGGAAGACTGCTAAGTGACGCACTTGGCGGGTGGAAATTTTCTAACTTTAAAGATGGAGTTTTTGCTAGCAAGTTCCATGTTAATGACGTTGATGCTAACGTAGCTAAGGTTCCAGAGGGCGTAGATATAGAAGATGCTGTAATCTTAACTGATATGGTAACTACAGGATTTCACTGTGCTGAAAACGCAGAGATAAAGCATGGTGAAAGCGTAGCAGTTATAGGTCTAGGGCCAGTAGGTCTTATGGCAACAGCGGGTGCTAACTTAATGGGAGCTAGCCATATATATGCAGTTGATGCAGTAGATGATAGATATGAGATAGCCCATAAACACTATGGTGCAACCCACTATGTAAACTTTAAAAACGCACCCTTCCAAGAACAAATTATAGAGCTTACTAAAGGCGTTGGAGTTGATAAAGTTCTTGTAGCAGGTGGAGATTTAACTACTATAGGAGCAGCGTGTGATTGCTTAAAAAATGGAGGTATAGTCTCAAATGTTAACTATCTAGGTAAAGGAGAGTTTATAACTATACCTCGTCTTTCTTGGAACGTAGGTATGGGACACAAGACCATAAAAGGTGGACTAACTCCAGGAGGCCGCTATAGGATGGAGACTTTAGCAAGTCTACTTCAAACCAAAAAGCTAAATGTAAGACCACTAATGACTAATAGACTAAGTGGCTTTAGTGAGATTGAAACTGCACTTGCTATCATGAAAGATAAACCTAAAGGGCTTATTAAACCAACAGTTAAGATCACTTGGTAGCACTTAAGTGAGCTAGGCTTTAATTTTTTCTAAAATAAATTAGCAGTTAGGAGTTTTAAGATTCCTAGCTGTCTCATGGGCTTTAGGTGCGCAAATTTCATCCACTCAAGGAATCTACTTATATCATTTTCTTAAAAAAAGCTTATTAATCTAAATCCTAATTGTCTTAAAAAGCGTTAAAATACGTTCAAATATACCAAATAGGCTTGTAAAGAGCAAGGAAGATATATTTGTCTTGCAAAAGTGCAAGAGATCAAAAAAAAGAAGGATTTAATATGGACATGAATGAAAGTCAGCTTTATGAATTTCTAGGTAAATATGGCATAAGAACTCCTAAAACTACCTCCGTGGGTTTAGATTCTAAAATCAGTTTTGATAAATTTCCAGCTGTTATTAAGATACAGTCTCCAAAAGTCGTGCATAAAAGTGATGTAGGTGGTGTTGTCTTAAATCTAAGAAGTAATGAAGACTTAGAAAGAGGCAGAAAAGAAATAATAGAAAATCTAAAAAAGCACAACATCACTTTAGATTCTAAAGATGGCTTTATCATCACTGAGATGATAGATGGTGAAGAGCTTTACATCGGCTGTGTTGAAGATAATACTTTTGGCCACGTTATACTTTTTGGTAAGGGTGGAATCTACTTAGAGTTATATAAAGATGTATGCTATGTTGTAAGTGATGCAACTGAAGAAGAAATAGTTCGTGCGCTTAATACTACAAAGATAGCTAAACTTTTTGAAGGATTTAGAGGAAGTTCTCATACTTTAAAAGAAGCAGTTAGCTTTATACAAAGTGTTCAAAAGATGTTAAAAGAAAACGAAGATATCTTAGAGCTTGACTTAAACCCATTAAAACTAACAAAAGATGGTTTAGTAGCAGTTGATGCTAGGATAAAAAGAGGCACTAAAACTTATCATGAAGATATGAAAAGAGAAAACAGACCAAACTTTTTAGATAATAAAAATGTAGCAATAATTGGTGCAAGCACAGAGCCTGATAAAGCTGGATATGCTGTAGCTAAAAATGCGCTTAACTTTACTGGGAATCTTTATTATGTAAATGCAAAAGGCGGAAAGCTTTTTGGTCACACACTTTATAAAAGCGTAGATGAAATCCCTTGTGATAATATAGATACAGCAGCTATCGCCATCCCTGCTAAATTTGTAATACCAACAGTACAGCAATTAATAAAAAAAGGTCTTAAAAATCTAGTTGTTATAACAGCTGGTTTTAAAGAAAGTGGACATGCAGCAGAAGAAGAAGAGCTAGCACGTCTTATAGAAAAACATAACATTAATGCTATAGGGCCTAACTGTTTAGGATTTTACTCATCTGAAACTCACCTTAACCTAACTTTTGGAACTGACCACGTAAAACCAGGCTATATATCTTTTATGTCTCAATCAGGTGCTGTATTAGCCGCACAAATGGATAGGGCTTATGAGCTTGGCATTGGCTTTTCTCACCTTGTAAGTGTTGGTAATGCTATGGATTTAAGAACTGCAGAGTTTATCCCTATGTTTAATTCTGCACCTGAATGTAAAGCTATATCAGTTTACGTAGAAGGCGTTAATAGAGGTAGAAGTTTATGTAATGCTATAAGGGCTTGCAAAAAACCAGTTTATCTATTTAAATCTGCAAAAAGCGCAGCATCTGCAAAAGCAGCTTTTTCTCACACTGGTAACTTAAGTGGTAATTACGCTATGTTTGAAGGTGTTATGAAAAGTTTAGGTGTAAATGTAGTAGATAACCTAGATGCACTAATCCTAGCACCAATGTTCCATAACGACAAAAAGATAGCTATCATAACTAATGCTGGTGGTCCAGGAACTGTTTTAACTGATGGTATAGCTTCAAGAGGAAGAGAACTTTTTGAGTTAAGCGAAGATGATAAGAAAAAACTAGATGCTATCTTACCAAGTGTATGGCCTAGATCAAATCCAATTGACATCATAGGGGATGCTTTAAAAGATAGATATGAAAAAACACTAAAAATCGTAGATGAGTTTGAAGGCTTAGATCTAATCTATATGATAATAAGCCCTCAAGATATGACTGATCCTCTAGGTACTGTAGAAATCTTAGTTGAAAATAAATTCAAACATAAAGTAGTTCCTATCTTAATGGGTGGATCTACTATGGAAGAAGCAAGAAAATACTGCTTGAAAAATAAAATCTTATACTTTGACAACATAGTAGATGCTAGAGATACACTTTGCTAGTATTGTAAGCCTTTAAGTTTTTATATAAAGCCTAGCTTTAGACTTTAGTAGTTATGGAATCTTTTTAGATTCCATAGTTTTAATACACCCTAATTTTATCTTTATCTTTTTTTCTAATTTATAAATACCATGTTATAAAATGCAAACCTAGCATTTATTATAAAACTCATTTATCATAAAATTTAAGTAAGTTTTTATATTTTAATTACTAGGAGTGTAGCAAGCATGATGCAGCAACTTAAGTTGACACTTTGTAAGCTAGCTTTTATTTTAAAACTTTATGGTCATATTAGCATTAGGATAAATAGTAAATATTAATTAGTGATATATAGTCTTTATCAGTGATATATTAGGGTTTATTTTATTTTTATGGATCGTATATCATAGGCAAGATTACTCTTTTTACAAGATTGGCTAAATCTTTATTCCAACAGTTTCTCTTTCACACTGTTTACTATTTTTATGTTTTCTTTTAACCAAAAAGGGGTTTAACCCCTCCTCACTCCCGCAAAACCTGCGAAAAAGGTACTTTTTCGGCAATCAAGGGGAGAGCCTCGCTAATTCCGTTTCTAGCAAAAAAATGGCGTTCGCACTTCTGCTTACTTGTTTCCATTTTTTTGCACCACGAAACGGGCGAGCTAACG
>NZ_MLAR01000005.1 GCF_002272925.1 Helicobacter sp. 13S00401-1 | reverse complement strand
TTAGTGAACATACTAAAAGGATAATAAAAGTAATGATTAGATTAGTCCAAAAAGAATAGAGCATTTTGGATTTGATGGGATCCATAAGTGTGCTTAGATGATGGGATAAGTCATCGGTGTAGACGCCATAAGATATCCATATGTCGTTAGTATGAGGCACTAATATGGCATAAGACATCTTTGGTGTATCTACACTACTACCATCAGTTTTATATTTAGGCCACATATACCTAACTGTTCCACCGCCATTAAGTGCTGCTTGGT
This sequence comes from Helicobacter sp. 13S00401-1, assembly GCF_002272925.1. GTDB lineage: Bacteria > Campylobacterota > Campylobacteria > Campylobacterales > Helicobacteraceae > Helicobacter_I. The sequence continues at coordinate 134,360 of NZ_MLAR01000005.1, read as the reverse complement.
GTTGTGTTCTATACACATAAACTCCATTAGGATCTTTGATGTCTTTTGCGTCCTTACCTATAAGAGTATGATCAGGGTGCATTAACAAAACAGTTCCTTTAGCTGCAAAAAAGTAGCTGCTTTTATCATCACCTAACCTTATATTAGCTATAGCTTTATCTATAATCTGAATTTGCTCTTTTTCATCTAGCCCATCTATCAAATCACCTAAAGATACTGCCATGGAAGTAGCAGTAGTTTGTAGCATCTTATCAGTATTTGCATAGTAAGTATTAGTAAAGCCGCTTTCAAAAAGTGTTATCTGGTGTTTGTTGTTAAAGAAAAATATTACAAAAACTATAATAAAAACCAAAAATATAAATGACATAAATGCCATAAGCTTTACTCTCATTGATAACTTCCTTGTAATGATTTTGGGGCAGCATAAGTATCAGTTTTGAAATTTATGCTTTTAATTTCACAGTAGACCATTTTAATATTAAAATGAAAGTAAATGTATAGTAAATGATATTAAAGATAGTAGTAATTAAGGATTTGTTACCAAACACGTAACTAAAAAAGCAAGTATACAAATTTTAAAAAAGTAGATAAAAAAAGATTAACCAAGAAAAATTAGCCCTTTAAAAAGGGCTAAAACTTAGATGCTTTATAGAATCTAAGTTATAAAATTTTAGAATTTAAACTTAGTAAAGGCTAAGACATTTAGCTTGTTGGCTGCATTAAAGCCAGTTGCTACAACTCCAGTTCCTACACTCCAGTTAAACTGATTATCGTTGATAATCTGCCAGTTTAAAACAGCTGAAGCTTCATGATAGTTACCACCAGCATATAATAAGTCAAGGTTTAAAGTTTTAGTGATCATAAAGCCACCAAATACATACCATGTACTAACGCCAGCATTTAGATAAGACCTAGTTAAAGTGTTACCATTTAGGCCAACTGGGCTAAAGAACTGACCATAGAATCTTGTTCTATCATTTAATGATACTACGCCTTTTCTACCTATATATAAGTAACCTGCACCTAGTTTAAACATATCCATAAACTTAAACTCTTGATCTATCCAGTACATCATGCCAAAGTCATTATCAATACCTATACTGTTTTGCCATAGAGTTCTAAAAGTAGTAGTTGACATAAAGCTAGACTTATCTCCTAGCATCAAAGAAGCTCTTAATCCAGCTTGTGCTAAAGGAGCGCCATTTACGCCTTGATTCATCCAGTAAGCACCATAAGGGTTAATACTAACCATATCAGCTATATTAAAGTCTAGTCCGCCTGAGAAAACATTTCTACTAAAGAAGTTACCAAATCTACCAAGTGTAGTGTTGTAAGGGCTAAATGCACTTAGTCCTGAACCAAACTTACCAAAGTCAGAGTTAAAATCTGGAGAAAGATTATAGCCTGTGTTTAACCAGTCATTAATATAAGTACCCCATATACCAAAGTACTGACCTTGATAGTTAAAGGCTATACCTTGATTATAACCGCCTATCCAGTCTGATGTGTTTAAAACATCATTAACGTCATAGCGACCTAGTACTAATTTAAACTCTTTAGTGTCATACTTAAAGTAAAGATCTGAAAGATCTATGAAAGGTTTTTGATAGATATTATCAAGAGAGTAACCTTTGGTTCCCACTATAGAGTTTCTATTAAATGGTGAGAAAGCTGCTAAGGCTCCAACACCTAAGTGGATGTTATCAAAACCAAAGTCTCCTGCAAAGTGACCGCTAACTCCAGCGTAGCTTGACTGATTAATGCTATCACCATAATTAACCTTATTACCATTTCCAAAGCCAATATTGCCAAACGCACCAACATAGCCATTATAGTTAAAATCCATCGCGCCAGCTGCGCCAAGACTTAAAGTACCAACTAAAGCAACGGAAGCTATTATCTTTCTAGTCATGTTTACATCCTTATTTTGAAATTACCACTTTTAAAGTTGCATTTAAGTTAATATCGGCATTTAAGAAGCAAACTTTACAAAACTGGCTTAAAAAAAGATTCTAAAAAGATAGTTTAGTAAAAACCATCAAAGCACTATTATTTTGTGAGGCATGATGTAAAGAAAAACTTAGCTTTGAAAAACTAGCATAAGAGTAAGCAAGCCCAGCATCTAAAGAAAGTCTATTTATCCCTTCTATCTTTTGAGTATAAATCTTATAGCTTAGATAGACTGAAAGCTCTTTATAAGTCCCAAAGGCAGCAAGTGCTCCAAGCTTTAACTTTGAAATGCTCATAGAAGCAAAAAGATAGCCAGTGATAGAGCCTGCTTGAAAGTAGTCTATACCATTTAGGTATTTTCCATAAAACCTAGTGCTATCACTTAGTGCAAAGATAGTTGTAGGCTTTTTAACTCCTAAACTTAAAGCACCTTCTTTGCCATTTTCCTGCAAGCTAGATACAGAAGCTAAAAAGCCCCCTCCAACTTCAAAAGCAAGGCTTTGATAGTAGAATCTAAAGGCTTCATCAAAGATTATTAAAGTGGCAAGATTTGGGGAACTGTTCAGTAAAGAATGCTCTAAATTACTAGCTTGAAATAAAACATCTAGTCTAGTTAAAGAGTAGCTTGAGTGCCCAAAGTCAAACTTATAAGCACTCTTTAGCCCAGCTTGCACTAGTGGGTTAAAATATAAGATGCTAGGTGTGCTTACATCACGAGTATTAAAAAGCACCCATGGGCTTATATAAAAGCCTTTATAAGATAAGTTGCCACCAAGATTTAGTATCTCTCCGCCTATAAGTGTATCTTTTGAAAGAGGATTAAAGGGCTTAAGTAAGGCCATAGATGAGCCTAAACGCTTAGGCAAGATTCCTGTTTGAAGGTAGGAGTTTATATAGTTTAACCAGAGATTAGCACTCTTAAAAGTATAGTTTATACTAGCACCTTGCAAGGGACCATAAATAAAGTCATTATCAAAAGCTAGAGGAGTAGTTTTTATATCTTCTAAGCTATAGCGTCCAGCAACCACTGTGAGATTAGAGTTAGTGTATCTAAGATAGGCGTTTATAATATCTTGTCTACTCTGATAGCCAAAGCGAGCAGCAGTATCGCTAAATAAATAATCATTATATGGGAAGATATTCCAAGCACCCAAGGCTCCAAGTCCAACTTGATAGTTATCATAGATATCTAGCTTGCCAGTTAGAGAAGTATTAAGACCTAAAAAAGTATTAGCAACTCCAAAGCTAGTGGCAAAAAGACTGCCTAAGTGGCCTTGTAGGCTGAACTTAAAGATTCTATTTTTATAAACAAAGGGTTTAGAATCTAAAACTTCACTTCTATCTTTAGTGCTAGTAGCTTTAAGTTCACTTGCTTGAACAAAAAGTAGACTAAGTAGTAAGATACTAAAAGTTAACCTCATCTTACTTAGTCCTTATTAAATATACTATCTGCAAGAAAAGCTTTTCTTACTACTAAGCTCTACTATGCGTGCTGGAATCTTTTCAAGTGGCAGCACTTCTCTAACAGCACCAGCTTCTATGGCCTTTTTTGGCATACCAAAAACTACACAGCTTTTTTCATCTTGTGCTATGGTATAAGCGCCATTATCAAAAAGCTCTTTCATGCCTATACTACCATCATCTCCCATACCTGTTAGTATGATAGCTAGGGTGTTAGGACCGCTTAGATTATTAGCAGATCTAAAAAGTATATCAACGCTTGGCTTGTGCCTAGAGATGCGCCTTTCTTCAAAAGGTTTTACTATACATTTGCCTGCCTCACTTCCTACAAGCACATGACAATCTCCTGCAGCCACATATACAGCGCTATCTTGTAGCACCATCTTTTCTGTTACTTCATATACGTCTAAGGCTGAGTTTGCATCCAGTCTTTGAACCAAGGAAGCAGAAAAAGTTTTAGGTATATGCTGAACTACAATTATAGGAGGAAGACCTCTAGGAAGTTTGGAAAATATAGTATTAAGCGCTTCAGTACCTCCAGTTGAAGATCCTATAACTATAAGTCTATCTTTTGGGTTAAAAGCTGGCTTGCTAGGGAGGATAGTATCTGGATGATGTTTTTCTTCCACTAAGTAAGGAGTTTTGTTTCTCATTATATTCTCTTTATTAAAGGCATTCCCCTGCCTCATAGTTTATGTAATACTTGCACGCTAAAGATCGCGTTTTATAAAAGTCTTATTACCAAGTCTTTCTACTTTATATCCTAAGGCTAAGACATCTTCAGAGTGCCCAAGATACAAAGTCCCACCTGGTTTTAAAACTCCAAGCAATCTTTCAAGGATTTGTTCTTGATCTGGTAGCTTAAAGTATATAAGTACATTTCGGCAAAAAACTATATCAAAATCATTTGAAGGAAAAGGATAATGCTTGTTGTAAAGATTTAAGGGTTGAAATGTGATAAGGTTTTTTAGTAAGGCTTTGGCATCTAACTCTAAGGTTCCATCTGCATTTTTCTTCACATCAAAGTACTTATCTAGCTCAACCCAAGATGGAATCTTATTAAGCCTAGGATCTAGCGTATAGTGCCCTTTTTTGGCAAGTTCAAGCATGTTGGTGTCTATATCAGTAGCTATTATTCTAATAGATGAGTTTGACTTATAAAGACTTTTAGCATAAAGACAAGTAGCAGCTATAGAGTAAGGCTCTTCGCCTGAAGAAGAAGCAGAACAAAAGATCTTAATAGAAGCATTCTCTCTCATCAAAGTATTTAACGCTCTATCTATCATATCATCAAAGTGGTAGCTTTCACGAAAAAAGTCAGTCTTGTTAGTAGTAAAGCTATTTATAAAAGCCTGTCTTAAGGCTAGGTTACTTCTTATACCCTTTAAAAGCTGTGGGATAGAATCTATATCTTTAGCTTCTTTAGTTCTTAAAAGTGCTGTAAGCCTGTTTTTTATCATAGTTTGCTTTGTGTCATTTAGGTATATGCCACAAAACTCATATAAAGCGTTTTGTACTTCTTTAACTTCTGCATTACTAATTTGTAGCATTTTAAGGGCTCTTTATGTGTTTTTTACTATTCTATCACAAAGATTAAAGAAAGGAAGACCATGAGACTAGGTATTAATATAGATCATATAGCAACTTTGAGAGAGGCTAGAAAAACTAACCAACCTGACCCCCTAGAAGCAGTCTTTATCTGCGAAAAAGCCGGGGCTAATCAAATCACTATGCACTTAAGGGAAGATAGAAGACATATGCATGACTTTGATTTAAGACGTATTATAGAATCTTCTTTTTTACCTATAAACTTAGAGTGTGCCCTAGATAAAAGCATACTAGATATGGCTTGTAAACTACTTCCAGCTCGTATAACTTTAGTACCTGAAAAAAGAGAAGAAGTTACAACTGAAGGTGGATTAAAGTTAGATTCTAGATTAAAAGAGCCTATAAAAAGGCTAAAAGATAGTGGTATAGAAGTATCTTTATTTATAGATCCAAGTTTAGAAGCTATAAGAAAGGCTAAAGAGTTAGAAAGTAATGCTATAGAACTACACACTGGAAGATATGCAAACTTAAGCTTAGAGCTTTTTACCAACCTAAAAAGAACTAATAACGCCCTTAATCTAAACGCTACAAAAAAAGAGTTTGAAAGTGAGTTATCTTTACTAAAAGAAGCCAGTAAAGAGTCTTTAAAGCTAGGGCTTAAAGTCTATGCTGGACATGGGCTAAACTATCAAAACACTCAAGCTATAGTTGATATCCCTCAAATTGAAGAGTTAAATATAGGTCATAGCATCATAGCGCGTGCTGTTTTTGTGGGATTAGAAAGGGCTATAAGAGAGATGAAAGAGATATGCAAGAGTGATGGGAGATTTTAGAACTTTTTGTGCTTACAGCAATTTAGCCATTAAAAATTGTGGAATCTAAGATTCCACAACACAACAAAAACATAAAAAAAGCAAAGCTCCACCACAAGCTTTAGGCTTTAAAAAAAGGACTTTAACTAACTAAAAAATATCAACTAGAAGATATAGCTATAGCCAACTTGGATGATGTAGTTTCTTAAAGTCGCAAATGTTCCATTACCAAATGTTTCATCAGTAGAATCTAAATCTTTTATATCTGTACCAACTAGTGGGATTTTCGCTCCTAGTTTTATAACTTGGTGGTCTCCTAGATTCATACTTACACCTAGGTTTAAAGGTAACGCAAAGCTATTGCCAACAAACTTAACTGTTGCTGTTTGACTTTGACCATCTGGGGTATCACCGCTAACAGTACCTGTCATATCTGTACTAAAGTTTGTAAAGCCAGCTCCTAAACCAGCGTAAGCTCCAAACATATCAGTGATGTTATAAAAAAAGTCAACATTAGCAGCTATTAGGTGGTTAAAGTTTACTGCACTAAGCTTCTGGCTTATATCATTTGCCTCACTAGTTTTACTTGCAAAACTTTGAGAAAAGTTATAGCTTAGATAGTATCTTAATCCCATCTTAGGAGTAAAGTTTTGCTGATAACCAGCATCTAGGCCTAATACATATCCAACACCTGTATTTGGCAGTGAAGCTTCAGCATTTTGAAACTCACCAACATAAGTTGGAGTAGTTATAGGTAAACCAACATTAGCTCCTACAAAAACACCACTTTTAGCATAGCTCGCAGAGCTTAGTGCTAGTGCTAAACATGCTGCTCCTAACAACACTTTTTTCTTCATTTGTAATCCCTTATATGTAAAAATTAAATAGAAATTAAACCTAGACCTAAAAAGCTAGATTTAAAATCACGAAAATTAATGTATCCAAAAAAAATGAAAGCCTTTAAAGTAAAAAAAGAGATAATAGCTAAAAGAAACTTATCACTTCTAATATTTGAAGATAAAAATAGTAAAAAAGTCTTTACTTAGTGAGTATTTTCTTTTATTTTGATTTAAGATTAAAAGAAGATATAAAACTTTTACACGGTGTAGTAAGTCTTAAAAAATACTAAATCCACCCTTGCTATCACAAAGTTTATAGTAACAAAAAGTAACTTACTTCTCTACGTTATACACTAGGAGATAACTACAATCCTTACTACATCAAGCTAATGTTTCTTTTTTATATTTTTCATAAAGTTTGGTACCTTCCCTTTAGCTTGTTCAAGCTTAGCAACCTCGTGAAATAGCACAACTACTGCTTCAAACATAGTAGGTGGTATAGTCCTTGAGACATCTACTACTCTATAAAGCTCCCTAGCTAAAGGAGGATTTTCAATGATCTCTATATCATGCTCCCTAGCTATGCCTTTTATACGTATGGCTAGGTTGTCTATCCCCTTAGCGACAACTATAGGTGCCGGGTCTTTATCACCATCAAAGCGTAACGCTACGGCGTAGTGGGTTGGGTTAGTAACGACGACATTTGCAGTAGGGATGGCTGCCATCATCTTACTCATAGCATTTTTCATCATAAGCTGGCGAATCTTAGCTTTTACTTCTTGATTCCCCTCTTGTTGCTTAAACTCATCTTTTACTTCTTGCTTACTCATCTTTAAAGACTTTATATACTGATAGCGTTTTACTAAAAAGTCTATCACTGCCATAACTAAAAAGATAAAAAGCAAAACGCCTATTAGTATAAGGGCCTTATCATAAAACCAGTGTGTTTGAACGTAAAGATTACTACGCGATATACCAGGAAGATCTTTTAAAAAGCCTAGGAAGATAAAAAATGCGACTATGAAAGCTATAGCAACTTTTAGTGTGATTAAGATTCCATCTAGGAGTTTTTTAAGTGAGAAGACATTTTTCATACCCTTTATAGGGTCTATCTTTTCAAGCTTTGGAGTTAAAACCTTAAAACTTAGCAAAAAGCCTATCTGAGCCACATTGCCTATCACACCTGCTACTACAAGGGCTGCAAAAAAGGGCAAAGTTGTTATAGCTAAAACTTTAAAGCCCATAAGGGCTAAACCATAAACATTCATCTCTGTAAAATCAAGACTAAAAAGATTAACTGACTGAATATAAAGCTTTTTAAACTCACTCACCCAAAAAGGAAAGATAACAAAAAGTACTACAAAACTAACCACTAGCCCTATAAAACCAACTAACTCAGGACTCTTAGAAACACTTCCTTCCTCCCTGGCCTTTTGGATCTTTTTAGAACTGGGGGCTTCTGTCTTTTCTGCATCATCTGCCATCTAAACTTCCTTAGCTTTAAGCTCTAAGGCTTCTTTATAATTAGCCTTTGTGTTGATGTTAAAAAACTCTATCTCATCTTCTATATCTAAAGGCTTAAAGTTTAAAGCTTCCATTAACATACCTAGTTTGTACTCTTGGTGCAAAATGGCACTTTTTATAGAATCTAAACTACTTATATCCCACTTTGAAGGAAGAAAATGAGAGCGAAGAGGAGTTTTGATAAAAGCTTGAGTTTTAGAATCTAAAAGCTTTTTTATAGTATCAAAGCTTAAAAATGGTGTATCCACGCTCATAAAGACACAAGGGCTTTGAAGCTTTAATAAACTAGCATAGATTCCATAAAGTGGGGAGTGGGTAGACTTTTTAATATGAGTTTTATCTATGCTAGATGAGTTAGTTAGATGGTCTAAAAAAGTCTTACTTAAAACTTTGCTTTCTACTATGAAGTTAGGGGTTTTAGATTCTAGGTTTTTAGAATCTAAGAGTGGATATCTATCATTCTTTATACAAAGATAGATTTTTATATCTAGCTTTTTTACCTCTATATACTTTTGAAGTCTTTCAAACTGATAAAGACTTAAGGGCTTTTTTTCAAACTCACAAAGGCTTTTATCAGCACCAAAACGCGAGCTAAGCCCCCCACAAAGTATGACAAGATTAGACATGTAACTATCTAAAGATATCTTTTATACTATAAAGTCCAGGCTTTTTATCTGCTATCCAAAGTGCGCAGTCTAGTGCGCCATTAGCAAAAGCAAAGCGTGAAGTTGCATAGTGGGTTAACTCTAAAAACTCTCCATCTCCATAGAATCCAACAGTATGCTTCCCATACAAGTCCCCTCCCCTTAAGCTTTGTATGCCTATATCATTTTCCTTTCTTAAAGCTATGCCATCCCTACTTTTTACTAGATTAGACTTATCAAGGCCTCTTGCTTCTAAGACACTATCTGCTAGACTTAGTGCTGTACCTGAAGGGGCATCTTTTTTATGTCTATGGTGCATCTCTAATATTTCTATATCAAAGTTAGGAAGCTTTTTTGCAACTTCACTAATTAACTCATTTAATACTAAAACACCCTTGCTCATATTGGTTGAATAAAGTATAGGCATCTTTGTGCTAGCAGTGCTCATAAAATCTAGTGTTTCAGAATCTAAGCCAGTAGTGCCTATAACTAGAGGTTTAGGAGTTATTAGTGCGTGTTCTACTAAAAGCTTACTTGAGATGGGTGAAGAAAAATCAATAGCTACATCTATAGAATCTAAAAAGTCTTTATAGTCTGTAGTATCAAAACTTGAAAGAAGTTTACCTTCAACTAAGGCCTTACTAAAGACTGCCTTATCTTTATAGGTGTCTTGCAAGCTTTCTCTTATCAAACTACCAACTCTGCCATATGCGCCAAGTATGCCTATTTTTAACATGTAATTATCTTTAATAAATGAGATTGAGGGCTAAAGCCTTTAAAATCCTAACGTAAAAAGTTAGGATTTTAAAGAAAGAGTAGATTAAAGCTTGTGTTCAGCTTCTAAATATGGTGCAGCGTGTGTAGTTTCAAGATAGTCTATAGCTGAAAGGGCAGCTGTTGCGCCATCACCTGCAGCACAGATAACTTGCTTTTTAGCTTCAACTCTTAAATCACCTGCAGCAAAAAGTCCTGGCACGCTAGTGTTCATATCAAGGTCTACTACTACAGAGCCCCATTTATCACACTCACAAAGCATGCTCTTATCTTCTTGAACTAAGATTCCATTATTAACTTCATAACCTACAAAGACAAATATAACGCCAGTGTCTAAAGTACTAGTTTCATTAGTTGCTATGTTTTTAACTTTTAATGAAGTTACTTCTTTTCCATCCCCGCATATCTCTTCAACAACGTAAGGGACCATGAAGTTTATTTTTTCATTTTTCTCAGCGTGCTCTAGAGTTATAGGAGCTGCCCTAAAGCCATCTCTTCTATGTATAAGATGCACTTTTGAAGCAAACTTAGTAAGATATATAGCTTCTTCTAATGCAGTGTCACCACCACCTAAAACTGCCACTTCTTTACCTTTATGAAAGAAAGCATCACAAGTTGCACAAGTACTAACGCCTTTGCCCCAGTACTCGCTTTCACCTTTTATGCCTGTCCTTTTTGGTCTACCACCAGTTGCAAGGATGACAGATTTTGCTACATAGTCTGTACCATCACTACAAAAAACTTTAAACATATTTCCACACTTACTAACTCTTACAACCTCTCTTAAGTTGTGAGTTAATCCAAAGCGGAAACACTGCTCTTGCCAAGGCTCCATAAAATCAAGTCCTGACTTTATTTCTTTAACACCAGGATAGTTTTCAATCTCGCTACTACCAGTTATCTGACCACCTGGCATACCTTTCTCAAAAAGAACCACATTTTTTACACCACCACGAGTAGCATAAAGTCCTGCGGTTAAACCAGCAGGACCGCCACCAATAATTGCTAAATCTATCATATGAAACCTTATTATAATAAAGAGTTAATCTTATCTTGTATGACTTGTTTAGAAGTTGCACCAACTATAGTGTCTTTTAACTCACCATTTACAAAAAATAGCATTGAAGGGATACTTCTTATACCAAACTTTGCACCTAGCTCTTCTTCTTCATCAGTATTAACTTTGCAAATATTTGCTTTACCTGCATACTCAGCAGCTAGCTCATCAATTATTGGAGCTAACATTCTACAAGGTCCACACCATGGTGCCCAAAAATCAACCATAGAAACGCCATTTTTTACAACACTATCAAAGTTATCTTTTTTTAACTCTATATATTTTCCCATTTTTAATTTCTCCTAAAAAATAAATATGGCGAGGATTATAAAACTAATTAGTTAATGATTCTTTTTTAAAACTCCACTGGCTTTTAACTTCGTTTAAAGATTTAGAATCTATATCTACACAAAGCATACCTTCCTTATCTCCCAACTCATTTACTATCTCTCCACCTAAAGCACCTAGGCTATTGCCATAAAACTCCCATATATTTCCATCTATATATTTAACACTACCTACTCTATTAACCCTAAATATATAGCAAGTATTTAAAAAAGATCTTACTTTAATAAGCTCCTTCCATCTAGCTTTTGATTCAAAAGTATTAACACAAGGAAGCAAGATAGCATCCACATCAGCATTTTTTAACTTTAAGGTTAACTCATCAAAATGTAGCTCATAACCAAACAAAAGAGCAAACTTTAAGCCATTAGCATCAAATATCAAAGGTGTTTTTAAAGTAGAAGCACTATTATCAAAAAAGCTTGCTTCATCCCAGTGAGGGAAGTTTATAAGGCGTTGTTGTGTGTAAAAGTAAGTTTTCATAGGGGTTATTAAAGCCATCTTTTTAAAGATCTTATCTTTACTGCCTGTGATTATAGGGGCTACTATATATAGGTTAAATTCCTTTGATATAGAACTTAAAAGATCTAGCTTTTTGTTGCTGTCATTAGTGATTATCCCTTTAGCCACATCTTTTATCTCAGTAAAAAAGAGATCTAAAACATACTCTCCTATAACCACTATAGAGTAGGCTGGAAGCTGGGAAAAGTAAACTTTTAGCCTCTTCATATCCCCTACTTGGCTTAACTGCAAAAGGGCTACAGTGCCACTAAAACTTTTAAGTGCAATCTTTGTCATTACATCACTCTCTTTACATATATAGGATTTTAAAGGCTTACTCATCGCTTTTTTGAGATGTTTTATCTAATACACTTAACTCAAGTTTTGCATTTTCTAGCAAGCCTTCAGCCTTAGAGATATAATCTTTAGCGTTTTTATATAATCTAAGGCTTTCTTTTAAAGAGATATCTTTATCATTCATCTTTTGTACTATCTCATCTACTTTTGCACAGTAAGTCTCAAAGTCTAACTTCTGCATATAAAACTCCTTAAAAATCAAGATTCTAGCCTAGAAATAGCGCCGAAAAAGCCAATTTTAAGTAAAACTTAGCAAGAATTGCAAGCTTACTATATGTTTAAGGATCTAAATCATGAAAAAAGACATTCACCCAAAATACGTACCTTGTAAAGTTACTTGCGTAACAAGCGGTAAAGAAATCGAAGTTTTAAGCACTAAACCCGAGCTAAGGATAGATATCTCTAGCTTTTGTCATCCTTTCTATACAGGCACTGATAAGATAGCTGATACTGCTGGTAGAGTAGAAAAATTCAAACAACGCTACGCCAAAAAATAGTCTCTCCCTACCTTGCTAACCTTCATCCCAACTCCCCTTGGGAACTTAAAAGATATCTCACTTAGAGCCTTAGAGGCTTTTAGGGAAGCAGATGTTTTGCTTTGTGAAGATACAAGGGTTACTAAAAGACTTTTATACCTTTTAAAAGAAGATGGTCTTTTAAGTTGCGATCTTTCTACTAAGATATTTTTAAGCTTTCATACTCACAATCAAGATGAGTTTTTATCAAAGTTAGACTTAGATTCTAACTTTTTTAACTCTAAAGTAGTTTATAGCGTAGATGCTGGTATGCCTTGTATTAGCGATCCTGGAGCACAACTTATAAAGTATGCAAAGATGCATAATATAGCCTATGAAGTCCTACCTGGAGGCAGTGCTTTTAGCCTAGCTTATGCCTTAAGTGGACTAGAATCTAGCTTTAATTTTAAAGGCTTTTTGCCAAGTACTCAAAAAGCAAGACTTGAAGCTTTAAAAACACTAAGTGGGATAAATGTACTTTATGAAAGTCCAAAACGCATCCTAGAACTACTAAAAGATATTAACTCCTCTTTTACTAACTGCGAAGTTTATGCTTATAAAGAACTTACCAAACTTCATTTTAAAAGCTTTAGTGGCTCTCCAAGTGAAGTCTTAGAATCTATGAAAGGTGCTAATCTAAATGGTGAGTGGTGCGTAGTCTTAGATGTAAAACAAGATTCTAAGTTTATAACAATGGATGAAAAAGAGCTTTTAAGCTTACGCCTTCCTTTAAAAGATAAGGCAAAACTTCTAGCTAAACTTAGAGGCACTAACCCCAAAGAATGCTACGCTTTTTTAGAAGCTCAAAAAGAAAAAGACTAAAACGCTTCATAAATCTAACCTAACTAAAAAAGCAAACAAACTTAATCTATATACATTTAAGATATAAAAAATTTAAACTTTTGTAAAGATTTTTTTAAGGATTCTTTGCAAAGTAACTTCTTATGCCATTAGCTATACCTATGGCTAAAAGCTCTTGGTAGTCATTATTTATAAGTCGTGGGGCTTCTATGGGATTAGAGTTATAGCCTGTTTCTATTAAAACTGAAGGCATAAGCGCTCCTGCTAACACCCAAAAAGGTCCCTCTCTAACACCCCCATCTACTACGTCTTTATATTTAGTCCTAACTGATTTTAGTGCTCCAAACTGTATATCTATGGCTAATTTATTAGAAGCTACTAGGCGTTGGGAGTTTATAGTGCTTAGAAAATAAGACTTTGAAAAGTAGTTCATAGTAGCTGTATCACCTTGGTTTTCTATATCAGCTACTGCTAGTGCGCGCTCAGTCCTAGCAGTACTTAAGAAGTAAGTCTCTATACCCTTAGGTGTATTAGGCTTGCCTTTGGGTATGGAGTTAGCGTGGATTGAGACAAAAAGATCAGCTTTTATCTCATTTGCCATTTCAGTCCTACGTCTTAAGTCTATAAACACATCACTATCCCTAGTCATATAAACAACATATCCCATCCTATCAAGTATGGAAGCTAGTTTTTTGCCTATAGCTAAAACTATAACTTTTTCACAAACCTTATCTATACCAAAAGTACCACAGTCCTTACCTCCATGTCCTGGATCTATAACTATTACTTTTTTTCTGCTACCTGGTGGAAGCTTTTGGTTTTCTTTGTAGTTTTCTTTTGAGATAAGTATGGGTTTATCGTGTGCAAAGCTATGAAGCTCTTTTGCAAACTGTGCACTTAATGGAGTTATATAAACTGGTTTTATAGGAGCTTGATGATCATGGTGGTCATGATTATGATTACTTTCATCTTTTTTAGATTCTATCTTTTTAGATTCTATCTTTTTAGGCTCTGGCTTTTTGGATTCTAACTTTTTAGGTTCTACTTTAGTGGGCTCTTTTTTCTTATGCGCTAGTTTTTCTTTAATCTTTTCTTTTTGTTTTTCTAGGCTTTTCTTTTCTCTTTGAGCTTGTTCTTTTTTAGTTTTAGTGCTATGTGTTTGATGGATAGAATCTTGTTTTTTAGTAGTAGCTTTTGTGCTTACTGGCATATCTTTTATCTCTATATAAAAGTACTTGCCACTTACTCTGTACTCATAACTTGTAGTTTTTGTAAGCTTGATTGAGATTCTAACTATGTGGGTGTGATGCTGGGTTAAAGTTATAGATGTTTTATTAGCAAACTTATATTCTTTCTTACCAAAAGTTAGCCTACTAGGTATATCTATATAAACTTCTTTGGAATCTTTTCTATAAACTTTAATCTTAGTTTGGATTAAATTACTATTTGCTTCTAGTCTTAAAGAAGAGCTTCCAAAGGGTACTGCACCTACAAACTTAATATTATTTGCATGCAGCCCGCAAAATAGAAAAACTACAAGCAGGATGTATCGCATCTATCATCTCTGGGTTAGTTCATCTATTAGTTCTTTCACGCTTATAATTTTATCTATCCTATAACCATTAGCACCACTAAAATACAAGCCTTCACGCAAATCTCCCATGTGCCCTTTTCCCAAACTATCAGCTATGCAATAGCCAACTTTTTTAGCCTCTTCACCTCTATGACAAGGGCTAACACAGTTACTTATACACTTAATCCTTGGTGCATTACCCTCTCTTAAACGGCTTAAAACACCAGTACTAACCGCCCTTGCTGGATAACCAACAGGTGATTTTACAAGCACTATATCTTCTTGTTTTACATGTAACATAAGTTTTTGGTAAGCCTTGGCATCACACTCAAAAGTTCCTAAGAATCTTGTAGCCATCTGAACCCCACTAGCTCCAAGACTTAGCATGTTATCTATATCGTTTCTATCCCAGATTCCACCTGCAGCAATAGTAGGTATATCACCCCACGCCTTAGCTTCTTCTACTATTTCTGGCACAAGATGTTCTAGTTGAAACTCTGGTTTAAAGCAGTCTTCATACTTAAAGCCTTGATGGCCTCCACTTAAAGGCCCTTCTACTACTATGGCATCAGGAAGTCTTTTATATCTATCACCCCACTTTTTACATATAACCCTTAGAGCTCTTACTGAAGAGACTATAGGCACTAAAGCAACATCTGGAAAGTTCTTTGTAAACTCTGGCATATTTAGCGGGAGGCCTGCTCCAGTCACTATGATATTAGCCCCTGCCTCACAAGCATCACGCACTACTCTGCCATACTCATTGATAGCATAAAGTATATTTGCCCCTAATGGCCTATCACCACAGATCTTTCTTGCATTTTTAAAAATCTCATTCAAAGCGTGTTTAGAGTAAAAGTTAAGTGCTTCAAAAGGCTTACTATTTATGATTCTATCAGTGAACTGCATCTTCTTATAATAGCCAGTGCCAACTGCAGATATGATCCCTAAAGCTCCTTGCTTTGATACATTACCAGCCAACTCATCCCAGCTTATACCTACTCCCATACCACCTTGAAATATAGGATAGCTAATCGTATGCTTTCCTATGGTTAATGGTTTTAATACCTTTTTCATGTCACCTACCTTGCCTATATCACCTAACATTATTCTCGGCTATATTAACCTTGATAAACTTTCTCTTTCCTATTTGTACTATAAAGCTCCCAGGAGATAGCTTAAGATTTTCATCACTTATCTTCTCTCCATCTATCTTTAAAGCACCCGCTTTTATATCACGTCTAGCTTGAGACGTAGAAGGCACAAGGCCTGCATCAACTAAGAGTTTACAGATCCATATCCCTTCAGTAGATTCTATAACTTCTAAGTCTGTTGGAATCTCATTCTTACTAAAAACGCTATCAAAGCTATCTTTTGCTTCTAAAGCTAGATCCTTATTATAGTAAGAGCTAACTAACTCTAGGGCAAGATTCTCTTTTACAATCTTAGGATGAAGTTTACCACTGTCTACGTCATTTTTTAAAATGCGTATGGAGTCTAGATCTTTTGCGCTTAAAAGTTCATAATAACGCCACATTAACTCATCACTTATACTTAGCACCTTTGCATACATATCATTAGGTGCATCTTGCAAAGCTATGTAGTTATTTAGACTTTTAGACATTTTTTGTTTTCCATCTAGGCCTTCTAAAAGTGGCATGGTTAAGATACTTTGTTCTTTTTTGCACTCATAGCTTCTTTGCAAAGTCCTACCTACTAAAAGGTTGAATTTTTGATCATTTCCTCCAAGCTCAAGATCACAATCTAGTGCTACAGAATCATAGCCTTGTAAAAGTGGATACATAAACTCAACTATACTTATAGGCTCATTTTCTTTAAAACGCTTACTAAAGTCATCTCTTTCTATCATCCTGGCCACAGAAAAACGTGAGCTTAAGCCTAAAAAAGCTGCTGCATCCATCTTTGAAAGCCAAGTGCTATTAAAACAAACTTCTGTAAGGCTTGGGTCTAAAATCTTAAAAACTTGACTTTCATAAGTCTTAGCGTTTTCTAAAACTTCTTCCTTGCTAAGCGTTTTTCTAGTCTTACTTTTACCTGTTGGATCACCTATCATAGCCGTAAAATCACCTATCAAAAACTGCACAAAGCCACCATACTTTTGAAAAGTAGCAAGTTTTCTTAAAAGCACGCTATGGCCCAAGTGTAAGTCAGGAGCTGTTGGATCAAAGCCTGCTTTTACTTTGTATCTTTGATTTGTCTCATAAAACTTTGATATTAAAGATTCTATATACTCTTCTCCTATGAAGTCTACACAGCCTCTTTTAATCTCGTTTAATGCAAATCTTACCTTATCATCCAATGCTACATCCTTATATTTAATTTTGATATGCGTCTTTTAAACTACTAAACTCCACAATCTTATATCTTCTAGTTATGTTTAGCTTTATCTCTCTTATATTTTGACTATCTGCTTCAAATATAACCTCAGCTAGAGTTTGAAACTGCTTTTTATAAGAGTCATAGTTCACTTTTAAAACATTGGCTTGAAGTCTACCAAGAGAGGCCAAAAAGTCACCTAAAACTCCAACCTTATCTTCAAAAGCTACTAAAATCTTATAAGCGACTTTAGTATTAGTCGCCCATTTTACAAAAACTTGACTTGCTTTATTATTAATTTCTTCATTTGCTTTATCACACATCTTATGATGGACTATAACTTTTTGTCCAGACTTAATAGCAACTATAGAATCTCCATACTTTGGATGACAACAGTAATCAAAAGTAGTTTGGTTAATAGTCCTATTAGTAAAAAGCACTAAGTTATCAAAAACTAAAGGCTTTAATTTTATAGAAGTAAACTTCATCTTAGAAAAAAAGCCAGAATCAAGCTTATAAGCGTCTTTTATCTGATTACGAAGATCTTTTAGATAGGCTATATCAGCAACTGCCCTAGTGCTTTTTTCTTCTAAACCATGCTCTTTTATGTAGTCTTCAAACAAGGAATGCTCTCTATTAAAGATAGTAGCAAGCATGTTTACTACACTTTTTTTATCTATGTCTTTTATTTTATTATTACACAAGATTCTCATACGACTTTTTGCCTTTGAAGTACGCACAGAATCTATCCAAGTACATCTTGCTGTAGTTTCTTTATCAGTGACTATATTAACTATATCTCCACTTTTTAGCTTTTGAAGCAAAGAGGCTTTTTGATAGTTTACATAGGCTTCTTTTGCATAATCCCCTAGCTTACTATGTATAGCATAGGCATAATCAAGTGCTACTGAGTTTACAGGCAAGGTAACAGTATCACCCTTAGGAGAAAACACAACTATATCTTCTCTATAAAGCTCATTAGTAGCTAGCTCATAAAACTCTTCTATAGAGTTATCACTGTACTGCATATTTTGCAACCAGTCCATGCTAGGATTTATCCCACCAGTTTTATACTTCCAGTGTGCTGCTACACCATACTCTGCACTTTTATGCATGTCAAAAGTTCTTATCTGTATCTCATAAACTGAAGCACCTTCAAAAACTGTAGTGTGTATAGTTTGATATCCATTTTCTTTAGGCAAGGCTATATAGTCTTTTATACGTGAAGGGATAGGCTTTAAGTTAAGATGTACTATGCCTAGTACCTTATAGCAATCAAGTGGAGTTTTAACTATCACACGCACAGCTAGTAAGTCTAACATCTCATCTATACTTATGCCCTTTCTTTGCATCTTTAGATAGATGGAGTAAGGCCTTTTAACCCTACTTTGAATCTTAAAGTCATCGCTTAAAAAGCCCTCTTTTAAAAGCATCTTGCTTATAGTTTGTGTGAAACTATTAAGCTTTAGTTCTAGATCTTGACGCTGTTCTTGCAAGTAAGATTCTATCTTTTTGTACTCATCTGTATAGATGTAGTAAAAACTTCTATCTTCAAGCTCATTTTTTAGACTTGAGATTCCAAGTCTATGGGCGATTGGCGCATAAACTACTAAGGTTTCTTCACTTATCCTAATTTGCTTTTTAGTAGATAAAGCATCAAGCGTTAGCATATTATGCATACGATCGCATATCTTTATAGCAAGCACCCTTGCATCTTTTATACTAGCTATAAGCATCTTTCTAAAAGAAAGAGCGTGAGCAGTCATTTTTTCATTATTTTGCGCTGAAGGTATCTCTTCGTTTCTTATCTCAACTATTTTAGTTAAAGCATCTACTAAGTCCCCTACTGCCTCGCCAAAGTTTGCATAGATATAGTCTATATCACAAAGTGTATCTTCAACTACATCATGAAGCAAACTAGCACATATCATGGCTTCATCGCCTCCATAAAAGGCTACTAATGAAGAAACACAAATTGGATGTATGACGTAGGGGATACCAGACTTTCTAAGTTGATGTTCATGAAATTTAGTAGCTGTTTCTATAGCAAGTGTGATCTTAGGCGTGAACTCATGTAAAGACTGAAGTTGAAGTAAAGAGCCCTCTATGCTTTTTATCTCTTGTAGGGTTTTAAAAAACTCAAGCACTTTTTTCCTTCAACTAGTATGATGTTTTAGATGTTGTTATCTATTCTCTCTATGCCTATAAGCCCATCTGCTATCTCTTGTAAGGCGATATCTGGCAGTTTATCTATGCTTAAGTCAGCAGGTATTAAAGGAAGCGCACCTTTTTTTATCTCTTTTACTCTAGCAAAGATTAAGTTTGCGAGCTTGTATCTATCGTTGTCTACTTGCTCTAAGGCCCTAGCTGTGATTTCTTCACTTCTTGAAATGTGATCCATGTGCAAACCTTTATATAAAGTAAAGCTGATATTCTATCAAAAGTTTATTACTTTAAAGCTTAAGGGACAAAGACAAGATGCACAAAAAAGCTAAATCTATACTTAAAAAGAAGATTCTAAGTTTTTTATAGATAGCTCCAATCTCTTTACACTATTAACTAAATCTTTATTTCAACACTTTCTTTTTTTGCATTATTTATTATTTGTGTGTTTTTCTCTAACCAAAGCGAAGCTTCCTTGAAAACGAAGCTTCCTTGAAAGCGCAAGTTTCCTTAAAAATGAAGCTTCTTTGAAAAATCACACATTCACACTACTGCTTACTTTTTTTTGTGATCTTTGCACCACGAAACAAAAAAAAGAATGCCTTTGGCTTAAAAAATTATGGTTATTTATCCACGCAAAATAACTGCCCATTAAATGGGCTAAATGAAAGGCATTTTTAAGCCTTATTTAAGGCACTTTTAAGACTAGCTTGATAGCTAGTGCTTTAAGTGCAAGATGGGAGATTAGGGGCTAGGAGGAGCAGGAGCAGGACTTACTAGCTTTTCTTTATCTTGTAAGTATTTAGTGTTCATACTTATCACTCCTATGCTTTTATCGCTATCATTAAAAACTATATAAACATAATCACCATTAGTTATAGTGCTAGGATAGCTAGCATGACCCTTTGGTCTATAAGCAAGTGTGTCAACTTTTACAAAGTCTTTACCATCAAATAGCGCTAAAGATAAAGTAGCCCTCATATTTTTTTCAGCACTTGTACTAAGCTTACTAGCATCTGCGTTATCTACTTCGTTATAAACCATAGCAACTATATGATTAAGATTAAAAAGTGCTATAGAAGAATCAAAGTTATTAATAGCACTTTCATAAGGCACTCCAAAGCTAAGTGTTCCATTATGAGTTTGGCAAGTTTGAAGATAGAGCTTAGGATTAGCCACGTGAGAGCCATTTCTATAAGCAACTATGCAGCTGTACTTATCAAATGGCACTACTGAAGGCTGAAGCAAATAAGGAATCATAGTTGGCCTTAAAAGCTCAGAAATATTAAGCTTAAAATCTAGTACTGCTAAAAGTGGTAGCTTTCTACCCATCTCAAAGTAAAGGGGAAAAAGCGTCCTATTAGAATCTAGTTCTACTGGGCTAGTCCTTACTAAATGACTAAGATTAAAAAAGCTTGAAAGCAAAAAGTGGTTTACTAGCCTAAAAGGACTTTTATGTATCTTGCCTTCAAAGTAGTCTTTTATATCAGATATAGATGCAGATAAAAGATAGATTCTAGCCGTGCCCCAGCCTCCAAAGCTAGGGGCTACTACACTTAGATAAACCATATCTCCTTTGGTAAAAAGTACAGGATTACCAAGTTTGGCTATGTAGTGTTTAGATTCTAGTCTTAAAGTCATCCTATCTAAGATGGGCAAGACTTTAGAGTGTCTATCAGAGTTAGCATCTGAGGAGTAAAGGCTTTTATCTATATGATAAGAATACTGCTTTGGATAAAAGATAGAAGCATAGATCTTTACGTCTTTTCCTCCTTCCCTACTCCCACCAAAAAAGCCTACTAGATAAGAGCTATTATCAAGTCTAGATATACTAGGACTATGTACTACATGGGTTGTGCCTTTGATATAAGAGACATTAATATAACTTTTTGACTTTTCTAGCTTAGTAACTACCTTAGTGCCACTAGCACTAACATCTTCAAAGTGCAAGTCCTTAGTAACTGTGTAATAAAGCATCCCTCCAAATGCGACAATAGCCAAAAGAACATAAAAAACTATATGCCTCATACGATCGCTTTTATCTTATACTCTAACTTAGTGCCACCAAAAAGTACTTTTACATCCCCTAGTGAAGAGTGGATAGAATCTGGTACTAAAAACTCATCTTTTTCTAAAGTCACAAACTTATCTTTTTTGAAGCTTAGGTTATAAATCCTAACTGCATTATCACTTATAAAGCTTTGTAGGTTTTCTAACTTATCATGCTTACCAAAAAGAGTACATAAAAAAGGAAGTATAGAAGGTGCATTGAAAATGCCTGCAGCACCATTTAATTTAGCTTCTATAGTATGAGGTGCAGAATCTGACCCAAAACTAATTTTAGGGTTAGCACTTAAAGCTAGTTCTAAAAGCGCTTCTCTATCAGCCCTAGTTTTTAACACAGGTTTACAAAAATGGTGAGGATTAAGACTCCCTCCTATAACATCATCTAGTGTCATGCTTATATGGTGAGGCGTTAAAGTTGCATAGATGTTTGGATGAGTTTCTATAAGCTTGATTGATCGTCTATCACTCATATGTTCTATGATAATTTTTAGTTTTGGAAAGCTAGTGGCTAGCTCTTTAAAAACTGGGTGAAACTCAGCCTCCCTCTCCATACTAAAACCACCACTTTCACCATGTATACTAAGTATAAAGCCTAGACCTTCAGCATAGCCTAAAAGCTCTAAAAGTTTAGAATCTAACACATCACCAACTCCAAGAGCAGAGTTAGTAGTAGCTCCTTTTGGGTAAAGCTTTAAGATCTTAACACCCTTATGTTTTGCCTCATCTAAGTCAACTTTACTAAGCTTGCTGCTTATATACAAAGACATTAAAGGAGTAAAATTATCATCCTTACTTAGATTTAAGATCCCTTTTTCGTAATCTTTAACTAGATTAGTATGTATAAGTGGTGTTTTTAAATTAGGCATAACTAAGGCTAGAGTAAAAGGCTTTGCAGTATAAGGAAGCACAGCTCTTAGCATCTCTCCTTCTCTTAGATGAAGGTGCATATCAAGGGGGTTTTTTAAAGTTATACTTTCCATGTGGTTTAATCCTTAAAGTTGATTTAAGATTATATCTTTTAGCTTTCCTCTTTTAGTAAAAAGTTTATCCAACTAGAAGTCCAGCTAACAAAGCCAAGTATAAGAAAGCAAAATCTTGCATTATAAAAATCACTATTTGACATGGCATTAACACTTACTAATATGACTAAGATAGTTAAAGAAAGCATGACTATATTTACATAGTCATAGAAGCGAAAATTAGCCCTTTTCATAAAAGCCATCACTAAAAACATGATAGCTCCAATCAAAAACAAAACAGAATCTATATAAAAAAATCTATCTGAAAAAGCAAAGCTTGGCTCTAAGATAGCAGCACACAAAAAGATGATGATAGTAGTTTTATTAGGTTCTAGTATGCTTAAAAGTCTCCCGGTGCGCGAACTTAGATTAAGATCAAGTGAGACTAGGCGATAAAGCACTGGTAAAAGTACAAAAAAGATAAAGCCTAGGAAAAATAAGATTCCATTTAATGAAACAGCATAGCTTGTAAACTTATAAAATCTTATATCATCTTCTACACTTATCTCATTAACAACTACGCTTTTTGCATGCTCTAAAAGATGAAAAAACAAAAAGACTAAAAGGATAAAAGAAAGCACACTAGCTATAGTTAGGATAGTAACTGCCTTTTTAGATTCTAAGTCTTTGCGTTTGTAGATAAAAAAGGCTGTATTAAAAATACCAACTATGCCAAATATACAAATAATCATGGAAAATACATCATATATCCTGCCATTTTTACTAAGAAGGGCAAAAAGCTGAGAAAAAGTTGTGGTGAACTCTGAGGCTAAAAGCGCTAGGATGGTAAAAAGTGATAGCACAAAAAATGTATAAGAGCTAATTATTATATTATGCTTCATAGCCTGCCTAGAGTGTGTTTTATGATTTGCCTTGAGATAAGTACTAGCTTTGCAAAATCTTTTTAGATTCTAATATGCACTTTATTAAGACTTTGCCATTTTTTAAGAAGCAAATTTAAGTTTTATACCTTAAAGATATTTTATGCAAGGTCACATTATATAAAGTTTCACATTACAAGTATATAGATGTAATGTTAAATGACCACTCACAAGTACTTTTATGTTTAAAATTGCATCATTTTTAGATTCTAAGACTTATTTTTATAGTATTTATTAACCTATTAGCCCTTTAAAGTTTGCTCCTTCAAGCTTAAGTAAAAAGCGTTTCATATCAAGTCCATAGGCATAGCCTCCTAAGCCCATATTAAAAGCAACTATCCTATGACAAGGAACTATTATAGAAATTGGGTTTTTAGAGTTTGCATTCCCAACAGCACGGCATGCCCTAGGATTATTTATAGCACAAGCTATATCTTTATAGCTTACTACTTCACCATATTTTACATTTAAAAGAGCCTTATAAACTGAAAGTGTAAAAGGGCTACCTTTAAGATCTAAAGGCACGCTAAAGCTTTTAAGTCTTCCTTTAAAGTAAGCATCTAGTTCTTTTTTGGTTTCTAATAAAAGAGGATTAGTCTTATCTTCTTCTAGTTTATATCTTTCTAGCTCAAGGCTATCTAGTTCATCTTTTTCTTTAAACACAGATAAAGATTCTAATCTTTCCTTGCCTACTAAAACTATCTTGCCTATAGGACTTTCACATATTAAACAAGCCATTTTTTTGCCTTTAGTTGGTATAAATTGATTTATGTAGTATATAAAGTTTAAAATTTTATATAAGCTTAAAGATATTTAAAAGGAGCACACATATGAAACAAACAGAAATAACACCAGAAAATATAAAAACACTTATGGATAACTTTTATGCGCGCATTAGAAAAGATGAGCACTTAGGCGCTATATTTAATGAGGTTGTAGGTACTGATGAAGCTAGCTGGGAAGCACACAAGATAAAGATAGCAAACTTTTGGCGTCACATGCTTTTAGGGGAAGATACTTATAATGGCCTTCCTTTAAAAGTACACTTAGAGCTAAAACCTTTTCCAAGAGAGAGATTTGCTGAGTGGCTAGGTCTTTTTGAAAAGTCTTTAGATGAGATCTATGAAGAAGCTCCTAAGAAAAAAATCCTAGATAGAGCAAACATGATAGCTAGTAGATTCCAAAAGATGATGTATGAGTTCCCTCACTAGGTTAAAATAGAACTAAATAACAAAGCACTTAGAGGCACAACATGAAGCAAAATATCATACTTGCAGTTATAGGAATCCTAGCCTTAATAGGCGTCTTTAGTAATATCAACCAAACTGTTACCATACTTTGCTTTGTGGTTATAGTGCTAGTTATATTCTATAAAATATATAGAATCTTTAAATAAGCTGCCTAGAAAATAGCATCTATATCATAGGTAAGATTACTCTTTTTGCAAGATTGACTAAATCTTTATTCTAATAGTCTCTTTTTTTTATTTTTTCTTGCCTATATGTTTTCTTTTAAACAAAGCGTCAGCTTCCTTGAAAGTGAAGTTTTCTTGAAAGTGAAACTTCTTTGAAAAAGCTTACTTCATGTATCTAAGTTTTTAAAAATCCATATTTTTAAGACTTAGAATCTTTAAAGCTCTGCATGCCAAACTCCCTACCCATAGCTATCTGAGAGTGTATTTGAGAAACTTTATCATCTTTAATGAGTGACTTAATAGCAGTAGTATTAACTAAGATCTCACACTCTAGCCTCATAGCATCATCTTTTAAAAGTAGTCTTTGGCATATTAAGGCATTAAGACTATCGGCTAGATTAACACGCATATCATTTTTAAAGCTTCCTAGGATTCTAAGTATGGCACTTACTGCATCGCTTGCATGAAAGGTACTTATCACAAGATGCCCACTTAAAGAAAGCATAATGGCTTCTTTCAATATGCTAGGGCTTAGTATCTCACCTATAACTATCACATCAGGATCTTGACGCAAAGATGTACTTAAGCCCTCTTCAAAGCTGCTTACATCAACTCCAACCTCCCTCTGACTAATAAGTGAGTTTTTATTAGCGTGCACATACTCTACTGGGTCTTCTATAGTTAATATGTGCTTGTTAAAGTTGGTGTTTATATAATCTATCATAGAGGCTACAGTGCTACTTTTACCACTACCTGTTGCCCCGCAAACTAGGACTAGTCCTTCTAACTTACTACAAATGCTGCTCATAACAACTGGCAAACCTAGAGTTTCAAAGCTTGGTATCTTAGGTGATAAGATTCTTAAAGCAAGAGAAAGACTATCTTGTGACTTATAAAGACTAGCCCTTAGCTGCACTTCTTTTAGCCTTATAGTCTTACTTTTATGAAGTTCTAAAGCATAGTTTTGTTTTAAAGTGAAAATAAAACTTTCTAGATCTATGGAAATATCTTGTTTTAAAAGCTCCTTATTAACCCTAAAGTAAATCCCATCTTTACTGATATGTAAGTCACTAGCACCTTTTTGCAAGGCCTTAAGTAGTAAGTTTTCCATCTTCATCCTTTAGTATAAAACGTTTAATTGTACGGAGGTTATGCGTGCTAAGCGGGCTTTTAGATTCTATAACTATATCTAGTAGTAAGCTTTTAGAATCTAGTCTATTAACAAAGTAGCTTCCTGTAAAGTGGGGGCTAAGACTAAGCGTGTTGGTCGCACAAGTATTTAAGTCATACTTTCTTAAACAAAGTAATGCCATATCTTTAAGACTAGATATATAAAGTTTTGACTGAGAGTGTATGTGCAAGGCTAGGGCGTCTTCTTTTCTTTGATAGCTAATATGAAGTGAGGATATAACAACTAGGCTTATACTTAAAGCTATAACTAGGGCATAAATACTAGCAAAGCCTTTTTTAAATCCAAAAGTGCTTTTAAAGCTCAATGTAAACTCCATGTAAAACCACTCTATCACTTAGGCAAAACTTATTGCAAACCTCAATGTAAAGAGCCTTGGTGTCATTTGATAGTGGAGTAGATTCTAAGTGTGTTTCAAACTTTGCAACATTACTAAGCAAGAGGGCATCATCTAAAAAAAGGCTACCTTTTTTAAACTCTAGTAGGTGAGGAACTAATATAGGCTTAGAATCTAAAAAGGGCTTATTAGCCTGTGGTTTTAAATACAAGTCTTCATAGCCTTCCCACTCAAGTCTATTTAAGTCTTGCTTTAATGAGGTTGGAAGGGCATCTACTAGATAGTTGCTTAAAAGCATATGGGTTTGTGCTAGCCTTCCTTGCTCTGTGGTATGAAGACTAATAGCGGCATTTTGAAGCTTTAAGGCTATAGTGCTTTTAGTCACTCCTACGCCAATTACAGCTATAACTATAATGGCTAAAAGTGCTTCTAGCATGGAAAAAGCTGGACTAAAGCTCTGTATCTTAGATCTTCTTTTGTAACTATAGACTTTAGCAAGTATCACTTTTAGCATATCTTAACCTTTAATCTATGCTTTCAAACTTGATGTAGTTTAAACTTTCATTCCCAACTAAAACACTATAGTTTTTTACTTCAAAACTTAGGGCATTAGCCGTGGTTTGCTTAGTGCTTAAAGCGCTATTTGATGCTACTTCTTTTAAGAGTGCTTCTTTTGCTTGCATATTATTAGTAAAAAGAGGTAGGCTTAGTGCGTTAGTGATATGAGACTGTAACAAAAAGATAGTGTAATAACTTAGAGCAGTAATTATTAGTGCATAAATTAGATCTGGCATGATAAAAGCTTGCTTAAAGCCTCTAGAGAAGGGAGGAGTTTTTTTAAAATCAAAACTAGTTAAAGAAATGATTTTAAAAAGATTTAATGCCTTTGTGATAAAAGACCTAAAACTCTTCATTATGATAAAAAGTTTTTTGATAAGTTATATAGTGCTCTTTACCATCTAATTTATACTTAATAGTAAAAACTCCATCATATCTACCAAGCTTTGTAAGATCTTTAACTGCGATAGTGTAGATGTTTGGATTAGTCTTATCTTGTAACATATCATAATCTAGGTCTATGTTAGTATCTATTCTAGAAAGCTTTAAGTAAATAGATTCTATCTTTACTGCTGGAGTTTTAGTTTGTGGCTCTAGTTTTAGATATATCACATCATCACTACTAGTAAGGATACTGTGATGAAGTTTTTCATCAAACTTCCTACCTATGTGTTCAAAGCTTCTTTGATCAACACTGAAGTATGGAGTTTTTAGTCTATCATAGCCAACTTCACTTCCATCTAAGCTTCCACCATATACATGATAGCTCTTTTCAAACGCATACTGCATCTTAAGCATTTTATTGATGTTATGATCTACATAGTCTTTAGATAGACCATAGTTACTATTAGTCTCTATTGGCTGCTTTGTTGAAGCATAAATAATAAGCACGATAAAAATTATGCCCACAATGATAATACCTATAATGCCAATAGGCCAGTAAGTCTTCTTGTTCATCTATATCCTTTTAAACTATGCCTTCTTTCTTTGTTTGCTTTTATAAGTTCCATATAAAAATAGGCCAACCAAGACGATAAGCATCAAATACAGTAACCACTTTACAATACCCTCAGGTTTATCTGAGGGGTTAAAAGCAGATTCCACTTTTACTCCATAGTGCTTTGCGCTTCTTTGCACAATCGCAGAGTATAAGTTAAACAAAGAATAGTCAATTTTCTCTTCTTTTGGTATAGGTTTTTCATTATTTAAAGGCAAATAAGGATAAGCGTAGTCTTCTAGTAGCTCATTAGGATCTAAAAAACCACCATCGCTTCTTACAGATATTTTATAGTCTTGCTTATAGAAAAATATAATCGCATAAGGAGAGTTTAGTCTTCTAATGACCTTATCCTCATAGATTCGCCTATTTTCAAAGGCTTGCTTTAAACTTTGGTCACTTAAAGTAGCTCCAGTTTTTACATAAGAAGGAGTTTTGTCAACCAAAGATAGATACACAGAAAAACCAGTCTTATCTCTTAGCTCACCAGAGATAGTATCTATACCTTTTAGTCCACCTTTTATAAGTGCTTGATCACCTATAACGAAGTCCTTATACGGTTTATCTTGGTTTGAGTCTTGTGCCTGCAAAAAAGGATTGTAAAAGAAGGTGCATACTAAAAAAAGTATGCACGTAATGTATCTTTTCAAAACTTATATCGCTTATACCGCATGTAATAGATAATCAGGCACTAAAGCCACAATTATGCTTATTATCGCTATGGCGAATAATGAGAAGGCAACTAATTTTTCTAATCCAGTTAATTTGAGTTTAGATTTTGGTTTCATTTTGTTACTCCTTTACTTTATGGTAAGTAATTGCATTTTTGTTATCTACGCTTTTCATTTGCAATGATGAAGTGTTGATAGTGTAATAATCAGTTGCATTTTTTCTTTGAACATAAATTGCACCCCATCCGACAATTATCGCACCGATTACAACAATTAGCACTGCTATTATGAATCCGACATATCCGTTTAATCCAAATTTTCCATCTAACACAGTTATCTCCTTACTCAAGTGGTTTTTTAGAAGCTATAAATGCATCCAAAGCTTTTATCTGAACATCTGAGAAGTTAAGATACTGGAAGCTTGGCATCTTTCCTATCTCTCCATGCTTTCCATGTGTTAAGACATGTTGCAAGAATGAAAACTTAGCATACTGAGTTAAATCAGCCGCAAAACCTGCAACACCGCCGCCATCACCTTTACCATCAACACCATGGCATGCAGCACATGTATTAGCAAAGATTTGTTTTCCTTGTGCAACTACAGCTAGATCGTATTTTGTGCTTGTATCTTTTACAAGATCACTCATAACATACTCAGCAACTGCTCTTTTATCACTTTCTTTAGTTAAAAGACCAGCTGGCATCTCTCCCGCCATGAAACCTAAACCTTTACTACCATGAGTTATAGTATCCATGATGCCTTCTACTTTACCCCATCTAGTTAGGTTTTGCGCTTTACCATCTATACCTTCTGCAGTTAAACCGTGGCATGAAGCACACTGAACTAAAAATATTTCTTGTCCCATCTCTTGATACTGAGCAGTAGTCATGTTTTTATGAAGCTCGGCAAATCTAGCGTTGTAATCTCTTACTTCTTTGTTGTACTCACCAATTTCAGAGTAGCTATTAAGTGGATATCCAAAAAACATATACCATATAGCCCATAAAATTAAAACAAATATAGATAAAAGCCATCCAGTTGGGATGTTGTTGTTAAACTCTTTGATGCCATCCCACTCATGATCTCCTAATACACCCTCTGCTTTGCTAGTTTTCATCTGATTAATATAAAAACCAGAAATGACAATAGTTAGCACCAAAATAACTATTGCTGCTATAAAGCTCATTAAATTTATATGATCACTTAACCAGCCCATTATTTTTCTCCTCTCTTTTTGTCTTTCCTGTTAGTTCTGCTTTCTAGCAACTCATCATTTATATCATCATTTAATACGAGGTTAGAATACTTTTCATAATCAACAAGACCCTTTCTTTGTGCTCTATATAAGTAGACTATATAGGCATATAAGAAAATCACCAATAAAACTGTAACAGCTATATAAATACTCTCTCTACCAAGTAGGTTAAATCCATCCACCATCAACGTCATGAACTATCCTTTACTTGCCTAATCTTTTTTGCCCTAAGCTATTTAGATAGGCAATTAGTGCAACTACCTCTTTCACTTCACCTTTTTTAAAGCTTGCTGCTATCATAGGATTTTTCATCTCTTCTACGACTTCTGCTGCATCTTTCATGTACTCTTTTTTGGCTTCATCCAATGTTCCAAGTTTTGTTTCACCTGGCTTATCATAAGGAACTTTAAAGACTTTTTTCTGAGTATAAGCTTCTGCATAAGCAGTATTAAAGTCTGTATTTATCCTATATAGGTGTTTGTATGAAGGCATAATAGAACCTGGGACAACAGATCTAGGATTCCACATATGGTTAGCATGCCAGTCACTACTTCTACTATCACCTATCCTATGCAAATCAGGACCAGTTCTTTCAGAACCCCAAAGGAAAGGTCTATCATAAGCGTACTCACCACTTAAGCTATACATACCATAACGCATAGTCTCACTTCTAAAGTCTCTTATAAGTTGAGAGTGACAACTTACGCAGCCCTCTTTTATATACACTTGACGACCTGCTGTTTCAAGTACTGTTAGGGGCCTAAGGCCCTCTAGTGGTCTTGAAGACTTAGCAAAGTCTGGCAAGATCTGCACCAACCCGGCTATGGAAAAAACAACCACAAAAGCCAATGTAAAAAAGAATGGATTTCTTTCTAACCATGCAAACATATTTTCTCCTTATCAACCCATAGGTGAAGCGTATTGAGGCTCTTTTGTAAGCTCTTTAGCCGCTACTATAGTCATTATTACGTTGTAAATAAACATTATGAAACCAATTAGATATAAAGTACCACCAATAGCCCTTATTACATAGTAAGGATGTATTGCTACCACTGTATCTATGAAGGAATATTTAAGCTCACCATAAGGAGTTAAATCTCTCCACATCATACCTTGAACGATACCAGCTACCCACATACTTGCAAAGTAGAAAACTATACCTATAGTCATAATCCAGAAGTGGATTTCAATAATATTTTTTGAGTAAATCTCTCTTTTAAACATTCTAGGTAGCATGTGATAAAGACCAGCAATAATAGTAAAGCCAACCCAACCTAATGTACCATCATGAACGTGACCTATAATCCAGTTTGTAAAGTGAGCAAGTGCATTAACAGATCTTATAGACTGAATTGGACCTTCCAAAGTTGCAAGCATATAGAAAGTTGATGCAAGAACTAAGAACTTAATCAAAGGAGATTCTTTCAACTGATGCCACTGACCTCTCATAGTAAGAAGCATGTTTATAGCCGTACCCCATGAAGGAAGAATTAATATTACAGAGAAGACTGAACCTAAAGTTTGTACCCAATCTGGAACAGTTGAATAAATCAAGTGGTGACCACCAGCCCAAATATAAACAAACATCAAACTCCAGAAAGAGAAAAGTGTAAGTTTGTAAGAGAACACTGGGTTTCCAGATTCCTTAGGTAAGAAGTAATAAATTAAAGCAATGATACCACTAGTAAATACGAACGCAACAGCGTTGTGTCCCCACCACCATTGTATTAAAGCGTCATTAGTTCCTGCATACATTGATATACTCTGCCAGAAGCTTCCAACACCTGCTACAAAGTAAGTAGGCACAGCAAGGTTGTTAAAAATATAAAGTATAGATATGGCTGTAAAAGTAGCTATAAAATACCAAAGTGATATATAAATCGTCTTTTCGCGTCTAACAGTCATAGAACCAAAAAGACTTATACCCCATACTATCCACACTATAACAACTAATATATCTACTGGCCAGTCTAGCTCTGCATACTCTTTAGACTGTGTTAAACCATCAAAAAGAGTAACAATAGCAACTATAAGTAAAATGATATAAAGAACTATGTGTAAGTAACCTATGAACTTTAAGAACGGATGTTGATTATAAGTAATCTTTAAAGTTCTTTGCCCTATGTAATACCATGCAGCCCAAATACCACTTAACGTAAACCCATAAATGATGACGTTTGTGTGAAGCGGTCTAAGCCTTCCAAATAGCGAATACTGACCTGCTATATAGTTTAGGTCCGGATAGGCTAGCTCAAACGCTAGAACTAGACCTATTAGCATACCTATGAAGCCAGTAACCAACGCTATGTACAAAAACCATTTGGCAATGGAGTAATCGTACTCTAGTTTTGAACCCTCTTGCATTTATATCTCCTTCGTGAAAATCAATAAGCGTAATAACAATTGTAATACGAATAATATTAGCTGTAACTTAAAAAATCATAAAAGTAGCAACTATATTTACTAAGTATTAACATTTAAATGAATGAAAAGTGATTAAGCTTAATGCTAAATGACTAAGCGTTTGAATATAATATCTTGTTTTCATGCAAATAGTGCAAAAATTCACACTTAAGATGCGAAGTTTTGCAAGCCCTTGTAAAAAGCCTACACAAGCTAGATAGCTAGGGATTAGATTCTAAAAATAGATTCTGTAAAATAAAAACATAAACCAGCTTTAATAATAGGAAAAATGCTTGAAAGACATATGGAAGATAAAAGGCTTTAGCACCATCATTTTAGTTGCCTTTATAGGCATGTTTATTGACTCTAGTTATAAGATACTACTTTTTAGTGCTTTGCTAAAAACTGATGGAGCTCTCTATCTTTTTTTCTTACTAGCACTTTTTATCATACTTCCTTTTTTACTAGTTTTAAGTCCTATAGGCTTTATAGTAGATGCAGTATCAAAAACAAAGCTTCTCAGAGTGCTTTCTGTAATAAGTGTTTTTATACTAGTAGTTATCACTTTTAGTTTATGGTTAGGTTTTTTTTACCTAAGTTTTTTTCTTTCACTAGTACTTAGTTTTCAAAGTGCTATTTTACTACCAACCTTACAAGTTCACTTAAAAGAGTTAGTTGGTGATAGATATCTAGCTTGGGGTAATGGCATCTTTAGGGCTAGCTTTGTAGCCTCTATATTTTTTGCCATCTTAATCTTTAGCTTTTTGTTTAATGGTATCTATCCTCTAGGAGTAGAATCTATTTCCATACTACTTCATGCCATCTGGCCTTTAGCCCTCTTGCTACTTTTTATCTCTTGCCTACTAGTGTTTTTTACTTATAAACTGCGCATGAAAAGGTCTACTGCTAAGATTAAATTTGATAAGACTTTATACTTTAAAGGAAGGCTTTTAAAAGAAAACCTTAACTTAGTGCTAAAAGATAAACATCTTTTTTATCCTGCCCTTGGGATGTGTATATTTGCTGGTATCATAGCCACGCTTTTTTCTTACTTTGGACTTTTGAGCATAAGTAATAGCGCACTAGATAGATACTTTTTAATAGGTATCATAGGCATGACGCTAGGCTCTATCATATCTGGACGTTTTTCTAAAAGCCATATAGAAACAGGCCTTATACCACTTGGTCTTATACTAGTTTGCCTTTCTTTAATACTACTTATAATGAAAACTTATATCACTCCTTATATAGGCTTTTTTATCTGTGGGCTAGGGGTGGCATTTTTAATAGTTCCTTTGCATACACTTTTACAGTTTTACTCAACTAAGCAAAATGCAGGAAGAATCCTTCTTACTTCTAATTTCTTACAAGCCTTAGTATCACTAGTAGTATTAGTTGTATTTTTTATCTTTGCACTAGCTAGGCTAGATCTTAGAATCCTTTTTAATATAATGACTATTTGTAGTATCATAATCTCCTTTGGCGTTATAGTAAAGATGCCTTTTTCACTTTCAAGACTGCTTATAAATCTAACCTTTGGCCAGCGCTACAAGCTAATAGTAAAAGACTTTTTTAAAGTCCCTAAGGCTGGAAGTGTGCTTTTACTTGGGAATCAGTTCTCGCTAATAGATTGGGCTATAGTACAAATGGCAGTTCCTAGGAAGGTAGTTTTTGCACTTGACACAAGAGATATAAACACGCTTTTAAAGCTTTTTTTAAGATGTTCAAACGTTATAGATAAAACTAAAACTAACTACTTGCAAAAAGTTAAAACCACTTTAGAAAAAGGTCATATAGTATGCATGTTTTCAGGTGAAGAGATGTCTTTAAATGGCCATATAACTGACTTTGATGATGAGTATTTAAAACTAGGAGATATAGAATCTAAACCAGTTATAGTCCCCTTTTATATCTGTGGGCTTTGGGGAAGTAGCTTTTCAAAGTCACATGCTGAATTTAAACAAAGACGCAAGCACTACAAGAAACGTCTTGTAAGCATAGCTTTTGGAAATCCTATGAGCCTAAGCTCACCTCCTTCACTTATAAAAAAGAAAGTTTTTGAAGTATCTTTTAAGGCCTGGCGTACACGCTGTGATAATCTCCCTAATATAGCCAAGGCCTTTATATACTCTTCTAAAAAAGGAGGCAGCGAAGTAGCCATAATAGATTCCATGGTTGGTGAGTTTAGCTACACAAAGATCTTAGCCCTAGCTCTACTTTTAAGCAAGCAAATACCAAAAGACACTCAAAACATCGGTGTACTTTTACCTTCAGGTATAGCAAGCATACTTTGTAATATGGCCATATTTCTAGCTGGTAAAACTAGTGTTAATCTAAACTTTACTGGTGGAGACAAGAATGTAAGTGATTCTATAAAGCTAGCTGAGATTAGCTACATCTATACTTCAAAAGTCTTTTTAGAAAAACTTAGCTTTAAAGGTATAGAGCTTAACTTAAACACTACTACAAACTTTTATATGGAAGAAGTTTTTGCAAAGATAAAAGAGCAAAAAGCTAAGGCTTTAAGCTTTATACTCCTAGCTAAGCTTATGCCTACTTTTATATTAAATCTAGTTTTTAATAAAGTAAAAGATACTAAAAGCTGTGCTTGCATACTCTTTAGTAGTGGGAGTGAAAACCTACCTAAAGGTATCATGCTAAGCCACTTTAATATAATGAGTAATATCTCTCAAACCTCAGATGTTATACATGCTAGCAAAAGCGATGTTATGCTTGGATCTTTACCACCATTTCACGCCTTTGGACTAACTGTAACTACCTTACTACCTATATTAGATGGCATAAAACTTGTAACCTACCCTGATCCCCTAAACGCACTTGAGATAGCTAAATGCGTAGCTAAAAACAAGATAACAATAATGTGTGGAACTTCAACGCTTTTTAATATCTACTCTAAGTCACCTTCACTAAATGCCATGATGTTTGAATCTTTACGCCTTGTAGTAGCAGGGGCTGAAAAACTTAGTCCTGAAGTAAGAACAAGATTCTTAAAAAAGTTTAATAAGCCTATACAAGAAGGATATGGGGCAACTGAAACCACTCCTGTAGCAAGTGTAAATCTCCCTGATAGGTTTGATACTACTAAGTGGGTTTGCCACATAGGGAGTAAAGAAGGTTCAGTTGGCATGCCACTGCCTGGAACTGCTATAAGGATAGTAGACCCTGATACGCTAAAAGAGTTAGCTACTAGAGAAAGTGGTCTTATCTTAATAGGTGGTCATCAAGTTATGTTAGGCTATCTAAACGACCAAGAAAAGACTAATGAAGTAATAATCACTCAAGATGGAATCAAATGGTATAAAAGCGGCGATAAAGGCTACCTTGATGAGTGTGGATTCTTGTATATAGTAGATAGATATTCTCGCTTTGTAAAAACTGGTGGCGAGATGATAAGCCTAAGTCTTATAGAAGAAGAGATAATAAAACTTATGCCAGAAAACTTAGAGTTAAAAATCCACGCTTGTGCTTTAGAAGATTCTAAAAAAGGTGAAGTTATAGCTTTGCTTATACAAGATAGTGAAGGGAGGTATAAAGAGCTTATAGAGCTTATAAAAACATCTAATTTAACTAATATCTACAAGCCTAGTAAGTATTTTGTAGTTGAAAGCATACCTATACTAGGAAGTGGTAAGGTAAATATTAGTTTGGCTAAAAAGTTAGCTTTAGAGTTAGATGAAAAAGCACAAAACAAAAAGTAAAACTTTTTTATTCATGCAATTAGCGTGCAAGTTATGTAAAATAATAAAACAAAAATCACAAAGGCTGAAACTATGACTATGACAATAATCACCCTAATCGCGCTTTTATACATCATCATATTTCTTTTATACTGGGGCATATCTTACTTAGTAAGACGAAGTAAGGATATATTTACTCCAAGGCCCAAAAGCTTTAAAGTGTTTCTTTGGATTTTTTATCTTGCCATAGTGGTCTTTATCATCTTTGTATTCTTTGCGACTTCAAGGGCTGCATGGGCATTTTTAGATATATCTGTAGTTTATATGGTAGCTTATATCATATACTGGATAGGTTCTACTATAGAAAGAAAAGTTAAAAAGATAACTGATAAAAGAGCTAAGTCTTTTGGCCTTTTAGGTGCGATCTTTTTATGGGCCATCATACTTTTAATCTTTTCAATAATAGCCCTTACTACTAACGCTTTTTATAGTTAAATATAGTAGTTATGAGATCTAAGATTTCATAACTACCTAGCTTGTTTTTTAATAAACACATCAAGTAGTCATTTATCTAGTAGTGATAAAGGCTTTAAATTGCACTTTCTTTTTTATATCTATAGTAATATTAAAGGCATACTCAATCATATAAATTCTAAAAGGTAGTCCTCATGGAAGCAGTCGCTGGAATCGCACTTTTATATGTCATCTTATTTCTTTTATACTGGGGTGGTACTGCTTATATAAGAGTGGATAGAGAAAGAACTATGCCAAGAAAAAAAGGGTTTAGATTCTTTTTCTTTCTTTTTATAGTGGGGATAATAATCTTTGTTGCCTGGTTTATTTATGAAACTCCTAGCAAGATGACTGCTGTAGGGCTACTAGGTCTTGCTTATTTTATAGTATTTGCCATATTTTGGATAGCTTCGTCTTTGCAAAGACGAGTTAAAAAGTGCCCTTATAAAAGGGGTGATTGGTTTAATGCCTTTGCTATATTATTTATAATCTCTATAGCAGTGATGATAGCTGGGCTAATAAAAAGCCTACCTGATAACTACGCTACTAGCATGCCAACTGTATCTTTAGAAGATAGCGCTAATCCTTATGCTGGCAAGTATGATAATGAGACTTTATTAAAAGATATAAGAAAAGATGCAGTAAATGCCTTTTATAACAAGCCCTACACTAAAGATAACAAGTTTGATAAAAGCCTAAATAAGTCTATAGCTAGAATCTTAAAGCAAAACAACA
Organism: Helicobacter sp. 13S00401-1; assembly: GCF_002272925.1. Lineage (GTDB taxonomy): Bacteria > Campylobacterota > Campylobacteria > Campylobacterales > Helicobacteraceae > Helicobacter_I. Next base: position 97,421 of record NZ_MLAR01000005.1, on the reverse strand, counting down.
TTCCAGATTCTATGGCACAAAACTTTACTAGCTGTATAAACTATGAGATATGGCTTAAACCTGAAAATGATAAGTTTGCAGAGCCTCTTAAAACATGTGTAAGTGATTATAGTAATGGCATCATGAGTAAGATAAAGTATCTTAATCCAACCTATGCTATGGCTAACTTTAACAAGCTTGATGGAAGCAATATCGCACTTATAAATTACGTCAAAGCCCATATGAACGCACCAAAAAGCTTTACTCATCTAAATACTAGTTACCAGATAGAAAACAACAGTAATGAAAAAGGTGTCTTTATAAAAATGGCTTATAAGCAAGTAAATGTGCTAAATGCAACTATAACTAGTAATATCTATGCCAAGATAGATGCTAAGGGCAAGATAACAGTTTTAAGCAAAAACTAAATACTCCCCTTAAGGTGATGGCTTAGAATCTAAGTTATCACCTATAGTGCCTTTATCTTAGAGAAAATACTTTTATGTTTTAGATTCTAGTAGTTTTATCCTAAGCCTTAGTGTCATTACAAAGTGCTATAAGTGCTTTTACGCACTCTTCATAGTTAGACTTTTCATTTTCATCTTGCTTTAAAAAATCTTCTATATCTTGCTTTTTATCTATAGCTTCATCAAGGTCTTTATCATTGCCTTTTTGATAGCTTCCTATTCTTATTAAAACTTCATTTTCTTTTAGTAAGGCTTGCATCTTTCTAAACTTAGAAGCAGCCTTTTTATGCTCAGGAGTTATGATGTCATTCATAAGCCTTGAAGCACTACTTAAGATGTTAATTGGAGGGTAGATTCCAAAGTCTGTAAGGTTTCTATCTAGCATTATATGGCCATCTAGTATGCTACGACTTTGATCAGCTATAGGATCATTTAAGTCATCTCCTTCAACTAGCACTGTAAAAAAAGCAGTGATACTACCTTTACCTTCTTCCTTACCAGCACGCTCCATAAGCTGAGGCAATAAACTTAAAGTGCTTGGTGGATAGCCTTTTGAAGTTGGAGGCTCTCCAAGTGCTAGACCTATCTCACGCTGAGCCATAGCAAAACGCGTTACAGAATCCATTATAAAAAGCACATCCTTGTTTTGAGACTTAAAAAACTCAGCCACTGCCATAGCAGAAAAAGCTCCATACTTTCTCATCAAAGGACTATCATCACTAGTAGCTACTATAAGAACTGTATTTTCTAGATTCCCATTAAGATTTTTTTCTATGAACTCAGGGACCTCACGCCCCCTCTCACCTATTAAGGCTATAACTTTTATAGGTGCATTACTCCCTTTTACTATCATGCCCATTAAAGTTGACTTCCCTACCCCACTCCCAGCAAAAATCCCCATCTTTTGTCCCTTGCCACAAGTAAGTAAGGCATCTATGCTTCTAACACCTACACTAAAAACTTCATCTATAAGACCTCTTTTTAAAGCAGAGATTGGCTGGCTGATGATGGGCACTAAAGCATCTATTTTGATAGGGCCTAGATTATCAAGGGGCTTACCTAGGGGGTTTATAACACGCCCTAAGAGATTATTCCCCACTGGCATATTAAGGCCTTCTTTATGTATAAGTATCTTATCGCCACTTTTAAAGCCTTCAGTAAAACCAAAAGGAGAGATGATGAAAGTTTCTCTTTGAGTGGATATAACTATACCTTCACTACTGCTTCCATCACTTTTTATAAGTTTTACTACATCGCCTACTGAAGGGCTTAGACCGCTAGCTTTGATGATGTTTGTTTCAACGGCTTCTATCACCCCATACTGTGGAGATAGGTTGATATTTTGAGAAAGCTTCATTTTAAGATTGTGTAATGACATTATGTACTCTTAACTTAACTTTTAGGATATGTTTTTTTGGTTATAATGCAAGATTACTTAACAACTTCTTAAGGGATGGCTATGACTACAAATAGAGTGAATGAAGCTAATGCAACTGCAGAGGGGCAAATACCAAAGCTTGCGTTGGATGAAAAGATTAATTCTCTAGCTACAAAATATGCAAAAACTATAAAAATGCACGGCTTTAGACCGGGTAAGGTGCCTATTAGCTTAGTGAAAAAAGAGTATAAAGACAAGTTAGAATCTGAGGCTAAACAAGAACTTTTAAATAAGTTTTATGATGAAGCATTAAAAGAGCTAAAAGTTGATGTCAAAGATGCACTTGGACAGCCTGCTGTAACTAAGTTTGAAGAAAAACCAGAAGGCATAGATGTTTCTTTAAAGATAGGACTTTACCCTACGTTTAATCTAGATAAATTAGATGAGTGCGTACCTAGCTTTGAAGCACCAGTTATAAGTGATGAAGCAGTAGAAGAAAGACTTAGCAATCTTGCAAAAGCTCAAGCAAATCTTGTGGAATCTAAAAAAGACACTTTAGAAAATGGTCTTATAGCAGATATAAGCTTTAAAGGCTTTATAGATGGTAAAGAGTTTGAAGGTGGGAGTGCTGAAAACTTCGCTTTAGAAATAGATTCTAAGCAGTTTATACCAGGCTTTGAAGAAGCACTAGTTGGCATGAAAGTAGGTAAAACTAAAGATGTAAATATCACCTTCCCTAGTGACTATGCAGCAGAGCACTTAGCTAACAAGCCTGTTACCTTTAAAGTAACGCTAAATGCTATAAAAGAAAGAGAGCAAGTTGCTATAGATGATGCCCTAGCCAAAAAGATCTTGGGTGAAGAATCTAACTTAGCAGAATTAAAAGAAAAAACTAAAGAAGAGCTTTTTAGAGAAGCTAAGCAAAAGCTTTATAATGATGACTTAAAGCAAGAAGTACTAAAAAATATGTCCGAAAAGTTTAGCTTTGACTTACCAGAAAACATCATAGAACAAGAAATGAACGTACTTTTCAATAGTGATGTAAGAAGTCTAAGCAAAGAAGAAGTAGACGCTTTAAGCAATGATCAAGAAAAAGTAAAAGAGAAATTTGAATCTTTTAGGGAAGCAGCTACTTTAAGTGTAAAAGTGACTTTCATCATAGATAAGATAGCAAGAGAGAAAAAAGTCGTAGTAAAAGATGATGAGGTTATGCAAGCAGTTTATTATGAAGCACTTGTTTCCCAACAAAACCCACAAGAAGTACTAAACTACTACAAAGAAAATAATCTCTTCCCAGCAGTAAAAATGGCCATGATAGAAGATAAGATAATAACTAATCTTTTAGATTCCAAACTAGATAAGAAGTAAATATGAACTATATACCTTATGTTATAGAAAAAACAGGACGAGGTGAGCGAAGCTATGATATCTACTCTCGCCTTTTGCGAGACCGCGTAGTGATGTTAAGTGGTGAGATAGAAGATGGCATGGCAAGTAGCATAGTAGCCCAGCTTTTATTTCTAGAAAGTGAAGATGCTACTAAAGATATATTTTTATATATCAACTCTCCTGGTGGAAGCGTAACTAGTGGTTTTAGTATATATGACACTATGAATTACATAAAGCCAGATATTTGCACTATCTGTGTAGGTCAGGCTGCATCTATGGGTGCTTTTCTTTTAAGTTGTGGGGCTAAAGGGAAAAGATACTCCCTTCCAACTTCACGCATCATGATACATCAACCCTTAGGTGGAGCTAGAGGTCAAGCAAGTGATATAGAGATACAAGCTAAAGAGATGAGCCGCATAAAAACTTTGATAAATGAAATCCTTGCTAAAAATACAGGGCAAAATATCAAAAAGATAATCCAAGACTGCGATAGAGACTTTTTCATGGACGCAGAAGAAGCCACAAAATATGGCCTTATAGATAAAGTAATATCTAAAAGCTTAAAGTAAAACTAGCCTTTTTGTGATCTTAATATAAAGATCACTCCTCCTTTTAAAATATTTCACTTTGATTAAGTGGTCGCTGTTTGCATTTTATCCACTGGGTATAGCTAAAAATAGCATTTTTTATATTATTATTAACAATGATAACAATTGTTAAAAGTACTTCTTAGAATTAATCCAAATTGATAATAAATTGCTTTTGGATGACTTAGATTATTGATAAGTTTAGTTTTGCAATGATTCTTTTATATAGTTGGAGGTATTAATGAGTGATCTTATGGAGTTTTTAAAAGAGTATCTTGATCCTATGGTCTTTAGCGTCTTAGGTTTTATGGGATTACTAGTGATATGGTTTAGTATAGAAAGAATCATATTCTTTAGCAAGTTTAAACTTCAAGCCTATAAAGACATATCAGATGTAGAAAATCAAGTCACTAAAAACCTAACAGTGCTCCACATAGTCTACTCTAATGCACCTTATGTTGGTCTACTTGGAACAGTTATAGGCATCATGGTTGTGTTTTATGACATGGGTGGAAGTGGGAATATAGATGTAAAAACTATCATGGTAGGCCTTTCTTTAGCTTTAAAAGCCACTGCTTTAGGACTAGTAGTTGCTATCCCTACTCTTATCCTCTATAACATCTTTTTAAGGATAGCTGAGCGAAATATCAATCAGTTTAAGATTCTAAATAAGCTTTCGAGTAAAGAAGAGCAGTGATGAAGATAAAAAGAGGAGATGGGCTTAACATAGTCCCTTTCATAGATATCATGCTTGTACTTTTAGCCATAGTCTTATCAGTATCTACTTTTATAGCCCAAGGTAAGATAAAAGTTGATGTACCAAATGCTTCAGATTCTAAAGTAGTAAAAGAGCATGACAAAAAGCTTTTAATAGTCATAAACAAAGATAATCAAATCTATATCGATGATAAAAAAGTTTCAACTAAAGAGCTTGAAGATAAGCTAACTAGTATCCCAAAAGATGAGATGGTACAGTTTAAGGGTGATAAAAACTCAAGCTATGATAACTTTGTCTTAGTCTTAAACATACTTGCTAAAAAAGGGCATGACAAAGATAAGTTTGAAATTATCACAGAAAAAAGATAAGTCATGAAAAGTACTTTAAAGGCCAGACTACTAGACTATGCAGGATATATTGTCGCTTTAGTACTAAGTATTATTATCTTTCTTGTCATGGTGCTACACTTTAGTACCGCAAAAGAGATAAAAGCAGATAGCCCAAACACTATAACTATAAACCTAGCCCAACTAGCCCAGAGTATAGATAAGCCAGTACATGCTTCTAAGGCTGTAAAAAAACCTAGACCCAAAAAACCAAAGCCATTGCACACACACAAACATAAACCTAAACCTAGAAAAGATATAGCTATAAAAAAAGACCCTAGTCCTATAGTTGCCAAAAAACCTGAGGAGATAGAAAAGTCAGTTAAAAAGATAGAAGAAAAAGAGCCAGAAAAACCACAAGTACAGCCTGAAGAAAAAGCTGAAGATGCACCAAAAGTAACGCCAGAAAAAGATAATATCAACAAGCAAAGCGATAAGGCTCTAAGCCAAAGTAATGATGCACAAACTATCAAAGTGCTAAAAGCAAGTGATGGAGTACAAGATGCATTCTTCCAAGCTATAAGAGATGCTATAGCTAAAAAGCATAAATACCCCGCCATGGCAGAGCGTAGGGGCTATACTGGTACTGTTATTGTGAAGTTTTTAATAGATATGGGACCTAAGGTAAGTGATATCACCATAGTATCAAGCTCCGGTCATGATGTACTTGATAATGCAGCTATAAAAACTATCAAAAAAGCTGCTAAGAGCTTTCCAACACCAAAAGAGAAAGCTTATATAGAGATACCTATAACTTATAGCTTGATATAAAAATCCTTCCATTAATATGACCTAACATACTGCATCTAATTGCTTTTAGAATTGTTGTTAATGAGTGGTTAGCTATATACAATTAAATCTCTAATAATTATAATTTTTAAGCCAAAGGTATTATCGCTTTATTTCGTGGTGACAAAAATCACAAGAAAAATAAGCAGTAGTGCTTACGCTGTTTTTTTTTGAGGAAACTTCGTTTTCAAGGAAGCTTACACTTTTACAGACTTTGCGAAAGTGAGGAGAGGTTAAACCCCTTTTTTTTGTTAGAAAAAACACACAAATAATAAACAATATGAAAAAGAAACTGTTGGAATAAATATCCAGTTAACATCAAAAGAAGAGTGATGGCTGACTATTAAATACAACGATATAAAACTACCATGTTGATCTAAAAGCTTGCCTTTAACCACAAAACATAAGATTGCACAAATAAAAAGTTATATCTTATAGATTTATAAATATCAGTCTAGTATGTTTTACTTCGTAGTAGTTATTAAATATATTGGTTTATTTTAAGGAAGAAAAAAGAAAAAAGTTCTAAGCAAGCACTTAAAGTAGTGCCTGCATAAGTCTTTAATAAATACTAAAGCCTAGCCTACTACATCATAGCCAGCATCTTCTATGGCTTCTTTTATAGAATCTACTTTAACTTTATCATCATGCTCTACTGTAACAGTTTTGTTTTCTAAACTTACATCAATAGAGCTTACTCCATCTAACTCACCTATAAACTTTTCTACTTTATCAACACAATGAGAACAACTCATACCTTCTACTTTTAAAACACTTTTCATAATTTATCCTTTAAAATAATATAGTCTAGATGAACTAAGCACCACTGAGACTGAACTTAGACTCATAGCGATACTTGCTATCATAGGGTTTAACCATATACCTAAAGCAGCTAGCGCACCTAAAGATATAGGGATACAAATGATATTATAGACAAATGCAAAGCCTAAGTTTTGCTTTATATTTCTTAAAGTAGCGCGACTTAAGGCTATGGCACTTGCAACTGCTTTAGGCTCGTTGTTAAAAACTATAACATCAGCTTGTTTTAGGCTAACTTCACTTCCTTCAGCCATAACCATGCTTACATCTGATCTTGCTAACGCTGCAGCGTCATTCATACCATCGCCAACCATCATTACTATATGGTTTTGCTTTTTAAGCTCTTCGATATTTTCTATCTTAGTCTCTGGTGTACAATCACCCTTATACTCTGTTATGCCTAAGTTTTCAGCGCTAATTGCAACATTTTTGATGTTATCTCCACTTAACATATGCACACTAACTTTCATCTTTTTAAGTCTAGCTATAGCATCTTTTGAAGTAGCTTTTAACTCATCTTCTAAGATAACAGCACCAAGTAACTCTTCTTTAGAATCTGGCAAGCCTGGGTTTTCAACTCTACTTAAAAACACCATCATACTAGCTTCACTAGTTAGCTCTTCTGGTATATGTTTAAACATACCAGCATTACCTAGCTTATAGTCCACTCCATCTATAACTGCTTCCATACCCTTACCTAAAACACTTTTAGAACTAGCAACTTTTAAAAGAGGGATATTAGATTCTTTAGCGTGCTTAACTAGGGCTTTAGCTATGATGTGAGAGCTTTCAGCTTCGATACTTGCAATTATTTGCATGATATCAAACTCACTTAGCTTAGTATCAAGGATGTTTACTTTTTTAACTAGGATATTACCTGTGCTTAGCGTTCCAGTTTTATCAAAAACTGCAGTATCTACTCTTGAAAGTGTTTCTATAACACTTGCTTTTGTAAAAAAGATTCCATTAGCACTAGATTTAAAGTTAGCAAAAAGAAGCGCCATAGGAGTAGCAAGACCTAAAGCACAAGGACAAGAGATAAGAAGGGTTGTAGTAAAGACATCAAGCCCCTTAGCAAAACTCATATCAGCTATCCACCAAGCAATCCCACCAATTAAGGCGATAAGCATAACTGCTGGCACAAAGTACAAAGACACTCTATCAGCTATACGGGCAATTTGAGCCTTACTTTCTCTAGCTTTTTCTACTAACTCTTTTATCTTATTAAGTGTGGAATCTTTAGCTTCTTGAGTAGCTTTTAAGATGATGGCAGATTCTAGGTTTAGTGTACCTGAGTATAAAAGGTCATTTTTCTCTTTTACCACTGGCATACTTTCACCACTAAGCATGCTTTCATCTATACTTGCATTTTCTGAGATTAAGTCCCCATCAACTGGAACATACCCAAAAGGCATAACTTTTATGTAATCGCCTATATGAACTTCTTCGCTAGGTATCTCCCTTTCAGTATAGTGTGATCCTATACCACTAAAACCTTCAAGCTTTATAGCAGTAGTGCTCATATTAGAAAGAAGCGCGTCAGTGCCTGACATGGCTGAGTTTTTAATATTAGTCTCTATGTACTTTCCAAACATAACAAAAGTTAGGATAACACACACACTTTCAAAGTAAAGCCCATGGCTTCCATCTGTAAAAAAGCCTAGATATATACTATAAAAAAAGCTTGCTAATGCTCCTATGGCAACTAAAGAATCCATATTAGGCGCTAGTCTAATTAGGGCTTGAATCCCCCTTATAAAAAAGTTTCTTCCTAGATGCATGACTATTAGCACTATGATTAACTGCGTAACTACATTAACTGTATACTGCTCTAAGAAATGCGGTATATAAAAGTTAAACATCTCATGAAGCATGGAGATATAAACTATAACTATAGTAAGTATCACACTTAGGATCAACTTTTGTTTGGTGTTAAAAAGGTTATTAAACTTAAACCAAAAAGGAAGATTTTCATAATTACTAGCATCTAAGGCTTGTGACTTTGTTTTGGAATCTGTTTTTAAAGCTTGCGTTTTGCTTACTTCTTCTTTTTTGTCTTCTTTTAAAGATGCTTTATATCCAAGCTTTTCTATCGTTTTTAACGTATCTTCTAGTGCATTTGCGTTTTCTGTTACATCAAGCTTTAAAGCCGCAGAGTTAGTTAATAAAAATACTTCCGCATCTTTTACGTACTTCTTACGCTTTAAAGACTTCTCTATTGAGGCTTGGCATGCCGCACAGGTCATGCCTTCTACATTTATGCGATACTCTAAAACCTCATCGCTACTTTTTTCATTTTCTTGCATTTTTTAACCAACTACCCCTAATTTTTAATAACTTAGATTCCTTAAAGAATCAATATTCTTTCCCTCTAAAGTGATGTTATCCCTATCATAAAACTTACTAAAAAGATCATCAAAGTAGTAAACATCATAGCCTTTTTCAACTAGGTGAGTGCCAACTTTTGCAGCCCTGCCACCACGTCTACACTGGATTAAAACCTTTTTGTCTTTAGTGCTTTTTACTTTAGATTCTATATCATCCATCTCATCTAAGTTTATAGCCCCTTTTATATGCACATCATCATATTCATCCTTGCCTCTGACATCTATTATCACATAGTCTTTTGGGTCAAGATTATCTATATAAACTGGCTTAGCTAGGCTTTTTGCATGCTTGCCATTTAGTGTTTGCTCGCTCATTGATATTCCTTTTTATGTTTAAAGTTGGGCATACATTATGTTAAAAGTTTCCTAACACTTAGTTATTACAACCTCTTAAAAGTTAAACTAGCATTTTTTTGAAGTAGAAATATCACTTACTAAACTCAAACAAACATCAAACTAACAATAATATAGGCCTAAACGTATAATATAAAAACTTAACTCCACCTAGTACAACTAACAGCATAAAAATATAACCTAATGTAAATTAAAACTTATCTATAAGGCAAGATTTTGAATAAATCCTTTAATAAACTAAAAAATGCATCAACTCCTCTATAAGTTAAAAAGCATGCCTTAAGTGCCTATATATAGGCTTCTTGAAGGGATAAAGATACTTCTTGGACAAACATTAACTAAGTCATTAGTGCTAGAATGGGTGCGCATAAAAGGGTATATCTAAACTTTTAAGGTTAAGTGTTTGCCCTTTTTTAAGGAACTAAGCTGAAAATCGAAAAAATAAAACAAATCTTATCAGTCCTAGTCTCTGTCTCATCTATGATACCAGGAAGCCAGGCTGCTGACTTAAGAGTTAGAAACAATATCGCCCCAAGAAATGCCTCTATGAGCACTTCAGCTAATGGAACTGATGTAGTAAATATAGCTAATCCAAAAGATGGAATCTCTCACAACAACTACTCTTCTTTTGATGTTAATAGTGCAGTTATCTTAAATAACAGTAAGAGTAATGGCGTCTCACAAACTGGAGGCTTTGTAACTAAAAATCCAAACCTTACACAAAACGCTAGGCTAATCATCACAGAAGTTAATGGCCCTAATCCTTCAAATATTAATGGTTCAGTTGAAGTCTTTGGTAAAAGCGCAGATCTAATCTTTGCTAATGAAAATGGCATAGTAGTAAATGGAGCTAGTTTTATAAACGCTAATGGCATAACGCTTACAACAGGCCAGATAGAAGCTAATAACATAGCCATAAGAGGCAGCGGTCAAATAAAGATCTTAGAAAAAGGTATAGGTGTAAGTGGCAACTACTTTAACATCATAGCTAGAGGTATGAGTTTGGCTGGGAATATAGTGCCTTTAAACCCAGACAAACGACCAAATATCAACCTAATAGCCGGGCTTAATACAGTCTCAACTAAAGATCTTGCCAATCCTCAAATTATAGAATCTAAAAACACAAATCAAGACAAGCCACTTTATGGCATAGATGGAAGCGCGCTAGGCTCAATGTATGCAGATAGGATAAAGTTTATAAGCACAGAAGATGGCGTTGGAGTAAGGCATAAAGGAAGCATAAAAAGTTTACATGACTTAGAAGTCTTAGCACAAGGAAGTCTAGAGTTAAACAACGCAGTAAGTGAAAAAGGCAATGTTAATCTAGAATCTAAAGGAGATGCTAAGCTAAACCTAGTAGCCTCAGAAGCTAGCAAAGTCACCTTAAAAACTAAAAACTTAGAATCTAATCTAGTATATGCTAATGATGGTCTTGATATCACTTCAAAAGACACCACCATAAAAAAAGCCATAGTAGTAAGTAAAGATCTTAATCTAAATAGCAACCAAACTAGCATAGATGACACCCTAGTAGCTAGTGGAAGCTTAAAAGCAACAACTAAAGGCTTTAAAGCAGATAAAGTAGCAGTAAGTGGTGGCAGTGTAGATATAAACTCAAGTAAAGATTTAGATTTAGATTCCATAAAAGCTGATAGCGGAAGTATAACTCTAGCTGGGATTAAAGTAGATGCTAAAGATATAGCCTCAAGTCAAGATGTAAATATCAAGGCTGATAGCTTGCTTAACTCTAGCCTTTACTCTCAAGGTGGTGCTATAAAAGTAGATGCAACAACTGCTTCTTTAGATAAGGTGCAAGCTTTAAAAGATGTATCTTTAAAAACCACAGAGAGCTTAAAAGCTACTAGTATCTTAAGTCAAGATGCTGGCATATCCTTACAAGCAAAAAATCTAAACTTAGGAGATTTAGAATCTAAAAACGCACTTACTTTAAACGCCACAAGCGATATAACAGCAAATAGTTTGCTTAGTAAAGATTCTATAAATATAACTTCTAATAATCTAAGTAGTAATTTAATAGAGGCTAATAACAACATAGATATAACTTCAAAAGCTAATATAAACACTACTAATATATTAAGCACTGAAGGTGCTATCTCTTTAAGTGGTAACATACTTACTAACAAAGACCTTATCCAAGCTGCACAAAATATAAACCTAACTTCAACCAAAGATACAACTTTAAATAATGTCCTAAGTCAAGAAGGAAGCCTTAATCTTAACTCACAAGCTAGCCTAAGCTTAGCAAATGCACAAGCTAAAAACGCACTTACTTTCAATGCTATAAAAGATATAACAGCAAATAGTTTGCTTAGTAAGGATTCTATAAATATAACTTCTAATAATCTAAGTAGTAATTTAATAGAGGCTAATAACAACATAGATATAACTTCAAAAGCTAATATAAACACTACTAATATATTAAGCACTGAAGGTGCTATAAATCTAAAAGCTAAGGGCCTTTTGGCTAATACAAACGCACTGCAAGCAAAGAATGATATAAGCCTTAGCTCAGAAGATAGGATAGATACTAATACCATCTTAAGTACTACTGGCAGTGTGCTACTTAGTGCAGATAAAGATCTAAACAACAAAGATATCATCCAAGCCTCTAAAGATATAACTTTAGATTCTAACTCCAACTTAGGGCTTAATAATATACTTAGTCAAACTGGGGATATAAAACTTGCTTCATCTAAAGATACAACCCTAGCAAACGCACAAGCCAAAAACGCACTTATTTTAAACGCTGAAGGCAACATAAACGCTAAAAGTCTACTTAGTAAGCAAGATTCTATAAATATAGAATCTAATGACTTAAATAGTGATCTAATAAAGGCTTTTAACGATATAAATCTAAAAGCTAATAATGTAGAGACTAACAACTTACTAAGCACTAAAGGAAACATTAAGGCTACTACAAAGGGAAGTTTAAGTAATAAAGACTTAATAGAAGCTAGCAAAAATATAACTTTAAATCTAACAGGTGATGCAAAGCTTAATAATATCTTAAGCGATACAGAAGACATCAACCTTGATGCTAGTAACCTAACTCTAGCAAACGCACAAGCCAAAAACGCACTTACTTTAAACGCTAAAAGAGATTTAAACTCCCAAAGCTTGCTAAGCAAAGAAGGTGCTATAAATATAAAAGCTAACAAGCTAGATAACACTAACTTTATAGAAGCTTCTAAAGATATCAATTTAAATGCAACTAGTGATATAAGCACTAACAACTTGCTAAGCACAAAAGGTGCTATCACTATAACTGGGCAAGGAAGTTTAAAGGGTGAAAACTTTCAAGCTAGCAAAGATATAACATTAAACTCACAAGATGACTTACTAGCTAATAGTATATTAAGCAAAGAAGGAAGTATCACTCTTAACTCACAACAAAACCTAGACTTAAAAACACTTCAAGCAAGTCTTGCTGCATCTTTAAATGCTAAAGGTAGCATCACAAGTCAAGATATACTAAGCAAAAATTTGCTAAGTATAAATGCAAGCAGCCTAACTAACTCAAACCTACTTAGCTCGCAAGATGACCTAACCATAAACACTACTAATAGCTTAGAAGCTAATAGTTTACTAAGCACTAAAGGAAGCATAGCACTTAGTGCAGGTGGGAAGTTAAGCACTAAAGATATACAAGCTAGCAAAGATATAACACTAAGCTCAACTAAAGATATAAACGCAAACAACCTTTTAAGCCAAGAAGGAAGTCTAAATATAAAAGCTAGTAATCTAAAACTAGCAAGCACTAAGGCTGCTAAAGATACTACTTTAAATACACAAGATATAAACGCTAGTGATATAAGTAGTGATTTTATAACCATAAATGCTAATAGCCTAAATACCAACTACTTACAAGCAAGTAAGGATATAAACTTAAAAGCAAGCACGCTAAACACAGACACTATAGTTAGCAAAGCTGGAAATGTATCTATAAGCACAGACAACAACTTAAAGCTTAATGCCCTGCAAGCCGCACAGTCTATAAAAGTAGACGCTGCTAGTTTGCAAACTAAATACATATCTGGAAAGTCTGTAAGCTTAAATGCAAAAGGAGATATAACTAATAGCGGTCTTATAAAAGGAGACACACTAAGTCTAAATAGTAAAAACTTTAGCAATGAGGCTAGTTTTGATCCTGCCACAGCCCTAAAACTAGGTCTTAAAGATACTACAAGTCCTATAAGTGCCTACCTAAGTGGAGAGGCTATAAGCATAACTGCAGCTAATGCTTTAAATAACTTAGGAAACATAGATGCTACAACTTTAAATTTAAGTGCTGCTAGCTTGCAAAACCAAGGTAGTATGTTTGCTAAAGATAATCTAGATGCAACCTATACTTCACTTACAAACACTGGCAACTTGAGCGCGCAAACTACTTTAAGCTTGCAAGGTGGAGATGCTAGTAATGCTGGGAAGATTCTTTCTAGTAGGACTTTAAATGTACAAGCAAGTAGTCTTAGTCAAGATGGGACTTTGCAAGCAGATACTATAACCATAAAATCTAGTGGCAATATAACTAATACTAAAGATATCCTAGCTAGCAGTAAGTTAGAACTGCAAGGAAACGACATTAATAATAGCGGTCAGATCTTAGCTACTACTTTAGGCATTAAAGCAAACTCCATTAACAACACTAAAACTATAAATGCAACTAATGCCCTTTTAACTTCTAACACCTACATAAACAACACTGGCACTATAAAATCTAAAAACTTAGCAAACCTAATAGCTAATAACTTAACTAACAAAGGCAGCATACTAGCTAATGACATAGACTTAACGCTAAAAGGCGCTTCAGCATCTTTTGACATACTTGGTAACTACTATGGAAGCATAGTCGCACAAGATGCACTAAATATATCTACTACTAGCAAAGACACGCAAGTAGTCTTAAATGATAAGCTTGGCAAGCTTTATGCTGGAAATAAACTAGCTTTTAATGCTAAAGGCAATGTTTTAATAACTAGTGATTATCAAAATGCTGGAAGTATAGATATAAATACAACTGGAGATTTGCAAAATCAAAACTCACTTTTAGCAAGTGGGAAGTCTATTAATTTAAGTGCGCAAAATATCACAAATAGTGGTTATCTTTGGAGTGGAGATAACTTAAATATAAAAGCACTTACTTCTTTAACTAACACTGGAAACTTAGAAAGTCTTAAAGATATGAGCCTAAGTAGTGCTAGCTTAATTAACAAAAACCAAATCTATGCGCATAATAATCTATCTATAGAATCTAAAAAGCTACAAAACATCTCAGACCTTAATGGCAAGATAGTAATCTCACCAGTAAACACTTCTATAACAGGGATAGGGTATGCAAACTATGGAGATACACTAGGAAAGACTTGGGATAGTGGGGTTATATTACAACTTCCTAACTACTCTTATGAAACAAACATCAAGCAATCAGTCATAAAGTCTGATGGCAACTTAAACATAAACACAACTAGTCAAGATAAAAGCGCAACTATAGATAACATCTTATCGCTAATAATAGCTAAGGGGAATCTAACCTCAGTTGGCAACTTAAATAATGAAACTCCAGTAACTAAGCTAAACATAGATACTATCTTAAGCACTGCTAGGAGTGATGGGGGTTTTGATCTATCTGAACACCTAGGAAGCTTAAAAACTAATAGCGCTCACTACTTTAGAAATGGAGAAAATCTTTTAAATATCTTAAAGTATTTTGCAACTGCTAATATAAAAGACCACCAAAAAGAATCTTCTTGGAACGCACTAAAAAATGCAGCCGCTCAAAATGCAGACCTAGATAAGTACTTTTCACTACTTTTAGGACCTAACTACGCTAAAGATAGATTTATCCCAAAACCTGAAACTTGGAATAATGATGCTAATTTAGTCTTTACATCTAACCAAAGTGCAAAAGTACAAGGTAATAGCGATGTAACCTTAATAGGCAACAACATAACAAACCAAACTGATATAGCTTCTAAAAATAGCAACATAGCAACTGCTATAAGTAGTGCCAAACCTATAGATCTAACAAGTGATATAAGCAAGGATCCTTTAAGCCTGGCAAAAGATTCTAAAATCTTTAGTATTAATAAAAATCTAAGTGCCTCTAGCACTAAAGATCCTAAAATCTTAGATACAAACTCTACTTCTATAAAAGATCTAAGTACTACTAATACCTTAGTTTCAAACTCACAAAACCCTCAAGAAAACTTAGTGCAAACTATCTCTTTAAAGCCTCTTGCTACAAATGTTAGCATTAAAGATTCTAAAACCACTTTAGATACTAACTCAAATCTTAGTAAGCCTAGTCTAAGTGAAGATAAAAACACTAGCTTACAAGATGCCACTAGCATAATAGCTGCTGCCTTAAAAACTTCTAGGTTTAATCAAAAAGTCACCTACTATGTTGAAACTAACCTAGACTATATAGATATGTCTAAGTTTTATGGCTCACAGTACTTTTTTAACCAAATAGGCTTTGATAGCAAAAAACCTATAACTGTTATAGGCGATGCCTACTATGAACATGCCTTACTTAGTGCTTCTTTAAACGCTCAACTTAAAAACAACATGGACTTAAGTGAAGGAGAGATAAAATCTTTAATCGATAATGGAGTATCTAGCAGTAAAGAGCTTGGTTTAAAAGTAGGCAGCCCACTTACTCAAACCCAAGTAGATAACTTAAAGCAAAATCTTATATGGTATGTCTATACTAAGATAGATGGGAAAGATATCCTAACTCCTAAGCTTTATCTAACAAAACAAACTCTAGCAGATAACTCTAACCTCCCAAGTAACCTCTCAAGCATAGTTGCTAACAAAAGCCTAAGAGTAGAAAGTAATGGCATAGATAACTACTATGGAAACTTAAAGGCTAAAGATGAGATAGCTTTAAACACTGATAGTTTTAATAATATAAGCTCTAACTTAGAAGCTAACTCTATAAATATAACTGCAAAAAAAGCCCTTATATCTACCAAGTTAGGCATAGATGATAGTGGGAATCTAAACTCTTTAATGAAATCTAAACTATCTGCAACTAAGGCAATTAACATCATCACAGATAAAGACTTAGATATAACTAATAGTGATATAAAAGCCTTAAGCCCTAACTCAAGTGTGCTTTTAGCCTCTAAAAATGGCAATATCAATATAAAAAATGCCAACTCTATAGAATCTAACTTTGAACAAAAAGATATAAATGGCACTAAGATTACAACTAGCACTCTTACTAACAACATCTTAAGTTCTAATATAAGTGGTGGGAATCTAGCAGTACTTGCAAAAGATTCTATAAACCTAAAAGGCTCTAACCTAATAGGCACTAACAAAGATGGAGCCTTGTCCTTAGAGGCTGATAAGATAGCTATAAGTGATGCTAAAAAGAAAGTAGATGAGTTTACTAACTCTTACTTTGCAGGGATTAATCAAAGCACACATATGCTAGAAGTTAACCATGTAGCCACTACTAATACCAAAACTTCTACATCTCAAGGTAGCAACGTAGCAGGCCTTGGAGATGTAGTGCTTAAAGCCAAAAACTCACTAGATATAAAAGGAAGTGATGTTGAAGCTAAAAACACCCTAGCCCTAGCAAGTAAAAAAGTAGATATAAGAGATAGTAGCTCTACTCTCACCCAAAACGCTACTAATGAAAATGCACAAATCCTAGGTTATAGCAAAGTAGCTACTAAGTTAGATGAAGACTTAAGCAGTGCTTCAAATTTAAAAGCTAATAACCTAGCTATAAATGCTAGTAAAGATATAAACATAACTGGAAGTAATCTAGAAGGAAAGCAAACTAATCTAGAAGCAAAAGATATAAACTTTAAAGCTGGAGTTAATAAAAGTAAAAAAACTACAACTAGTGATAGCTTTGGACTAGTTGGAGAAGTAGCTGCTGGCCTAGCTGGTAACTCTGCAAGTGCTTCATTTAACACAGCCACTAATGCTAATACTGCTAGTACAAATACCTTTAATCCTAATCCTAATACTAGCAATATAAATGGCACTATGAACTCTGATGCCCTAGCTAGTGCAAGCATCGGCCTAGAGTTTGCTAACCAAAAAACTAGCGCACAAGAAACTAAACATACCCTCTCAAACATAAAAGGTGATAATGTAAATATAAATGCAAAAGATAGGGCTGATATAGGTGGGGTTAATATAGAATCTAAAAATAACCTTGCTATAAATGCTGGCAAACTAGATTCCACAAAGGCAGTAGACTTAAGTAAAACTAGTACTGAAGGCTTTTCAATCTATGCTAAGCAAAGCTTTAATACTACTAGCAACCTAGCAAGTCTTACTAATCAAATAGCAAGTGATGCAAACAATGTCTCTAGTGGTAAAAATCTAAACGCTGGCATAGTTGCAGGTCAAGTTGCAAGTAATGCTGCAAATATGATCTTAGGCGACTTAGCTAGTCAAGATAGCATACAAAGCCTAGGTTTTACATATAACAAAGCACAAAGTAGCTCTAAAAAAGAAGTAGGTGGCCTTTTAAAAGCAGGTAATAATCTTAGCTTAAGCGCTAATAAAGGCGATCTTAATCTAAATGGTATAAATCTTGAAGCTAATAACATAGCCCTAAAAGCAAAAGATAATATCAATATAAATGCTTTAAAGTCTCAAAACACTAATCTTGGCTACTCCTTTGGTGCTGAAGCAAGACTAAGTGAAACTGCTGGATATAACGCCCTTGAAGGAGGGCATACTAATGTTGGAGTTGGTGGCAGCATTAATGGTTCTTATAACAAAGAAGATAGCACAAACTATACTAATGCCAAACTTGATGCAAAAAACACTTTAAGCTTAGAATCTGGCAAAGACACAAACTTACAAGGTGTAAATGCAACTGCTAAAAACATAAACTTAAACATAGGCAAAGATTTAAATGTTAGCTCCTTGCTAGATAAAACTAATAGCACAGGCTTTAGTTTAAACGCTGGAGGTGATGTATCTGTTGGGCTTTCTACTAATACTATAGTTATAGGCGCTGCTTCAGGCAATCTTGGTTTTGGGTATAACACCAAAGACTCTTCTCTAGTAGGAAAGCAAAGTGGACTTTTTGCAAGTGAAGGCATTAGTGGTAAGGTTAGTAATGATATAGCTTTAAGTGGGGCTACTTTAAGCGCTAAAAATGGGAATTTAAAACTAGGTGGAAACTTAAAACATAAAGACTTAGATATCTACAATCATAGTGATGGCGCTTTAGTTAATATATCTGGTGGCACAGCAGGCAGTGGTAATGAACATAACTTTGGTGCAGATATAAATATAAATGATCATGTAGCAATAGATGGCAAAGTCTTAAGCGCGGCTAATATCAAACTAAATGGCAAAGATGCAGATATAAACCATGATGTTACAGATACAACTACATTAAAAGATAGCTCATGGGCTGGTGGTAGTATGAATGCAAGCCTAAGCACTGATATGCTAAAAGGCTTAAAAAATCACTTTAGTAACAAAAAGCCAAACTCTAACCTAGCAACACCAAACTCTACAGATAAAACAGATTCTATAGCCCTAGCAAGTGTGCTTGCTAATAACCTAGTAGCAAAGGCTGATAGTTATAAGGAAATAAGTCCTAAGAATGAAAGTCTTCTTTTTGCTCCTAAAAAACCAAAAGACTTAGAATCTAAAAAAGAAATCTCCACTAAAATAGACACACTAGCAACTTCAAGCAAAGCTAATCTAAATGAAATAAGCCAAGATCAAGCAGGCTTAATTCAAGCAAGTCTAACTAAAGGGGGCATAAAAAAGACTAATCCCTTCAAGTCTGCTTTTAAAAAGCTAAAAGCTAAAGTCACAAAACACTCTTATGACACAACTAATAACAACCTAGATACTACTAAAGAAAGCTATACCACAACAGATACAGCAAGCATAAACTATGTCCCAGCACCACTAGAAAGAAAGCCTATAACACAGCCTGAAACTAAGATAACTCAAGGTGATATAGAAGATGTTATGGATTCCATCCAACATATAAGTGATAACTTAGGGGATTTAACAAAACTTAGTGATGCAAACACCTTGCTTCAAGCAGTAACTTCTACCCCAACTTATAAAAAAGCCTTTAAGGAAGACTACTTACAAACTGGAGTGGCTATAGGCTCTTTATATGATAGATTAACACCTAAACTTTTTACTAGTAGGGAAGACTTAAAAGGCATTAAGAAATATAATGAGTTTTCAGATAAGTTTTTTAATGACGCAACAAATAATCTTGTAAACAACAAAGACTATGCAAAGTATGCAAAATCTGATCTAAGTGATAATAAAAACGTAGAAGCCTTAGGAAATGCCATCATATGTAGCTATGCAGATACTTGTAAACAACATAACATTGCCTTTTATCAACCAAAAATAGAAGTAGGTGGTAGTTCTAATCAGTACGTACCACATCTAAATAAGATTTTTATCAAAGATGCTCACATTAGAGATGCTAAGGCGCTAACTGGCACTATCTTTCATGAGACAACTCATGCAAGACAAGATAATATGAAGCTTCATACTAATATGCAAAAGTATGATAAAGACACAAAAGATTTTGTAAGCATACTAAATGTAAACCAAAACAACTATGCAGACCCTAAAGAGGTTGGATACTCACTTTATGCTAACCAACCTATAGAAGCAGAAGCCTTTATAGAAGAAGCAAAACTTAGCCGCCTACTAGATACTAAGTATCAAGACTTATTTAAACAGCCTCATACTCTAGCCCAAGATATGGCTGATAGACTAACTTTAAAAGCTGATACCTATAAAGAAGCAACCAAACAAGACCTAACTAACTTACAAAGCCCTTCACTAGATACTACTAAACCAGATATAGATAGGACACTAAAACCTGTAGTTGATGTAAGTAACCCTCCAAGACTTCCTTCAAAAGATAGCCTTGATACTAGCAAAAAGCTACCAAGCCAAGGGGATAAAAAAGATATTGATGACTTACTTAAAAGGGCTAATGCTGGCGTAGAAAATATAAAAGATATAAGTGATGTAAGTGATCTTTTACAAGGTATAGCTAACAATAAAATCTATCAAAACCTTAGGGCTAATGAAGGTCAAACTAAAAAAGAGTTTGGTAAGGTAGTAGCAAACGTAGGCAAAAACTTAGAAAAATATAATGGTTATGAAGGTTATAAAAACTTTACAGATGATATAACAAAAGAAGTGACTGATAAAATCCTAAATAATCCTAACTTTGAAAGCTATCTAAAAGCTGATCTTTCTAGCAAAGATAACAAAAGAGGCCTAGTAAAAGTTATAGAGAGTGAGTACTCAAAAGTCTTACAAGATAAAGGGCTAAGTGGTATCAAAGCTCAAGTGGTCATAAGGGATGATATGAAGCAACTTGGTGCTTACTCATCAAGTGGAGAGACTAATGTCTTAGCTATAACTAACAAAGCTGATGTACACCCTATAAGACTAGCAAATGTTGCACTACATGAACTAACTCATGGAAGGCAAGATGTATTTAATAAAGATAAGGATAAGCTGCCTACAAATGTACTTGCTGCACATAGCATATATGCACTAAACTCTGATAACAACAACTACTTTTCTTCAAACTATGGAAGAGAGATATACACAAACCAACCTGTTGAAAAAGAATCTTTTACAACTGGTGATAACTTTGAAAGAATCTTAAAAGATAAGTATCCAAACCTAAGCAAAGGCCTAAAAGATGATCTTGCTACTAGTCCACAAAAACAAAGCGCCTTACAAAAACTAAGCAAGGTGTTTAACACTAAAAAAGTAGATGATAAAAACCTAGCTAAGTTTTATGATGAAAGAGGTCTTAAAGAAGATAGTCCTTTAGAAAGCACTAGTACAAACTCTCCCCTAGTAGAAACACTTCACTTACACTACTCTGAAGAGCCACAAGCTTTAAACTTTGCACCTAATGATCCTAAAAGCTCAAAAGATTCTAAAAAAGAAAGTGCTAAAAGAAGCTTAGAAGAAAAATATGCAAATCCACTTAAGGCAAATATTGATGAAGTAGATAACCAAGAGATGAACTACTATACAAACAAAAAACTTGGAGGTATGGATGTTTCAACTTTCTCTCAAGATGACTTACTTTATGGACTAAAAAACTTTAGAGATGAAAAAAAAGCAAGAGAAAGCGAAGGTAAAAATCTAGGAAAATCAGACTTTGCGGTAGTTAGCAAACTATCCACCCTACTAAATCATAGTGATGATTATAGAAACTTAGAGCGTTTGGTTGATAAAAGCTTTGTAAAAAGCATAAGAGAAAACCCAAAGCTTAAAGATGATATATCTTCCATACTGGCAATGGAAAAAGAAGGCAAAAGAGACTTATCAAAAGAAACTGATGTATTAAACACTATAGCAAGCCTTAGGCAAGAACACTT
Organism: Helicobacter sp. 13S00401-1; assembly: GCF_002272925.1. Classification (GTDB taxonomy): domain Bacteria; phylum Campylobacterota; class Campylobacteria; order Campylobacterales; family Helicobacteraceae; genus Helicobacter_I. The sequence goes on along the minus strand of NZ_MLAR01000005.1, from coordinate 75,761 downwards.
TAAAACTCTAACTGGTATAAATCCAAATCCTACAAAAGTTATACAAGAGATAATGGATGAAGGACATTATGGAGTATATAAGCCTGCTAAAGATTCTAAAAAGCTATTAGAAGAATATGGAGAGCTAGATAGCTCAAGCAATAAGATAGATGCACATAGTGATGTAATAGCTCTAAATGCTTTGCCACAAGAAAGTGAGTTTATAAAAACTGGAAGCCCTTTCTTAGATAAAGTAAGTGTCCTTTATCATGAACTAACCCATCAAGAACAAACTAAATTAATAGACAACAAAGACATAGCAAAGAACTTAAACATAAACAAAGATAGAAAGATGTTTAAAAATGCTAAAGATTTATACAACTTTAAAGAAGAGTATTTTTATCCTACTAACTTGATGGAAAATGATGCCTATGGTAGAGAGAACTACATCTCTAATAAATTAAAAAAAGAATTTTTAGGTACTAATAATGAAGCCACAAAACTAGATCTAGCTAGCGGAGTAAGTAATGACTTACAAGAAACACTTCACTTACACTACTCTGAAGAGCCACAAGCTTTAAACTTTGCACCTAATGATCCTAAAAGCTCACAAGATTCTAAAAAAGAAGATTTTAAACCTAGTGTAGATAGAACACTAAAGCCTGTAGTTGATATAAGCAACCCTCCTTCCTTACCTCCTAAAAATATCAAGCAAGATAGCAAAGAACTTCAATCTAATAGCGATAAGGCTGATATCAAAGACTTATTTAGCCGAGTTGAAGGAGCTATAAAAAGCAAGGATTTAAACGTAGAGCAAATTGGCGATATCATGACAGGTATAGTTAATACTAAGTCTGGAGAGATACAAATAGATGATGAAAACTTAATCAATCACGCAGTAAAACAAGTCTATTTAAACCTATGGAAGGATAAAAGCAAAAACGCAAAAGACTATGAAGCCCTAACTAATGATATACATTATGGTGCTTATAAAAACTACCTAGCAAGCAAGGATAATCTAGCTAATCTAAACAAAGATCTTTCAAAATATGCTAACGCCAAAGCTGTAGTAAATGACGTAGCCCAGGCCTACACTAAGTCTATTAGAGATCATGGTATAAAAGATTCTAAAGTACCAAGCATTACTAATGATGGTGATGAAGACTTTGCGTTTTTGAAAAAAGATGATGATGAGTATATTAATATGCCAGATGACTTTCATACAAGATATGCCCTAGAAAACAAGCTTCATGGTGAGAAAAAAACCATACTAGATAGTGCCTTTCATGAGATGACACATAAACTTCAACATGACTTAGGTGAAAACCAAGATAAGTTTAATGGAGAAGCTAGAGGATGGATAAATGTTCTTTATTCTAACCTTAGCATGTATACATATGATGATAGACTTTATAAAAGACAACCTGTTGAAGATGAAGCCTATAAAGTTGGAGGTAAGCTTTCAACTATGGTTATGGATGCTTTAAAAAACCCTAGTGCTTCAAGCTCCAAAGATGCAACTAGAGATACAAAGCTTAAAGAAACTTTAGTACTAAAATATAGCGAAGAACCACAAAAGCCAAACTTTGCGCCTAATGATCTTAAAAACCCACAAGATTCTAAAAAAGAAGATTTTAAACCTAGTGTAGATAGAAGCACTAAGCCAAGCGTGCAAAACCTAGCTCCTTCCCTCCCTTTAAAAGCAGCCCTTCCTAATACCTACAAGACTACAAGTATAGGAGATGCCCTAGATACGCTTAATTTCATAAAGCAAGTTGGAAAAGGCTTTGATACTTTAAGTCTTGAAGAAAAGTCTAACTTAATAGAAGGTGGTTTACTAAACTCTAAAGCTAGTTTAAACTCTAAAAAATCCCTACTTGGTGATGTTATAAAACTAGAGGCTAATAAGCATATATTTACCCCTTTTGGGACTATGCTAGCTACTAATGACCCTCAAGTTAGCGAGTATAAATCCTTACTTCATAACGTCTCAGCTGATGCGGTTGAAAACCTTGCTTTAAGTCCTAATATAGATGCTTTAAGTGAAAAAGACTATAGATTATTAGACAACTATAAGCCTTTATTAGGAGAGATGGCAGGGGCTTTTAGTGATGCTATGAATGCTAATGGCATAAAAACTACAACTCCTAATGTTAAAAATAGCATAAGCGCAGATACTATCTCTTTTAACCATAAGACTAATGAACTAACAGTTCCAAAGACTTATACTTCTGAGTTCACTTTTGAACCAAACGCACAAAAAGCAAAAGATAACGCTTTAGAATCTGGCTTCCATGAGCTTATTCACAAGTTTCAAGCAGGTGTTATAGAAAATATAGATTCTTTAAGTCCTAACGTGGCAAATGTAGGAAAGATTCTAAAAGCAAACGCTGAGTACTACTTTGATGGTGGGCATGAAGCAGGAGATAGAGATGAAAATATCAAAAGATATGAATCTCAAGCTCTAGAAAAAGAAGCCTACACTAACGCCTCTAAAGTATTAGACTACTATAAAGATGTGATGGATACTAACCTAGGTGTAGCTAGTATGGATGACTTAAGAGGCAATACTTTAAGTGATGGCTCTTCAAGTAGTGAAAGCGAGAGTGAAGATGAAGGTCCTTTAAAACAAACTCTTCATATAAGCTATAGCGAAGAACCACAAAAACCAAACTTTGCGCCTAATGATCCAAAGACTACAAATAATTTATCAGTCAATAACTCTAAGATGCTAAAAGAAATGGTGTTAATAAAACAGTGGCTAAGACCACTAAACCCTCCTAGTATAGATAGAAGCACTAAGCCTAGTCTTACTAACCTTCCTAGTTTGAAACCAAGAGTACCTTTTAATAATATACGCAATGGTAAGTTTTCAGATTCTGATAAACAAGATATTAGAGACTGGCTAGGTGGTGTAAAAGAAGGTTTTACTAAAGGAGAGATAAATCTAGATCAAGTTGGCGATATGCTTTTTAGTGGTGTTAACAACTCATACTCTACGCTTTATCAAAGAAACGATAACAACTTTGCAAAAGAAATGGTTGGTTTAATACATAAAGACTTAGGCACTTCTAGAGAAACAAGCATTCCTAATCACACAAAGACTATAAGAGACATACAAGATAAAGCCTTTAATAGCTACACTAGTAATAGCACTTATATGGCCAACTTAAACAAAGACTTGATGAATGTAGATAACTTCAAGCAAGTTATGAGTGATATAAGCATAGCTTATACTGATGCTATAAAGACTTCTGGGATAAAAGGTATGGAAAACTCACAGTATCCAGAAGTTGGTAATACAGGACATGCTATGATGGCTTTTTATGGCGCACAAACTAAGCCTACTAGTTTTAAATTTACAAAAGGCATACTAAATGTACCTAATAATAACTTTATACAAGGCTATAGATTTACTACTAGCAACATGAGTGAAAAAGCAGTGGATATAGGATTCCACGAGATGACTCACAAACTACAAAACGATATAGTTGCTAATAAAAACAACTTAAGTGGAGATTCTAAGGCTTGGGCTGATGTACTTCAATCTAACTTTTACCTCTACTTTGCAGACCCAGCAAAATTTGCCCAAGATAGAGTGCTATATAAAACTCAGCCACTAGAAGCTGAAGCCTATGAAGCTGGAGAAAGACTAAGTGCTAAGATAGGCAACTTTGTAAACTTAAGTGTTAATCACTCTGCTTTCCAAAGTGAGCTAATCAAACAAAAAGGTAATCTTAAACCACTTCCTTCAAACCTATCTATACTTGAAGACTTTAACTATGAAAGCCCTTATCTAAAAGAGTTAGAAAGCTATAAAAAGCCTTTCAAAAATGTGGCCTTAAGCACTAAAACTCCTAGCTTTATCACAGCTAAAAGTCACATAAGTAGTAATGATAGTTTTAAAAGTGCTTTAAGTAAACAATCTAGCTTTTCTTTAAGCACTACCTCATCAGATGATAAATCTTTCTCTTTAGATGAAGATAGCTCTAAGTAGTTTTTAAAAGCTAGATATGAGTAAGTTTTTAAAACAAACCTTAGTTTTGCTCCTAACTTTAAGTGCTTATGCTAGTGCTTTAGAGGGGGCTAATAACAGTGTAAGAAATCTAGACTTACTTCAAAAGCAAGAAAGAAATAACTATGTAAATACTGAGTTAGATAATGTAGAAAAAAAAGCCTCCCCTCCAAAGTTAGAATCTAGCAAAGGAGGCATAACACCTCAAAAACTCTATGTTTTTAAAACTATAAAACTATTAGATAGTAAGCACAAAAACTACAAACTTAAAGAGATAAATAAAGACTACACTAACAAAAACCTAACTTTAAATGACATCTATCAAATAATCATCACTTTAAATAACGCCTACTTAGCTAAAGGCTATAGCACTACTTTAGTCACTATTAAAAGCATAGATGAAAAAGATGGAATCCTAACTCTAGAAGTAAAGTATGGCTATGTAGATAAAGTGGTATTAAATGGCGTTAGAAATGACTTAGAAACCATTCTAGGCTCCCCTTTAAAAAAAGGTAAAATTTTTAATCTCTATGACTTAGACCAAAGTATAGAAAACTTAAGCATAGCCTTTCCTAACATCACTTCTAGCATAGTTGCAAGCAACAAAGAAAACTACTCAGATATCATCTTTACAGGTAAACCAAAGTATTTTAATGCCTCACTTGACTACAACAACAACGCCCTAAAAAATCACGGTCAAAACAGACTTGGACTTAGCTACTCACAAAATAACTTCTTGCATATAAATGACAAACTTACTGCCTACTACATCTATAGGATAATCACTGATAGCAACAAGTACAAAGAAAACACCTTCTTTGTAAACTATGGCTTTCCTATATCTAAGTGGTCTTTTTTGTATTCATTTCAGTATAGTGGGACTAGTGCTACACTAAGTGGTAATGCTGGAAGTTTTATAAACAAAAATGTCATATCAAGACACTCGCTTATGATAAAAAGAGTGATTTTTAGAGATCAGTTCTCCAAACTCTCACTTTATACTTCACTAAATCTAAGAGATAGTCTAAATACTATAGCAAATGTAAGACTTAATGAATCTAGTGGAATTTACACAGCCATAAACCTAGGTATAGAGTTTTCAACTAGACTATTTGGAGGAAACTTTTATATAAGCACTGAGTATCAAAAAGGCCTCCCTCTACCTGGAACTAAGAAAAATGATGGTGGGATCTATGATATAAACTATCAAAAATTCTACCTAAGCTCAGCCTACCAACGCTATCTTTACACAAACAAAATAGCTGGAATCTTATATAGAGGGAATCTTGTAGGAAGCTACTCTAAAAATCCACTTCTTTTTAATGATAAGTTTTTTATAGGAGATGAGTATAGTGTAAGAGGCTTTAAAGAAAGCTCTCTAGCCCTAGATTATGGAATCTATCTTAATAACACCATATCTTTTAAACCCTTTGGCCTTTCAAGATTTCTAGCTGGTCTTGAGCCTTTTATAGGATTTGATATGGGTTATGGGAGGGATTATGAGTTAAGTCATAGCGACTTTATCATAGGAGGAGCAGCTGGAATCTACTACAACATAAAGTACTTCTCACTTAGCCTAACTTACTCTATACCTCTAAAAAAATCTTTTGATATGCCAAATGAAACTAATCCTATCTACATTAGAGCTTCTCTTAATATCTAAGCATTTTTATCTTTTAATCCTTTTTTTGCACTTAGATTATGCTTAAGGTTAAGATAAAAGCATTTTAAAAATAATTTTGGAGAAAATGCGCCAAGCTCCCCCCCCCCCCCATATCTTTTATATAGGTTTACTTCATCACCTTTTTGTAGCTCTACTTTAACATCGCTTAATCCCCTTAAGTACTCATGCCCACCAAATCTAGGATGAGACTTATTAAGCAAGGTTATATTAGCCCTTAGTTTAGCTAGCTTTAAAAAAGGCACATCTTTATAAAAGTGAAATCCTAGCGCTTCTAAATGTTCCTCAGGCACTAAAAAGTTAGCTCCTATAATCTTTGGTTTTTTGCCGTTTTTAACTACATCTATAAGATATCTATTTAAGTGGCTCTCATCATGCCATACTGCTACAACATCTTTTTGCAAGTCAGCTTCTACTCTTGCTGCTAAAGTCTCTATTAACTCTAAGTACTCTTTAGCCCTACCACCATTTAACGCCCCCATAACATAACAAAAACCTTCATCATCTTTTATGCAAGCAAGCGAGTTAGGGTCTTTGCAGTAGCTTTGCCTAAAGCTCTCCCTGCTTTCCCAGTTCATATCTGGCAAGATGCAAGAAAAAGCAGGATGTCTTGCAAAAACTAGACCTTCATCCTTGGAAGGAAGTATCATGGGGGCTGTGATCTTTTCTAAAACTAGGGCATTAGCATTAAAGAAAAATATATAATCAAAACTTGCAAGTTCTTCTTTTATACCTTCAAACATAGCAAAACGCTTTAAAGTATCATAAGGCCAGCCAAGTTTTGCTTGCTCTATCCTTACTATATTCTCATGTGAAGTTATGTTTTTAGAATCTGTAAAAACAAAGTAAGTCTTTTTAGTATTAGGCACGAAGTTTTTTTCCATGTTTTCATAAAAGTCATTAAAAAAGATGTCATAGCGCCCTAAGGCTATATAAAGAATGGCTATAGTGTTAGTTTTAAAAGGGTTAAGCATGATTTATCCTTGAAGTTTTTAAGCTTTTTTGTACAAGTTCTAAAACCTCACTTACTTTTATAGAATCCATATCAATCCTTTTTAAATCATCTTTAGCTAGATCTGGTTCCTTATAAGTTTTCATGCCATGATATACCCCACTTGGAGTTATATATATCCCCTTATCATCCTTAGTAAAACTACCCCACCTAAAGCAGTTCATCGTTAGCTTATCTGGATAAAAGCCTATAGTTTGCACACCTAGTGCACCTGCTACATGTAAGGGACCTGTACTATTAGTCATAAGCAAGGAAGCTTCATTGATAAGGGCCATAAACTCACGTAAGCTAACTGGCTTTAAAAAGTTTTCTTCATCTAAGTTTTTTGCTTCTTTGGTATTAAGTATATCTTTCATCTCATTACTAGAACCAGTAATCAAAACATTATAGTTAGTTCTTAGCTTGCTAGCTAGAGTTAAAAAGTTTTCTTTACCCCACTCAACACTATTACCATTGCTACCAGGATGTATGATAACTAAAGGCTTTTTTTCTTTAAAGTTAGATTCTATAAAAGCTTTAGCTTTCTTACTCTCTTCATCACTTACATATAGTTTAGGGAAAAAGTTAGTATCACAACCAAGTGTTTTTATGATGTCTAAGTTATACTCTGCTTCATTTTTTAAACAAAGTGAGCGCTTTTGTCTTACTCTCTTAGTTAGCAAAAGAGAATAAAGCTTCATAAAACTTCCTATCCTTATAGGGATGCGCGCTTTAAAAAGAGCAGGAGTAGTTTCTTTATCAGCCACAAGAGATATAGAGACATCAATCTTAGCTGCTTTTAATCTCCTAACTAAGGAAACTTTATCAAACTTGCCGTTAGTGTTAAGGTTTATAACACCATCTACAAAAGGAGAGTTTTCAAAAAGTGGGGCTGTGTAGTCTTTAGCAAGATAGTAAACTTTAGAGTTTTTAAATCTAGTCTTTAAGCTTTCAGCTACTGGTAAAGATAAGACTACATCTCCTATATGATCAGGCCTAACTATCAAAAAGTTATAGCTTTTATTAATATCTAGCTTCATCAAAGTTTTACTCTCCTTAGCTAAAGTGCTTTTTATGCACTCATCACTTAAGCAATTATAAAACAACTTAACTTTGTTTGTAAAACTATTAGGTAGAATGAAGGCTTTATAATACCTATTCTCAAGGATATGACATGGACACTAAAGCCTTAAGTTTAGAAGAGTTTTTTACTCTAGTAACCTCTCTCCCAAAGCTTACAGATACAAAACATGAAGAGTTAAATAGCGCGCTTAACCAAGTTTTAAGTGAAGATATCTATGCCCCTTTTGCCCTCCCAAGCTTTACAAACTCAGCAATGGATGGCTACTGCATAGATGCTAGTTTGTGGCATGATGGCGATACTTTTAAGATTAAAGGTGAAATCTTTACTGGCATGGATGTAAAAGAGGGCTTAAAGGAAAATGAATGTTTTCTTATAACTACAGGCGCTAAGATTCCAGAATCTATAAAAAAACCAAGCATCATCATGAAAGAAGATTCTAAATTAGAAGGAGATAAAGTCACTTTTGATCCTCATGCCTTAGAACACAGCCTAAGATATAAAATGCACGTTAGATTTAAAGGTGAAAATGTAAAAGAAAAAGACTTAGTCTTAAAAGCTGGCACAAGGCTAGGTTTTAGCGAGCTAGCTTTACTAGCAAGTTTTGGCTATAAAGATATAAAAGTTTATGTTTCACCAAGCATAGCTATCTTTAGTAGTGGTGATGAAGTCTTAGAATCTAATAACACTCCTTCATCACTAGAAGAAGCAAAGGTTTATGATATAAACTCTCACTCAATCTTTTTAGCCCTAAAAACCTATGGTTACAGGGCAAAAGTAGCAGGTCATCTAAAAGATAGCTTAGAAGAGTATGTTAATAGTTTAAGCAAGACCTTAAAAGAAGTTGATGTAGTTATAACAAGTGCTGGGGCTAGCGTAGGAAGTAAGGACTACACTAAACTAGCCTTAGAGCGTTTAGGTGCAAAAGTGCTTTCTACTAAGCTTTTAGTAAAACCTGGAAAGCCTTTCTTACTTTCAACGCTAAATATAGAGGGAAAACTTAAGTTTATCCTCTCTTTACCTGGGAATCCAAACGCAGCTATCATGAATACCATGCTTTTAATCATCCCTATCTTAAAGCATATAAATAACACCAACCCTAACTTTACAAAAGTAACTGCCACTAATAAAATAGATTTTAAGGCTAATCCTAAACTCACTATCAACGTTTTAGGCGTGTATGAAGATGGCAACTTTAGTATCTATAAAGGTGGTGAGATAAACTCAAGTGATATCTATGCCTGGAGTGAAAATAACGCTATAGCTTCCTTAGCTTACAAAGAAGCTGTCAATAAAAATGATAAAATAGAAGTCATACTCTACAAAATATAGGAGGTTTCACATGTTAAAAGTTTTATTTGGAGTGAGTGATACAGAAGAGTGTAAAAAAGCCATACCTGCCATCATGAAAATATTTGGTCATAGAGAAGATGTAGTAGTGCATCTAATGCACGTCGTAGCCAACACTGTAGTTTTTGCAGAAAGTGGTATAGTTGACTATTCAGCCATAGAAGAACCTCAAGAAGAAGAAAGCAATGAAGTTTTAAACTACTTTGCAGACACCCTTACTAAAGAAGGTGTGCGCTGCAAAAGATACCTAAGACATGGCGACCCAATAGATATCATCTTAGAAGAATCTCACATGCACGACCTACTAGTTATAGGTGACTCTGAACACTCTTTCCTTCATAAAGTTTTTAGCTCACATGGAAGTAGCTTTATACACAACTCTCCAATCCCAGTTTTAATAGCCAAATAACAAGCCTTATATCTACTTACCAAAATAGATAGCTTTTCATAAGACTTAGCGTTTTATGGAAAGACTTTTAAGTGTTTTATAAAATCTTTAAATCTTTGCATAATAAGATTCTTACTAAATCTAATCTGCTTAAAAAATATTAGTTATAGGGGAAAAGTAAGTATAAAAATCTTAAAAGCTAGAATCTAAATCGTTACAAGAGATAACCTATTTAAAACTTTAAATTCTAAAATTATAAAGCTAGTTTAAAAGCCTTTAAGTAAAGAGAACATATCCCCTTTACTTAAAGTTAAGGCAAGTTGAAGCTAAGTTTTACTTGACCTTATCACCAGTATCTTTTAAGTTAACACCCTCACTTATAACTTTTATTAAATCACTTGAGTTTATAAGTTTAGGATTCCTAAAGATAGGATGAAAGTTGTTTTTAACTAGTGGTTTAGTTTGTGCTTGAGGCACGTGACAAGTAGTACATACAAATCTTGAACCATCTAGTTTGCCATGATCATCTTTGTTGTTTCTAAAGTCAAAAAAGTGAGACTTTGGCATAGGAGTTGCCCCTACACTTTTAGCAACATCAGGCATGTGACAACCCATACAAGAGTTGTTATCCTTAGTTATAGGAAGCAAGCCATCTAAACTGTGAGGTATTTGAGGTGGAGCGTTTTCATACGCTCTTTTTATCCTTGTAGCCTCACCTGGCCCTTTTTTAGTCCAAGTGTACTCAGGCAATACTACATCTGTAGCTATAAGTGGCTCTTTTCTTAAAGACATCTTATCTTGAGTTACCACATGTGGATCATTTGAGTGATAAAGTGGATCTTCTTTATTAGCACTTTTAGAGTTACTATTGCCATAGGCTGCTAGCATAGATGCAGCAAAGACACAAAGGGCGGTAATTTTTAGTATATTTTTCATCATCTCCTCCTTAAGCTTTATATATGTTTACAGCGCATTTTTTATAATCAGTTTGGAACGAGATAGGGTCAGTTGCATCTAAACAAACTTTATTTACAAGTACTCTCTCATCAAACCATGGCACAAACACAAGTCCGCTTGGAGGTCTATTCCTAGTGCCGCTTACATCAACTCTAACTTTTACCTTACCGCGTCTGCTTTCTATCCACACTATATCATCTTGGGCTACGCCTAACTTTTTAGCATCATTTGGGTGCATATAACAAAGTGCTTCAGGTACTGCTTTAAAAAGCTCAGGCACTCTCATAGTCATAGTTCCACTATGCCAGTGCTCTAACACACGTCCAGTAGCAAACCAGAAAGGATACTTAGAATCTGGTATCTCGCAAGGTTCCATATAAGGTCTAAAGAAGATTTTTGCTTTATTGTGTATGGATACTTTTTCAGTTCCTGGTTTGTGTAAGTCTCCTTTTAATATAGAGGCATTTTTATTTCCATAAAAAGCAAACTCACCACCATCACCAAACTTTCTAGCATAAGGATCATACTTAGCGTTAAATCTCCACTTTGTTTCCACACCATCTACAACAGGCCATCTTAAGCCTCTTACTTTGTGATACAAATCAAATGGCGCTAAATCATGTCCATGTCCTATACCAAACTTTCTATACTCTTCCCAAAGATACTTTTGAACAAAGGTACCATAGCCCTTAAAAGGCTTGCCATCACTACCTATGACATTTCTTTTATCACCTCTTAATTCTGTGTTTAAATGGTACTTAGTTACTGGGTCATTACCCTTATATTGTTTTGCTTCTTTGTTGTTAAAAAGCACATCAAAAAGTGTGTTATCTTCACTATAACCCATAGACTTAGCCTCAGCTAAAGCATTTTTAAGTCCTAATTCTGGGAACTCTTTACTCCAAACTTCTTTTAGTTTAAAGCGCTTAGAAAACTCATACATCTGCCAAATATCAGGCATAGAGTTTCCTGTAGGTGTTACGCTTTGTCTCCAGTGCTGAGTTCTTCTTTCAGCGTTTCCATAAGCACCCCATTTTTCATATATCATAGAACTAGGCAAGATTAAGTCAGCTACTCTTGCAGAAACTCCTGGGTAGCAATCACTTACTACTATAAAGTTATCCATCTCTCTTGCTGCTTTTATCCAGTGGTTGGCATTAGCAGTGTTTTGCCAAGGGTTATTAACTTGTACCCATGCAAACTTAATCTTAGCATCTTCCATATCACGCATAATCTTTACGAAGTGAGAACCTGGCTTAGTATTTATAACACCAGTTGGCAGATGCCATATCTTTTCAGCTATCTTTACATGTGCTGGATTAGTTACTACCATATCTGCTGGAAGTCTATTTGCAAAAGTACCGACTTCTCTTGCAGTTCCACAAGCACTAGGTTGACCAGTTAAAGAAAAAGCACAATCTCCTGGAGTGCCTTGCTTACCAACTAGGAAGTGAACCATGTAGGATTGCTCATTAACCCAAACACCTCTTTGATGTTGATTAAAGCCCATAGTCCAAAAACTCATAATCTTTCTACCTTTTTCCATGTAGTAAGATGCTAGAGCTTGAAGTTTTTTCTTAAAAGATTCTATGCTTTCACTATCATCACCCTTAGCTATTTTTGCAACGTAGTCTAGTGTATAAGGTTTCAAGGCAGTTTTAAACTCTTCAAAACTTATCTCCCAGTTAGCACCTGCTTTTTTAACATGCTTCATTTCTAATTTATCATTAGCTTTTATACCAAGATAGCTAAGACCAGGGGCTTCTTCTTCGCTTATAACTTTAACGTGCTGTTTTTTCATAGTTTGGCGTTCTAAGTCGGAGTATTTTGGATTGTCTATATCTTCTCTCATACCATAGCCTATATCTATGAAGCCAGTTGTAAACACACAGTTTTTCTTAACAAAATCCCAGTCAATCGAGTTTGGATTGTTATAAACTATCTCATGGGCTATATAGTTCCATATGGCTAAGTCTGTGCTAGGCTTAAAGACTATCTCGATATCTGCCATATCACTAGTTGGATTAGAAAAAGTAGTTAGGTTGATAAGTTTATATCTATCTGGTCTTTTTAGTTTAGCGTCTGTAATCCTAGTCCATAAAATTGGGTGCATCTCAGCCATGTTAGATCCCCAAGTTATAACTGTATCAGTTATCTCTATGTCATCATAACAACCACTAGGCTCATCTATACCAAAAACTTGCATAAAGCCACCAACTGCAGATGCCATACAATGGCGTGCATTTGGATCTATATTATTAGATCTAAACCCAGCTTTCATTAGCTTAAGTGCAGTATAGCCTTCTTGCACAGTGTACTGACCTGAACCAAAGATTGCTATACCAGTTGGCCCCATATCATTATAAACTTTCTTAAACTGCTTTTCCATCTCATCAAAAGCACGCTGCCAACTTACTACCTTAAAAGGAGCTTTTTTATCAAACTCACCTTTGTCATTAAGTCTTAAAAGTGGTTCTTTTAATCTATCTTGGGCATACATTATCTTAGAAGTAAAATAGCCCTTTATGCAGTTTATCCCCTTATTAACCGGAGCATCTAAGTCTCCTTTTACAGCTACTATCCTATCATCTACTGTAGCTATCATTATCCCACATCCTGTACCACAGAATCTACATACACTTTTATCCCAGGACCACTTTTTTTCAGCCTTAGAGGCTTTTGCGCTAAGATTTGTACTAACAGCAAGACCAGCACTAACTGCTGCACTTGCGAGTGCTGCTTGTTTGATAAAGTCTCTTCTACTTAAACCACTTTCCATGCTCTTCCTTTCCTAATAGAATGTAAACATGATAGGGTATTTTTCTCAAAATGTAAGCAACATGAATCAATAAAATCAAAGTTTTTTTGATTTTTTCATAAAAATGGTAAAAAATATATTACTTTTTGTACTAGAGATAGAATCTAGAACCTTATAAGTGTGATGCTTTTATCTTAATGCATTTGATGCTATATTACTACTTACATTAATCTTAAAGGAAACAAAATGAAAAAGATAGCAACTACTAAAGCACCAGGTGCTATAGGACCTTACTCACAAGGCATGATAGTTGGAGATTTAGTTTTTACTAGCGGGCAGATTCCACTCCGTCCTGATGGAAGCTTCTTAGAAGGTGATGTAAAAGAACAAACCCATCAAGTATGTAAGAATCTAAAAGCTGTTTTAGAAGAAGCTGGATCAAGCTTAGAAAAAGTAGTAAAAACTACAGTTTTTTTAAGTGATATGGGCTACTTTGCAGACTTTAATGAAGTTTATGCAGAGTATTTTGCGCACAAGCCAGGACGTAGCACAGTGGCAGTTAAAAGCTTGCCAAAAGATGCTAAAGTTGAGATTGAGTGCATAGCGACACTTTAAAGATTGTATTTATATAAGTTTGGATGGATAATTTTGAAACTTTAAACTATCTTAATTACTGCTTCCTAGCATAACTTTTCTATATCTATCTCTAATAGTAGAGATAGATACTAACTTTCCTTCCCTTAAGACCTTCCAAACATCATAGCCATTAACTCTAGTCTTTTTACCAAGCAGCCTGCCAGCAACTTCATGCATAGATATAGCCTTACCCTCACAACTAAGCTTGCCACTTTCTTCAACCAACGTAGCATGTGCACCACTTTGTAAGTAAAACTCTTCTCCTATATCAAAGCACCCTGCTTTTACCATATCTTTAAACGCAACTTTTAGTGGTTTTTTATCAAAAGTGGCATTTTCTATATCACTAATATTTGGCACAATACTTTCAAGCCTAGCCTTCCCATATTTAATGTAGTTTTTATCTCTTTCTATTAACGTATAGTTTCTACCTACTAACTTTGCTACCGCCCCAGTTGTCATAGTCCCACCAAAAGGATCAAGCACTAAGTCCCCTTTTGTAGTAAAAAGATTTAAGATTCTATATAGCAAGCTTTCAGGTTTTTGAGTGCTGTGTACTTTTTTACCGCTATCATCTTTTAAGCGCTCACTACCAGCACAAACTGGAAAGCTCCATATACTCCCTAGTTGCTTGTCTTCATTTAAATGCTTACCAGTTTTATAATTAAAAGTAAACTTAGATGTTTTTCCTTTCGCTGCCCAAATCAAGGTTTCATGAGAGTTACAAAGCCTTGTACCGCCAAAGTTTGGAGTTGGATTAGCCTTTTGCCAGATTATGTCATTTATCACCCAAAATCCAAGTTCTCGCATTATACTGCCTATCTCATAAATAGACTGCATACTAGAAATCACACATATACTTCCATCACGCTTTAAAAGGCGTCTAACTTCAAAAAGCCACCCCCTTGTAAAGTCCTTATAAGATTCCATGTTTTCAAACTTATCCCAGTCATCCTCGCAGCCTTCAAACCTTTCACCACTAACCCTAAAAAGCTTTTTTTTAGAATCTAGTTGCATAAAGTAAGGTGGATCAGCAAAACAAAAATCAAAACTCCCACTTGGAAGCTTTTGCATGACTTCTATACTATCACCTTGTAAGATTTCATTGATGTACTTCAAATAGATTCCCCCATGTAAGAAGTGATTTAACAGCATGCATTTAACTATGTTTTTTATAAAAGCTAACTTTGTGTAGCTATATATTTTAAATGTATATTAATAAAGGGAGTTTTAAACGAAGCAAAAAAGGTGGTGGAGTGTAGGGGGATCGAACCCCTGACCTCAACGCTGCCAGCGTTGCGCTCTCCCAGCTGAGCTAACACCCCATAAATGAAGTTTAAATATCTTTTAATGCTAGCTTTAAGTTTTTAAAGGACTTTTAAAGCCTAGGTTTGAATTATAAAACAAAAAACTTAAATCTAACTTACTTTACAAACACACACCCAAATTATCATTTTATATAGGCAATTCCAATCTCTTTATACTATTAACTAAATCTTTATTCCAACACTTTTTTTCGCACTGTTTATTATTTGTATGTTTAAAAAAAAGGGGGCTATCCTCCTCCTCACACTCCCGCAAAGCCTGTGAAAGCTTAGGCTTCCTTAAAACTAGTACTAGTTGCTTGCAAGCAACTAGGGCCTTCTTTTTGAGAAAGCATTTTTTTAGTGTGAGCCAAGGGGAGGGCCTCACTACTTTTGTTTTTAGTAAAGCGTAAGCTTCCTTGAAAACGCAAGCTTCCTTGAAAAATCACGCATTCCGCACTACTGCTTACTTTTTTTATGATTTTTGCACTACCAAACAAGGCGAGAATACTTTTGGATTAAAAGAATTATAATTATAATGATTTATCTACGTAAAATAACTGCTTATTAAATATAAGCTTACTCTAAAAAGTATCTTATAGCCCCAAAACCTGCCACACCTAAAGACTTAACCAACTCTAAATTAGTATCATTTATCCCACCTAAGGCTATAGTCTTACTTTTAAGTTCTAAAGGCAAACTTTTAAAGTACTCTATCCCTTTAGGCGTGCCCTTATTAGGAGTGGCAAAAAGTGGGCTTAAGGTAACAAAACTAGCACCAAGGCTAAGAGCTTTAAAGGCAGCTTTTTGATCGTGAACTGAACAGATAATCTCCACTTTAGAATCTAAATGATAAGAATGTGATGTTTTAGATTCTAAAAAAGTTAAAAACTTTTCTTTTAAGTGGAGACCTACTTTTACACCCTCTTCTAACAAATCAAGACTAGTTTGAAGATAAGTAAAGTTTACAAAGGGATTAATCCTTTCTTCCTTGCACACTTGCAAAAACACATCAAGCAAAGCTCTTTGTTTAGAATCTAAGTCTTCACTTTTTGTCTCAAGTCTAAAACAAGCTAGTTTAACACCCTTAGCTTTAGCCTTTAAAAGATTACTCTTAAAAAGCAAGGGAGAATTATTAGGATGATAAAGTGGTGAGGTTATAAGATAGCCAAACAAAGCTATCTTACTCTTCTATGTGCTTGTTAACACTATCTTGTGATAAGCCATGCTCACTTAGATTCACAAAGTACAGCATAACTCTTAAAAGTAGATTAAAAAACATGCATAGGCAAAAAGCAGCTAGTGCATATAATACAGCTAGCAAAAACGGCCTAAAAAGAAAGAGGATAACTACAGCGCTAAATATAGCTAAACCAAAAAAAAGGCCTATAAAAAAGCGAAGTGAGGCTACTAGGAAGCGTGCAGACTGTCTTTCTTTGGGCGTCACTTTAAAATGCTACCTTAGTGCTCTTCATCTATGATAACAGCACTCGCTAGATATATATAAGTTAGTATCATAAACACAAAGGCTTGAAGCACAGCCATAAACATTAATATAGCAAAAGGTAAAAGAGGAACTATCCAAGGGATAAGTTGCAACATAACTAGCAAGAACATATCATCGCCTTTTATATTCCCAAAAAGCCTAAATGCTAGTGATACTATCCTAGAGAAGTGTGAGATAACTTCTACTGGAAACATCAAAGGTGATAAAAGCAAGATAGGACCTGCAAAGTGGCCAAAATACTTTTTAAAGCCATTAGCCTTGATGCCTTCATAGTGGTAGTAGAAAAAGACTATGAGAGCTAAAACTAACGTGTAACTAGTACTAGAGCTTGGTGCTTCAAAACCTGGGATGATACCTATAGCGTTGCAGTAAAAAACATAGATTCCTATAGTTCCTGCTAGTGGAAAGTACTTTCTAGCTAGCTTGTCACCTAGTGCATCCCTACCTATATAAAGCATACCACCTATAATGTACTCATAGAAGTTTTGAAGGCCTGTAGGAACAACTTGCATACGTCTAGTAGCTAGCATGCTTATGACTATAGTAATGATGGCTATAAGAACAGTATAAAAGCCTATGACAAAGCTGTGATTGTTACTTATAAATCCCGCAAAGGTAAATAATCTTCCTTCCATGTACACCCTTTTTTTATAATGTCATAAGGATAGCTTGGATTAACTTAAAATATATTGATATGGTATATAAAATTAGAATCTATATCTTAAAATATTAGGTTTATTTGACATTACAAATTAGCTAGATATAAAATACCAAAAATTATATAAGACAGTTTTAACTAAGGAGTAAAAGTACTATGGGAAGAGCGTTTGAGTATAGACGGGCGGCAAAAGAAAAAAGATGGGATAAGATGAGTAAAGTCTTTCCTAAACTAGCAAAGGCTATAACTGTAGCGGCTAAAGCTGGAGGAAGCGATCCTTTAATGAATGCAAAACTTAGAAGTGCTATAGCAACTGCTAAGGCACAAAACATGCCAAAAGACAACATAGAAGCAGCCATTAAAAGGGCTAGTGGTAAGGATGGAGACTTTGTAGAGTTAACTTATGAAGGCAAGGCTCCTGGAGGGGTTTTAATCTTTGTGGAGTGCACTAGTGATAATCCAACTAGAACAGTAGCCAACCTAAAAAGCTACTTTAATAAAAGTAAAAACGCCTCTTTGCTAGTTAATGGATCAATTGATTTTATGTTTGAAAGAAAAGCACAGTTTAAATTTAAAACTAGTGATGATTTAGATTCTATAGAACTAGCTTTAATAGACTTTGGATTAACTGAGATAGAAAAGGCTGAAGATGAAGAAAATGTTTTTATAGCCTATGCTAACTTTGAAGATTTTGGTCACATGCAACAAGGTCTTGAAGGCTTTCCTAATATAGAGATTCTAAGCTCAAAAACAGTGCGCGTTCCAACAACTCCAGTAGAAGTTAGTGAAGAAAACTTAGAAATAGTAGAAAAACTACTAGATAAGATAGAAGATGATGATGATGTGCTAGCAGTTTACACAAATATCTTGTAATATATAGTTAGTTAAAACTAGATGCTATAAAAAGTTGGCATCAAATTTGCTTTAAATCTATAACTTTTAGGTTGGCCGCTTAGGTTTTTAAGGAGACTTCAAATGAGTATATATAGCACTCTAGGACCAAGTTTTGATACTTCAAAGGCCTATAAACTAGTCTATCAAGCACTAGATTATAGATCTTTAAGACAAGACTTAATAGCAAGCAACATTGCTAACATAGACACACCTTACTATAGACCAAAAGATGTAGACTTTGAGACCATGCTAGCCCAAAAAGAAAAAGAGATTTTTGATGGTGGAAGTAGTGACAAGACTTTAAAACTAGCAGAAACTTCAAGTAGACACCTAAGTGGCAATATCAACTCTTCAGATAAGGCTTCCATATTTTTTAGAGATGGCCACTTAGCTAGGAATGACGGTAACAGCGTAGACTTAGATGTTGAAACAACAGAGCTTTCTAAAAACTCCATGATGTATCAAGCACTAACTACAGCACTAAAAATGCATAAGGGTATATTTGCCTATGCACTAGATTCTAGTAAAAACCTATAAGGACTAAGCCATGTTTTTAAGTACTTTTGATATCAGCGGTTATGGGCTTTCAGCTCAAAGATTTAGAGTAAATGTAATATCTTCTAACATAGCTAACGCCCAAACTACAAGAACAGATGAAGGCGGACCTTATAGGAGACAAGAAGTTATACTTAAATCTTTTGACTTTAATAAAATGTTAAACCAAAAGCTATCTAAAGATAATGACTTAATAGGCTATGAAGACCCACTAGATGAAGGAGACTTTGATAAAAAGCCAGAACCACCTATAACTGGCGTTTATGTGGATAAAATAGTACGTGATGATAAAGCACCTATTATGAAATACGACCCTTCCAACCCAGATGCAAACTCAGCAGGATATGTTGCTTACCCAAATATTAATCCAGTTGTAGAAATGGCCGATCTTATAGAAGCTACAAGGGCATATCAAGCAAATGTAGCTGCTTTTCAAAGTGCTAAGAGCATGGCAAGCAACGCTATAGCGATGTTCCACGGCTAGAGTTTTATCCAAGGAGGACAAAAATGGCGCAGATTAACAACATAAGCGTTCCAAAGCTTAGCGATATATCTCTCACAGACGCTCCAAGTGGCGTTAAAGAAGGTGGTGCTAACTTTTCAACACTGCTTAAAAAGTCTTTAGATGAGCTAAATGTATCTCAAGAGGCTTCTGATAAGGCCTTAGCAGATATGGCTAGTGGTCAGATCAAAGATTTGCACCAAGCAGCCATAGCTATAGGCAAGGCAGAAACTAGTATGAAGTTGATGCTAGAAGTGCGCAATAAAGCAATTAGTGCCTATAAAGAGATACTAAGAACGCAAGTTTAAGCTTAGAGTAGGCTTTACTTGCAGAAAAAAGACTTATCTACAAAAACTAATATAAATAATGACAAATCATCTTCAAACATCTACCCTGAAGGGGAAGATGCAGGAAGAAGCACCACTGCTACACAAAACTCACTTAACAACACTCAAAACACTACATCTTTTAGTTTTTATGAAAGAGATGCTTTAGCACAAAGAGAAGAGAAAGAAGAAAGAGAAAGGCTACAAAAAGCAGTAAGACAAAAGGCAGAAAACTCAAGTCTTTATCCTAATAAAATACAAAACACTAACATCCCCAAAATACCAAACAAAGAAGAAGCTCCTAGACAAACTAGTAATCAAATCAAAACACAGAATCTAAATCATAACCAAACTACCCAACTAAACCAAAAAAGCAAAGAAAAGCCTTTAGATTCTAAGCCTCTAGAAAGTAGCTACATAAGACATAAAAAAGTAAGCCCTACTAAACCTAAGTCTAGCAAAGCCCTCTCATCTAACAAGATAAGCCCTTATAATCTAAAAAAAACTTATAGCAATCATGGAGTAGTTGCAACCAGAGAGCATGAAAATGTTGAAAAGTTTTTTAGGGCAACTAGGCTTTTAGGACTAGTAAGCATCTTGCTTGTTTGTTTTATAGTTTTTATACTAGCAGTGCTTGCTAAAAGCGTGATCCCTAGAAAGATTCCAGCTGTAGTTATTAGTAAAGTAGATGTTGCAAATAGAGGCTCAATTTATAGTAGCGATGGCTACATCCTTGCTAATAGCTCTAAGCTTTATAAGATAAGTATAAATCCAAGGTCTATAAATCCTGCCAAAAAAGACCTCTTTGTAAACCTTTTATCAATCTATGGGAATCTTAAAAAAGCAGACATCTTAAACGCACTTAAGAAAAAAGGTTACGTGACTATAAGCTACTCTGTGCCAGCTACTACTGCCGCTAATTTAAGACTTTTAAATATTAAATTTATAGGCTTAGATGTTTTTCAAGAATACACTGATGCCAAAGGCAAGCTAGTACAAAAGATGGGGCTTGATATACAAGATAGCGGGATAAATAGAATCTATCCTCTAAAAAACGCCATAGAACCAACAGTAGGTTATGTAAGGAAGATAGAATCTGGCCGTATAACCCGCGTTGAAGGTGTAAAAGGTATAGAAAACTATAGAGATGGAATCTTAAGCTCAAAAAGAGATGGCAGGATAACTGGAAGACGTGATATAGGCGATAACATCATACTAAATAAAAGCTCTGAAAGCATCTCAAGAGAAGATGGCTTTAATATAGTTTTAAGCATACCTCTAAACTTGCAAATAAGAATAGAAAAGCTTTTAAAAGAGGCTAATGAAAAGTATAAGTCACGCGAGATGGTAGCAGGCATCATGAATCCTAAAACTGGAGAGATGTTAACACTTGCTTCATCTAATACTTTTAATCCTAACTTAATCAGAAAAGAAGACTACCCTTCACTAAATAGCTCAGCAGTTGAAACCTCTTATGAACCAGGGAGTACTATAAAGCCTATGATTTACTCCTATCTATGGGAGCATGGGCTATTAGATCCTAATAGGGTTATAGACCTAAATAATGGAGTTTATAATCTAAGGGGCTACACTATAAGAGATTCTAGCCCACTTGCAAAAGCAAAAACTAAAGAGATACTAATTAGATCAAGCAATATAGGTATGATGAAACTAACTCAAAACCTTACTGGCCAACAGATGACTGATATATTTAAAAACTTTGATTTAGATAGCATAACTGGCATAGATCTTCCATATGAGCAAAATGGAATCTTACCTAGTGTAAGCTTGCTTAACCGCGAAGTTTATAAGGCAACTGTTAGCTATGGCTATGGATTAAGAGTAACTTTTATGCAGCTACTTAGAGCCTATGCTAGCTTTAGTAATGGAGGCTTGCTAGTAAAGCCTATCATCACTAAGTACTTTATAGCACCCAATGGAGAAAAGTTTAGAGCAAAACCTGAAGAACCAAAAAGAGTACTAACTACAAAGATAGCTAATGGCATGGAAGAACTACTCCATGAAGTGGTAACTAAGGGCACAGGAAGGCGTGCAAATGTAGCTGGAGTTATGGTAGGTGGTAAAACAGGTACTGCTAGAGAAACTAAAGGGGGGAGATATGGCAACCTTTATGTAAGCTCATTTTTTGGCTACGCTAAAGATGATACTAATACCTACACTATAGGTGTAGTTACTTTTGGCTCTCACTCTAATGAAGAGTACTACGCTGCCCAAACTGCGGCACCAGTTTTTTCAGAGATAGTAAAGTTGCTAATTAATGAAGGTTATCTTAAACCAGATAGTAGATTTGATAAAAAAAGATAGTTATTAAAAAGCTAGCTAGGGCTTAGACTAAGGACTACTTAAAAGTAGCCTTAGTTTTTAAAGTATAGAATCTAAAAGATTTTAGATTCTATTAACAGCCATTTAATTAAGTATAGTTTTTATTCTTTAATAACTAGGCTAGTATCTTTAAAGCTTGCTTAGTGGTTAAAACTTCACTTGCTAGATATCTATAATTAATAAGTGCTGCTAAGTAGCCATCACCTTCAGGTAATTTAGCTCCAGCTGTAGCATCTTTTATAACTGCTACTTCAAAACCTTCTTCTTGCAAGTTTCTTAAGTGAGATTCTACACATAAGTTAGCAGCCATTCCACAAAGCAGTATCTGACTTACACCTCTTTTTCTTAGTTGCAAAGCAAGATCATTAGTTTGATTCCCAAAGATTTTATGAGGGCTAGCTATGATAGTTTTATTATCTAAAATATAAGGTTTAAACTCAGGCATAAAGTCAGCCCCACTACCTTCAAAGCCTTCCATAGTAAAAGCACCTTTTCTATCAAACATGCCAGTATTATGCATAAAATGTTCACCTGGTCCACCAAACTCCCACTTATGATCGGTTGGATAATAGAAGTGTGGAGAAACAGCTACGATGATATCAGCAGCCTTTGCACCTTTAAAAAGTGAAAGTAGATGCTCAACTGTATTTTGCTCTTTCAAACTAGCACCAAATGCACCCCAACCTACACCTTTAGGACTTAAAAAGTCAACTTGAGGGTCTATAACTACTAGTGCAAGTCTTTTTTTATCAAATTTCATAGGAACACGAGGCAAGGCGTACTTACTAGGATCTTTATATTTATCCATATCGCTTTGTTCTGCATTTACTGATGTTCCTACTGCTACTGCACCAAGAGCGCCAAGGGCTGCTATCTTTGCACCTGTGTTTATAGCCTCTCTTCTATTTAGAGGGCTTTTTTCATTACTCTTGTCGTATTTCATTAAAACTCCTTAACGTTAAAGTTGGGGAAAGTATATTCAAAAACTAAGCCCAAAAATTAACTAAACTTAAATAATGTAAATTTTTCTTAATATTTATCTATATTTATCAATAATCTGGCCTTATTTTTAGAAAAGCCTAGCTTGAAAATATATATAAAAGTTACATAGTAGCCATATTTAACTTAGATATATAGCATAAGATAAAATTTTATACTTTATATATTTATCTGTTACATCCAGTCTATGATCTGGGCAACTTCTGTTACTTCTATACAGTTTAAAGAAGTTTTTATACCCGGTGGCACATAGGGCAGTAAGACATTTTTAAAACCAAAAGAGGCTAGCTCTTTTAAGATTATCTCAATATTAGGCACAGCCCTTATATCTCCAACTAAGCTTACTTCGCCCAAAAAAGCTGAGCTATGTTTAAGGCTTCTGTTTTTAAAGCTAGAAAGTATGCAAGCTATCAGTGCTAAGTCTGCGCTAGTTTGACTTATCTTTATGCCCCCTGCGACATTAACAAAGACATCATAGTGACCAAGGCCGATTTGAAGCTTTTTTTCTAAAAGGGCTAAAAGCATGTTTAAACGGTTGCTATCAAAGCCATTAGCAAGGCGTTTTGGCACTCCGTACTCATTAGCACTAACTAAGGCTTGTATCTCAACTACTAGTGCCCTACTCCCTTCCATAATCACAGTTGCAGCACTTCCTGGCAAGTCTTTTTTTTGATGAAAAAACTGCTTGTTGGCATCTTTGGCAGAGACTAAACCACTTTGCGTCATCTCAAAGATTCCTATATCTGAGGTAGAGCCAAAGCGATTTTTAAAAGAGCGCAAGATTTTAATCTGACTGTTTTTATCACCTTCAAAGTAAAGCACGCTATCTACCATGTGTTCTAGCACGCGAGGCCCTGCTATGGTGCCATCTTTAGTTATATGACCTATTATAAAAGTGGCTAAGTTTTTAGTCTTAGTTAAACGCATAAGCTCAAAAGTTATCTCTCTAACTTGAGAAACTGAGCCTGGGGCTGCGCTTAGATTAGGCGAGTAAAGTGTTTGTATGGAATCTATTATGCAAACTTCATAGTCTTCACTAAGTAAAGTTAGCTTTATCTGCTCTAATTCTATCTGGCTAAGTAAAAAAAGATTCTCACTTAAAGCATCACAACGCACGGCCCTTTTTTTTATCTGGTGAGGGCTTTCTTCGCCACTTACATAAAGGACTTTTTTGCCATGCTTAGCTAAGTCTCCTGCCATCTTTAAAAGCAAAGTTGACTTGCCAACTCCGGGACTTCCACCTATTAGATAAAGCCCACCTCTTAAGATGCCACCGCCTAAGACTAAATCTAGCTCTGATTGAAAAGAACTAAAGGCGTGAAAGCCCTCTTCTTTTATATCTGTTATCTTTTCAGCTAATGTTACTTCTAGTGAAGATGCACTAGTGCTACTTATATACTCTAGCTTAGTGCTATCTCTTATCTCTACTAGACTATCCCAGCTATTACAACTTGGGCACTTGCCTAGCCACTTAGTGCTATTAAACCCACAGTTTTGGCATTCAAATATACTTTTTACGCCCTTAGTCTTAGCCATAAACCTCTCTTATATAACAAATGAGTGGCTACTTAAAAGTACCTGTTGTGTCTACACATATATTCTTGCACTTACCATCCACACAAGACATACTGCACTGCGTTTGTTTAAACACCCCATCCATCCCGCTAGCCTTAGGCTTGCTAGCACAAGCTACAAGCATAACTGATAAAATCACTGCATACAAAATAGGCTTCACTTACTTATCCTCATTACTCAATATAGTGTTTATAGATGTTTGTATAGCTCCTTGAAGGGCATTCATAATGTCTGAGTTTTGTAAACTTGCCTTTTGCCCAATCCCAGCTAGCTGATTAGCATCTATTTTTTGTATAACAGTTTGAGTGTTGTACTTAGTGCTTTTTGTCATCTCATTGTTTTGTTTTTTAATAGTTTGAAGGCTTGAAGTAACAGTTATTTTTAAGGTCTTAGTTTGAGTATCTTTTAAAAGACCCTCAGTTGATTTATCATCTTCTACTATCTTATAAACAGTCCTAAGCTTTTTGTTATCTTCATTGTGAAAAGCTGACTTATCGACATTAAAGCAAGCATTATCCAAGGCATTATCTATAGCATCTTCTACTAGATAGTCTGGGATACTATCATTAGAACTAGCATCTTTTGTGATATCAAAAGAGCTTACATCATGCAAAGTATTACAAGTTGACTCTGGCAAATCTACAGTTTTAGTAGCACAGGCTGTAAGTAAAAACAACAACGAAGCGCACCCTACAAATATACTTTTTTTCATGTAACTATCCTTTTAAAACTTATAAAACTTTCGCTTTATTATAACTTTGATATACTTAAGTTCATATAGTATTAAACCATAATTAAAAGGATTAAAAATGCCACTACTTGATAGCTTTAAAGTTGATCATACCATCATGCCTGCTCCTGCTGTGAGACTAGCTAAGACTATGACTACTCCTCATGGAGATGCCATATGTGTATTTGATCTAAGATTTTGCAAGCCTAATAAAGAAATACTTGATGAAGAAGGTATACACACACTAGAGCATCTTTTTGCTGGTTTTATGAGAAACCATCTAAATCAAGGCGATGTAGAGATCATTGATATCTCACCTATGGGTTGTAGAACTGGCTTTTATATGAGTGTTATAGGCCATCCTAACTTAGAAGATGTAAGGCAAGCCTGGGAAGATTCTATGAATGATGTTTTAAAAGTTGCTTCAAAAGCAGATATACCTGAGCTAAATATCTATCAGTGCGGAACTGCTAACATGCACTCTTTAGATAAAGCCCAAGCCATAGCAAGAGATATACTTGATAAGGGCATAGGCACTATGGATACAGAAAAGCTACTACTTAAAGACTTTAAGTAAAACTAAATCTTAACTTATAATCCTAATACTTAGAATCTAGAGATTCTAAGTCTATTAAGAAAATCTTCTTTTTACTTATTCTAAAAAATCTTTTTTAAGAAGATTTACAAGCTTTAACCTCAACCCTAGTATCACATCTTTCTATAGTGCTAAGTCTATGGGCTATTACTAATAAAGTCTTATTTTCTGAGCTTTTATATATCTCTTCCATAATCCTAGCTTCAGTGTCATTATCAAGGGCTGAAGTTGCTTCATCTAAAACTAAGATTTCTGGGTCATTATAAAGTGCGCGCGCTATACCTATACGCTGTAACTGCCCACCACTTAGCCTAACTCCCCCATCTCCAACTGTAGTTTTTATGCCTTTATGCTCTACTAAAAAGTCATAGATGTTAGCTTTTTTACAAGCCTCTATTATCTTATCTTCATCTTCAACTTCACCAAATGCTATATTTGCAGCAACAGTCCCATCATATAAAAAGATCTGCTGAGGTATATAACCAACTTTGCGCCTCCAACTATCTAGATTAGCTGGTGTTAAAGGCTTGCCATCTATGCAGACATTACCACCTTTAGGGTGATATACACCTATGATTAAGTCTACTAAAGTACTTTTTCCAGCACCACTTGGACCTACAAAGGCTACTTTTTGTCCTTTTTTAATAGTTAGATTTATCTTTTGTAAAACTGGTTTATCGACTATATAAGAAAAATCTACATCTTTTAGCTCTATATCTTTTTCAAATTCTACTGGCTCATAACCCTTTTCTTCTCCTACTTCATGTAGTGCTTCATATACTATATTCACAGAGTTTTGTTGATATAGCATGCTTTGATACTTACTTAAAAGGTTAGTTATGATAGGTAAAAGTCTATATAGGGCTAAAGCATACATACTAATTATAGGTAGCACTGCTGAAGCATCGTTGTATCTTATAAGTATATAAGCAACTGAGGCTATAAGCAAAGAAAAACCTACTGTTTCTAAAAGCATCCTAGGCGTAACACTTAGAGTACTTACAAGGATAGAACTTTTCCCTCTTTTTAAAGATGTTTCGCTAAATATCTGATAAAGCTCATCTTGATTACCACGTAGTTTAGTTAGCTTAAAGTTACCAAAACTCCTACTTAAAAGACCAAGAAAGGTTTGATCGTACTTTGTTCTTTTTTGACCTTGATCTACTATTATCTTATTTAGAACTTTAGAGATGATTAAAACTTTTACAGCAAGGATTAAAGTTAGTATTAAAGTCATCTTCCAGTTTGTAACAAGTAGTAGGGAGTAAAGAAAAAGTGCGGTTAATATATCACTTAAAAAACTTAAAACTGCTTGCAAAAAGCTTGCTGTGTTTTGTGCTTCTCCAGTTACTACTTGCCTAAGCCTATCTTTATTAGTAAAGGTAAATTTTAGATAAGTAAGCTCTAAAGACTTGCCAAATAAACGTAAGGCAAAGTTGTGATACTTCCTAAAAGAAAAAGTATTAGTCACATAAGAGTACATAACATGATAAGCAGCCCTAAAAATGTAAAACAAGATTAGTATCACACTAAAAGTTACCATAAAGTGAGTAGTAGAACTAAAGTCAAAAAACTCATAAACTGCGTGGGCATATTTATTAGTTAAGATTCTTTGAGGGCTAGCAGCTAGAGTTATAAAAGGCATGATAACGCTTATGCCAAAGGTTTCCATTATGGATAAAAAGATAGTAAGTAAGAAAATACCTATTAACTGAAGCTTATCTCGTCTATTAGTAAGCCTCCAAAGTTTTTTTAAAGATATTAAAAACTTATACTTTTTTATCTCGTTTTCATCTTTATCTTCTACATATTCACCAAGTATCTTTTTATCAAATGCATTAGGCACACGCCTCTTGCTTTCTTCTTCACTTATAGGTAGATTAACTGTAATGTGTTTTTGCATAAAACCACCTATTAGGGCCCTTTTTTGAATATAGTCGTTTAAATTAAGCGGACTTAATTTTATCACAAAACATTAGGATATAATTTTTAACAATTACATGTTATACCTTAATGACTTCCCTGCCAAGCGAGTTTAAAAAATGAGAAATATCCCAAATATTTTAACTGTCTCTAGGATGATACTAGCAATATTACTGCTAGCTTTGATACTTCACTGGAATAGTTTTGTGCCTTCATATGTAGATAAAACTTGGCTTAACTACTTTTCTTGCCTTATTTTTTGTATAGCTTCTATTACTGATTTCTTTGATGGCTATATAGCTAGAAGGTTTAATCTTAAAACTGCCTTTGGTGAAGTCTTTGACCCACTAGCTGATAAGATGTTAATACTAGCTGCTTTTGTTGGACTTTTATATCTTCACCGGGCTAATACCTGGGCTATATTTATAATCTTAAGTAGAGAGTTTTTTATAACTGGACTTAGAGTAGTTGCTGCTATGGGAAAAGAAAAAGTTGCTGCTTCAAACCTTGGCAAGTATAAAACAGGATTCCAAATCTTAGCCATAGCCTTTTTGCTAGCTGATTACTTCCCAGGTGGGAATATACTTTTATGGATAGCTGTTATTATCACTCTTTATTCAGGGCTTGATTACGCCATTAAATACTATAAAGCACTTAAATGAATCTAATCATCTCCATCATAGCTCTAGGTTTTTTAATCTTCTTCCACGAGCTAGGCCACTTTTTAGTAGCCAAAATCTTTAGAGTAAAAATTCTTGTCTTTAGCATAGGCTTTGGCAAAAAGATACTAACTTATAACTTCAAAGGCACACAGTATGCCATCTCTACTATCCCTCTTGGAGGCTATGTAAAACTAAAGGGTGAAAAAGAAGAGCTAGCAGAAGAAAAACAAAAACTAGAAAGCCCAAAAACTGAGAGGCAAAAAGTTTTAGATTATAGAAAGATTAAAAGAGACTTTTTTAAAACTGATAGTCTTGATACTAAGCACCCACTAGCCAGGATAGCTATACTTTTTGCTGGAGCATTTTTTAACTTTTTGATAGCTTTTATACTGCTTTTAATCATCTCTTTCCATGATATAGCCCGCCCACTAGATAAACCTGAAGTTGGAAAGGTTGACCCTAGTTTTCCTAGTGCTAAAGTCTTAAAACCAAAAGATTTGATCTTAAAAGTAGATGGGCAAGATGTAAGCCACTTTAAAGATATCTCAACTATTTTAAACTCTACTAAGTCACTAACTACAGCAGACCTAGTAGTAAAAAGAGATGAGAAAATCTTAAATCTAAAAGTAGAGTTAAAAAAGCAAAACTCTCGCCTTCTTTTAGGAGTAACCCAAGCCCTAGAGTATAAAAGCCCAACTATAACCCAAGCCTTTATGGATGCTGGCAAGCTTTTTAAAACCTATGCCTACTTAATAGTAGCTAGCCTTCAAAAGATGATAACTAGTCTAGCTGGCATAAAAGAAGTAAGTGGTGTTATAGGTATAGCTGAGCTTAGCACTAAGGCCTTAGAACAAAACGTAGTCATATTTATAAACATAATAGCTTTAATCTCTATAAATCTTGGAATCTTAAACCTACTTCCACTACCTATGCTAGATGGCGGACAGATAGTTTTTAATGCTTATGAGTGGATCTTTAGAAGAAGTGTGAATGCCCTAATAGCAAGAGTTTTGATAACTTTAAGTTTAGTTGTTTTGGCGGCTTTGATGATTATTGGAACGCTAAATGATATAACTAGATTACTTAGCCATTAGAAAGTGCTAAAACATGCGCTATTTAAGCCAAGTCTTGCTATACTTCAAACATCTGCAAAATACAACAATTAATAGTGTGATCTATTAAGGAGAAAGATTGAACTTTTCTGTACCAGCTACAAGTGCAAACTTAGGCCCGGGCTTTGATAGCCTAGGGCTTTCTTTGAATTTTAGAAACTTTTTTACAATTACTCCCTCATCAACCCAAAGTATACAAATTAATGGTGAAGGCAGTAATAGAGCTAAGTTTTTAAACGACAACATGTTTGTCAGAATCTTCAAAGAAGTCACTAAAAAGATAGGTGATCCTAGCTTGCAGTATGACTTCAACTTTAATAACTTCATACCCATATCAAGAGGACTTGGAAGCTCAAGTGCTTTAATAGTTGGTGCTATATTTAGCGCTTATAAGCTTGCTAATAAGATTCCAAACAAACAAGAGATCTTAAACATAGCCTTAAACTACGAAAACCATCCTGACAACATCACTCCAGCTGTCTTTGGTGGGTTTAATGTAAGCGTAGTAAAACACCATAAAAACCATAACACTGTAGTAACTTTAAGAAAAAATATGCCTAGTTCAGTAAGGGCTGTCATGGTCATACCACCTAAGGCTATGAACACCAAGTACTCAAGAAATATACTTCCTAAAGCCTACAACACCCAAGACTGCGTCTTTAATCTATCTCATGCAAGCTTGCTTAGCTTTGCCTTTGCTGAAGAAAGGTGGGATATGCTAAAAGAAGCAGCCCTTGATAGAATGCATCAAGATCAAAGGATGCGCGATATGCCCATACTTTTTGATATCATAAATGCATCTTATGATGCAGGCTCGCTTATGGCAACTCTTTCTGGTAGTGGTTCTAGTATCTTTAGTCTTTGCTATGAAGATGATGCCAATAAGATAGCTACTAAGCTTCAAGAAAGATTCTCAAAATACAAAGTTCTTGATCTCGCCTTTGATAATGATGGCGTAAAGATAGAAAAGTTTTAATTTGATAACTACCTTAAAGGATATAAATGCGCTAGTTAGTGCCCTCCAAGAGCAAGAAGCTCTTAGTAAACCTGCTTCAAAAAACAGTGTCCGAATGTGTGTTAAGTGTCGAAAAAGACTACCACAAAGTAGACTTTTTAGATTACAAGTTAGCAACAAGGAAGTAGTTTTCTTTAGTGGGATAGGAAGAAGTTTTTATATTTGTGATGAATGCTCTAAGCGATCAGATATTAGAAATACATTGACAAAACTTGCTAATAGTAGTGTTGTATTAAGGAGACATAAGAATGGCAAAAATAAGTGAAATAGCAGCAGATTTAGGAAAAAAACCTAACATAGTTGTAACCAAAGCCAAAGAGTTAGGTTTAAATATAAAAGGGGCGATGAGCACAGTAAATGACGAAGAAGCCCAAAGGCTTTATGACTACATAACTAAAGGTGTAGATACTCACGCAACTAGTAAGCCTCATAAGGAATCTAAAAAAGAAACTATTTCAAATACAGATTCTAAAAAAGAAGCCAGTAGTTTAGAAGAGTCAGAAGATAGTACTTCTAAGACAACTAAAGCTAAAACACAAAATGATAAAGAAGAGTTTATGCAAACTGCGTTACAAGATAAAACTTTAACCCCTGAAGCTAGTGCGCAAGAAAGTTTAGAATCTAAAACTACACCCCCAAGTCAAACAAACACTAAAGACTTAGAAAAAGAAGTAAAGCTAACTCCAACTAAAGATAAGATAAGGATAGTAAGCACTCCTAAAGTAGAAACTAAGCAAACCCCTACAAAAACAGACTTTAAAGATGAGATTTCAAGCTTACAAGATATGAAAAATCAAGATGCAAGAAATGACACTAAAAAAGATCTTCCTATCATCAATCTAAATAAGCCAGAGATAAAACAAGCCATACAAGAGATAAAAAATGATCTTAACAATACTAGACTTGAAAGTAACGCCCTTCCAAGACCAGTAGAACAAGACGTAAGAAAAACTTATGGAAGAGTAAGAGTAGTAAGTAAAAATCAAACTGAAGAAGTAGCACCAAGAAATGATAAAAAACCAAAAATAGATCTTGCTAATGCTAATGAAACCCTAGCTAAGATAAAGCTAGCAAGTAATGAAACTAGCAAGCCTAGAAAAGAAAAGAAAAAAGATATCTCAAAAGCTCCAGCTAAGTCAGCCCACCACCACGCCCAGTATCTTGAGCTTGACCGTGAGCTTGGATTTGGCAGTTATGATGATGATGAAGAAGAGGTTGTGCTTTTAGACTTAAGAGAGCAAGAGCCAAAAAACGAAGATGAGATAGAAAAAGTAAGAAAAGCAGTTAATGATAAGATAAGACTTAACCGCTACAGTCCTTACATGCAAGAAGGATCGATTAAGAGATCTAGTAGAAAGAGCAGAAACAAGGGCATGGATAAAAATAATCAAAAAAATGAAGCAAACAACCTAAAAGAGATTCTCATACCAGAAGATGTAAGAGTGTATGAGTTTGCTGATAAAGCGGGCATAGAACTAAATAAAGTCTTAGGAGTACTTTTTAACCTTGGGTTAAAAGTATTGAAAAACGACTTTTTAGATAGAGATACTATAGAGATACTAGCTAATGAGTTTGGTATAAATGTAAAAATCCAATCAGTTGGAAATGAAGTCTTAGAAGAAGTTATAAACGATCAAGACTTAGTAGAAAGACCACCAGTAGTAACTATCATGGGTCACGTAGACCATGGTAAAACTTCTTTACTTGATAAGATAAGAAACTCACGTATAGCAAGTAAAGAAGCTGGCGGTATAACCCAGCACATCGGTGCTTATATGGTAGAAAAAAATGGCAAAAAAATAAGCTTTATAGATACTCCAGGGCATGAAGCCTTTGCACAGATGAGAAGTAGGGGCGCGCAAGTTACTGACATAGCTATCATAGTTATAGCTGCTGATGATGGAGTAAAACAACAAAGCATAGAAGCGCTAAATCACGCTAAAAACGCAAATGTACAAATAATCATCGCCATGAACAAGATGGATAAAGAAAACGCTAATCCAGACAAACTAAAATCAGAGTGTGCAGAACTTGGTTTTACTCCAAGTGACTGGGGCGGTAACTATGACTTTATCCCGCTAAGTGCAAAAAGTGGCGAAGGTATAGATTTGCTACTTGAAACCATACTTATACAAGCTGAGCTTTTAGAGTTAAAAGCTAGTCAAAAAGCTAGACCAAAAGCTGTAGTCTTAGAAGGTTCGCAACAAAAAGGCAAAGGATCTGTAGCAACTATTATAGTCCAACAAGGAATCTTAAAAGTTGGCATGAGTGTGGTTGCTGATACTGCTTATGGAAAGATTAGATCCATGCAAGATGACTTAGGTAATGAACTTACAGAACTTCACCCTAGCGAGATAGCACAAATCACTGGGTTAAATGAAGTCCCACTAGCTGGATCTGCCCTCTACTACACAGACACTGATAGTGAAGCCCGTGAGCAAGCTATGAAACGAAGTGCTTACCTAAGACAAAAAGCCTTAAGTAAAACTACAAAAGTAACCTTTGATGAGTTAAGCACCATGGTAGCCCAAGAGAATCTAAAAAGCCTACCTATCATCTTAAGGGCTGATACTCAAGGAAGCCTTGAAGCACTTAAAAACTCCCTTCTTGCACTAAGTAATGATGAAGTTCAAATAAATGTCATAAGTGTAGGAGTAGGAAGTATCACTCTTTCAGATGTAAACCTAGCAAGTGCTAGTACTAACTGCATCATCTTAGGTTTCAATATTAAAGCAAGTAATGAGATAAAAAATGAAGCCAAAAACCTAGGTGTTACACTTAAAACTTACTCTATAATCTATGATTTATTAGATGAAGTCAAACTGCTAATAGGCGGTATGATGTCTCCTTTAATGGAAGAAGAGATAACTGGAGAAGCTGTTATAAGAGAGCTTTTTACAGTGGCAAAAGTTGGTGTTATAGCAGGATGTATGGTTAATGAAGGCGTGATAGAAAAAAATCTCCACGCAAGAGTTATAAGAAATGGTACAGTGGTTCATGAAGGCAAAATAGCCTCTTTAAAACGCTTTAAAGATGATGTAAGAGAAGTTAAAAAAGGCTTTGAATGTGGGATCATGCTAGAAGGATTTAACGACTTAAAAGCAGAAGATGTTATAGAAACTTACAAGCAGATAGCTAAAAAAAGAGAGCTTTAAGACTTAAAGCCCTATAAAAGGGCAGGTATTACAAACTTAAAAAGGCAGCCAAAGGCATAAAACACTCTTTAGTTTTAAGGATGGACATGCAAAAAAATGACATTATTAGACAAAAACAAGAATCTTTTTTACAAGAGTCACTAAGTATAGCCCTAGCTGGCCTTAGTGATACACGTATAAACTCACTAACTATCACAAAAGTTGAAGTCTCAAGAGGCAAGCAAGATGTGAAAATCTATCTTGATAAACTTGGCATAGAAGATCCAAAAGAAACCTTACATGCCTTAAAAAAAGCTAGAAACATACTAAAAGAGTACATCTTAAATGTCACTGGCTGGTATGCCCCACCTAAACTAAACTTCATCATAGATGATTCTTTAGGAACTCAAAATAGACTAGATGAGATTTTCAAGCAAATCCACCAAGAAGAAGAAAAAGCACACAAGGATGATGATAAATGATAGATAAAAGCCTAGAAGATGAACTCTCAGCCCTAGCCCTTGCAAATGGCGCAGAACTCTATGACGCAAGTTTTATAAAAGAAGATGGGAATCTCATACTTAGAATCTCTTTTCATAAAGAAGGCGGTGTAGACTTAGAGTTTTGTACTTTTATGAGTAACCTTATCTCACCTTTACTAGATGTAAAGTTAGCTGATAAAGAAAACTACTACCTAGAAGTTAGCTCACCAGGTATAGAAAGAATCCTAAGCGAGCCTAATCACTTTAGACTAAGTAAGGGCGAAAAGTTAAGCGTAAAACTACCAGATAAAACTACCTTTGAAGGAATCTTGGTTGATAGTAATGAAGATGGCTTTAGTATAGAGACAAAAGAAGGCATCAAAAACTTTAAGTACCTTGAGTGCAAGAAAGTAAAAACTATCTTTGAGTGGTAGTTTTTAGTAAACTTAAGCCTTTTATCATTAGCGATCTAACAACGCAAGAAAAAAGCAAAACGCTATTTCAAAAATTCTTCCCTAGCTTTAAAATCTATCATAGAGAAAAGTATTACTTAACTAGTTAAGTAATACTTCCTAACTTTTAGTTACATTAGGTCTTAAAAGCGCTTTATGCAAACTTTCATAGTTAGTCTTTTTCCCTTGTACAAGGAAGCCAAAAAGTGCCACAAAACTACCTATAAAACCATTTAGTATCTCTATATGAAAAGGCAAGATAAGCGTTAGGAAAAAGCTTATTAAAAGTAAGATTCCAAGATTTGTATCTATTAAGTAAAGTATGGCTATGATAAAAGCTGTAACTAGGATTTGGTCATTATACACACCAAAGCCTATATTAAAGAAGCCTAAAGTGTTTAAAAAAAGCAGTATCCACACCACAAAAACGCTTATAAACCCACGATAAGATATAGATAGGGGCGTAGTTTTTATAAAAGTCCTAACTAAACTTAAGATACAAACTACTAGTAAAAAGATACTTGGCATATCAAAGATGCTATACATAAACTTAGCTATGCTCACGCCTTCTATACTGATATTTGCAACTATAAGTATAAGAACAAAGATAGCTAGCCTAGTATAGATTCTTAGTTTAAAGGGTATTTTAAGAAAGATAAGGCCTAAGGCTAGTGAATAGACAAAAATTGCGTAAAGTGATATAAGATTAGTCATTAACATACCTGGGTTATTTTTGTGTATTTTACTATTTTTAATCTAGTATAATGTTTGTTTTCTTTCATTTAACCAAGGATTAATAGTAATGTTAAAATTTATAGCACTGGCTTTCTTACTTCTCTTTCAGTTTGCATTAGCAGCTGATATCTCTAAGATTAACTATGATGGCTTAAGTTATATCTCTTCTGATATAGCCTCTGAGATCAGTAATATTAAAGAGGGAAGCACGCTTGATAAAGCAGCCATAGACAAGGCAGTTCTAAATTTTTATAATCAAGGCTATTTCAATGACGTCTATGCCACCTTTGATAATGGCGTACTAACTTTTCACTTTAAAGAAAAACCAAGTGTAGCAAGTATAGAGATAAAGGGCTGGGGAACTCAAAGTGAGAAAGATACACTTTATGGGCAAATAGGTATCAAAAAAGGTGATACCTTTGATAACACTAAGCTAAAAAATGCAAAAGATGTCATCTTAAAAGCCTTAGAGTATAAAGGCTACTATGGCACAGTAGTACAAGCTGATATTAACAAACTAAGTAATGCAAACGCAGTCTCCATAGTCCTTAACGTAAACCGTGGTAACACCATAGTCATAGATAAAAGCACTTATAACGGTGCTAAGAAGCTAAAAAAACGAACTATAGAATCTCTAAGTGCTAACAAGCAAAGAGACTTCCTAGGCTTTATCCCAGGGCTTAATAGTGGAAAACTTATCATAAATGAGCTTGAAGTTGACCCACTTAGGATACAAGATGTCTATATGAGACATGGTTTCTTAGACGCCCATGTTTCAACCCCTTTCTTAGAAGCTAACATGGATAACTACAAAGCAAAGCTTTACTATAACGTCCATGAAGGCGTGCAGTATAAAGTTAAAGATGTAGAGTTTCACCTAAGCAAAGATGTCATAAGTGAAAAAAAGCTTAGAGATAAACTTTTAACAGTTAAAGGTGCTATCTTTGATATACAAAACGTAAGAACAGATATAGAATCTTTAAAATATAAAATAGCTGATCTTGGCTATGCCTATGTAGCTATAACTCCAGATCTTAAAAAAGACCCAAAAACCGCAGAAGTAACAGTTGACTTTAGGATAGATGTAGGACAAAAAGTACATATAAACGATGTAGTCATAACTGGTAATACTAGAACAGGAGATAGGATAATCCGCCGCGAAATATTAATAGCCCCTGGAGATCTCTACTCGCTAACTAAGATAACTCAGTCAGAAAACGCCCTTAAAAGACTGGGCTACTTTGATAAAGTGCGTATAGATTCAAGACGCGTAACTGATAACCTAATAGACCTAGTAGTTAATGTCTCAGAAGGTAGGACAGGAGAGCTAGTCTTTGGTGTGGGCTATGGAAGTTTTTATGGTCTTATGGTTAATGCTAATGTTAATGAAAGAAACCTCTTTGGTAGTGGTTTTTCAGCTGGTGTTGGGGCTAATGTAAGCTTTGGTGGGCAAGTAGGCTTACTAGGAAGTGGGCTTAACTCTAGCGTGCTAAGAGGTCTAACTCAACAAAACTTTAACGCCTCTTTAACTAACCCTAGAATCTTAGATTCTAAGTGGAGCATCTCTTTTAACGCCTACTATAGTAACTCTTTAAGCTATGTCTACTCTCAAGAAACTGTAGGTGGGGGCTTTGGTGTAGGAAGACTACTAACTCCTAACCTAAGACTTAATATAGGCTATGACTTAAACAGGACTAATACTTATGGCTTTGTAGACCTCTTTGGCAATCCTCAGCCTTTATATAATAGATACTACGCTAGTACTAGAGAAACAGTAGGTGCTTACAACCCTTTCACTGGTCTAGGACGACAAAATAATGGAATCCTGGGTACTCTTGACATACCTATACACGGTATATGGAATAGAGACTATAGTGGAGCAAATGCCCCTATAAAAAGCTCAGTTACCCCTAGCCTAAACTTTGATAACACTGATGACTACTACTTCCCTAAAAATGGTATAAGTGCTTCAGTATCTGCTCAGTTTGCAGGTCTTGGAGGAGATGTCAAGTATGTAAAACTTTATACTAAAAACGCCTTCTACTATGACTTATCAAAACTTTTACATATAGACTTGATAGCTAGATACAAAGTACAAGCAGGTTATCTTTTTAGATACTCTAAAAATGACTTCTTTTCGCTAAATGACACCTTCTACATGGGTGGAGTTGGAACTATAAGAGGGTTTTATAGCTACTCTATCTCCCCAACTGATGGGCTAGGCTTACGTACAGGTGGAGATGGAATCTTTACTAACTCAGCAGAGCTAAGCTATGGTCTTATACCTAGTGCTAAGATGAGACTTAGCCTTTATGTAGACTATGGTTTCTTAACCTATCAAGGTTCACGCAACAGAGCTAACTTCCAAGACTTTGGAACCTTTAGCGGTCCTACTTCACTCTTGCCTAGAGGTGCTGCAGGAGCAGCTATAGAGTGGGTATCTCCTATGGGCCCTATAGTTTTAGTCTTCCCTTTCCTTTGGTATAACGGAACTTCAGTCTTTTCTTACCCAGGAGCTGCCAAAATAAGACAGAATCAAAACTTCCTAACTGACTACCCTAGCTACTTTGAGTTTACTATGGGGACAAGATTCTAAAACTAAAAAAGCTTTATGGCATGTTAAGTCTTTTTATAAAAGGCTTAACATAAGATATTACTAACTACTAATATAAACTGCTAAGAAACTATAGTTATTAATATAATCCTTTTATATAGACAGTTCTAATCTCTTTGTGCTATTAACTAAATCTTTATTCCAACACTTTCTTTTTCACATTGCTTATTATTTATTTGTGTGTTTTTTCTAACCAAAGCGAAGCTTCCTTGAAAGCTCTAGCTTCCTTGAAAACGAAGCTTCCTTAAAAATAAAAAGTATATAGGCATAACTATTCCATTAAAACGTGCCCGTTAGCTCGCCCGTTTCGTGGTGTAAAAATCGTGAGAAAAGGGAGCAGTAGTGCGACCGCACGATTTTTGCTAGAAACGGAAACAGCGAGGCCCTCCCCTTGATTGCCGAAAAAGAGCCTTTTTCGGGGTTAAGGGGAGCGGGGAGGGGTTAAACCCCTTTTTGGTTAAAGAAAACACACAAATAAATAATAAGCAATGTGAAAAAGAAAGTGTTGGGATGGATATCTAATCAAACTTGCAGAAATGGCAATCCTGCTTATACTATACGGATGCTTTAACACTTCCAAGCTTGCTATATTTTAATCTTTTAGATTACTTCAAAAAACTAGTCTACTACAAAGGCTACTTTTGTAGCTTTTGTAGTAGTAAAAAAGCAAAGATAGATTTAAACCTTCATATTTTTTGGCTCTTCAAAGATATCTACTTGTGGCACCTTTCCTTTATACTTTTCAACATTAACTAGTGCGGTATGCGCGCAGTTTCCATCAGCTAGCTTTGAAGTAGGTATATCAAGTGTTAAAACATTAGCACAGCCATTTTTACAAAGCCCTTTAGAATCTGGGTTATACCAAGCACCCTCACTTAGATTAACCACTCCTTTTCTCATATTCTTAGTGACATAAGCACCTGCTAGTACTTCACCTCTTGCGTTAAACACTCTTACTACATCACCAGTTTTTATGCCTTTTCTTTTAGCATCTTCTTCATTTATCCATATAGGCTCACGACCTGCTATGTTGTACTTTGCTTTTAAAGAAGTGTTATCAAGCTGAGAATGAAGTCTATACTCTGGATGAGAGCTTATCATATGAAACTCTGCAGGTTTATCTTTCATACCTAGCCATTCAGCAGGTTCAAACCATGATGGATAGGCCCTGCAGTCATCATAGTTATACTTAGCAATAGTTTCTGAATAAATCTCTATCCTACCACTTGGAGTTCCTAGGGCGTTTAAGATAGGATCTTCTCTAAAGTCTGCACTTATAACAAAGTTTTTTGCTTCTTCTGGCACTTCAAAGGTTATAGGTTTGTTTGCCTTCCAAAAGGTTTTAAAATCAGGCATATTTATATGTTCAGCCTTAGCTTGTTTTAAAGCTTCATTATAAAACTCTTCTATCCACTGTGCTGGAGTTTTACCTTCAGTGTATTCTTCATAGATACCAGCTTCTTTAGCTAGGTCGCTAAAAACTTCATAGTCATCTTTAGCTTCATATTGTCTTTCTACTAAAGCTTTCATAGGCACTATATTAATGTTTGAGTACTCACCACTCATAGATATATCATCCCTCTCATACTGAGTACTTATAGGCATAACGATATCTGCATGCCTTGCAGTTGCAGTCCAGTAAGGATCATGAACTATAACAGCCTTAGGTTTTTGCCACGCTTTAAGTAGATTATTTATATCTTGATGATGATGGAAAGGATTCCCACCTACCCAGTAGACTAGCTCTATATCTGGATAGGTTACTTTTGTGCCTTTATAGTCTATAGTTTTGCCTGGATGCAAAAGGGCATCTGCGATGCGCGCTACTGGGAAGTGGGCATTTGAAGGATTCCCATTTTTACCCATATCCATACCACCTACTACCGCGGCCTTTGCTCTAGGGCTACCATTATTACCATAGTGATAACTAAAACCATAGCCTCCACCTGGAAGGCCGATCTGCCCTATCATAGAAGCTAGGGTTACTAGCATCCAGTGAGGTTGTTCACCGTGATGGGCCCTTTGCATACCCCAGCCTGCCATTATCATAGTTCTATTTTCAAACATAACTTTTGCAAGATACTTAATAGTTTTAACATCAACTTTACTTATAGAGTTAGCCCAAGCAGCATCTTTAACTACACCATCAGTTTTACCTAACATATAGTCTAAAAACTTATCAAAACCAGTTGTATAAGTATCAACAAACTTTTTATCGTACTTTTTAGTAGTGTACATCGTGTGCATGATTCCAAGCATTAAAGCAACATCTGTATTAGGTCTTGGAGTTATCCACTCTGAGTTTTTAACCCCTTGAAAGAATCTAACAGTTTCACTTCCTATAGGGTCTATGCAGATTATCTTTTTGCCACTAGCTTTTAGTTTATTAAAAAACTCTAGTCCACTGCCATCACTTATAGTCCAAGCTATCTTTAAGGTATTAATAGGGTTAGCTCCCCAAATAACTACTACTTTAGAATCACTTAGTATCACTGGGTAAGTAGTTTGTGCATCATAGATTTGAAGTCCGCCAACAACATAAGGCATGATAACTCTTATAGCTGCAGTTGAGTAAGTCTCAGTAGTATCTACAAACCCTCCACTCATAGCCATAAAACGTTTTAGTAAAGTTATAGAGTTATGCATATTTCCACTACTTTTCCAGCCATAGCTTCCTGCAAAAACTCCTTTTGCCCCTTTATTAGCCCTAGTTTCTTTTAAAGCACTAGATATTAGCTTGATAGCTTTTTCATAAGGCACGCGCACCCACTCATCTTTGCCTCTAAGCTCAGGTTTATTGTTATGTGGGTCTTCTAGGTAGGACTTTCTTACCATAGGATATTTGATACGTGACTTAGTATAGATTAGATCAGCTGTAACAGTTTGAAGTGGATTAGGCACGCCTTTTAAAGCGGCACTTGAAGATACAACTTTGCCATTTTTTATACTGGCTTTTAAGATCCCCCAGTGCGCTCCAGTTATAACTTCGCCATTTTTTACTAAACTAGTTACATACTTCATCTCACTAGCTTTACTCATGACTTCGCCCATCTTGCTTGCGTGTTTTGCCATGTCTGCTTCAGTGGCACTTAGTAGTTTTGGTGCTAGTGGTACAAGTGCAAAAAGTGAAGCTACTTTTAATATACTTCTTCTTGAGATACTCATATTTAGTGAT
The DNA here is from genome assembly GCF_002272925.1 of Helicobacter sp. 13S00401-1. Taxonomy (GTDB): domain Bacteria; phylum Campylobacterota; class Campylobacteria; order Campylobacterales; family Helicobacteraceae; genus Helicobacter_I. The sequence continues at coordinate 34,633 of NZ_MLAR01000005.1, read as the reverse complement.
TCCTTAGCCATAAGATTTACAGTTTTTACTGTTAGGTGGATTCTATTATCTATGCAAGATTTTTTTTACTCAAAATATATATAAGCCAAAAAAAGTAAGCGCTTCTATATCTTTTATGGTACTTTTTTTAAAAAACCAAATATAAAGTAAAAATAATTTTACTTATCCCCCTCCTCTATAAACAAATATTAAAGTTTTTTAGCAAGCACGCTTAGATACTTAGCAGCATTAGCCATAGCATCACTTTGATCTTTAGCTATATCTATAATGGTACTAAAACCAACTATGCCAAGTGATCGTAAAACACTCTCTTCTAACTCCTTATGAGACCCAGCTAACACAACAACTGGCACGCCTTTAGCCTTAGCCCTCCTAGCCACTCCAGATACAGCTTTGCCATTTATACTTTGAGTATCTAAACAGCCTTCTCCTGTTATAATTAGCTTTGCGTCTTTAAGCAAACTATCAAAGTTTAGTGCATCAAGCACGCAGTCTATACCAGATCTTAACTCTGCTTTACAAAAAGCAAGCAAAGAAGCAGGTAGGCCTCCACCAGCACCACTTCCAGTTATATCTATAGCTTTGATATTTACTCCAGCAGTTATGGCTAGTTTATGTGCGTAGTGTTCCATGCCAGATTCCAAAAGAGGAAGCATTTCTTTAGTAGCACCTTTTTGAGGAGAAAAGATATAAGTTGCCCCAGTGCTTCCTAAGAGTGGATTAGTAACATCGCAAGCTATCTCGATCTTGGTAGTTTTAAGGAGGGGATTTAAACTACTAATATCTATCTTTTTTATGTCTATTAGCGTGCCACCAGTTGGGATAAACTCTTTATCGTCATTATCATAAAACTTAGCACCTAAGGCAGCAAGCATGCCAGCTCCTCCATCATTACTAGCAGTTCCACCTATAGTTAAAAGTATAGAAGTTGCCCCTTCTTTAAGTGCGTAAGCTATCATCTCTCCAACACCATAAGTCGTAGTAAGCATAGGGTTTTTTTCTTCACTCTTTAAAAGAGTAAGACCACAAGCCTCAGCACTTTCTATAACAGCTATCTTTTCTTCCTTTTCTCCTTCTTTAGCTTCTTCTTTTTTTTCTACTAAATCACCATTATCATCATACTCTTTGACTTTATTATCTATAAAGCCAAGTCTAGCTTTTACAAGTTTGCTAAGTGGTCCACTAACTGTTATATCTTTTTGTTGTTCTTTTTTAACTAAAGCATCAAGACTACCTTCTCCCCCATCTGCTATAGGTAAAAACACAAAGTCATACTCATTAAATTTTGAGTTTTGTAAAAGCCCTTGCATGATAGCCTTGGTGGCTTCAAGACTAGAAAGGCTACCTTTAAAGGAATCCGTTGCTATTATCACAGTTTTCATGGATAGCTCCTTTTTGATAATTAAAATTGATGGTATTTTAGTACGTATTGGAGAGAGTAATTGTATAAAAGATAACTTTTTGTTACCAAGTTTTACTATTTCATACCAAACCTATGAAACCGAAAGACATTTTAGTCATAGAATATGTTTATGTTAAAATTGATAGAAATCAAAGGACGTAGTTTGAGCTCACAGTCACAAGAAAATAAAAATCTACCCTACAAAGACACGGCATTATGTTTATATCAATTTCTTTCTAAATTCCATAGTTTGGGAATCAAAAAAGTTGTAGATTTAGAAAAAAGTGATGGCTGGGCCACATTCCATAGTAGGATAAAAGATATCCCTGATGACAAAGAAAATATATTATTTTCATACAAAAATTATAATGAAGAGCATGAAAATGAGGACTGGAATACTAAGGAAGAATTTCTTGCAGTAAAAAAGCCTGAGTTTGAAAAATGTCCAACTCCTCCAGCAGAAATCCAAAGTTGGCTAAATAATGATTGGGATAAATATAAACATGAGGCAAGCATCAAAGAAATTACTGAGTTAAAAAATGATATCTTTAATAATCATGATAAGGATGAACAATTTCACGATTCTGAAAAAAGAGTTTTTTTATATAATGATTGGATTAAAAAAAGAAGATTCTGGCAAGAAAAACAAAAAAGTATAGAAAAAACTAGACATCTTTTTAAGAAACTACATGAATTACATATACTTTTAAGCGATCATTCAGACATATATGAGCTTGTTGTTTCCAATGGTTTTATAAAAAGTCTAGATAATAAAGAAATAAACTATCCAATCCTGTCAGCAAAAGTTTACACAGAGTTTGACTCTACAAAAAACATTATAAGAATTTATGGTGGAGATGCGCCATGTGAATTTAAGGCTTCTTTATTTAATGACTTACATGATATAAATAAACTTGCCATAAGTAAAGCTGAAAATGATATTAAAGAAAAGACTTATCACCCCCTTGATGTAGGGGACACTTATGGCTTTCTTAAATCTTTTATTAATAAATTATCGCCAAATGGGAGATTTATAAATTTTAATGAAGATCTTCCTAATGAGGGCGATGACAAAATATTTATAATCATAAATCCAGTATTTCATATTCGCAGTAAAAATGATGGCTTGTCAAAATCAATTGAAGAGATCATAAAAGATATAGAGCATGGCGGAGAGATTCCATCTTGTCTGCAGACATTAATTGGAAGTAGAGATTCCTACGTCAAAGAAGAGCATAAGGAGCTATCTATAGATGAGAGGTTATCTGAGACTAGTGGAGAGTGTGTTGAAATCTTGTTTTCTAAAGACTCTAATAAAGAACAACTACATATTGCAAAGAGGATAGAAAACCATGACGCTATATTAGTTCAAGGTCCTCCAGGAACTGGCAAAAGTCATACTATTGCTAATTTATTGGGGCACTTCTTGGCCCAAGGGAAAAGAGTTTTAGTTACAAGTTCTACCTTGAAGGCTTTAAAAGTTTTAAAAGAAAAAATTCCAAATAATTTACAGCCTTTATGTATATCTGCTTTGGATGATGGTAATGCTGATATGATTAAGTCAATAAAACAAATCAATCAATATTTAGAGAGCAGTAATCTAGACAGAATTGATAAAGAGATAAAAAATGCAGAAGAAATACGCAAAGAAACAACCTCTAATTTAAACAAAATAAGACATAAAATCTTTCAGCTTATGAATGAAGAATACAAGTCAATTTCTTATAATGGAAATGGCTACTCTCCGGTTGAGATTGCTAAATTTATATCTGAAAACAAAGATAAACTATCATATATTCCTGGCACTATAAAAGAATCCTCCTTGCTTCCTATGACAAATGAAGAGCTTGAAGTATTGTATAAAAGCAATACTGAAATATCTAAAGCTGAAGAGTGTGAGCTAAATTTAAACCTAAATAATCCCAGTAATTTTATAAATACCAGTGATTTTGAAGGCCTTGTAAATTTAGTCTGTAAAGAGGAAGAAAAGATTTCTCAAATACAAGAGTTTCTAACTTCATCAAAAATAGAACTACTTGTAGAAGATACACAAGATGCAATATCTATAAAAATAAGAAGGATAGATGGAAGTTATGTGCCTCTTATTGCTAATGCAAATATAAAAAACATTGAAAAACTGCAAGACTTTATGGTGAAGTTTAATAAATTTGATGACTGGATGGTATATATTGCAGCAGATGGCAAAAAAGGTGGTGGATATAAGCAAGGTTGGATGGAATTAATAGAGCTTATAAGTCATACATATGAGTTTTCTGCATCCTTTGCAAAAGATAGAATTGGGAAGAATGTAGATTTCTATCAAAATAATCAGAAAATTTCTACATTTGATAAAAATCAAGAACAAAAAATCTTAGCTTCACTAGAAAAAATGAAATCTATAGTAGAGCAAAAAGGTAAGCTAAGCATTATTAATACTTTTTTTAATAGTGACTTAAAAACTATAAAAGAAAAAGTTAGGATAAATGGTGCTGGAATAGAAAGCCCAAAAGACTGTCTTCTTGCTATAAATACAATCAAGCTTAATAAAAAAAGGTTAGATGTGGCTAGGCAATGGGACAACTTAATAGGTCTTCATGGAGCAAAGAAGTTTTTTGAGCTAGATGAAGAACCAGAAAATCGTGCACAAAAATTTATACCCACTATAGAGAAATATTTAGCTTGGCATGAAAAAGATTATATGGAGTTTGAAAAGCATCTAAAAGATATTGGTTTTATCCTAGAAGAAACCATAAAAAGCGAAGAGTTAGATTCTGAAGTAGTTGCGATAAAAAAAATTTTAGATTTCTCCATAAATATCTTGCCAAGATATTTGCAGTTGCTTAAGTCTTGTCATGAAATCATCTTAATAAAGCAAAAAATGCAACTTTGCAAGATTGAAGTATTAAAAGAAGATGGGATAAGATCAAAGTTTTATAAGGACTTAGCAGATGCAATAGACAAGCTAGATATAGAAAAATATAAAAAAACATTTGATGAGATTTGTATCATATACAATAAAACTACCCTAAAGCAAAAGCGAGACTACTTACTTAATAAACTAAAACCATACGCACCTAAATGGGAAGAATCTATTAGAAATAGAGTTGGTATATATGGAGAAGGCTATATTCCTGTTAATATAAATGAAGCTTGGAAGTTAAAACAGTTTAAAAACATAATTAAAAACTTGCATTCACAACCTTATGAGCAACTACAAAAAGATGTCATCACACTAGAAGCTGAACTTAAAAAGCAAACATCAGAACTTTGCGAATATAAAGCCTGGTTTTTCTTAGCTAATGCTATAGAAAAAGATATGGAAATACGAACAGCTTTAAACGCTTTTGCTGCAACTGTTAAAAAGATTGGAAAAGGTGGTAGCAAAAATAATTCAAAATATTTAAATGAACTAAAAAGAAAAATGCTTAAGTGCCAAAAGGCTATACCAGCATGGATTATGCCGATGTCTAAGGCATTAGAAATGTTCTCTATGAATGGAGATAAATTTGATATTGTCATAGTAGATGAAGCAAGTCAAGCAGATATCACCTCTCTTGCTATAGTATACCTTGCAAAAAAAATAATAATAGTTGGAGATGATGAACAAGTAAGTCCAAGTGCTATGAGAAGAAATATGGGTGAAGTAAACAACCTTATCAAAACACATTTGGAAGGAAAGATTGACAATTCCCTTTTTTATGAAGCAAGTACATCACTATACGATCTAGCCAAAATTGCATTTAGAACATTGACATTAAGAGAGCATTTTAGGTGTGTTCCAGATATTATTAATTTTAGCAACACCTTGTCTTATAATGGAGAGATACTACCTCTAAGAGATGTAAGCAGTTCAAAATTACAACCATCAGTAATAGAGCACAGAGTTGATGGATATAGGGAAAATGAAAAATTAAACACAGTTGAGGCTGAAGCCATAGCCAGCTTAATAGCAGCTTGCATGGAAAGAAAAGAATATAAGAACTCTACCTTTGGAGTTATATCTTTACTTGGAAACTCACAATCAGAACACATCAAAACAATTCTACTAGACATGGTAGAAGATGATTTACAGCTAGAAAAGCATAAGGTTTCTTTTGGGGAACCTTCTAACTTTCAAGGAGATGAAAGAGATGTTATATTTTTATCAATGGTGCATAGTAGAGAAAAAGATAAAGATAAACAACTTAGAATAATACGCTATGACACAAAAGAGGACAAACAACGCTACAACGTTGCTGTAAGTAGGGCTAAAGATCAATTATGGTTAATCCACTCATTAGATCCAATCAAAGATTTGAAAGAGGATGATATAAGAAGACATTTAATTGAGCACGTTCAAAATCCAAACAATTATTCTAAAAAAATAGAACAAATCAAAAAGAAGTCAGATTCTGTGTTTGAAAAAGAGGTTTGTTTATCTCTTGTGGAAAAAGGCTTTAATGTTGTGCAGCAATTTAAAGTTGGGGCCTATAGGATAGATATGGTCGCGTGTTTTGAAAACAAAAAAGTTGCTATAGAATGCGATGGAGAAGAGTATCACAGCGGGGAAGAGCAAATATTGCAAGACATGGAAAGACAAAGCATTATAGAAAGAGTGACAAAGTTTAAATTTATACGTCTAAGAGGAAGTGAATACTATCTCGATAAAGAAAAGGCTGTAGAAAGAGTAATAAGCGAGTTAAGAGAATATGGAATCTATCCCGAACAAACAAAAAGTCCTTTAATAGATGAAAATATCGAGTCGAATAATATCATTGAAGATATAAAAATTAGAGCAAAAAAGATTTTGGGGGAATGGAAGGAAAAAAAGATGGAAGATAAAGCAGGATAAATTTTTATTACTAAATATAAAAATAGGAGTTCGTATTTACGTATTATAAAAACTATAATAACCAAAATCTTACTCTAATAAGATCTGGTTATATAAACCTTAATGCAAAAAGTGTCTTACTCCTGTGAAGTAAAGGGCTATGTTATTAGCATTAGCACATTCTATAACTTCTTCATCCCTTATGCTGCCACCAGGTTGTACTATAGCTACTACGCCATTTTTGCTTGCTATCTCTACAGAATCTTTAAAAGGCAAAAACGCCTCACTTGCCATAACGCTTCCTTTTATATCTAGTCCCATATCGCTTGCTTTTTTAACTGCGTTAAATGCGGCATCTACGCGGCTAGTGTTCCCCATACCTATGGCGACCAAAGAGGCATCTTTAACATAAGCTATAGAGTTAGACTTAGTAAGACCAGCTATGACATAGGCTAGTTTTAGATCTAAAAAGCGCGACTTTGGTAAAGAGGTCTTGCTAACTAATCTAGCATCTTCTATCTCGCTATCTTTTATATAATCAGCCTCTTGAACTAACACGCCTCCTTGTAAGATTCTAATATCTAGTCTTGGAGTAGGGAGTTTAAAGTCATAGGTAAAAAGTTTGATACGTTTTTTAGTGTTAAAAAGATCTAAGGCCTCTTGTGAAAAACTTTTAGCAACTATAACTTCCATATAGCCTTTATTAATCTCTTTAGCTAGGTCTAAACTAAGCTCGCCATTTATTGCCAAAACTCCTCCATAAGCACTTATACTATCACACTTTAAAGCCTCTTTAAAGCTTTCTAGGTGAGTGTTTTTTAAGCTTACCCCACAAGGATTAGCATGCTTAATGATTACAGCGATTTTAGAATCTAAAAAGTAAGAAGCTATCTTTAAAGCAGCGTTTATATCGCCTATGTTATTAAAACTTGGGTTGCCTTTTAGGGCTTTTAAAGAGCTTGCAAAGTCATTTGACACTTCTTGAGTATAGAGGGCTGCTTTTTGATGAGGATTCTCTCCGTAGTTTAGGTCATAAGCCTTAGTTGCACTTAAAAGTAAAGTTTCTGGTAAGTCTTCACTTCCAAACTGCCCTTGCATGAATGAAGCTATAGCGCAGTCATAATCTGCAGTGTGAGTAAAAGCCTTTAACATAAGCTTAGATCTTAGACTAGCTTGCTCTTTTTCATCCTTGCTAAGTGCTTCTAAAACTTTAGAGTAGTCTTTAAAATCACAAACTACATAAACGTGCTTATAGTTTTTAGCTCCAGCGCGCAAGAGACTAGGCCCGCCTATATCTATGTTTTCTATAATCTCATTTAAATCAGTAGTTTTTTTGGTAGTGGCTTTAAAGGGGTAAAGATTAACGCAAACTAAGGCTATATCTTTGATATCAAGCTCGCTTGCAACTTTTAAATCTTTTTCATTATCTCTTCTATAAAGTATACCTCCAGCGATGTTTGGATGCAGTGTTTTAACCCTTCCATCAAAAATCTCTGGGCTTTTAGTGAAGTTAGAAACTTCTATAGATTCTATATTTGAAGCATTTAAAGCCTTTCTTGTGCCACCAGTGCTCAGAATCTTAAAGCCTTTAGCTACTAGCCCTTTTGCAAACTCTGTGATGCCTGTTTTATCGCTTACACTTAAAAGTGCATACTTCATAATCTTCCTTTATATTAGATGTAGGTTTAAAGGTTAGAATTTAAGGTAGTTCTTTTTTACACTCAGGGCATATACCTATAAAAATAGTACTTACATCATAGATGTCATAACCTGTTTCATTAGCACATGTTTTCATAACTTCACTCATATCTAGCCTTACATCTTCAAGCCTTCCGCACTTTTGACAAGATACATGTACGTGCTTATCATCACAAAGCTCAAACTTTTGTTTTTGTGAAGGGGCTTTGACGCTTCTTAAGATGTGGGCATCTTGCATGGTGTTGATGTTTTTATAAACCGTAGCAAGCGAGATTGAGGGGTAAGTTTTTTTAATCCTATCATATATGTCCTCTATGGATATATGACCACTACTTTCTATCTCTTTTAGTATGGCTACTCTTTGCGGCGTAACTTTTAAGTTTTTAGTTTTTAATTCGTTTTCATAGTTTGTTATTTTAGTCATCATTGAAACCTTGAGAAAAAAATAGGTAGTTATAAACTTAGACTTTATTTTATCCTAAACTTATGTTTTTAGTATTTGCTTAAGTTATAATTAAAAATTACAACTACAATTAGTAAAGGACTGAGTATGTTTGACACCCTAGGAAGCGGTTTTAGAACAGTCTTAAACAAGATACGTTTTAGTGATGATTCTAAAGCCTTAGACAAGGCCCTTGATGAGCTAAAGAAAACTCTACTTAAAAATGACGTTTATCATAAGACCACTAAAGAGATATTATCTCAGACTAAAGACTATTTTAAAACTAATCCTATAGGTAAAGAGAACTTTTTAAAAGCCCTATCACTAAGTCTAGAATCTATACTTAAGACTAATCTAAACTACGGTTTTTCTTACTCTAGTGTGCCACCAACTTGCGTTTTAATGACAGGGCTTCAAGGAAGTGGTAAAACTACAACTTCAGCCAAACTTGCCCTCTATCTAAAAGGTAAAAACAAAAAAGTACTTTTAGTGCCTTGTGACTTACAAAGACTAGCAGCAGTTACCCAGCTAAAAACACTAGGAGAAAGCATAGAAGTAGATGTTTTTAATAGTGAAAGTAAAAAGCCTTTAGAAGTAGCAAAAGAGGCTTTAAAGTTAGGTAAAAACTATGATGTTTTAATCTTTGATACCGCTGGAAGGTTAGCCATTGATGAAGCTTTGATGGATGAGTTAGATTCTATAAAAAAGCTAGTTAAACCTCATGATATCTTTTATGTAGCAGATTCTTTAAGTGGGCAAGATGGCGTAAGGAGTGCTGATACTTTTAATCAAAAAGTTGGCATAACTGGTGTTATCTTAACTAAGTTTGATAGTGATAGCAAAGGTGGGATAGCCCTTTCAATTGCCTATCAGATAGGAGTTCCTTTACGCTTCATAGGGGTTGGTGAAAAACTCCCAGACTTAGAAGTCTTCTTACCAGATAGGATAATCTCTCGTCTTATGGGCGCTGGAGATATACAAACTTTGGCTGAAAAAACCGCTTCAGTTATGAGTGATAAAGAAGTAAAAGATATACAAAAAAAGATTAAAAAAGGAAACTTTACTATTGAAGACTTTATAGCTCAGATAGAAAATGTCAAGAAAATTGGCTCTATGAGTTCTATCATGGGCATGATACCTGGACTTGGGAATGTGGCAAGTGGGTTAAAAAACATGGACTTTGATAACAGTGAAGAGATAAAAAACATAAAATGCATGGTGAACTCTATGACTAAAAAAGAACGCCTTGATCCTAGCATACTAAATGGCTCAAGGAGAAAACGCATAGCTAAAGGAAGTGGCCTAGAAGTAAGCGATATAAATAGGGCTTTAAAGCAGTTTGACATGGCAGCAAAGATGGCTAAGCAGTTTAGTGGCAAAAAAGGCGCATCTGACTTTATGTCCATGCTAGGTCAGATGAAGGCACAAAAAAGATAGAAAAATCTTAAATATCATAAAACATAGACTTACCGCCTTGAAGTAAACTTTCAATTCTATGCTTTAAGTCTATAAAGTCTTTAGTATCCCTTGCAGGCTTAATCTTATTTTCTATAATGCTATCTATATGCCCCCCACTCATAACTACTATCTTATCCCCCAAGGTTATAGCCTCTTGTATATCGTGAGTTACAAAAATAGCAGTCATAGCTGTTTTTTGTACCATCTTTTGTAAAAATACTTGCAAGTTAACTCTTATAAAATTATCCAAAGCTGAAAAGGGCTCATCTAAAAGTAAGATCTTAGGACTTAGTGCCAAAGCCCTAGCTATACTAACTCTTTGGGCTTGTCCACCGCTTAACTCACGCGGGAACTTTTTAACATGATCTTTTAACCCAACTATCTCTAAGTACTCTAAAGCAGTTTTAGTAGGATTAGGGAAGTTGTTAGCCTTTAAGGCAAAAACTACATTATCTAAAGCACTTTTCCAAGGCAAAAGTGCATAGTCTTGAAAGATCTTTATCCTATCTTTTGCTATAGGAGTAAAGATCTCTCCTTCTTTGTTAGGCTTATTATAAAAGGCTTCATCTATACGTATGCTTCCAGAGCTAAAGCCAGTAAAACCACAGATAATATTTAAAAGTGTAGTCTTACCACAACCACTTTCACCTAGCAAAGTTATAAACTCACCTTTTTTAATATGCAAATTTATGGAATCTAAAATTAAATGCTTGTTATAGCTTTTTTTAAGATTAGTTATCTCTATCAAACCACAGCTCCTAGCCTTATCTTTATAACCCTCTCTACTTTTTCAAAAATAAGATGTAAGCAGTAGCCTATAAGACCTATAACCACCATAGCAGCTATTATCCCATCAGTTTGAAGTAGGTTTCTTTGATCTATTATCATATAGCCTAGACCACTTTGAGCACCTACCATCTCACCTACTACTAGGTTTATCCAAGCTAAAGAGGCACTCATTTTTAAAGCACTTGATATACCTATAAAACTTCCTGGTAAAGTCACATTTATGAAACGGCTAACTACACTAGCACCAAAATTCTTACTAGCATCATAATAGATCTTATCTATCTGATAAATGCTAGTTAAGGTAAGTAGCAACATAGGGAAGAAGATGGCATAGGCTATGATAAAAATAGTAGGCAAGTCACCTATACCAAAGACTATAACTATGATAGGAAACCATGCTATAGGTGATATAGGACGAAGGATTTGTATAAGTGGGTCTAGTGCTTTGCTTAGCGTCTTAGAACTAGAGATGATAAAAGCTAAGATTATAGCTATAAGGCTACCTACCACAAAGCCTATAACATAGCGTATAAGACTAGATTCTATATTATTAAGCAAGCTCCCATCTAATATAGAATCTTTTAAAAATATAGCTACCTGCCAAGGGCTTGGTATGATATCACTACTAAAGGCCTGCCATATGCCTCCAAAAATGATAATAACTAGTATGCTTAATAGCCTTATCTTCATATGATATCCTCCATAAAGTCATCTATATTTAAGTTCTTAATATTGCGAGAAAGCTTTTCTCTAACTATAAAGTCTTTAAGCTCTACTAAATGCTCCTTCTTTAATGCTAAGTCATCAAAGCGTGTTAAATGCTTATCAAGCACTAGATTTATAATAGAATCTTTTTGTCCTATCTTGTTTGGCAAAAGATGCATCCTAGCTTTTAAAAGCGCTACTTTTAAAGATTCTAAAAGTGTGCTATCTAATATCTCACTCCTAGCACAAAGCAAACAGCAGCTATGGTTTGGGTAAACATCCTTACTATAGACTAGAGTTCTTGAAATGCCTCTAAGATTACTTATAACGCCAAAAGGCTCAGCAACGATAAAAGCATCTATGCTTTTATGAAAAAGGGCTGCTTGCATCTCAGGAGGCGACATATCTATAGGCTTTATATCTTTTAGACTAAGACCTTGAGAGTGCAAAATCCTATCTAATAAAAAGTACTGGGATGAAAAACGTGAAGGTACTGCTATCCTAGCGCCTTTTAACTCACTAAAGTTGCTTATCTTAGAATCTAATCTTACATTTAAAGATGATCCATCACTATGCGCCCTTGCTAAAGCCTTTATAGGCGTTTTTTGTGCGCGAAGCTCTAAAGCTATGGGTGCTAAGATAAAAGCTAGATCTATGGCCTTAGCCTTAAAGGCTTCTGCTAAATCACTCCAAGCACTAAACTTTATAGGCACTAGGTTGTAGCCTGGGTTAGTAAAGTAGCCTTGTGCGGAGATAAGTAAGTGATCTGCTATAGGTAAAAAGCCAAACTTTAAGCCTTTTTTTAAGCCATTCACTGAAATAGTGCTGCTTTTTGAGGTAGCAAGTAAAGGGCTTATTAAAGGTAGGCTTAAGGCTAACTTTAAAATATCTCGTCTGTTGTTCATCTATCTTCTTTTGGTTTTTAATATAGGATGAAAATATAACATAAAATTATATTTACAATATGTGTTTTTAAATTTATGAAAAAATAGAAGCACTTTTCTAGAAGATCTAGATAATATAAGTCCCACTTAGAATCAAATATAGGCTATAAAAAGTAAAAAATACTTAAACTTTTTAAATTTAAATAAAAAGAAAGCATAAAAAAGAGGTAGATTCCAACAAGGCAAAATAAAAAATATAAGTAATTTAAACTTTACTTCACAAACTAAATGAACTTAAATTGCAAGCATGAACAAACATTTTAAGTAAGCAGCTTGTTATAAAAAGTAAAGTTTTTTGATAGTTAAAGAATGAAACTAAATGCTTAAAGATATAAAAAGCTATAAAAGAAATGCTATAAAAGCTTACTCAAGACACTTAAAAAGCAAGCTCTTTAAGTGTCTATAAGCTTGTGATCTATCTTAAATCTTGGCCTTTAAAGATTAGAATTTACCTTTTATCTCTGCTACCCAATTTTTAATTCTCTCATCTGTTAAATCATCTTGATTAACTTCATCAATAGCAAGACCTACAAACTTACCATTTTCTACAGCTTTTGAGCTTTCAAACTCATAACCATCAGTTGAAGTCTCACCTATGAACTTAGCGCCCTTTGCTACAGCTTTAAGATCAGCTAGCGCATCACAAAATGTATCGCTATAACTATCAGAATCTCCAAGCCCTATTAAAGCAACTGTTTTTTTGCTGAAGTCTACACCTTTTAAAGTCTCAGCGAAGCTTTCCCAGTCGCTTTGTAACTCACCATCACCCCAAGTTGAACTAGCTAGTATTAGCTTATCAAAACCTTCTAATTGCTCTTTTGTAGCATTAGCCACGTCAAATAGTTGTACATCGCCTAGCTCTTTAGCTACTTTGTTGCACACATCTGTAGTTGTACCATTATCACTTCCGAAAAATAAACCTATGGCCATAAAAAATCCTTATAAATATTTTCACAAACTTTTATGTTTGTCTATGTAAAATAATACTACATTTTTATACAGGAGCAATTGAATGGCTTTTATAGATTTTTCTTCTACATTACTTTTTACACCCGGCCCTACTCCTACACCAGAAGCACTTCGTTTGGCCATGGCACAGCCAACTATGCACCACCGCACAAAGGAGTTTGAGGCCATCTTTGGCAGTGTAAAAGCATCCTTAAAAGCCATGTGTGGAATGGAAACAGTTGTCATGCTAACAAGCAGTGGCACAGGGGCCATGCAAGCAGCTCTTAACACCTTTTGTAAAAAAGGTCTTTTAACTATTAATAGTGGAAAGTTTGGAGAGCGTTTTTCTTTAATAGCAAAAGCCTTTAATATCCCCCATATTGAGATAACTAATGAATGGGATACTCCAGCAAGCCTAAACTCCATAAAAGAAGCATTAGATATGTACCCAGATATGGATTCTATAAGTTTCCAGATCTGTGAATCTTCAGGTGGACTAGAACACCCTTATAAAGAAATAGCTGCTTTTGTAAAAAGCATTAATAAAAATATATTTGTAATAGTTGATGCCATAACTGCCCTAGGTGTAGAAAAGATAGATACTACCAACATAGATGTTTTAATAGGAGGCTCGCAAAAAGCCTTTATGCTACCACCAGGTCTTGCACTTTTAGGGCTAAGCAAAAAGGCTAAAAACTACGCACTAACAAACTCTAAGCACTACTACTTTAACCTAGCTAAAGAGATAAAATCCCAAGAAGATAACACAACAGCCTTCACTGCAGCAACCTCTCTTATAGTAGGTCTTAAAGCCTATTTTGATACTTATGGAGTGAGTTTAGATTCTATCTATCATCATACTTTAAAGCTTTCTCAAGCTACTAAGAAAGCTTTAGAATCTATAGATTTAGAGCTTTACCCAAAAGTAAGTGCTAACTGTATGACAGTTTTTAAAAGCGATGATGCTAATGAGATAATAAAACTTCTAGCTAAAAAGTACAAAATTATTTTGGCAAATGGGCAAGATAGACTAAAAGGCAAGGTTTGCAGGATTAATCACATGGGTTATGTGCCAGTTAATGAAGCAAGTTTTGTTGTAAACGCCATAGAGCTAGCCTTGCAAGACTTAGGTGTAAGAAAGTTTGAAGGAAGGGCTAATAAGGTCTTTTTAGAACATTTTTATAGTTTAGATTCACACTAGTTATCTAGTGTGAAAAACTTATCTCTAGATGTAATAGCTACTTAAAATACAAAATCTTAGCTATATATTTTTAGCTATGTATTTTTGTGCTATACGAAGGGCATTAGTAGCAGCACCCACTCTTATTTGATCAGCCACACAGAAAAGATGGATAATAGTTTTATCGCTTACATCTTGGCGGATACGACCAACATAAGTAAAGTCAGTATCAGTAGAGATAGTAGGCATAGGGTAGGAATCTTTTTGTATCTCATCTATAACTACTACATTTTCAGCCTTAGATAAAATCTCTCTTGCATCATCTGCATCTACAACTTGATCAAACTTAATGGTGATACTTTCACTGTGGCTTCTAAGCACTGGCACACGCACGCAAGTTGCGCTTACTTCAAAGTTAGAGTGCATGATCTTTTTAGTCTCATTAACCATCTTCATCTCTTCTTTTGTGTAGCTATTATCTAAAAATACATCTATGTGGGGGATGAGGTTAAAAGCTATTTGGTGTTTAAAAGCACTAGGAGTTAGCTTAGTTTTACCTTCTAAGTACTCTTTAGTTTGATTAAGCAACTCTTCCATGCCTTTTAGTCCAGCCCCACTTACAGCTTGATAAGTGCTTACATCAACACGTCTTATACCAAAGGCTTTATGAAGTGGATTTAAAATATGCACCATTTGTATGGTTGAACAGTTTGGATTAGCTATTATCCTACTTTCGTATTCAAAGATATCTTGAGGGTTAACTTCAGGGACTACTAAAGGCACATCAGGATTCATCCTAAAAAAACTAGTGTTATCTATAACTAAAGCTCCAGCATCTGCGGCGTGTTTTGCATACTTTTCACTTACACTACCACCTGCTGAGAAAAAGGCTATCTCTACACCTTCTTTTGCAAAGATAGATTCTGTAGTTTCTTTTATCTCTAAGTCCTTGCCTTTAAACTTTAACTTTTTGCCTGCACTTTTGCTACTTGCTAGCAAAACTAGCTTTGAGATGGGAAAATGTTCAGAATCTAAAAGCTTTAAAAGCTCTAACCCAACTGCGCCACTTGCTCCAACGATGGCTACTACGTATTGTTTTTCCATTTTTTATCCTTATATGTCTTTAGTAAAAGTAAGTTAGATTCTACCATTTAGCTTTATAAAAGCGTTACTTTGATACACTAGCTTTGAATCACAAGCAACTTTCACATATAAAGGAAGCCCTTTTAATGAATATACGCAACTTTTCTATCATAGCCCATATAGATCACGGTAAAAGCACCATAGCAGACTGTCTAATAAGCACTTGCGGCAGCATATCAAGCCGTGAGATGACTTCACAAGTTATGGACACTATGGATATAGAAAAAGAAAGAGGTATAACCATAAAGGCCCAGTCTGTGCGCTTAAACTATGAGTTAGAAGGTACAAAATATATTTTAAACCTTATAGATACTCCAGGGCACGTTGACTTTAGCTATGAAGTCTCTCGCTCTTTAAAGTCTTGTGAAGGCGTTTTGCTAGTAGTGGATGCAAGTCAAGGCGTGCAAGCCCAAACTATAGCTAATGTCTACATAGCCATAGAAAATAACCTTGAGATTATCCCAGTCATTAATAAGATAGACCTGCCAGCTAGCAATCCAGAAGCTGTCATAGAAGATATAGAATCTACTTTAGGCATAGACTGTTCTAACGCAGTACTAGTTAGTGCAAAAGATGGCAGAGGGATACCAGAGCTTTTAAAAGCTATAGTTGAGCTTATACCACCTCCTAAGGCTAGTCCAAAAGAGGCACCTTTAAAGGCTTTGATTTATGACTCGTGGTTTGATAACTATCTAGGCGCCCTTGCGCTAGTGCGTGTTTTTGAAGGAGAGATTAGCAAAGGGCAAAGAGTTATGCTTGTAAACTCTAAAGAAAGCCATGAAGTGCTATCTTTAACCTACCCTCACCCACTTTATAAAGAAAATGCTAAAAGCTTGCAAGCTGGCGAGATAGGTATCTTAAATCTTGGTCTTAAGACTTTAGATTCCTTAGCAGTGGGAGATACTATAACTGATGCTGCTAATCCTACTAAAACTGTCATTGAAGGTTTTAAGCCTGCTAAACCTTTTGTTTTTGCTGGCATTTATCCAATCGATACAGATAGATTTGAAGACTTAAGAGAGGCACTTAAAAAGTTACGCCTTAATGATAGCGCCCTAGTTTTTGAACCAGAATCTTCAGTGGCTTTAGGCTTTGGCTTTAGGGTAGGCTTTTTAGGGCTTTTGCACATGGAAGTGGTTAAAGAAAGGCTAGAGCGCGAGTTTAACTTAGAGCTTATAGCAAGTGCGCCTTCAGTTGTTTATGAAGTAGGACTAACTAATGGCGAAACTATATTTATAAGTAACCCCTATGAACTCCCTGCACCAAATACTATAGCCTATATAAAAGAGCCTTATGTTAGGGCTACTATCATAACACCTAGTGAGTTTTTAGGTAATGTCATCTCACTGCTTAGCTCTAAAAGAGGTGTGCAAGTTAATATGAGTTATCTTAATCAAACCCGCGTTATGCTAACTTATGACCTCCCAAGCAATGAGATAATAATGGACTTTTATGACAAGCTAAAAAGCCATACTAAAGGCTATGCTAGTTTTGATTATGAAGAACTAGATTATAAAGTTGGCAATCTTATAAAGCTTGATATTAGAGTAGCTGGAGAAGTAGTAGATGCCCTAAGCGTGATAATCGAAGAATCTAAAGCTTATGAGAAGGGAAGAAATCTAGTATCAGCCATGAAAGAAATCATCCCTAGACAACTTTTTGAAGTGGCCATACAAGCAAGCATAGGCAATAAAGTCATAGCTAGAGAGACAGTAAAATCTATGGGTAAAAATGTCACAGCTAAATGCTATGGTGGGGATATAACGCGTAAAAGAAAACTTTTAGAAAAACAAAAAGAAGGTAAAAAAAGACTTAAAGCTATAGGTAAAGTAGACATACCTCAAGAGGCATTTTTAGCGGTTTTAAAGATAGATTAACTTTATAGAATCTAGATTTTATAAGGCCCTAGGAGTAGCTATAAGCCGAGTTCTGTACTAAGCAATCATTTATCTTTTTCTTTATCTCACGATAAAGCTTTAGCGAATAGCTTTAATATTAAGACTTATTTAACCTGCTATTCTTGCTACGGATTGGGTTTACATGGCATTTATAATTGCTTATAAATCGGTAGGCTCTTACCCTGCCTTTTCACCCTTACTTTTATAGAATCTAGATTCTATAAAAGCGGTATATTTCTGTTGCACTTTCCCTTAGTTTACACTAGCCATTTGTTAAATGGAATCCTAAGTCTTTGTAGCTCGGACTTTCCTCTATATAAATAGCGATTGCTTGCTACTCCTAGGGGCGTTAAGTTTAGCAAAAAAAAGCTAAACTTCTTGCAAGCAAAAAATTGAAATTAACTTAAAGAACATAAGGCGTCATGAAAGTATTTTTCTTAGCACTATTATTATTTAGCTTTGGTCTTGCAAGGCCAGTTCTAGTAAAAACTACTCCCATAAAAGAAGGCTCCCTAGAAAAGCAAAGCGTTTTTATAGGGACTATAAACTATAAAGAAAGCTCACAAGTTGCCTCTCAAAGGCAAGGAGTAGTACAAGCTTTAAGGTTTAATGTTGGCCAAAGAGTTAAGAAGGGGCAAATTTTAGTAAGTCTTAATACTGATGTGCTTCAAAAAGAACTAGAAGTCAAAGAAGCAAAGATTGAAGAAGCAAAGTTTCAAGCCCAAAAGATTATAAATGAAGTAGCACGTTATAAAAACTTACTAGATGAAGATGCTATAGCACTTCAGCAGTATGAAAACTTAGAGTTTGAGTTAAAAGCTAAGATGGCAAATATAGCTAGTCTTCAAGCTGACTATGACCTTTCTAAAGAAGAGTTAACCCAGATGGATATAAAAGCCCCATTTGATGGCATAGTGATAAATAGGCTAACTAACATAGGCCAGTGGCTAAAAGTAGGAGACCCTGTAGCTTTGATACTAAATACTTCTCATATAGAAGTTATAGTTTATGTGCCTAGCGATATAGCCAAGTTTCAAAGGATGGGCTCTAAAGTTAATATGGATATAGATAATAAACACTATGTAGGTAGAATAACAGCCCTTATACCAAAGGCTGATGAGCTTTCTCGCACCTTTCCTATACACATCTCCTTGCCTTATAGGCCAAACTTTTTAGATGGCATGGCAGTAGAGGTTAGGCTTAATACTGAAGGGCTAGTTAAAGGCTATCTTGTGCCAAGAGATAGTGTAGTAGAGTATCAAGGAAGAACTGTAATCTTTATAGTGCAAAATGGCAGATCAAGGGCAGTTAATGTAAACTTGCTTTCTTTGCAAGAAAAGATAGCTGTAGTACAAGGCAATGTAAAAAGTGGCGACTTAGTAGTTGTAAGTGGTCAAGATAGACTACAAGACAACATAGAAGTTAACATACAACATACTAAACAAGATAGCAAGCCAAACACTAAAGCAAAAGTAACTAAAAAAGGCTAGTTTTGAGACACTCTATATTTTTCACCATTAATGTTTTATTCCTAGTGGCCTTAGTGCTTTTTTTAACCTTTTCTTACTTTTATGCCCACGTCCAACCAGAAGTTGAAAGCCTAAGGCAGTATAACAACATAGCAGCCTCAATAAACCGTCTTTTAAAGTATGACGCCAGCATAGATGAGATAAGGGCTTATCTTAAAAATATTAACTTTGTAGAGATAAAAGATATAAGAGATAAGATGAAACTTGAACTTCCTTCAGTTATGCCCTACTCTCTTGATAGGCGCGCAAGTGTAAAAATCTTACAAGTTTATAATGACATCTACATCTTGATACAAACTCATAGGGATATCTTTGTGTATAAAGATTCCACGCATTTTTCCTGGTCTAGATATCAAATCATAACGCTTATAGGCGTCTTAGCCCTTCTTTTAACCTACTTTTTACTAGTAAAAAGACTACTTCCTTTAAGAATCTTAAGACACGATATAGTGCGGGCCTCAAAAGGTGGAACTTTAAAAGAAGTAGATATGAGCCTTTATCAAAAAGATGAGATAGGCCAACTTGCCCTAAGCTTTAACATGGCAGTAGGTAGGATAAAAGCACTTAATCAATCTCGCGAACTTTTCTTACGTAGCATAATGCATGAGCTTAAAACTCCCATCACAGTAGGTAGGATAACTGCTGAGATGCTAGAAGACCAAAAGCAAAAAGAAAGGCTTTGTAAAGTCTTTGAGAGGCTTAATCAGCTTATAGATGAGTTTGCACGAGTAGAAGAGCTAGCTAGCAAAAGCTATAACCTAAATAAAAGCGAGTTTTTATTAGTTGATCTAATAAACTTTGTAAAAAAGATGCTTTTAATAGATGCTCTTAATGATCCTATAGAGCTAGTAGAAAGTAGTGACCTTGTAAAAGCAGACTTTGAGCTTTTTGCACTAAGCGTAAAAAACTTACTTGATAATGCTATCAAATACAGCACAAATGGCAAAGTAAAAGTTCAAAGCTCAAAGTGTGATCTAATCATCTCCAACCTAGGCGAGCCTTTGAAGATGAGCTTAAATGAGTACTTTAAGCCCTACTTTAAAGAAAAGAAAAATCCAAACTCAAAAGGCTTTGGACTAGGAATGTATATCATTAAAAACACACTTGATGCACAAGACCTAAAGATAGACTATAGCTATAAAGATGGCACAAACTACTTCATTATAAAAGATTGTATAGTGGAATCTTTTTGCGCCTTACCAGGGCAAGATTCTAAAAGTAAGGATTCTAGGGGGAAAGACTCTAAGGGTAAAGATTCTAAAAGCAGAGATTCTAAAAACTTAGAAGTATTTGATGTGTGAGTAATTACTGGCTTATAAAGCAACCTTGCCAAGGCTTATGATATATAAGGCCATACGCATGAAAGTTTGCCACTTCACATAGTACTTTAAAGACTTAAAGCAAGCTTTTAAGTAAGGAGAAAAAGATTTGCTTTTCCTTATATCATATCTATACTCTAACTCTATGACTGCTTTAAGTATATTTTGTGATCTTGCACTAGATTCCAAAAAGTACTTATTAGCACTTAGTGGAAGTATAGAATCTAGTTTATTAAACTCTTTTATAACTGCCTTCAAGTCTTCTATCCTAGTTAGCGTACTTACTGCGTCCTTTTTCCTAGTTATAGAACTAGAGCTTTCACAATAAATATAAAATCTTTCTTTTATCCCTATACTTTTTTTAGCCAAAGATAAAAGCATAAAAGTTGCTAGCACATCTTCTGCCATCTTTAATCTAGGCACATCTTCCATGTAAACCAAAGCATCTTTTAAAAAACTACTTCTAAAAAACTTAGCACATATCTGCCAAGGAGGAGTGCTATAGTCTAAAAATACTGCTTTTAATACATCATCTTTATATCTAGTGTGTGCTGGTATTTTTGGAGAGACCTTCTTCCAAGTCTTAGGGTCATACTCCATCCCAAAAAATGCAACATCAACTACTACGCCATCTTTACTTATGGAATCTAAAATCTTTGCTTTTAAAACTTCACAAGTTTTTAGATCTATATAGTCATCAGCATCTACAAATGTCATATACCTTCCACTTGCTTGCTTTATACCTTCTAAACGTGCGTGAAAAGTACCAAGATTTTTTACATTACGCACTAACTTTATACGTGCGTCTTTAGTGGAGTAGCTTGTGGCTATGTCCATAGAGTTATCAGATGAGCAGTCATCTACTACTACTATCTCTATATCTTTTAAGGTTTGATTTATACAAGATTCTAAGCAGCGCGCTATATAGTTTTCTACATTAAAAACTGGGATGATAATAGAGACAAAGATAGGACTTTGTTTTTTTAAAGCTTGTGATGTCTTTTCTTTATCGACTAGATTAGTAGTAGATGTTTCATCTTTTTTATTGCTTTTATGTTCTTCTGGCAAGATTAATCCTTATGCTTAAAGTTAAGACCTATACGCCTTTAATCTTTGTGCAATAAGAATCCCCTATAAATGCCTATGCGTTATATTAAAATTGTAACAACATAAAACTAAAACTTAATTAAAAAAAATATTTTAGATTCCAAACAAAGAGGCTTGCGCCACACCTTTGCTAGTCACTTAGCCATAAAAGGCACACCTATACAGATAATCCAAAAGCTACTAAATCATAAAGACATAAAAAAGACTATGCGTTACGCCCATCTTTTACCTACTAGCGGTAAAGAGTGGGTTGAAGGACTATGGAGCTAGTGCTTATCTAGTTTTTTTATCTTTATACTAAGATAAAGCACTTGTACACATAAGGCTAATATCAAAATACTTTGCGCTAGTTCTAACATTTTTTAACTCCTTGTAGTAAAATATTAATAGAAGCTTTGGTAAAAAAGAAAAGCTGTGGGCTAGCGTGGTAATCTACGCTAGCTTTTTTGCTATTTCTTTTTTATCAGGATTATCGCACTGAGTAATGTGATAATCGCTGAAACTAGGTTAATTATTGAGGTAATTAGTTCCATCGCTTCTGCTCCATGTTGAATTTGTTTTTAACTATTAATTAAAAACATAAAAATATTATACATAAATTACGTACATAAGTCAAGACTTCTATTAATAAAATATTAAAAATAACTATGTTAATATACTTAAAATATTAAAAAAGGCTATGTTATGACTTATGAAATGTTTTCAAATAAATTAAAAGAATTAAATTTAAGTAAAGAGGACTTTGCAAAACTGGTAAATATGCACTATCACTCTGTAGCAAACTGGAGTACTAGGGGTGTAGCTAGCTGGGTAGAGCCCTTTTTGCTTTACTATGAGAAGTCTAAAAAGCTTGATGAAGTATTAAATATGGTTGATAAGTATGTAAAAAAGTAAGAAGCATTTAGATGCTAAATTGATGTTTTTAAGAGGGCTTAAGGTAAGAAGTTCATTTTAAAAGTGATAGCTTTTTTTAAGGTTGTATGCATACCTGTAATTCTTAAAAACCCCATTATGTTTGTATCCCTACTAGTATCAATAAGTCCCCCACAAGACAAACTAATATCCATTTATGCTGCCTTTATAAGAGAGGTTTACATTATAAATATACTGCTTATCACTTGGTTTATGTGCAAAAAAGCTTTAAGTTAGGATTAAAAGCCTTAGTTTAGGGGATATGAAGTAGGTAAAAAGCCTAATTCATATTAAATTAGCCTTTAAAGTTAGTGTCTTTTAGCCTTTCTAGCTCTTGCTCTTTTAAAAGCAAATCAAACATTTTTATAGCCCATCCTAGGCAAAGGCGTAGCACCTCTGCTCCACTGCCCTATAATGCTTTGTGAAACACCTATTTTAAGCGCTAGCTCTTTTTGAGTTATGTCTAATCTCATACAAACTTCTTTTATGTATCCCACATCTTGCATATCTATCCTTTTAAATAAACTTTTCTCTAAGCCGCCCTAGCAAAAGCTAGGGGGTTATCTTAGAGAACGTTTAGAAAAAATGCTATAATAGTAACTATAGATGCTACTATACTTAAAAACGTATTCACATAAGTTTTAAGATTTTCATCTTCAAGCCTTATAGTTAGTTTTGTTACCAAGGGTCTAGGACACCCTTGTAACGATATATTTATACTTCAGAATCTTTTTATCCCTTAAATCTTTATAACTAAAAAAACAACATAAGGGTAAAGATGTTAAGTGCGAGCGCATTAAAAGAATTGGTTTTACTAAAGATAGAGGCCCAAGGCTTTAAAAGAACAAAAGAAAATGAAGTTTTTATAAAAAGTTTAGCCGAAGCTTTTATAGAACACATCACAACTGCAGGCGTTGTAAATACAAGCGTTACTACTCCTCAAGGTCTTGGAACTGGTATAGGGAAGATAAGCTAGTGAGTGTAGCAAAGCTTATAAGATTCTCCCAAAATCCTACATGGTATAATTGATAGTAGGATAAGACATCTTTTAAAAGAGTTATAAGAGTCCCCTAAAATCCTACATGTTATAATTCTAAAGTAGTTATAATCTATCCTCTTTTGTTATAAGAGTCCCCTAAAATCCTACATGTTATAATAACTATTTATATAAACGACCGCTTAAGGGAGTTATAAGAGTCCCCTAAAATCCTACATGTTATAATGCCTCACCTACACTTATCCCAGTTTTTTTAGTTATAAGAGTCCCCTAAAATCCTACATGTTATAATATAGGCGAGCGAGATATAGCTTATGCTATGGTTATAAGAGTCCCCTAAAATCCTACATGTTATAATAAAGCAAGCAAGAGCCCAAATTCAAAACTTAGTTATAAGAGTCCCCTAAAATCCTACATGTTATAATTCTAAAAATTTTACAAATGGATTTATGTTAGTTATAAGAGTCCCCTAAAATCCTACATGTTATAATTAGATTAGGTTGTTCGATATGAACAAAGGTGTTATAAGAGTCCCCTAAAATCCTACATGTTATAATTAGATTGCAAAATGGGTTTAGTGGTTATTTGTTATAAGAGTCCCCTAAAATCCTACATGTTATAATAGATGATATTAGATACTTTAGATACTTGCGGTTATAAGAGTCCCCTAAAATCCTACATGTTATAATCAAGGGCATTATAAAGGCTCATTGAAGGAGGTTATAAGAGTCCCCTAAAATCCTACATGTTATAATAAAAAAAGTGTTTTTATGGCTAGCGATTTAGTTATAAGAGTCCCCTAAAATCCTACATGTTATAATAAAAAGACATCGCCGTACTTGGTAATTTCTGTTATAAGAGTCCCCTAAAATCCTACATGTTATAATTTAGTGGTTTGTTGTTTTGGGGAGCTTTTGGGTTATAAGAGTCCCCTAAAATCCTACATGTTATAATATAGGCGCTTAGTTGCTAATAATGTCTTACGTTATAAGAGTCCCCTAAAATCCTACATGTTATAATTAAAATATGTCTAAACCTATACTTTCAATAGTTATAAGAGTCCCCTAAAATCCTACATGTTATAATCTTGCTACCCAAATGAAGTAGTGGTTTTTGGTTATAAGAGTCCCCTAAAATCCTACATGTTATAATTGTGCCTAGCCTTTAATCTTTCGCTTTAAAGTTATAAGAGTCCCCTAAAATCCTACATGTTATAATCTCGTAGTCATACTCTCTTAGGCCTATAGAGTTATAAGAGTCCCCTAAAATCCTACATGTTATAATAGTCTATAAGTCAACTGTGCTTTTTGAATGGTTATAAGAGTCCCCTAAAATCCTACATGTTATAATAGTAGAAAACTTTAGTCTAGAAGTTATAGAGTTATAAGAGTCCCCTAAAATCCTACATGTTATAATAGTCTTTAACTATCCTAGCCCTATCAACTAGTTATAAGAGTCCCCTAAAATCCTACATGTTATAATTGTAAAGATACTAACTTTAGAAGGAAACAAGTTATAAGAGTCCCCTAAAATCCTACATGTTATAATGAGGCAAGCTATAAAACATACACTTTATGGGTTATAAGAGTCCCCTAAAATCCTACATGTTATAATTCTATCTTGATAATCTTTTATGATTTTTTCTGGTTATAAGAGTCCCCTAAAATCCTACATGTTATAATCCTACCTCATCATCAGGCAAGGAATATAGGGTTATAAGAGTCCCCTAAAATCCTACATGTTATAATACAAAAATATTATGGCTATTGGAACACCAAGTTATAAGAGTCCCCTAAAATCCTACATGTTATAATCATAACAGATGAAACTCTTAGAAATTATTTGTTATAAGAGTCCCCTAAAATCCTACATGTTATAATAAGTACTTTAAAGCTGTTTCATTATCTTTAGTTATAAGAGTCCCCTAAAATCCTACATGTTATAATCGCCCTGCAATCGTTGGAGTACTAGCAACAGTTATAAGAGTCCCCTAAAATCCTACATGTTATAATCTTATTGTCTCTTCTTCAGTTTGTTCTTGTGTTATAAGAGTCCCCTAAAATCCTACATGTTATAATTAATAGTTTATGAATTTAAAAAACAAAAAAGTTATAAGAGTCCCCTAAAATCCTACATGTTATAATCAGTCTCTACTTTGGGTGCTTCACTTTTATGTTATAAGAGTCCCCTAAAATCCTACATGTTATAATTATGCTTTTCTTTGCTGCATAAGAATAAAAGTTATAAGAGTCCCCTAAAATCCTACATGTTATAATTAGCATCATAAAGCTTTTTAGCTATCTCGTGTTATAAGAGTCCCCTAAAATCCTACATGTTATAATACAAACGTGTATTTATGGCTAGTGATTTAGTTATAAGAGTCCCCTAAAATCCTACATGTTATAATCCACTTGATATAAAAGCCACTCGTAAATCCAGTTATAAGAGTCCCCTAAAATCCTACATGTTATAATTCTATTAAAGTAGGGCTAAGCTTATTAGAGGTTATAAGAGTCCCCTAAAATCCTACATGTTATAATCGCGTTTCAGCAAAGACGCAAATAAAAACAGTTATAAGAGTCCCCTAAAATCCTACATGTTATAATAATCATTGCCGTTAACTGAAATATCAGCTAGTTATAAGAGTCCCCTAAAATCCTACATGTTATAATTCAATTTTTGCAAACTCAGCTATATTTTTTGTTATAAGAGTCCCCTAAAATCCTACATGTTATAATATTGCAATAATTCCGTTATTAGATTGTTTTGTTATAAGAGTCCCCTAAAATCCTACATGTTATAATTCAATTTTTGGATTTGATATAGCTAGTAAGGTTATAAGAGTCCCCTAAAATCCTACATGTTATAATTCCAAAGGATTTGCCGCACCACTCAAACGCGTTATAAGAGTCCCCTAAAATCCTACATGTTATAATTTATACTAGTAGTTTTTAGAGTACTTAAATGTTATAAGAGTCCCCTAAAATCCTACATGTTATAATACGTGATGGGATTGGGCCCGTAATATAGGGATTTAAAAGCATATTTTTAGAGCTTAAAAAAGTTTTAAACTTTAAAATGCTATACTTCAAATCTCTGAAGGTAGGATTTCAGGGGACTCTTATAATAAGACTTAAGATTTTAAAGTCTTAAGTCGTACACACGTGGATTTACCACGGTTTTCTTAAAGCCAAGATCTTCTGGGTCTTGTCTTAAGAAATATATAAAACATTTTTCATATAGACACGCTTTTTGTTCATCAACCTATCACTAACTAGCTATATTTTTTATATATCTTTCATCTAACACAGGTAGTTGCAGATGTTCCCTCTCTCCTAAGATAACTTGTAAGTAAGACCCTATACTTTGCTCTATTGCAGTATCTATCAAATAATATTTATCATCCACACAGATTTTGTGATCAAAGATTCTAAGTAGATGCTTTTTATCACTTGGGCTTAGTATAAACTCTTGACTTTCTATGCTATTAGCAACTCCACAAACTTCAAGATAGTTAGTAACATAGGCATCCACAAAAGCCCTAAAAACTTCTAAAAAATCATCAGCAAGATTAAAGCTATTTAAAAAAGAGTTATGGTGTATGCCAAGACTAGGAAGCAAACCCTTAGCAGCACAAACTCTCGCACACTTTGCACGAAGCAGTGCATAGGTATAGTTAAGCATAATGTTGGCTGGGTTTTCATCTCGTCTGTTAAACCTAGCCCCAAAAAGTGCTTTGAAGTATTCCTTTGCGGCAACTGCTTCCTTGTTACCTTTATCATCTGGCAAGACTTTTGAAGCAATGGTCTTTAAGATCTTATAGCTTTCTTTTTGTTTTAAATGCAGAAAGTTTGCAGAGTTTGTAATCTTTGCTTTGATTATCTCTTGCCACAAAAGTCCTAACTGTTTTTGACGCATCTTTACCTGCTTGCGTATGTGCAAAGAAGCTGTGCTATGTGTTTGAAAGGGAAGTAAGATAGAAGTTGGCATGTGCGTGCTATCACAAAGCACTAAAAGCACGTTATTTTGCGCTAAGGAGACTAAAACGTGCTTAGTAAGCACACTATTATAAGAATCTATAACTACAGATGACAACAAGTCTAAAGGCAGACTAACTTCTTCTTTTAGCTTATCTTTATCACAGAGTAAAAGATTCCCATGTTTTATGCTTAGTATAGTATCTGTACTTACATAGACGTTTAAAGTTGCCACTTATCACTCCTTTGCTTTGTAAGATCTTATAAGCTTTGCTTGCTCCTCTCCATACTCTCTTAAGTCTCTTAGCATGATTTTCTTAGCTTTAGGGAAATAGACGTATCTGCCTTCTTTATTTCTTCTATAAACCTTTCCCAAAACATCAACTTGCAATTTTTCAAGTCTAACTATCTTAGCTTGTAAGCCGCCTATAGTTGGTGTTTTTTGTTCTATCTGCTCTGTTAATTTACCACCTTTTACTAATGCTAATTTTTGATGTATTATTGGATGTATAAGATTGACTTGTGCATTTGTTATGTCGATGCCACTTAGGTAATATACATACTCTTTTGTTTTATTATCCTCTTTAATTTCATAATATATAAGATCATTTTTATAAAGTGTATCTACGTATTTATAAACTAGGTTTCCACTCTCATCTATCTTATTGCTCATATCTCTTTTATCGTAAGGTATTTTTGCGACTATTTGAACTTTAGCAGTTTTATCATCTTTAATCTTGTCTGAGAAATACACTACACCTATATGAAAAGTATCTTTTTTGGTTTTATAAAGAAGAAATTTTTGTTGTGATCCCTTATTGGCCACGCCATCACGCACAAATAGTTTATTAACTATATTATTATCAGTTCCTTTATCTTCTATACTTATCTTGCACTCTAAAAGCTCTACCTTATTTTTTTTATGGAAGTAATCTAGTAAAGGTTTAAAACTAGTAGAGTTTTCATCTCCTTCATCTCTTATAATATAAGTTACTAGCAAGTTATATAGATACTTAGCTCCACTATCTTTTTGGACTAGAGATTCCAAAGTTTCATTTATGTTTTGTTTGATTTTACTTTTATCTTTTTCGCCTTTTATATCTAGCTTTGATAGTAGATCTCTAAGTAAAACTCTTTTTATCACCACTAGATTTTCTGCACTGTACTTACTTAGATCTTTTATGACTATCTCACACTTTAAAAGCTCAACTTCCTCTTTTTTTTGAAAAATCTTTAGTAGTTTTTTATATGCTGGACAATCTTTTTTCTTTTCATTTTGTAAAAACTCTTTTAGTAAACTATATAGCTTCTTATTATTATCATCTTTACCATATAAAAGTTCTAAAGATTCTATATTTAGGCTTTCAAGAGGTATAGATAATGTTGGTATAGGATTTATCTTAAGTTGTTGAAACATATCTTTAGTTACTTTAAGATACCTTCCATCTTTTTTATAACGTATTGAGTTTATAGTCTCTTCGTGAGTATCGCCGTGCTCTTTTAGTCTATCTACCTTGCGGCTTGGGAAGATTTCTTGTAAGTTTTGACGCACTTTTTCTTTCATGTTTAAGATAGGTTCGCTATTATGCAGTGCTTTTAAAAGTGCTTTTTCTATCTTGGCGTTTTTAGACTTAGCTTCTTCTCCGTTAGTAAAGTCACTTTCATGCTTGATTGCTTCGTTTGATACCTTTTGTATGATGCTTTGAGTGGTACAAGCTATGATTATGGCATCTTCTGCGTGGTGAGTATGAAGTTTTCTATCTTTTTTATAACGCTCTATGCTAACAGAATCTTCATTTTTTTCTTGCGTTCCTATATGCCAAAGATTACGCATGATAGTGGTTGTGTTGCCATTACGAACATACACCCTTTGGCGTGTTGTGCCATCTTCATTTTTATCTGTAAGATCACTACAGTTGCCTTCAAACTGAAGATGGCGCTCTATATAGTTTTTTATAAACTTGCCTGCATATCTTGTATCACTTAACACACGCCCACTTTTTAAGCTATCTTCAAGTTTAGTCTCAAGCTCTTCTTTTGTGATAAGCAAGTTTGCCTCTTTTGTCTTTTGTAGGTGCAATATTTTAACCCCGCTTATATATGCTTCTTTGTCTTCATCATTAGTAAACATAAGCATAGGTATCCTGTTGCCCTTTTTTTGATTACAATCTCTATGGACTAGAATCTTATTTGAAAAGCTATTATCAAAACTTATGGAGTAAGGGATAATATGATCTATCTCATAGCTATCAAGTTCGTGCTTATTTAGCTTTTTTGGATTTCCGTTTTCATCTTTACAGTATGGACACTGATAGTCTTGATTTAAAAGCAGTCTTGCTTTTAGCCAAGTTTTTTTACTTGCGTTTTTATCTACAAGCTGTTTTGCATTTTCATTTTCATTTTTAAAAAACTTATTTTGCTCTATCTCTCTTCTTTTTTCCTCTTCAGTTTTTGGCAAGTCGCGTGCTAGCTCTATATGCACATAGTCAAATTTATGGCGCTTTTTAAGGATAGTATTTATTAGTATCACTACTTGATTGGCTATCTTTCTAAGTTTTGGATTAGTTGCAAAGATAAGGTTTTCTTTTTGAGCCTTTGTTATAGTTGGTAAGTGTTTATATTTTTTAGTGTTATCTTGGAGTTTATAGCCTGCACTCTGGCAAGCTTCTATATACTTTTGCCCTTGCAATAAAAAGGGCTCTATATTTTTTAGGGCTTTTAGACTTAGGTTAGAGGTGCCTAATATGCCACTTTCAAAAAGACCTATAAGGCTTTCTTCTAGCTCTAGTCTACCTTGGCTATCTAACTCTTTTTGTAACTTTTCTTGAAAAGTCACATAGTCTTTTTGTATGCTAAAGATTTCAACTATAGAATCTACATATTCTCTATTACCTAAAGCTGAAGCTAAATCATTTACAGAGTAATGTTCTAAAATCTTTTTTATCTTATCTTGCTTATAAAAAATTTCATTTTTTTCTATAGCTTCATAATCTTTTTTAATCTTGCTATAAAACTTTTTATAATCTGGAATATTTCCATTTTTATCAAGGCTGCTTTCAAGCAAGGATATAAAGTTTGTTTCATCATTTATACTACTAGCTAGTTGATAGCGTAAGGCAGGGAATGTTTTAATAGTGCTTTCATCACTAAGCTTGCACCCTTCTAAGCCTTTTTTTATAAACTCTTGGCATTTTTGTGCATAGTTTATATCCTTAAACTTAGCTTGCAATATTAAGACATCCCTTAAGTCTTTATAGGTTAGCTGACATCCTTTTTCAAAAAAGAGACTTGTTAGGATACTTAAGTGTTCTGTGCTAAGACTTTTATCATCAAACTTAAGATTATTTAACTTTTGCAAGAGGACGCTAAGTATAGTAGTTAAGGCATGTTTAGGTGCACGGAGTTCATCTTTCTCAAAAGTACACTTGCCTAGCATCTTTATAAGCTGTTCTGTACTTAGGGCTGGGGCTTTATAGTTTATAATATCTACTACCTTGTCTATAAAGTTAGAATCTAGCTCTTTGTAAAACTCTGCTTGTTTTTGCAGAATCTTCCTCACTTCATCTTCTATCATATCCTTATCTGCCATTGATACATTTCTATATTTTTTATAAGCAGGTTGCGTTTCTACTTCTGCAGCCTTTTTTACTAAGTACGCTCCAAATGTAGAATCCCCCATATGTTTCTTAGCATTTATGATCTTAGTTTTACTGCCTTCTTTATCTGTGTCTTTCTTTTTTTTAGATTCCTCTAACACTGGACCTGAACGATAGCCTCTGTGCCTGCATATATGATACATAATGGCAAAGATTTCATCTTTTTCCAGCCTTTCTTTGATTCCAAGTTCGCGTAGGTTATATGGAACTAGCGTTTTGTTATCCCTTGTCTTTCTTATCTTTCCAAGGAAGTTTATAAAGAAACTATCATGGTCATAGTCTGAGTTTAAAAAACCTATATCTCTAAAGATAGATTCCATCTCTTGCATACGTTTATGGCGGCGAACAAAGCGATTGCGATTACTTTTATTGGCTCTGCGCACAGCACTTAAAGGTACGCTAAACCTATCTTCACTTAGTTTATCAAAAAGCCTAACGCCAGACAACACTATGTGGCTTTTTTCTTTACACTCTCTTTCTCTTTCTTTATCTTTCTTTGTGCTTTCATGAATCTCAACTATGGCATAACCAATAGATTCTGTCCCTATATCAAGTCCTAGTACTTTTTTGGTCTTTACGTTATCCTTACCCATGCTTGAACCTTATGTATTAATTTTGTTTTTATTAATTAAGTATTATATATAAATTTATTTATTATACTCTAAAAATATAGTTATAAGATTTAATTCTTATTCTTATAAAAAGACTATTGGAGAACTTTGTGAATGGAGAAATATTAATGAGGGTTTTGGTTATGTTTGATTTGCCAGTTACAACTAGCGAAGAAAGGAGCGAGGCATCTAAGTTTAGGGCACACTTGCTTAGACTTGGATTTTTAATGATTCAGTTTTCTGTTTATAGTAGGATTATAAAAGGTGTGGAATCTTCAAAAAGACTATGCGCTAAGATAAAAACTGCCCTACCAAAGAATGGAAACGTTAAGATGCTAGAGATAACTGATAGACAGTATGAAAATATGCACATACTTATAGGAGCTCCTAAAAAACGCAGCGAAAAGATAGATTTAGGTAGAAGTTTATTTGACTTCTAAGTTTTAAAGATAAATTAAAAGTGTAGGTAAAACTTTATTATATAAATGATTTTTGACTATTTATGGAGTATAATCCCACTCCCAATAGATTTAAATTTATTTATGTTATAAGAGTCCCCTTTCTCAACCATATATCATAGTTTTTATGATGCATTAAACATATTGGTATTGTAGTGATTTTTTAATATTGAGATTGCTATGAATTTTTTACTGTTGAAAGAAATTTTTAGATGTGCTTCTATGAGACCTAATCGTTAATTTGGACAAATGTAAACGGTGCGCGCCTGCACAAAAAAAATATTAAATATCCGCAAGACAAGACTTTTGTAAAATCTCGGCTTTTGGAAGCCACAGTTAACAGAGTTAACCGGTGTGTACAACTAGGACGTGCATCCTAGTCTTATTATAAGAGTCCTCTGAATCCCTATCAGCTGAAATACTACAATATAAATGATTAATATTGTCTTAAGTTTTCAAAACTTACTTTTAAGGCCCTAAAATAGAGCTCTAAACCTATCTAATAGTATAACACATAAGAATTTAGGGGACTCTTATAACTATGTTCAATATATGCCTAAATTTAACCAGAGTATAACACATAAGAATTTAGGGGACTCTTATAACTACGGGAACATTTTCTTTGATATTTTTTTCAGTATAACACATAAGAATTTAGGGGACTCTTATAACCTAATTTAGCATCTACTTCAGTGCTACTAGAGTATAACACATAAGAATTTAGGGGACTCTTATAACAATTACCAAGTATGGCGATGTCTTTTTAAGAGTATAACACATAAGAATTTAGGGGACTCTTATAACTTTTCAAAGTGGTGAACACATAGTTAGAAGAGTATAACACATAAGAATTTAGGGGACTCTTATAACTGAAAACTTAAGTAACTTAAATCCTACTAGAGTATAACACATAAGAATTTAGGGGACTCTTATAACGCCTTAGGAAGTACATATATTTATGATGGTAGTATAACACATAAGAATTTAGGGGACTCTTATTTGGTCCTAGATATATTGTTACGCTACTGTTTTAGATAAGGGTTATGCTCGCTGAAAGCCCTATCGTCCTGATCCTCCCATTTTTCATGCTCTTGTTTCCTTTAGTTTGCATAGCTTTCCCAGGTGTGGGGATATAGATGTATAATCTAAAAATGCCATAATAGCTTATGGCTACTTTTGTCTTACGGCATCGTTTCACTTTTGATTCTATTAATAAGATTCTAAAAGTTCCAGTCTAGTTGTTTGCGTTGTATGA
Organism: Helicobacter sp. 13S00401-1; assembly: GCF_002272925.1. Lineage (GTDB taxonomy): Bacteria > Campylobacterota > Campylobacteria > Campylobacterales > Helicobacteraceae > Helicobacter_I. Next base: position 1,395 of record NZ_MLAR01000005.1, on the reverse strand, counting down.
AGTATACACTTATAGACATTTTCTTTACACTCTAGCGCTTTAGTATTTGTGCTTATCTCATACTCATGATAGCTGATAAAAATAAAATACTTTAGAATCTTCCCATAAAAATCCAAAGCACCATCACAATCCTTATAATACTCCATTACGATTTTTGTTAGATGCTCTAACGCTTCTTCTTCACTACATTTAAAAAACTTACTACCATCTAGCCTCAAACATCCCTCTAGATATATTTCCCCAGCCTCTAAAACCATCATGCTCATAAAACACATAGATATAAAGATGTCATTCCTAAGTGTATATGCCTCTTCATAGTGCTTGGTTATAATATCATGCGGGATACACTCATCTAAACTAAACAAAAATGCCTTTCGTGCCTACCTCTGCTCAAAAAATGGCAAGGTAAAAAATATACTCACCTAAACTTTTTACTTCCATAAATTTATAGTGGTTTTTTACAAAAGAAACTGTATATTTGTAGCCCTTATTACGCGTGCACTCTCTTAGTTTTTCATTTCTTATAGAGCCATCACACTTGCCCACTAGATGCATTTTATATATTTGTTGAAAGTCGGCTATAAATTCTACAAATAAACTAAAACGCAATATGTGGTTTTAAAACTTTATCTCTATAAAAACTAAGGAGACTATTTATTATTTTACTTTTCTAGTTTATTTACTAACTATTGCAACATGGCCAGCATAGGCATCTAGCCCATTATTATCATGGATATCACACTTAAAACGCTATCTTAAATCATTCTTCTTTGCAAACTCTAGTGCATATCTATAATACTCTTCTGCCCTCTCCTTTGTTTTTTCTACTGCATTTCTTTTGCCTATATCTTCGAAAAGAACTTATATAAAATACCAAAAATCCATACCTTAGACTTCTGCCCTTAGTGGCAAATGGCAGAGTTTGTCCAAAAAAAAAAAAATAAATCAAAAGCGCAGACACGCACAAAGGTCATTAGGCTTTAAAAATATCTTTAAATAAACTAATATAAGCATCAGCTACTCATAAGTTACATTGAATATTTTTGTCACAAAGTTGACAGGATTGAGCATGAAAATATTAAGAGGGGATGAAAATAAAAGGTGTATTAATCATACTAAAAATCAAAAAATCAATAAGTCTAAAAAGAATTAGAAAAATTAAAAAAGAGAGGTAAACGATAAAAAATAAGTTTTAAGATTAAAAAGTATTAAAAAGATTCAAGGAAAAACTAAAAAACATAAAACTTTAGAGAAGAATCTAAAACTTAGTACAACCAAAAAGCCCAAAGCTTGTTAATAACTAAAATACTAAAAAGTATTAAAAAAGAAAGAAGAATTAAAAACTAAAAAAATTAAATAATTAAAGAATCTAAAAAAATATTAAGTGTTATAAGC
>NZ_MLAR01000043.1 GCF_002272925.1 Helicobacter sp. 13S00401-1 | reverse complement strand
TAGAGTATCAATACTACTTTAGAAACACAGTTCAAGGCATGGCAAGTAGTGATATCAGCCTTAACTATACCTACTATTTTGGAGGGAAATAAGAGAAATGGAGAAATAACATTAATAAAAATATTTAAAAAAAGCATAAGGGCACAACAGGCTTGCATAACAAGCCTTCAAAACAGATTCTAAAAGATATGGAATCACAACTCATATAAAAAGGATAAAAACATGAACCAAGTTACTAACAAGGTTACTAGGATAATCTTAGCTACTACATTAATAGCTAGCTTTAGTAGTGTGGCTATGGCTGCTACCCATCATAAAAGAGAGCATAGACATCCAATCCCAGTTAGTCATAACTATGATATACATGGAATCAAATTCATGTTAGGAGCTGGAGCAGGAACTGGACTAAGTGCACAAGGAAGGAGTAATGGCTTTACTATAAGGGCACCTTATGCAGGGCTTGATGCAAGACTAAGACTAGGTACTGGAATCTTTACTACTACTAAAAGTAGTACTTTAGGTTTACAAGCTAGTATAGGAGTAGGTGCTAATGGATTAGGAGCTAGTTCAAACTTTAACCCTCAGTACTTTGTAAACTTAGACTTTATACAAGCCTTTAAGATAGGACATACTGGCTACTTTAAGCTAGGTTATATCATAGGTGGTGGTGTTGCTATAAGAACTTATGAAAATGTAGATAGTGGTAGTGGAGACTATGTTGCTAATAGTGCTATAAGTGCTACTACAGTAGGAAGTACAACTAGTACTAATACTACTTTAGATTCTAATAGCAGTTTAGAAGAGTTAAATGCCGCCCTTGTGAAAGCACAGGCTTTAGCAGATAAATATAATGAAGA
>NZ_MLAR01000042.1 GCF_002272925.1 Helicobacter sp. 13S00401-1 | reverse complement strand
CCTCTTCCATGTTCTCCTGCACGTGCAGCTTCTATAGCTGCATTAAGAGCTAAGAGATTTATTTGATCTGCTATGTCTTTAATAATAACAGTAACACTTTTAATATCTTCAGATTGAGAGATAACTTCATTAGTCTTATTAGATACATTTTGCATAGACTGAGTTATTTCTTCTATAGCAGTAGCAGATTGTTCTAAAGAGCTAGCTTGTGCATTAGAACTTTGAGATAAGTTAGTAATAGAAGTATTTAGTTTTTTAGCTTCTTCATTAAGTAAAGAAGCAAAGCTTAAAGAACTTTTTAACATCTTTCTTATTTCTTCACCTAAGGCATTAGTTACTCTTTCTACACTACCTTTATTACTTATATTACCTTTAGAATCTAATACTGAAGTAGAGAAGTCTAATTTAAGATAACTATCAAATACTCTTTCTATCTCATTCATATTAGAACCTATCTTTAGTTCTAATACATCTAACATATTATTAAGTACATCTCTTAATTCAATTAATTGAGGATTAGAAGGTAACTTAAGTATTCTCACACTTAAGTTACCTTCTTCTATAGTCTTAGCTACATTTAATGCTTCACTTACAGCTTCACTGTCTTTGGATAAAGAGGCTTGTATATTAGTAATATTAGAGTTTATTACATTAGCCATAGTTTTAAATTCATCTTTTAGTTTTTTATCTAGTAGCTTCATATTAGTTATTTCATTCTTACTTAAAGAAGTAAAGAAGTTAGTTAGAGAATCTTTAATATAAGTTATAGAACCTACTATGTATTTATAAAAGATTAGTCCTGCTATTAGTGAACATACTAAAAGGATAATAAAAGTAATGATTAGATTAGTCCAAAAAGAATAGAGCATTTTGGATTTGATGGGATCCATAAGTGTGCTTAGATGATGGGATAAGTCATCGGTGTAGACGCC
>NZ_MLAR01000004.1 GCF_002272925.1 Helicobacter sp. 13S00401-1 | reverse complement strand
ATACTTCTATTACTAACTTATCTCAAAGTTCTAATGCACAAGCTAGCTCTTTAGAACAATCTGCTACTGCTATAGAAGAAATAACTCAGTCTATGCAAAATGTATCTAATAAGACTAATGAAGTAATCTCTCAATCTGAAGATATTAAAAGTGTTACTGTTATTATTAAAGACATAGCAGATCAAATAAATCTCTTAGCTCTTAATGCAGCTATAGAAGCTGCACGTGCAGGAGAACATGGAAGAGGCTTTGCAGTAGTAGCAGATGAAGTAAGAAAACTAGCAGAAAGAACTCAAAAGTCTTTAGGAGAAATAGAATCTAATACTAATATCTTAGTTCAATCAATTAATGATATGGCTGAATCTATAAAAGAACAAGCTAATGGTATAACTCAAATAAATGATGCTATATCTTTATTAGAACAATCTACTCAAGGTAATGTAAATATAGCTGATGATGCTACTAAGATATCTAGTAATGTAACTCATATAGCAGATGAGATAATGAGTGATGCTAATAGGAAGAAGGTGTGAGGGGAGGGATTGATTAGGATGGGGGAGGGACCTCCTCCTTTTTTAAAGAACCTAAAGAAAAAATAGACTTAGTTTATTTTAGTAAGGAATTAAGAGGCTTATTAGTTAGATACTCTCTTTATCTCCCTAGCTTTTATCTATAAAATATTACGTCTAATCCCTTGCATACTGCTTTTTCTAAAATAAAAAAATCTTATAATTACCACGCTTGTAAAATCAAACTCACAATGATAAAAATTATATAAACACAAACCATCTTTCTAACATGCAATGTCATATTGAAAATATCATATTTAATAATATAAATTTTAGTTATAACAAATACTAAAAAGATAGAAGTTAAAGAAGCTAAGCATAGAATGGATTCTATATAAATATAGAATCTTTAAAATGCTTAGTGTATAAAGAAGTTAGAAACTAGTAGTAAAGCTTACCAAAGGCCATTAAAGCATTTGAGCTTGCACCTTGTTGATTAACAAAAGAGTAGCCAAGACCAACTTGGAATCCTAGATATTCTTTTTTATTGACATATCTTACATAAACCTTATAAGCTCCAACTGCACTTACTTCATTATAAGTTCCACCACCTGCTACTAAATCTAAGCTTAAACGCTTATAGTCAAGTCCACCAAAAGCATAACCTATAACACTACCGCCAGCAAAGTAGCTTGCAGCTCCTATACCGCCATTTAGATAGCGCCCATAAAATCTTGTGTTATCACTTATAGTATAAAAGCGGTTACCTCCAACTGGAGAGCCAACTACACTAAAGATCCCAAGACCAAAGTTATATTTCCAAGCACCTGATTTATAGGTGTTAAAAGATTCTAAAGTTAAAAGACCAGCAAAGTTATCAGCTAAAGTTGTATCTGTAAAGTTTGAGTACTGGAAGCCTCCATTAAAGATAATGCTTGAATCAAATATAGGAGTAAACTGAACACCAAACTTAACCTTAGCTCCAACTTGCGCTATAGGTTTAAAGTAGCCAGATACGCTTGAATAAGGGTTGCTTGTGTTAAATAAAACCCATGGGCTTATATAAAAAGTAAGCTTATTCCACGTTCTTGCAAAGTCTACACCAAAGTTAAAGATCTCTCCACCTACTAAAGTTTGTTTTGTAGTTGGGTTGTATCCACCTATGTAGCTAAGGTTTGATCCTATCCTACCTGGTAAATAGCCTGTATTTAAAAAAGAGTTTATATAGTGGAAGTAGTAGTTCATATATCTAGTGTTATAGTTAACTGACACACCTTGTATAGGACCATTTATAAAATCAGTCGCTTTTAAGCCAACTTTATTAAGATAGTATCTACCTGCTGCTATATTTAAGCCATTAGCAGTGTATTGAACATAAGCATCTGATACATCACCTCTATCAAGATACTGTCCACCAGAGCCTAGAACTGAACTGTAAGGGATTATACTCCACCCACCTATAGCACCAATACCAACATGCCAATGATCGCCTATACCAAAAACTGTTCTAAGTTGTGCATTCAAGCCTAAAAAAGTAGGATTAAAGTTAGTGTTTAAAAAGGCTGCTAGATGGCCTTCGTTTTTCATAGTTATAAGTGGGCCTTCTTTTGCACCAAGAAAACCCAGCGTGCTTAGCCCAACAGCACCTAGCAGTAAGCCTTTTTTTAAATATCTTGTCATGTGTAATGTTCCTTATGTAGAAAAGTTATTAATAGTAAGGAAAATTCTATCACAAACGTAAAAAAACCAACCTTTAATTAACTACTTTTAATTTTTTCTCTCCCCCCTACTCTTCCAAACTTTTAATCTTATAACTTGTTCTATGCGCCTTTGTTAGACCATAAGTTTTTATTAACATAACATGCTCTTTTGTCACATAGCCTTTATTCTTAGCTAGCTTATAGCGTGGGTAGCACCTATCTAAAAACTTACTTTCTTCATCTTTATAGTACTTAGCAAGTATGGAAGCAGCCTTTATACAAGGATGTAAACTATCTCCTTTTACTAGAGTTTTTATCCCCTCTACTCCATAATTACAATTCCCATCAAACACAAAAGTCTTAATATCAATAGTTAGGCTAAAGTAAACTTTTATCTCACCTAATGCCTCTTTTAAACAAGCACTAAGCCCTTTAGTATCTATATCAGTAGCACTAGCCTTATAGACGTAGTAAAAGACTTCTTGAGAATCTAAAAGCTTTAAGGCTAAGGCATTTCTTCTTTTTGAACTTAAAGCCTTAGAATCTCTTACACCTAAAGATTCTAAAGTTTTAAAATCTCCAACTACACCAACTACAAACATACTCCCGGCAATACACCCTCTCCCTGCTTCATCTATACCGCACTCAAACAAATTCAAAATAATCCTTTTTGACAAATGGCCAACATGAGCTTAATAAATATTTTTGTTTGGTAATTCTAATTAGCTTTTTTAGTTTTTGCAAAATTGTACTAAACTTTCATTTTTTAACTAAACTTACATTTTTTACAAACTTTGCCTTATTTGCCTTAAACAACAACTTTATATAAAGGACAATTAGTGAACTCTTATATGAAATATTCAATCATGTATTTAGCCATCACTACTATTGCTTTAATTTATGCGCCCCAGCCCATCCAGGGCGCTTTGATGACTAGTTTGCATATAAGCTCTTATCAAGCTTCAATCATAGTTGGAACAACTCTTTTGCCTATGGCATTTGCCCCTATAATTTATGGCTATATATTAGAAAATGCAAACGCTAAAACGGTATTAATATTTTCACTCTCTATAGTTATCATCATACAAATAGTTCAAATTTTTCTAACCAACTACTATGTATTTGTAGTTTTTAGATTTATCCAAGCTTTATTTTTTCCTGCCATACAAACTTCACTACTTGCCATGCTTACTAGACTAGAAGCTAGTGAAAAAGATATGGGTAAGAATGTAGGAATCTATGTCACTTCTACCATAGCTGGTGGTTTGATAGGTAGGATATTAAGCAGTGTCTTTACAGATATATGGAATTGGGAGATAGCTTTCTTAATACTAGGCGTGCTTTTAATAATAGGCCTTATCTTATCTTTTAAACTTCCTAGCTTTAAAAGTCAAGGTCCTAAAATCAAACCTAAAGAAGTGCTTCCATTCTTAGCTGATATGAGGTACATGTGGATACTAATAGGAACTTTTGGGATGTTTTTTGTCTTCCAAGGAACTCTAACTTTAATACCTTTTGTCGCAGAACATGGCCCTAGCAAAGTAACCCAAGCTCAGATATCTTTACTCTATCTAGGTTACGTAGTTGGTATGATAGTTAGCTTTTACTCAAGTAATATCGTTAGGCTATTTAGAGGGCGCGCTAAAGCTGTAATGTTTGGTTTTGTGATCATGATAATATCTGTAGCTATGATGTTTAACTCAAACTTCTATAACCTAATAGCAGCCATGGTACTAGTTTGTATAGGTGGTTTTATCATACACTCAGTGCTAAGCTCAACTATCAACACTTTAGGAAGTAATAAAAGGGCTGTTGTAAATGGTCTTTATCTAACTTTTTACTATACAGGTGGTTTTATAGGCTCCATCATCCCAACTTTTATCTATGAAAGTTACTCTTTTGGAGCAGTCAGTATACTTTTCTTTATACTATTAGCGCTAAATCTGATATCCTTTGCCTTTAGAATAAAGATGTACCGCTAGGAAAAATATGCAAAAACACAAAAGCCAGCAAGTAGCCTTAAGCAAGAAGATAAAGCTTATACCTTTAGAATCTATGAATGAGCCTACTAGCATCTTTTGTGATCTTTTCTATATAAATGTACACATCATCTTTCTTTTTCCAAAAGAAGTTATAGATAACCTCTTAAAAGATAAAGACAAGATAGATATCTGCACTCTCTTTCTAGCATGTAACCAACAAAACTTTGAAATCTTTACTAAGCTAAGTGTTTTTAATAATCTTTGCTTAAAAGTAGATTCTAGCTTTAATACATTAGGGAATCTAAGCCTTATCTTTTTACAGATCCTCCAAGCTAGCTTACTTCACTACATAGAGCAAAAAGACTTAAAAGCAGTGCTTAGTGAAATAAAACTTTTAAGAAAAAAAGGCCTTATAACCTTTCATGATGAAAGATGCATCATTGCTGTATTTGATGCTTATAAAACTAAAAAGATTAAGACAAAAGTTAGTGAGACTAAAAGCCTAAGTCTAAGTGGCTTTAACTATGAAGCTAGTAGTTATGATAACTTGCTAGCAAATATGAAAAGATTAAAAGTTATACTAAGTAAGCTTCCTTTTAGTAAGGATATAGCGTTTAGTGCTTGTGAGTGCTTGCAACAAGTTAGCATTTTAGGGCGCAAAGATAGTGGCAAGTCTTCTCTTATGCCCTTACTTCTTTTTGACTACATAAAAACTCATATAAACCCAGTAGTGCCTATACTTTATAAAAGTGGCAAGAAAGATATAAACATAAAGTATCTTTTAAAAGAGCAAATTGATATCTTAAGTCTTTCACCTAATAAAGACTATGTAAGCAAACTAAAAAAGTTTGATACTAATAAAGATGGCACCACCCAGTCTATACCACTCCAAACGCTAGAAGAGTTAGTAAATAGCAAGGATGGCAGGATAAGCGTTTTAGATTCTATAAGCATTTATAGTGAGCATCCTTTTTTAAAAATAGCTAGCATTAACATGCTTCCTTCCTTGCCAACTAACACTTTAAGACATTTGCAAGCTGATAGTTACATAGAAAACTCTGAAGTTATCATCTATCTAATAAACTCCTTAGAAGAAAACATGCAAGATGTAAAATACGTCTTAGACATAGTTCAAAGAACAAGTGTGAGGCAAGTTTTTATAGTCTTTACTAAGATAGATAAAGCAAACTTAAGCTCTCAAAGTATGAAGCTTAAGCTTGATAATTTTAGAGAGCTAATAGATTCTAAGCTTTTTGTGCCTAAAACTAAAAAGACAAAAATCCTAAAAAAACTATCATTTCACTTTATAACTATAAACATAGCCCATGAGCTAAGAAGCAAAAACATAGATATGAAAGAGGGCTTTGATATAAACACTAGTGGAATCTTAAAGCTTGAAAGTGAGCTTTTTAACTCTCTAGTTAATGCTGATATAAGCAACTATGAATTGCAGTTTTTAAAACATATCTTAGAGCTACTTAAAAACTATGAAAAAAACCAAAAAAGCCTTGCTTTACCAAGTGAAATGGAACTTAGCGCAGTTAAAAAGCTTTTAGATTCTATGTCTTTGATGATAGTTAGTGCTACTAATACACTTCCTTCAAGGTACTCAGACTTTCATACTTCACTAAAAAATCTTAAAGAAAACCTCTACTCTCAGTTTATCTCCTCGCTTAACTTTACTCTTTCAAAAAGAAGGGGAACTACTTTTAATACTGCAAGACTTAAAAACTCTAGTATAGAAGGTATAAAAGTAAGCCTGCAAGGACTTATGGACATCCTTACAGATCACTTTTTAAATAACACTAGTGTTAGAGAGTTTAAAAGTGCTTTAAAAACCTTATCTAAGTACGCTTTTACAGGGGTGCATAAAAAGATATTAAGCCTAGCAGAGGAGTTAGTAAACAACATCATAAGCTATGAAAGCTCTACTTCAAAAAGTATCATCATCGCTGATAGATTTGCCTTTAGGTTAGATGAGCTACTACCTGATAATATACCATGGCAAGAACTAAAAGATGGCGAGATAGTTAAAAAAGTTAGAGAGTACTTTGAGTACTACTTTTTGATACTAGAAAAAAATATGGACCTATCTTTTGCTATGCAAATAGATAGATTTAACACTGAAGCAAGATTTATAGTTAGTGTTTTAAATGCAACTTATGTGGCGTTTTTTGAAAGTATCGCTTCAAAGGATGAAAACACTAGCTTAGAATCTTTACTAAAGCCTTTTACAAAAGAGTTAAATGAGATAAATCTGGAGCACAAATGACCTTACTGCAGAAATTTATAAAAGAGTATGATAGTTTATATCATGACTTATTTCTAGAAGATAGCAGCACTGCAGGAGAGATAAGAAGGGTTGAAAAGATTATCAATAATCCAAAGTTTCATCCAACCTTAGAGTTAAAAAATATCTTTAAAGTTTTAAAAGAGCAAGGTAAAGAGTGTTTAAAGATATCTATCATAGGGGAAAATCCTAGCGATAAGCTTTTATTTATAAGCTGTCTTACTAACCAAGCTTTACTTCCTATAAGCCCACTTTTTGCAAACAAAAAGATAGTTATAAAGCATGACACAGCAAGTAATGTCTATGCTGTCTTTAAAGATAAAAAAGTTCACATAAATCCTTACAAAGTAAGCAAGGCCCAACTTAATGGTGTTGAATACATAGAGGTGTTTTTAGAGCATGAGTTTTTAAAAGACTATGAGTTAATAAAAACTAGTGATAGCATAGATAAAGATACTAAAGATAGCGATCTTTTACTATGGCTACAGGGTATGGAATCTGCCTTAAAAGAAAACCTAGAACTAAGTAAGCTAGTTAAAAAAAAGCCTAGCCTTTGCATACTAACTACAAAAAAACTAGACGATGAAAAAGAGCTTTTAGAAAAGGTAGCCCAAAAAAAAGCAAGTATAAATAAAAATTTCAAAGGCTTGCAGGTATTAGAAGTTTGTTTATTAGAACTTTTTAAAGAGCTAAAACTTGATAAAAGGCTAGAAGTCACAAAGAGCTTTGCTGAGTTTTGCACTACCTATCAAGGCTGCAAGGGAGATGAGTGCAATAAGTTAGAAGAGATAAGCAAAGCACTAGATGAAGCTAAAAATAATCTCTTGCAAATTTTAGAATCTAACAAAGATTCTAATAAAGACCTACTAAAAGAAGAGTCAAAAAAAGAGTTAAGTCAAAACTTCCAAACAAACAAACTAACAGATATAAAAGAAAGCTTAGCTAAGCTTTCACAAAACGCTAAGCTAAACAAAGAAGAAAAGATTCTAAAAGCCCTCTATGATAAGATGAAGCTAATTAGTGATAGTTATAAACTTTTACAAAACCACTATCAAAAACTCTACATCTTGCACAAAAAAGAAAGTGACACTTTAATACTAGATAATATAAATCTTTCAAGTCAGTTTTCTATAACTCTTTATAGTGATATTTCTATAGCTATAGAAAGCTATCTAAAAAGCATAGCCAAAGCAGTTGTTGATAATCTAAGCAAAACAACTATAAGGCTAAAAAACTATAATGCTGGACTTTTTGCGAGATTTAACACCAAACTTTTTGAAACCTACATCATAAACAAGCAAGATATCTTAAATGAGCTAGCAGATGAGCGCTCCATAGTTGTAAGAAACTTTAAGCTAGTGCTTTCAAAGATAGATTCTGCAAGTTTAGAGTCTCATGATTCAGTACAAAAAAGTCTTATGCCTCTTCAAGATGGGCTAGATGAGTGGATAAAACAAGGTCACCTTTTAATCTTACAAAAAAGACCTAGTTTTATAAGTATGGATAGCTTTTTTAGCTTGCAAGAGTTTAATTTAAGTGTTTATAAAAACCTAACTCAAAACTATGAAAGAATCTTAGATGACTTAAACACAGCCTCTTATCAAAGGTTACTTGAAGTAAAGTCATGGTTAAAAGCAACGCAAGTTTTAATGGTACAAAATACAATCTATACCATAGAAGAAAGACTTAAGGCTCTAAAAACTCAAGTTAGAGAAGGTAAAAAAGTAGATATGCTAAATATAGACATAGAATATATCTATAACATACTAAAAACGCTAATCCCAGCAGACTTAAAAGAGATACTCGATAAAATCCCATCTAAGAACATGCATTCACATATGTTAGAGACCATGTTAAAAGATGAACAAGAAAGCAATAAAACTAAGATACATAAACAGATCTTAGAAGTAAACTCTCTTAGAAAAGGCACAAAAGAAGCCCTTAAGATTCTAAGTTGTTCTATAAAAGTAGATAGCAAGTTAGAAAGCAAACTAGCCCAAAGCTAAAAACATAAAGCTAGCTTATATAAAAACTAAAAGTAAAGATTTTAAAATGGCAAGTTTCAAAGTAAGCGTACAAAGAAATACTAAAAATAACAAAAAGCTAAGCAAGTATAAAAGCATAAACATACTTGTAAACCTAGTCATAGGGCTAGTTTTTGCCTTTATCTTTTGGCTGCCTTTATCTGTTTTTTCCTTGCTAGAGATAGTAGATATAAAACATCTCTATCTTGAAGTTTTTATAGCTATAGGAGTTATAGCAGTTATAGTCTTTATTATATATAGTCTTTATAAGAAAAAGATAGATTATAGAATCTTAGTGCTTATCATCTTTTTCTTACTTATACCTTTTTATCTTCGCTCTTACTTTGACTACTTCCCTTTCTTTGAGTGGATATTAAGCATGCTTTATCTAGTAAGCTTAGGGGTGTTTTTACTTATACCTAGAAAATATAGAATCTCTTTTGGCTTTTTTGTTGGCGTACTTGGGCTTTACTGGATAGCTTTAAGTTTTAGATTCTTTGGGTTAGAGTATTTTATGCCAGTAGTTATCATAGCTATAGGTATATATGTAGGCGTGCTTTTTTACTTCTTACTTTGGTTCCAAAACCCTATCATTAGGATAGTAGCCCTACTCATACTAGGACTTATCCACCCACTAGGCTTTAACTGGCTAGATGTAAACTTCTTTAGTGCTTATACATTTTTTAAACCAGCCATCATCTCTATGATAGTACTAAGCGTAGCTGTGATACTTTTAAAAAACAAAGACTGGTTATCAAGCGTTATAAGCATGGTCTTAATCCTTTATAGCATGCAGTTTACTAACCCTAGCTTTAAGTTCCCAGACCTTGATATAAAAGTAGCTAATCTTCATCTAAATCAAGCCTATAAAGATAACCCAAACAACTTCCCAGCCATAGCTAAAGAGAATCTAAAGCAGATACAAGAAGCAATAGATTCCAAAAAAGACCTTATCATACTTCCAGAAAGTGCTTTTCCCTTTATACTTAATAATTCCTTGCTTGAACAAACTCTTAAAAACCTAAGTCATAACATAGCTATAGTAACTGGGGCTTTAAGGTCTGAGGGCAAAAATGTATATAACACCACTTTTATTTTTAATAGAGGACATGAAAGCTATATAGATAAAGTTGAGTTAGTGCCTTTTGGTGAATCTCTTCCTTTAGAGTTTATATTAAAGCCACTTTATAAGCATTTAGGTATGAGTTCTTTTAGTGCTGGAAGTGAGTTTAAAAGCTTTAAGATTAATGGCTTAAGCTTTAATAATGCCATATGCTATGAAGCTACAAGTGGAAAAAGTTATAAAAAAGTGGGCAAATATATGATTACAACTAGCAATAATGCATGGTTTATGCCCTCTTTAGAGCCATATTTTCAAAAAATGATAATGAAATACTACGCCAGAAGATATAACTTAGTAAATTTTCACGCAACCAATTACAGTCCTGCCTTTACAATAACCCCCAATATGGGACTGGATGTGAGTAAAAAATAAGCATGAGTTTTAAGCTAGGACTTCACTTTGAAGCCGTTGGCAGGGCGTTTTTAGAAGGTAAAGGCTTCAAAATCATAGAATCTAATTACTATACAAGATATGGTGAGATAGATATAATAGCTATGAAGGATGATGTTTTGCACTTCATTGAAGTGAAGTATAGCAAAAGTGATCCTTATAGAAAATTTTCTAAGGCGAAAATGTCTAGAGTTATTAAGTCAGCTTTATTGTACTTACAAGATAAAGAGCTTGATAATAACTTTTGTATTGATGCGTTAGCTATACATAATGAAAAAATAAATCTTTACGAAAATTTATCTTTTGGAGGATCATATCATTGAGAAAATTTGGCTTTTACTTAATAAGAGTTATACTAGTAATAATCTTATTTGTACCTCTAGCTTATATTATTTTTAATGCTTTACAAATGGCTGTCATTGATAAATATCTTATACACTCTTTAGGTGATGTAAGCATTTATTTATGTATATTCTTAATGATAGTTAATCTCATAGCCAAACCTCTCATAAGTCTCATAACATTTAGCCTTTTTAAATTTATCAACAAAATAGCAGGCATAGGAGCTTTCGTCTATGCCATACTACACATACTTCCTTATGTCATCTTGCAGCAACATCTGCTATTTGGCAATATAGGTGCTGAGCTGTGGGATAGAGGCTACCTCTTAATAGGTTTACTAGCACTTATTATCTTCCTTATATTATTTATCTTTAGTTTCACTAAGATATTTATTAAGGTCTCGCCTTTATTCCAAATGGCTTTTGTCTTAAGCAGCATGCATTTTGTGCTTTCCTTAAAACAAGTGACTTTCGAAGCAAAGATAATACTAATTATCTCTATAGTCTACATGGCCTATAAATATTTAAAAACTAATAAACCAAAAAACATCAAATAAAGCTCAAAGGACCCCACATGAAGAGTAAAGATTTATCACCAGGTGATTATGATTCCCTGAAGGATCTCACCATACTATATGCTGAAGATGACAATGACACTCGAAATCTTAGCATAGAAATCTTAGAAGACTACGCAGGAAATTTGCTTGTTGCAAGAGATGGTCTAGAAGCATTTAATATTTTCAACTCTCAAAAAGTAGACATAGTTATAACAGATATCATCATGCCATATAAAAGTGGCATAGAGCTTTTAGAAGATATAAGAGCAAGCGATAAGCCAGCTACTCCAGTATTAATAACTACTGCTTTTTTGAACTCAGAATACTTACTTAAGGCTATAAAGTTAAGATGTGATGGCTATATATTAAAGCCTCTAGATATGGTAGAAGTGCTTTACACTATGAAAAAAGTACTCACTCCTAAGCTTCAAGCTATGGAGATAGAGTACAAAAACTTGCTAATTAATGTTATAGCTGCCTTCATAGGCGGAAGAAAGATAGATATCATCAAGTTTTTATTAGATAACTGTGATAAAGATAAGATTTTCTATGGAAGCTACGAAGACATAATGGAAAAGCTAAACGTAAGTAAGCCTACTATAGTAAAAACTTTCAAGCAGCTAATAGACACTGGTCTTTTGATACGTGTTAAAAACAAAGTCTATAAACTTCACAATAATATAGAATCTCTTTCCAACAGTCTACATGATCATGATAATATATCAGAACAAGATTCCAGTAAAGAAGATTTTGAAGATAGTGAAAAAGAAGACTAAGACCTATACATATAACTATATAACAGCCCTAGCAGCCTTGCTGCTAGTATCTTCTAGCATGGCCTATGCTGATACTAGATTTTACGTGCAAGCTGGTGGGTCTGTAGGTCTTTTAAAAAATGATGCATCTTTAAAGCAAATTAATGGCATACAACCAGGCTCTTACTTTTATAATCTAAAATCCCTCCCCCTTCCTATCATACAAGCTAGCATAGGTCTAGACCAAAGGCTTAATCTCCCAAGTATAAACTTAGTCATGGGAGTTAAGATAGAACTAGGTTATGGACTAGGATTTATACCTGTTGGTGACTTTACTAACTCTTATAAGATGGCAGGAGCTGATGCTCTTTTTTACATAGGAGCTTATAGATTTAAGCTTTACCCCTTTGCTGGCATAGGTTATGAAAGGATAAATCAAGCCCTAGATATAACGCCTTTTTTTACCGGTCCTATCTTAGAAGGTATGCGTGCTCAAGGTGGATTTTTTTACGAGATGGATGATAAAAGTGCTGTGTCACTTGCTGCTATCTTTTCTAAAAATTTTGAGTATAAACCAAGGCTTAGCTTTAACTATGAGTTTAAGTTTTAATGCCAACTTCTACACAACTTAATCTAACTACAAAAAAAGCCCACTTTCAAAATCCTTTGTACCTTGATAGCGGTAGGATAATAGACCCATACGATCTAGTCTATGAAACCTATGGCACATTAAATAAAGATAAATCCAATGCCATCCTTGTTATGCACGCCCTAACTGGTTCTCATCACGCTGCAGGAATCTATGAAGGGGATAGAAAAAAAGGCTGGTGGGATTTAATGATAGGTAGTGGTAAGAGTATAGATACAGATAGATTTTTTGTAATCTGTGTTAATGTCATAGGCTCATGCTATGGCTCTACAGGTCCAGCAAGCCTTATGTTTGATAATACTAACTTTTATAGATTTAAGTTCCCAGTAGTAACCATACAAGATATGATAAAAGCTATTAATATACTCATAGCCTCTTTGCAGATAAAAACTTTTCATGCTGTTATAGGTGGCTCTATGGGTGGCATGCAAACTCTAAGTTATGCAGTTGAGTATCCGCGTGCTGCTAAGCTTTTTATCCCTATATCTTGCACTTATAAAACCTCTCCCATGGTCATAGCTGTAAATAAAGTCATGAAAGAAGCCATCCTTTTAGATCCTGAGTTTAAAAATGGCCTTTATAGCATGAGAGATAAGCCAGAGTTTAAAGGTCTTCAAATCGCGCGCATGCTGGGTTTTACTCAGTATCTAACATGCAATACTATGGAAACTAAGTTTGGAAGAAACTATGTTAGTAATGAAGGCTTTTATGATATGTTTGGGCGCTTTGAGATAGATAGATACTTAGAGTATAACGGTCAAAACTTTACTAGCTACTTTGACCCACTAAGTTATCTTTACTTATTAAAAGCTCTTAATATTTATGATGTAAGCTTACATTTTGATAGTTTGCAGAGTGCACTTTCAAATGTGCAAAGAAAGATTTTACTAGTTTGCTTTAGTGGAGATTGTATGTTTACGCTAAAAGAGCATGAGACTTTATACTTAGAGTTAAAAAGGCTGCAAAAAGACTGCGAGCTTAAGATTATAGAATCTACTTATGGTCATGATAGCTTTTTAGTAGAAGTAGAGCTTTATGGTCACATTATAAAAGAGGCATTAGAAAGACTGGATTAAAAACTTAAGTTAAGGAAACTAAGGAAGATGTATAAGGCACATGAAAGCACTGTTATTGATAGAGGTGCAATAATTGGCAAAGGAAGCGATATAGGTTGCTTTTGCCGTGTAACTAATCAAGCACAGATTGGAGAAAACTGCTTTATAGGACAAGGATGCATGATAGGTAACGTAAAAGTAGGAAACAATGTTACTTTAGCTAACAATACTATCTTATATGAAAGCATAGTCTTAAAAAATAAGGCTTTTATAGGCTCAGGAGTAGTCTTTGCTAACGCTAAAAATCCGCGAAATACAGATTCTAAAGGTTATAAGTATGCAAAGATAGTGGTTAAAAAAGGTGCCAGCATAGGAGCAAACTCAACTATCATAGCACCAGTAAAGATAGGCAAGTACGCAGTAGTTGGTGCTGGTAGTGTAGTAACTAAAGATATCCCACCCTTTGCCCTAGCTTTTGGTAATCCTGCTAGAATAGTAGGCTTTGTAAACAAGCAAGGAAAAAAGATACAAAGCAGTAAGGATTAAAAAGCATCATGCAAGATAATTTGATGATAACTATAGTTGATGAAAATGGCTCTAAGCAATTTAGCATCACAAAGTTCTTACATAAGCTTGCAATCTATGGCAGCATCATCTTTATCATCATCTTAATCCTAGGCTACTTCTTGATGGCTAATATCATCTCTAGGTTAGAAGACATAGAATCTAAAAGGGTTGATGCTTTAAATGAATACCATCAAATCTATGAGCAAAATGAGATTCTAAAAAGCAACATACAAGATAAAGCCAATGAACTAGAAGTTATAAACAATAAGATTAATGACTTACAAAGTGTTGTAAACATAAGACACTTTAACAAAGATGATGCTGAGCGGAAAAGTATAAAACTAGATTCCATAACCAAACCTCAAAAAGCCTTAATGCTACAAATCATCCCTAATGGCTCCCCTTTAGAAAAATACACAAAGATGCAAGAAACTTCCCATAAAAGACAGCAAGATAAAAGTATAAAATCAAGTGATTATCAAGTAGGTAATGTCACAAATAAAGGCTATGACTACTACACCAAAGAAAAAGAACCAGTTTTTGCCACTGCTGATGGACTAGTAGAGTTTGTAAGAAAAAACTACCGCTACGGCTATGGAAATATAGTAAGGCTAGTTCACACCTCAGGCTTTAGCTCAGCCTATGCCCACTTAAGCACCATAATCGTAAAAAGGGGTGAGTTTGTCAGTAAAGGACAAATCATAGGCTATAGCACACCTAGTACTAACCCTAATGTGATAAGTCTTTACTATGAAGTAAGGTTTTTAAGCAGAGGCCTTGATAATCTCTCATTTATAAAGTGGAATGCAGAAAACTTCTCTTCTATATTCACAGCTGATGATAACTCTATCATAGACTTTCAAAGCCTACTTTGGGCTATGGATGATTTGCTAAAACTAAAATCTATAAGCACTCACTACACAAAAGATGCCTTGCAAAACTCTAAACAAGAAAGCATAGAAGCCTCTAATAAGCCCTTACAAACTACATCAAGCAAAAAAGCAAAAGATGGAAAATAGATGAAGTTTGATAAACGCCTAGTTATCATGATAACTGACAAAAATGGCTCTAAGTACATAAATGTCAGCATGGTGTTTAGATACATCATTATGTATGTCATCTTAACACTTATTACCTTAACTATCTTTGCTTATGTAAGTATCACAGTTATAAACAGTGAGATAAGAGAGATAAGACATAAAAACTCTTTTATATCTATGGAGTATGTAAGGATGCAAAATCAAAATGCAGACTTAAACAACGAAGTAGAACAAAAGAAAGAAGAAACTATACTTGTTGGTGAAAAGATAGAGGATTTAGAAGATAAGATAGGTATACCAAAAGATTCTCAACTAGAAAATCTAGACAATGTAGAAAGCCCTGATTTTAGTCTAGTTAGCAGGATAGATACAGCTCAAATCACAGCCCTGCAAAAAGTCTTTTTGCTAAAACTTATACCTAATGGAGTGCCTTTGCAGCACTACAGCAGGATATCTGCTCCTTTTGGTATGAGGATGCACCCAATCTTACACATACTAAGATTCCATGCTGGTATAGATCTTGCCACTAAGGTAGGAACACCAGTTTATGCCTCAGCTGATGGCGTGGTGGATTATGCAAATAATGGTTATAATGGCGGCTATGGAAAATTAGTCAAGATATCTCATAGTTTTGGTTTTAGAACCTATTATGCCCACCTTAGTAAGATTTTAGTGCAAGCTGGAGAGTTTGTAAAAAAAGGACAGACTATAGCTTATAGTGGCACAACTGGCGCAAGCACAGGACCTCATCTCCACTATGAGATAAGATTCTTAGGCAAGCCAATTAACCCTATAGGCTTTATAAGATGGGATTTAGGAAACTTTGATGATATTTTTACAAAAGAGAGGAATATAGCATGGCAATCTTTACTAGTGATAATAAACCGATTAATGACAAAGTCGCCGGAGCCGCCACTATCATAGCTGCTGGTACTAGGATAAAAGGCGATATAGACACAGACTGCCACTTACACATAGATGGCGAGTTTGATGGAATCTTAAAGTCAAAAAATACTGTCATGATAGGAAAAGGTGGGATTGCAAGAGGGGAGATTTATGCACAAAAACTTATAGTTAGTGGTAAGTTTATAGGCACTTCAGAATCTAAGACTATAGAGATCATGTCTCATGGGCGCTTTGAAGGGATGATACTAACTGAAGAGTTAGTTATAGAAAGAAAAGGAACTTTTATAGGCGAGAGTAAAAATGGGAATCAAACTAAACTCTTAGATGAAAGTAAAAAGCTAGATGATGCTAGCAAAAAGATAGCAGGCAAATAAATATCTAAAACATGAGTTCAAACATCCAAAGCGAAGTCTATGAATTTATAACAAACACCACTCTTTTAACAAACACAAGCCTACATAACCCTAAAGCCATAGATTCTGATATAGAATCTAAAAGTAAAAAAAACATAACTAAACTAGATTCTAAGCACTATCCTCCTAAGCTTATCTTATGTTCTGCCTCTGAAGTTTTAAAAGTAAAAGATGTTTTAGAGTATGCAAACTTAAAGCATAACTTAGATATAAAGCACATCTTTACCCTGCCTGATATAAGACTTCACTATGGCGATAGATTAAGTAGCTTTTATGAAGAAATAAGAGAGTGCATGGCCCAGCTAACTAAGTTTTATGGCAGTATGCAAGAAAGCATACTTATCTCACCTTTTCAAACGCTTTTAAACTACATGCCAGCTCCTAAACATCTTGATAGCTTTAAAATTAACATTAGTGATATTTTAAGTATTGATACCTTGCAGTTAAAACTACTAGATTTTGGCTATGAAAGCGTGGATATTATAGAGCTAGAAGGTGAGTTTAGCTTACGTGGGGACATATTAGATGTCTATGTGCCAGATCTTAAGATGCCTCTTAGAATCCTCTTTTATGAAGATATGATAGAAAGCATAAGATACTTTGATCCAACAACCCAGCTTTCTTTAAAAGAAGAAATTCCTAGCATAGATATCTACCCTGCCCTTTTTAATGCCAATCTTGACTTAAGCGATGAGTTAAAGTATGAAGAGTTTGAGTTAGACTATAAAAGCAAGTGCTTTTGGGAGTTAGAAAACTTAGGCGGGCTAGATCTAATAAAAGAGCTAAAAAGCATATGGACTAAAGAGGCTTTTAGCGAGTATAAAGAGCTTATACAAGTTGAAAGTGAAGTTAAAGAGATAAAAAGCTTTTATATCCTAGGTGATGCTAAGACTTACTCTGACTTTACTCCAGATTTTAAAAACTTACAAGAGTTCTTAGCGCGCCAAAAAAGCTTTGATATATTAACTCCAACCCTAGCTTCTTTAAAGGCTAATGGCCTAAGTGAAACTAACTACATCCTAAAAAGTCTAGTGGTTAATATCTATAGCAAAGATCACTGCGTAATCTCGCTTTTAAAAGAACACAAACGCACCTTCAAAGCAAAAAGCACTCTAAGTTTAGATTCTATAAAGCCACATGACTATGTGCTTCACTCAGACTATGGCATAGGGCGCTTTCGTGGCATAAAGCAAATAAAGCTTCAAGGTGGAATCCAAGATGTCTTAAATATAGAATACGATAAAGAAGAGTTCTTACTTTTGCCAATTTATAATCTAAACATGGTAGAAAGATACATAGCCCAAGATAATATAAAGCTTGATAGGCTAGGTAAGATGAGGCTTACTGCCATAAAGCAAAAGGTTAAGCAAGATCTGATGCACATGGCAGGAGAGATAATAGATCTTCAAGCTAAAAGAGCTTTGATACAAGCACCAAAGTTCTTGCTTGATACTAAAGAAAAAAAGCTTGCATGGGAGCACTTTAATGCTAAGCGTGACTTTACACTAACTCTAGATCAAGACACTTGTTTAAAAGAATGCATGGAAGATCTAAGTAGTGGCAAAGTTATGGATAGGTTATTAAATGGCGATGTAGGCTTTGGTAAAACTGAGATCGCTTTAAGTCTTATAAAACTAGCTTTGATAAATGGCTACTCTTCTATCCTTTTAGTTCCTACTACTTTGCTTAGCTACCAGCACTTTAGCTCACTTAAAGAAAGGTTAAAAAAAGAAGGATTAGGAGATGAGTTAGTTTTTAGACTAGATTCTAATACCACTAAAAAAGAAAAGGATCTAATCTTAGAGTGCATAGCTGATAAAAAGCCCATATGTCTTGTAGGAACACAGGCTATCTTCAACATAGAACTAGAAAACCTAGGACTTATCATAGTTGATGAGGAGCATAAATTTGGCGTTAAACAAAAAGAGCTTTTAAAGCAAAAAGGAAGTCACATACACATGCTTAGTATGTCAGCTACGCCAATACCTAGAACCTTACATATGGCCTTTTCTAATCTTAAAGCCCTAAGTTATCTAAAAACTCCTCCAAGCTATAAGGCCACTACTAAAACTTTTGTAAAGCTTAAAAGTGATAGCTTATTAAAAGAAGTTATAAACCGAGAGTTAAGGCGTGGTGGACAAGTCTTTTATATCTATAACAACATAGACAAGATGCCTTCAGTACACTCCTACTTGGAATCTCTTCTCCCAGATGTTAAGATACTAAGTCTTCACTCTAAAGTCCCACCTAAAGAGCTAGAAGCTGGCATGCTAGACTTCATGCAAAAAAAATATGACATTTTACTAAGCACTTCAATAGTTGAAAGCGGGCTTCACTTTCCTAACGCAAACACTATAATCATAGATAATGCCAAGTCTTTTGGACTAGCTGATCTTCATCAGCTTAGAGGAAGGGTTGGCAGGGGTAATGCCTTTAGTTTTTGCTATCTTTTAAGTGAAGATAGTCTAAATGAAGATGCTACAAAAAGACTGCTAGCTATGGAAAAAAACTCCTATCTAGGAAGTGGAGCAGCTTTAGCTAATCAAGACTTAGAGATAAGAGGTGGAGGGAACTTACTAGGAAAAGAGCAAAGCGGGCATATAAAACAAGTTGGCTTTGGGCTTTACTCTAGTCTTTTAAAAGAGTGCATAGAAAGCATTAAACACTCTAAAAGTGAGCTTTCAAGTAAAGATTCTAAGATAGATATAAAACTTAGTATAAACGCCTACTTAAGCCCTACTCTAATAGAACAAGATAGACTAAGACTAGAGTTATATCAAAGACTAAGTCACGCAAAAAGTATAGAAGATATAAACAACATAGAAGTAGAGATAGAAGAGCGTTTTGGAAGACTAGATTCTAATACCTTGCAGTTTTTAGACCTTATGAAGATTAAGCTTCAAGCAAGAGTACAAGGTATAAGTTATATAGGTAATAATGCAAGTAGCATAGTTTTAAAAAGTGAAAATGACAGCTACTTAGTACTTGCAGAAGGAAGGGATGATGAAAGTATAATGACAGCCCTTAAAACTCATTTTAAAGTTTAAAAGCCTATATACATAAATACTAAGATACTTTATAGAATCTTTTAAAGATTCTATAAATTAAGACTTATTTTATCTTGCTTATTAGCTTATCTAGTTCGGCATTTTTTTCTTGTAGCATGTTATCTATCTCGTGTTGAACGCCTTCAGAACTGTGTTCAATTTGTGTTATCTCAGAATCTAAGGCTTCTTTACTTTTTAATTCATTATGCAAGATGCTATTAGCCACATGGTTTGCTAGCGCATGCACATCTTTATGATAGATATCTAGATTCTTATAGCCTTGAGTATGATTAAAGTACTTAAAGCCATCACCTTCAAAGTACCACTTTCCAAGCCTACAGCTTTTATGATCTACTATGCCAAAGTTACTTTTTGGGTCAAATACTAAGTTATAGAAGTTACCCTTATAGATATAGTGATCAAGTTTTGCAAGAGAGCAAAAGATAAGGTTATAAACTTTATATAAAGTGTACTTCATAAAGCTGGCTTTAGAGTTTATAGAGTGGATTATCTTTTCTAAGTTATCTATACCATCTCTTACTTCATTAGTAACAGTACTAGTATCTTTAGCACTAGTTTGTATGTCATTAGTTTCTTGCTGCATAGATTTAACAACTATAGCTACATCTTTTGTTGCTTTTTGAGTTCTTTCTGCTAACTTTCTTACTTCATCTGCTACTACTGCAAACCCGCGTCCATGCTCCCCAGCGCGCGCTGCTTCAATGGCAGCATTAAGCGCTAAAAGATTAGTTTGTTCAGCTACATCATCTATCAAAGATATAACACTTGTTATCTCATCACTCCTTGAGTGCAAGTTATTAGCCAAGTTTTCCATCTGCTGCATTTTTTCATGCAACATATTTACATTAGATAAAGTAGAGACTGTGTGATCTAAACCAGTATTAGAGTTTTTAGCTAGCTCAAAAGAGCTATCAGTTGCACTTCTTAGTGTGTCTAACACATGCACAAAGGCACTTTGTGAGCTAGTAAGCCCGCCAAAGAGGCTTTTGGTATGACTTTTAAATAAGTCTACACCCTCTTTGATATCTGCTAGTTTAGTGGCTTGTAAGGCGTAAGTATCAACGCCTTGTATTTGCTTGTATCTAACCATATAAAATGTTTTTTCAAACTCTATGCAAGTACTTTGTGGATCTAAAAGCTTTGTAAGCAAAGAAAGGTGAGGCAAAGCTTTTGCGTTAGCATTTTCAAAGACTATGTTATCTCCTACTTTGCCAACTACTACCTCTGAAGAAAAATCTGTGCTTAACTCTTTATAAAATTTTAACTCCTCTTTTATTTTTTTTAATTCGTTTTCTAATTCAATTTTTATTTGGTCGTTTTTTTTCGAAAACACTGTTAATACCTTTGTTTGCATTTATGTGGACTTAATCTTGCTTTTTTAAGCTTAATTAAGTAGCACTTAGATTCTACTATTTTACACTATTCTTGTTACAAAAATACCCCTAGACTAATCTATTCATGCAAGTACACTTTAAAAAATCTACTTAGTAGATAGCAAATATCTTAGAATCTAAATAACGTCTAATAAATAAGTTATAATCACTCCTGTCACTAAGCCCCCATTAAAACCATAAATATTAATACCTAACCTCCGGTTTTAAGGGCTTTTAGTAGTTTTTGTTAGGAGAAAAAGTTGATATTGCATTCTAAAAATTTTCCATATGTTTCAAAAGATAAAAGAGTACTTAAAAACATAGTCACACTAGGTCTTGGTGCTAATATAAAAAACCCTATAGCTACGCTTAATGCCTTATTTCTCAAACTAAAACAAAATAAAAGTTTACTTATACACTCAACCTCTTTTATATACAAAAACAAAGCCTTTGGCAACACTAACCAACCTGATTTTTATAATGCAACACTTATTTTTAGTACTAACCTTGCCTTACGTGCAGTCTTTTGCCTAATCTTTTATATGGAGCGCTTTTTTAAAAGACCTAGATTAAGACCTTATAAAAATGCACCAAGAACACTTGATATAGACTTATTACTCTTTAATAACTTAAAAGTAAGACTGCCTCATCTAACTCTCCCACATCCAGGTTTTTTAACACGTAAAAGTGTGTTAGTACCACTTTATGCTCAACTAGGTAGGAAATAATGAAACTTTATACATATGGTGGCAGTACGCCAAATGAAGCTCTAAAAAAGGCACAAGCAGACCATGGCGATGAAGCCTTAGTAGTTGAAAACAAAGAGATAAGAAAACAAACTATAAACTCTCCAGGACTTTATGAAGTAGTAGTAGCAGTAAGAGATGAAAGTGAAAAAGTCTCTAAGCCTACACCTAAGCCTCAACCTACAGAGCCAGAAACCCCTCAGATCAAAAAAACTAACTCCATGCAAGAAAGGCTAGATGCTATAGTTCAAAAAGAGATAGAGCGTAAAAAACTACAAAAGAAGATGGAAGTTTTTTCAGATGATAGCGTAAGCTTAATGCTAAGTAACGCAGTAAGAGAGATCTCAGAAATCAGTGGTCAAGAAGTACTAAATGCTAAAGATATGACCTATAAACCAGGTAGCAAACCACTTAGTCAAAATACTAGTTTAAACCAAGCTCCTAACTTTAATGATAAAACTATTAATGAAAGAAGCTTAAATGAAAGAATAGATTCTAAGATACAAGAAAGACAACTTGCTAAGTCTAGTGCACAAAACTTTGCTGGAATCGAAGAAGTAAGAAGTATAAAGCTTGAACTAGATAAGTTAAACGACAAGATGAAACTTATACAAAACATGGTTTGGGAGGCTAATGGACCTAATGATGAAAATTTACAAATCCCTCATGAGTTTGCTGAAATCTATCGTATAACCAAAAATAGCGGCATAGCTAAGCCCCATTTAGATTCTATAATGAAGCTTAGTTTAGACCTAATGCCCTTAAAGATGAGAGAAAACTCCTTAACTATAAAACGCTACTTTAGAGAAGTACTAAGAAAGATGATACTTTGTCGTCCTGAAAGTAAAGACATGACTAAAAAGATTATCATGTTAGTGGGGCCAACAGGTGTTGGTAAAACTACAGCTTTAGCCAAACTTGCAGCACGCTTTTCTCTAGAAAAAAAGGCAAAAGTTGGAATCATAACTCTTGATAGCTATAGGATAGGCGCCCTAGAACAACTCCAGTGGTATGCTGATAGGATGAGGATAAGTATACAAATGGTCATGGCAAGTGAGGATTTTTTAAAAGCCTTAGATAGTTTACGTCACTGCGACTACATACTAGTAGATACAGCAGGTCACTCACAAAATGACAGTGAAAAAATTGCCCAGATAAAAAATTTCTTACAAAATGACTATAAGATAAGCATACATCTAGTTATGAGTGCTACTACTAAGCTTGAAGATTTGCGTGATATCTATGAAGCATTTAATATCTTAAATATAGACACACTTATCTTTAGCAAGATAGATGAAAGTAAGACTTTAGGTAACATATTTTCGCTAGCCTATGAAACTAAAAAGCCTATAAGTTACTTTTCTATAGGACAAGAAGTGCCAGTTGATCTAATAGTGGCTAATAATGAAGCACTTGCGGACTGGATACTAGATGGCTTTACTAATCCTAACAAATAAGTCTAGTCTGTAGCTAGGACTTTTGTTTCTTATATCTACATTTTTAAAGCTGCAAAATGTAGATAAACTCTACAAAAAATCAAATTTATCAAGCATTTTAATAAAAATTATTATTTAGACTTTACTTTTAACATTTGTGTTGCTATATTGATTCCCATCTCGTAGATTTTTTTTGCTACTTGCATTAGCCCAATATCTCAAGGATTACTTCATGGAAACTGTTCGTATAAGCTTTGCTATTTTTGCTACATTTGGAATATATATATTAGTCATGTTAGCAATTGGATTTTACTTTTGGAGAAAGACTACTAACTCTTCTCAATTTTTCTTAGGTGGAAGAGATATGGGGCCAGCTGTAAGTGCACTTTCAGCTGGTGCTTCTGATATGAGTAGCTGGCTACTTATGGGTCTTCCAGGGGCACTTTATGCAACTGGAGTTGTTGATGCTTGGATAGCCATAGGACTTAGTATTGGTGCATTTTTAAACTGGAGTTTTGTGGCTAAAAGACTTAGGATTTTTACTGGTGTTGTTTCAGATTCTTTAACTGTTCCTGATTATTTTGCTAGTAGATTTAATGATAAAAGTCACGCGCTAAGGATAATCTCAGCCATAGTTATCTTAGTATTTTTTACTATTTATATATCAAGTGGGCTTATAGGTGGGGCTAAACTTTTTGAAGGAACTTTTCATCTAAACTATAGCTATGCTCTTGTTATTGGCGCTTTAGTTATAGTGCTTTATACATTTTTTGGTGGCTATATGGCTGTGTGTTGGACAGACTTGGTGCAAGGCCTACTTATGATGTTAGCTTTAATCGTGCTTCCTATAGTTTTAATCTACCATCTAGGTGGGATAAAAGAAGCTTTTGATATCATAGTAAACTACGATACTAAGCACTCAGTTAACCACCTCTCCTTTGCCCATGGTGCCACAGTCATTGGGATTATCTCTTCTCTAGCCTGGGGGTTAGGATACTTTGGGCAACCTCACATCATAGTTAGATTTATGTCTTTAAGGCGCGTTAAAGATGTTCCAGCAGCTACTGCTATAGGTATAAGCTGGATGGTTATAAGTCTTATTGGAGCTTGTTTAGTTGGACTTTTAGGCTTTGCTTATGTTTTAAAATTCAACCTTAGTCTAGATGACCCAGAAAAAGTTTTCATAGCTATGTCTCAGCTTTTATTTAACCCATGGATTACTGGAATCTTACTTTCAGCCCTACTAGCTGCTATCATGAGTACTGCTAGTAGCCAGCTTTTAGTTAGCTCTTCTAGCATAGCTGAAGACTTTTATAAAAAGATTCTTAAAAAAGATGCAAGCCCAAGAAGCATGATGATAATAAGCCGTATAGCAGTTTTAGTAGTTGCGATAGTTGCTTTTTTCTTATCAGTTGATAAAAATTCTAGCATACTTTCAGTTGTGGCTTATGCTTGGGCTGGTTTTGGTGCAAGCTTTGGAAGCGTAGTTTTCTTTTCACTATTTTGGAGAAGGATGACAGTAGGTGGCGCCATAGCTGGTATGATAGTTGGAGCTGTTGTGGTTGTTATACATAAAAACTTTACTTATCAGTACTTTCATATCTATGAGATAGTCCCAGGCTTTATACTAGCAGCTATAGCCATAATCGTAGTTAGCCTTTTACAAAAACCTGATCCACAAGTTTTAGAAGGCTATGATGAGATGATCGCAGAAACTAAGATTTATAGAGTTTGAAGTCTAGGTAAAGTATCTAGAGCTGTGATTTATAGATCGTATTTAATGGGCAGTTATTTTGCGTTGGATGCGTGATTTTTCGAGAAAGCTTACATTTTCAAGGAAGCTTCGTTTTGCTAGAATCTGCTAAAAACGGATATATGCTAAGACCCTTCCCTTGGCTCACACTAAAAAAAGGTTCTCCAAAAAAAAGAAAGAAAAAAAGAAAGCCCTAGTTGCTTATAACAACTAGTACTAGTTTCAAGGAAGCTTGTACTTTCAAGAAAGCGCACACTTTTGCAGGTTTTACGCGGGAGTTAAGGAGGGGATAAACCCCTTTTTATTAAAAAACATACACAAACAACAAGCAATATGAAAAAGAAACTGTTGGAATAAAGATTTAGTTAATAGTGTAAAGAGATTGAAACTGCTTATATAAAACGATGTTTTTACATACAAAAAAGTTGACTTTTACTAGCTAGCAAAAGTGGCTAGTGTAAGATTATAAGTGCTTAAAACTACTCTACTAGAAATTTAGCTGCGTTAATATAACTTTTAGTACTTAAGTTATTATTAGGTTTATAGGCTATATCAAAAGCTACTCCATGATCAACACTTGCCCTTTTTATAGGAAGTCCTAAAGTCACATTAATGCTTTCATCAAAATAAAGTGCTTTAAGAGGTATAAGTCCTGCATCATGATACATGCTTATAAAGTGAGAAAACCTAGCCCTGTTATTAGGTATAAAAGCAGCATCTGGTGGATAGGGACCTACAAACTGCTTTCTTCCTAACGTTTCATTCATAAAAGTTATGGCATCTTTTATAGCAAAGTCTTCATTTCCCAAAACACCATCATCACCAGCGTGAGGATTAAAGCCTAAAACACAAACTTCTTTTATATCGCGCCCTTCTAAGTAGTCTTTGTAGAATCTTAATAAAAAGTCTTTAAGACCTTCTAAGGTGATAAGTGAAGATACTTCTTTTAAAGGAATATGATCGCTAAAAAGAGCTACAAACATCTCTTTACAACCTAGCATCATGATGCCATCCCCAAAAACTTCACGTAAATACTCAGTATGCCCTGCGTAAGGAACTCTTGCTAACTGCCAAGCTTTTTTATGTATAGGCAAGGTTAATATCTTATCTCCTAGCTCTAAGGCTTTTTTAAAAGAGGTAAAGCTATAAGCACCACTTAAAGAATCTATAGTACCTGGAGTTATATTAAAAGGCATATTTAAAGAAAGACAGTGACTTTTTAAGATAGGATTTTTTAAGCCTAAAAGTCTACTTGCTTCTTCTAAAAGTGCATGATCACAGACATAAAAAGGAGAGCAAATCTCTGAAAGCTTGGGGTGAGATTCTAAGGCGATTTGTGGGCCTACTCCATTTATATCGCCTATTGAAACTACAACCTTTTGCTTTTGCATGTGTAAAACTTTATCAAACTAGATTAAGTGGGCAAACACTGGAACATAGTTTGAGAAAAAAGCAACCACAAAGATAGAAAACACACAAAGAAGTGCAGTTATACCTATAACTATCTCTATAGCTAGATTTTGATTTTCTAGATAGACACTACCATCTGTGACTATAGGCTTTTTAAAGAACATATAAACTATCAATCTTAAGTAGTAATAAACTGCAACAGCACTATTTAACATCATGATAATTGAAAGCCAAACATGACCTTCAGCTAAGGCAGTCATCACAACTAGGATTTTCCCCCAAAATACTGCAAATGGCGGAACACCTGCTAAAGATAACATGAAGATAGCAAAAAGCATGGCCATGATAGGATGGAATCTTACTAAACCTTGAAACTTTTCATAAGGATGATCATATCTTTCATTCCAAAAATGCTTTTTGTTTTTGCAAACCCAAAGTAAGGAAAAAGCACCCACATTAGTTATCAAAAATAGTATCCAATACATAAAAAGTGGTGCAAAAGCATTTAAATAAACACAAGCTAGCGCGTAGCCTGAATGGCTTATAGAACTAAAAGCTAGCATCCTTTTTACATCCTTTTGTAAAAGGGCTAGTAAGTTTGGAACTGACATAGTAAAGACTATAAGCACATAGAAAAGTATGTTCATAATATTAGTATTAGTCACATAGTCTATATAAGAGCTTAGTGGAACTAAGATTCTAAAAGCTAGCATAAAACCTGCAATCTTAGGCACTATAGATATAAAACCTGCTATGACTGGGTTAGAACCTTCATAAACATCAGGCATCCACGAATGCCATGGAACTAAAGATATCTTAAACCCTATAGCACCTATCATAAATATAACACCAAGTATAGGCAAGGCTATAAGAGAAGCATCAACTGGTCTTCCTATTAGCATTAAATGGTGGAAGACTGTTTGCATATTAAGCGAGCCAGTAAACATGTAAATAAACATAGCACCTAGTATATAAAACACTGTTGCATAAGCACCCATTATAAAGTACTTTATACCGCCTTCTAGCCCATATCTTTCTTTATTTAGCGCGATGATACTTGCTAGTGGAAGGCTTGCTATCTCTAACCCTATAAATATAACTATTAGATTAGATGAAGTAACCATGATCTCAAAGCCTGCAACCATTATTAGATAAAGGGTGTAAAACTCTGGAGTTTGAAACTCTGCATACCTCTTTTTAGAGATGATTAAAAGCAAGAAGACTATTGAAGCAGCGAGTATTATCCCTTGAGAAGTTATGGTTAAAACATC
Source organism: Helicobacter sp. 13S00401-1 (assembly GCF_002272925.1). GTDB lineage: Bacteria > Campylobacterota > Campylobacteria > Campylobacterales > Helicobacteraceae > Helicobacter_I. The sequence goes on along the minus strand of NZ_MLAR01000004.1, from coordinate 130,610 downwards.
AATTTTTCCCATATACCCAGCACTTAGTGTAAAGGCTAAGTTTATGATAAGAAATAGCATGCCAAGTGCTACATTTAGGCTACGAGAGAAATTTTTAGTAAAAGCATTAGCAATAAGTATCACTATACCACCTAAAACTGCTATTAGAGAAGGTATGAAAGTAATTGAGCTACTTATTATCTGACTAATTTGCACATGCAGTAAATATAATTCATGCTCATTCATTACTTGCTCCTATATTATTTTTTGCAATGCTTTTGTTATCCACTGCATTTGCTACTTCCTTATTGTTAGCACTAGGTTTTAAGTTAAAAGTCTCTAGGCTAACTTTATCTATATGCATCCTTGTAGATTCTAGAACTGATCTTTCTTTCATAAGAGTTATTAAAGAGTGAGTTGAAGTCTCTATGGGTTTTAAAATAGCATTTGGATAAACACCTAGAAAGATTACTAACACAGCTATAGGAACTAAAACCCAATACTCTCTAGCATTTAAGTCTTTTAAAGCAGCACAAGCGCCATCTTTTAGCTTCCCATAAAACACACTCTTATAAAGATAAAGCATATAAATTGCAGAGATGATTAAAGTAGTGCCAGCTATGGCAGTTATAACAGGGCTAGTTTTGAAATAACCTAGTAAGCTTAAAAACTCTCCAACAAAGCCAACGGTTAGAGGAAGCCCAACATTAGCTAGCATGATAAGCGCAAAGAAACTTGAAAAATGCGGCATAACAGATGCTATACCACTATACTCATCAACCATCCTTGTATGTCTCCTATGCCATAGCATACCTACTAAGAAAAATAGCGCACCACTTACTATCCCGTGTGCAACCATTAAAAATATAGACCCACCTATACCCTCTACGTTAAAAGCAAAGATTCCAAGTATGACTATACCCATGTGGGATATAGAGCTATAAGCTATAGTCATCTTCATATCTTTTTGCCTAAAGGCTATAAAGCCTCCATAAACTATCATGATTAGCGCTAAGATCGCAATCGGAAATGAGAAATAATAACTTGCATCTGGGAAAAATGGCAAAGAGAATCTAACCAGTGCGTAAGTTCCCATTTTCAAAAGCGTAGCTGAAAGGATAACACTTCCTAAAGTCGGCGCATCCGTATATATATAAGGTAACCACGTATGGAAAGGTATGATAGGAATCTTTACAGCTATAGATATGAAAAAGGCCAAGAAAAGCCAGATTTGAACACTGAAAGGAAGACTTAAGTGATACCAATCTATGACATTAAAACTCCATACACCAAACTGAAGTTTGTACAAGTAGGCTGTGTAAAGTATGGCCACTAGCATGATTAAAGAGGCTGCAAAAGTATATAAGAAAAACTTTAGTGCAGCATAGATTCTATCACCTGTGCCCCATACACCTACTATGTAAAGTATAGGTAGTAAAGATAGCTCCCAAAACGCATAGAATAAAAGCATATTTAAAGAGCTAAAAAGACCCATAAGTATAGATTCTAGCCAAAGCAGAGCTACTATATAGTGGTTTTTCTCATGAGGCTGGTTTAGATAAAACGTAGCTAAAAGTATGATGACTGCGTTTAGTGCTATTAAGAAAAGCGAGATTCCATCAACTCCTATAGAGTAGTTAATACCAAGGTGCGTGATTATGTGCACGTTTTGTACAAACTGGAATCCTGGATTACTACCATCAAATAGTGTCCATAAAAGCGCAACTAGACATAGCTCTATAAGGGCTATTATTATCCCAAAAGGCTTAGCTACATTATTGCCCATCATAAAAATAAAAATGCTAGCAATAGCCGGAAAAAGTACTATTACGGTTAATAAATATTCCATTACTTCCCCTCCCTACAGTGAGCTAAACATTAGCAATACAAAGATGATACAAAGCACGATACCAAAAGTCATAAGCCTTAAAGATGTACTGATATTTCCATTTTGTATAGGCTGTAATATATGACTTAAGAAGAGTAAGAATTTACCCACGAAGTTTACTATCTTATCTATTATTAAGCGGTCTATTATGTTCCAGAAAAACCATGATAGGCCAGTGTAAGTCTTAACAAAAACTAGGTTGTAAAACTGAGGTATATAGTACTCTTTGGTCAAAATGACATGGATAAAGTTGTATTTTTGTTTAAATCTATAGCCATCTTTATAATAAAGTATAGAAATGATGCTTATAACTATGACAAAAATCATAGTAGCAGCTATTAGTATCCACTCAGTTGTTGGCACTAGGTGCATGGCGTGTCTAAGTGGTGTCTCAGAAGTTACAAAAGGACTAAACCAAGCACTTACAAAACCAGCTATAACACTTAAAATAGCTAGAGGAGTCATAGCATAAAGCATAACTTTTGAGCCTTCATGAGGATGTTCTTCATCATGATTTTTTGGTGCAAAGAAAACTAAGACTAAAAGTCTAAAGCTATAAAATGCAGTTAAACCAGCACCTATAAACAAAGCTGCCCATATATAGTAGTTACCGCCACTAAAAGCAGCTTCTAGAATCTTATCTTTTGAAAAATATCCAGCAAAAGGATAAATACCACAAAGAGCTATAGTTCCTAGTGTCATAAACACTGCAGTAACTTTCATATATTTCCAAAGACCACCCATCTTTCTAATATCAAGCTTATCTTTCATAGCGTGCATTACATTACCTGCACACAAGAAAAGAAGTGACTTAAAGAAAGCATGAGTAAATAGGTGAAATAAAGCTATCCAGTAAGCTCCAAGTCCAGCTGCAACAAACATATAGCCTAACTGAGAAAGAGTTGAGTAAGCTATAACTCTTTTTAAGTCCTTATTAACCACAGCCATAAGTGCTGCAAAAACTGCCACAAAAGCACCTAATATGGCTATAAAGTAGCTAACTCCTGGCACTAGGTCATAAAGTGGGGCTGCTCTTATAACTAAATAAACACCTGCAGTAACCATAGTCGCTGCGTGTATCAAGGCTGAAACTGGGGTAGGACCTTCCATCGCATCTGCTAGCCATGTATGAAGTGGAAACTGAGCTGACTTGCCCATAGCACCGATAAAAAGTAAGATACCTATCCAGTTTAAGATAACATGGGATGTAGTACTTGCATGACTCATGGCTTCAAAAACTTCTGTGTATTTCAAAGTTCCAAACTGAACAAATATAAGCAAGATTCCAAGTAGCATCCCAAGGTCAGCTATACGGTTTATGACAAAAGATTCAATAGATGCAAAGTTTGCTCTAGGTCTTTCATACCAAAAACCTATAAGCAAGTAAGAACAAAGCCCTACACCTTCCCATCCTACAAAAAGTACCAAGAAGTTATCACTTCCAACTAATAAGAGCATGGAAAAAACAAAGCCGCCAAGGTAAGCAAAAAAGCGATTAAAACTCTTATCATCTTTCATATAACCTATGGAGTAAAAATGTACCATAGATGACACAAAAAGCACTACTAACATCATGATGATACTTATCTTATCTATAGAAAAAGAAAAGTCCACCCAAAACGTACCTATATTTAAAAAGTTCCAAAGCGTAAAGTTTAAGGCCACATCTGGATATCTTAAGATGACAACTAAAAAATATAACGCTATCAAAAAGCTTATGCTTAAAAGGATAGAGTTTAAGTAACCTATAAGCTTAATGGGTTTTGAAGTAGCCCATAAACCACCTATTACTGCTGCAACAAGTGGCAAGAATAATAAGAGGGCAAAAAGCCTATCGTATATATATTGTGGTTGATAGAACATATCCATTTCTTAACCTTTCATCTTGGTTAAAACATCAATGTCTAAAGTCTTATGACGCTTATACCACATGATAACTAGTCCTAGGCCTACTGCTGCTTCTGCAGCTGCTACTGCTATGACAAAAAGAGCAAAAATCTGCCCTTGAACATCAAACATATAATGTCCTATAGCCACAAAAGCTAGGTTTAGTGCGTTAAGCATAATCTCTGTGGAAAACAAAAGCATTAACACATTTTTACGTCTTAAAACACCATAAATCCCAATGCCAAGCATTAAAGCACTTACTATTAAATAGTGATTTAAACCTATCATTTGTCATCTCCTTTGTGCTCTGTTTTAGAATCTTTTTTATCTTCTTTAAACATGTAAACCTTTTGTAAGCCTGTAGCAACGCCTGCTATCATGGCCATTAAAAGCATGATAGCTGCTGCTTCAAAGGCTACTATGTAGTCTCTAAATAAGGCATGTGCAAGCTGCTTAGTATCTGGTACTACAGAACTGCTAGCAAGACTTCCTACAAAAACTGGTATTTGTTGATTACCTAAAGTGACTACTAAGACTATGACTACAACTATGCATAAAAACCAAAGTATGGCCTTATGCTGATAGCGCTCAATAACATCTTTTTGCATATCAAAAAACATCATACCAAAGGCATAAAGCACAACTATAGCCCCGGTATAAACCATTATTTGCACAACACCTAAAAACTCAGCATCTAGTAAAAAGAAAAAGCCAGAGATTAATATCATCCCTAAGGCTAAGGCTCCAAGGGCGTACAAAATATTATTAGTTCTAACAACTACCCAAAATGAAACTAGCGTTAAAACAGAAAATACATAAAACGCAATACTTTCAAACATATCTTTGCCTTTAACTTAATATTCAAGTGGTGTTTTTTTAATAAGCTTATCAGCATTAGGACTTATAGAACCAAAACCTGCAAACTCACTTTGCCTATGAAACTTAGCATCTTCTATATCTTTTAAGAAATCTTGCTTTAGCCCAAAATGTGCTCTTTGCTCACTTACGTTTTCAAACCTAGTTCCCATAACTATGGCTAACTCTGGGCACACTTCAGCACAAAGCCCACAGTAAATACAGCGCCCTAGATTAATAGTGTAGTCATCTATCTTTTTTCTATCATCTTGTCCAACACTAGTTGTTATCCTTATGCAGTTTGATGTGCATATCTTTTCACAAAGACCACAACCTATGCAGCGTTCACTTCCAGATTCAAGCATGCGCTGGAGATTGTGCACTGCTCTATATCTAGGACTTAAAGGCTGAAACTCTAAAGGGTAGTTAACCGTAACTGGTTTGGAAAAAAACTCCTTTAAAGTTAACCAAAGACCTACAAACATATCCATGCCTATAGCTCTTCTTATACTTCGTGAAAAAATCTCTGCGTTATTTTGGGGTGTAGATGTAGCTTCTACAAATCTATATACTTTTTCTTTTTTATCATTTTGCATTATCTTTTATCCTTATAATAAAACTAAACCAGTAATTACTATGCTTATAAGCATTAAAGGCATTAAAAACTTCCAACACATAGACATCATCTGATCAGGCCTTACGTGAGGGTAAGTTGCCCTAACCCACATAAAGAAGAATATAAATACTATGACCTTAATGATGATGGCTAACCAACCTGGAATGAAATAAAAATCATTAAATCCACCTAAGAAAAGTAGGCTTATAACAAAGGCAAAAGCAAACATATGAGCATACTCTCCTATAAAGAAAAGTCCCCATTTAAGGCCACTATACTCAGTACAAAAACCAGCTACCATCTCACCTTCTGCTTCTAGTAAGTCAAAAGGAGTTCTATTAAGCTCAGCATAACTAGCTATCATAAAAACTATAAAAGCAACTGGCTGCTTCCAAACTAGCCAGTGTGATATACCACCTGCTTGATAAGCATTCATATCAACTAGTGACAAAGACCCAACTATCATAATAGGGCCTAAGATTGATAAAGCTCCAACTACTTCAAAGCTAATAATCTGCATACAAGCCCTAGCTCCCCCTAATAAAGACCACTTAGACCCACTACCAAGACCAGCTAGTATAGGCGCATAGATTCCAACTGCACCAACTGCTATAAAATATAAAAGCCCTACGTTTATATCTGAGATGATAGGCTTTATCTCATATCCAAAAAGATGAAAGTCTGGAAAGAAAGGGATAGCTGCCATAGAAGTAAGTGCAGTTACTATGGCTACAACTGGGGCTATGGAAAAGATTATCTTATTAGCCCCTTTAGGCATAACATCTTCTTTAGAAAAAAGCTTTATAGCATCAGCCACAAGCTGTAATAGCCCATAAGGTCCTACAAAACTAGGGCCTATCCTTCGTTGAAAGATCCCTAAAACCTTTCTTTCAAGATACGTAGCAAAGGCTCCTAAGGCTGCAAATACTATAACTACAATTAATACTTTTATGATAGTTTCTATTATAAATGCACTCATGCTTGTACCTCTTCTAATTTTTGTTCTTTAATGCTCATATCTTGTTCTAAAGCTAGGGTTGCTAATAGGCTAGGTTTAAAAATAGATTCTATACCATCTATTAGCGGTGATACTAAAAATATCTCACCTTCTAAGTCATAATCTATATAAACCTTAGTTTTAAAAGATAGTTTTTGAGTATCAACTTGCATGTTAAATACCACTTCTTTACCTTCTTTTAACTCTAACTTAGCTGCAAACTCAGGGCTTATGTAAACTCCTGCCTTAGTTTGTAGGATGGCGCTATATTTAGTTTGTATATTAAACTGCTCTTTTGGATTTAATAAAAGGGCGTTAAATGCTTTTTTTTCTGGAAGGGTTATATCTACTTCTAAATTTATAGAATCTACAGATTTATGATCTAAGAAGTAGCCTCTAACATCTTCCCCGCTCTTTGTTATCTCTAGCTTAAAGTCTTTGTAATCTAAGTCTTTATAAGCCTTATTTAAAGTGTGAAGCTTACTAGTTAGATCACTTAAACTATCACACTTAATATCAAAGGCATTAGCTATAGTATCAAGATAGATGCCTTCTTTAAGAGTGCTATCTTCATAGTAGCTTCCTGGATTTAGCCTTAAAACTCTATGTTCTACGTTAGTAAAGCTTCCATCAACTTGAGTGCTAAAAGGCAGTGGGAAAATAGCTTCTAAGTTAGGCTCTTTATCTAGGCTTCTTAAAGCTAAAGACTTAAACTCATAATCCCCGCTAGCCCTAAGCCCTACTACATAGTCTTTTTTGACTTCAGATTCTTTAGTAAGATCACAAAGATTTGCAACTCCTAAAGTGTTACTTCCTAGTGTTGAAATCATAACTTTTAAATCCAACTTAGCACATAAAAGATTTAAAAGGTAGCCCATAAAACTTAGGGCTTTATCATCCAAACTAGCTAGGCTATGATCTCCTAAAAGTAAGATTCCTTTAGGCTCTAACTTTAGCTCTTCTAAAGGAAGCTCTCCAAAGCCTTCAAAACTAAGTGTTTGCAAAGCTTCTTTATTAGCATATTGAAGTCCATTTTCATTACAAAGTGCAAGCAAGATAGATAGAGTATCTTCTAAGTTACTTACAACTTGTTTTACACCCTTTCCAAGGGTGGCTAGGTGCTTATCTATAAAAGGTGCAAAGCTTAAAAGTTTAGTAGTCTTTTTTAGTTTTAAGTTGTTGTTAATCCTAAATTTTATACTTGGGTTAACATACTTAAAAAGTGAGTTTATACTTATAAATGAAGTAGCAGTTTTAAAGTCAGCAAAGCTTGCAAAGTGACTAGATTCTATAGAATCTAAAACTTTTTTAAGCCTAAAAGCTTCAGTATTAAATAAAGGCACATTCAACCTAGTAGCGATCTTGCTAAAAAGATAGGCTTCTTCATTAGTAACATCACTTCCTATATGCAAACTAGTGGCCTTTTGTAAGCGCTCTAGTGCTATATCTATAACTTCTGGCATAGCAGTAGCATAAAAACTAGTGTCATAACTAAAGCGCCCTGCCCCGCAGATTGGATTATAATGATAGTCATTTTGCACTCTATAGATTAGATGACGCTCAGCGTTATTAATCTTCATGTTATAGCTTATAAAGCAGCCACTTGGGCAATGGGTACAAGCTGAAGGTATCTTTTCTAACTCCCAGGCATTACTAGTATAAGTAAAGCCAGTATAAGTCATAGCACCAACTGGACAAGCACTTATGCACTCCCCACAGTCCTTGCACTCACTTGTCCCCACAAACTCTATTAAGCCCTTTTGTCTCTTAGACCAAACACTATAAGGATCTTTAGGCATGCTTTCTTTGTAGTCCTCAGGTGTAAAAAGCTTAGCCTTGCCTGCTTTTAGGTTGCTATAACCTATATTATCCTTACAAGTAGTAGCACATCTTTCACACATTATGCAAAGATTAGGATCATAAGTGCTTTGAGCAAAACGATAGCCTCTTTTATCGCTTTCTTTTAAGCCATACTCCTGGGTAGGTACTTTAGTATAAAGTGTAAAGTCTTGAAGCTCACACTCTCCACTTTTATCACATACTCCACATTCAAGTGGGTGGTTAACGCAGTAAGTTTGCATGATGGCAGTTCTATCTTTTATTATCTCTTCTGTATTGCTTAGTATATTCATACCATCTTTTGCTTTTGCATTACAGCTATAAGTTCTTTTACCATCAATTTCTACCATACACATCTTACAAGCTAAAGTTGGCGAACACTCAGATAAGTAACATATACTTGGAATCTGTATATTGTTCTTTCTTGCGATCTCTAATACTGTCTCGCCCTCTTCACACTCTAACTCTATGGAATCTATAGTTATCTTTATCATTTATCACTCATCCTAACAAAGTCAAAATATTTTTTTGATGAAGCTAAAGGAGCTTTTAGTACTGCTACCATACCTGTTAGATAGCCTTCAACTTGTACTTTTACACAAACTCCGCTTTTTGGTAAAGGCTTTTTCCCCAAATCCTCCATAGACTCCTCTTTGTTAGAAACTTGACTGGCATCTTTGTTAATTTCTTGTTGGTCATCTTCAAAGCAGCCACATTCTTCATCTCTAGTCTTACTAAAAGGTCTTTGTAGTTTTAGCTCTATCTCATCTTTATCTTTTAAGCCATGGGCTATACAAAACTGTTTAGATACCAGTAAGGTAAAAGGCGCAAAAGTGTTAATATTACCACTTTGGCCTGCATGGTAGATATAACTGCCACTGCCTTCACTAGCTTCTAACTCTAAAGGAAGTAAGTCTTTAGTCAAATCACTTGCATTACTTAGACTAGGTTTTAGGCTTAGTGCTATCTTAGTTCTCCTAGCTAGGGCATCATAAGAAGTTTTATTAAAACTTAAAAGTTTAGTGTACTCAACTAGATAATCTTTGTCATTATCTAAAAGCTCTCTTGCTATATCTGCTAAGTCTAATAAGTCTTCACCCTCACTATCTACATACTCAAGTGCTGGGCTTGCTTTAACTAGCTCTAGATTTAAGTTTATAAAAGTAGATTCTATATGATTAAAACTAGGAAGTAAAAAGTCATGTCTTAAAACACTCATAACATCATCTAAAATAAAACTTCCTTCACTCCTATAACCTATAATACAATCTTGCAAAAACTCATCTTTTTCTAACTTGCAACTTCCTAATATACCTAGTGTATTGTTATAAGGAAGAGGTATCACGGTAATATCAAGCATCTCTTTTAAAAGCTTGAAGATATAAGCTAAAGTACTTGCATCTTTGTGAGTATAGATATCAGGTCCTACCAGTATAACTATAGAATCTTTACTAGATTCTTCTTTGTGCTCTTTATGTGCACTACTAAAAAGGGCTTTAAAACATATACGCTTTAGGCTTTCTAACTCATGATCGCTAATGTTGCTTTCAGCTATAACTTCTCCCATATCTAAGTTAGCAAAGTACTCTTCATGGATATGTTTAAAATCAAGTGCTTGAAGCAGCAAAAGTGCGACTGAAAGCTCATGATCTACTTCATACTTAAGCTCTAAAACACTTTGGAATCTTTTTTCAGAGATAGGGTTTATAAATATAGTTTTTAGATCATTTTTAATGACATGTTTAGCTAGATTAGATCTTACATTAGGAAACTCATCATATATATAAGATCCAAAGACTATAGCTACTTTTGCATTTTTTAAGCTCTCATCAACGCTTACTAAAGTAGAGTTTGTGGAATCTAAAAATCTTTTATAGTAGTAAGCTTCATCGCAATGTAGCTTAAAGCCAAACTTCTCACTTAAAAGACTTAAAATTAGTGCTTCTTCATTACTAGACTTAGTAGAAAGCCTTAAGGCTTTTGCATTTTTAAAAGCACTAAGGGCCTTATTTAAATAAGAGGCGTTAGTTTTTAAAGAGATATTATTATCATAGTAGCGATGTCGTCCAGCATGGCAAAGTTGGGAGGTATGAAAGTTAGTATTAGCCCTGTAAATCTTTTTTATACCATCTTTGTTAGTCTTAACTTCATAGTTTATATCACAGTTACTAGAACACTGAGTGCAAACTGAGGGCTTTTTAGCTAACTCCCAAGCATTAGTAGTATAAAGGAATCTAGTAGATATCATAGCGCCTGTTGGACACACACTCACACACTCATCACAGTCTTCACAGTAGGCACTAAAGTCTACTCCTATCTTAGAGCCAAAACCCCCACTTAAGACGCTTAAGACGCTATTACCCACGTATTCATTACAAGTTCTAGCGCACCTTTCACAAACTATACAAAGACTTTCATCATAGATCTTATTAGTAAAGTGCACAAAGTCAGTTTCTTTTTGATGAGAAAAGTAAGGCTGTAAGTCTACTTTCATCTCAAAGACTTTATCTTGAAGCTCACACTCTCCACTTTTATCACAAACCCCACATTCTAATGGATGGTTAATGCATAAAAAGCGCATGATATCAGTTCTATAGTCTTGAAGTTTTTTAGTATTAGTTTGAACTACTGTATCTTTGTGTGCTAGGCTTTTACAGCTTGCTATAACGTTACCATCACTTTCTTCTACTACACACATCCTACAAGCTCCAACTGGATCAAGCTTAGGAAGATCGCAAAGTGTGGGTATATAGATATGATTTCTTCTTGCTACGCTTAGTATGCTTTCACCTTCAAAAGCTAGGCAGGTTTTACCATCTATCTTAATGTTAAAAGATTCCATAACTCTACCTCCCATACTACACAACACACATGCTAATATAATAGCATCTCATGCATCTTTGGGCTTCTTTTATAGCATCTTTCCTATCTAATCCAAAGTTTACTTCTTCAAAGTTTTTAGCCCTAAAACTAGGCTCTAGCTTGTCACTATGGGCTCTCTTATCACCCTTCATCCAACCTATAACCTCTCTACTGCTATCATAAACTCCAACATCTTTTAGTAAATCTTCCATTTTCTCATCATCACTTAAGCTTATCTGTCCATCTAGTAGATATCTTTTTACTACGTTTGCAACCCTGCGGCCTTGCCCTACTGCATTAACTATAGTTAGAGGACCACTTACACAATCCCCACAAGCAAAAACTCCCTTTCTTGGAGTAGAAAAACTATGAGGATCAGCATCTATAGTATGACGCTTAGTTAGCCCTATACCAAAGCTTTCATCTAAAAAGCTAGCATCTAACTCTTGACTAACAGCAGGTATAACTATGTCACACTCTAAGGTATAACCACCACCTTCAAGTGGCACTAACTCGCCTTTTGGTGAGCCTTCAACTTTTTTAAGCTCAAACTTATCTACTTTTAAAGACCTTACTTTTCCATTTTCTGAGACTATCTCATGGACAGCACTTAAAAAATCAAACTTTACGCCTTCTTCTACTGCTTCATGATACTCTTCACTACTAGTGTTTTTTATAATAGTTGCTTCATCTCTTCTATAAAGCATGATGACAGATTTGGCATTTAATCTTATACAACACCTCACTACATCCATACTAGTAAAGCCTCCGCCTATGCAGACTACATTTTTCCCAGTTAAATCAGGAATACTTTCTAAGCCAAACTTTTCAGCTAGGTTTACATGATCCATAAACTTTATAGCAGGAAGATAGCCTTCTAAGCTAAAGTCTTCATTAATGCAGCCTAGTTTTTTAGAAAGTCTAGTGCCAACTGCAAGCACTGTTGCATCATATTTAGATTCTATATCTAAGAAGTTTTCTTTGGTTATAGGATAGTTAGTATGAAAAGTAACACCTAAAGTTTTTAGCATATCTATATCATGGTTATAAGCAACTATAGGCATACGGTAGTTAGGAACGCCAGTAGCTACAGCCCCACCAAGCACAGGCAAGGCTTCATAAACATCTACTTTTATACCTTGTAATGCCATGTAATAAGACGCACTTAAACCTCCAGGTCCCGCACCAACTACGCAAACTTTCTTATTCTTCAAGTCTTCTTGTGCTTCTATAAAATTTGGGTGCATATAAGGAGTGTTGTACTCCATCTCATAGCTTGCCCCAACTCTTTTTAACTCCATAATACTTATAGGCTCATCAAGTATAGCCCTTCTACAAGCGTGCTCACAAGGGTGAGGGCACACGCGACCACAAACTTGTGCTAGAGGCATGGACCCTCTTGTAGCACTTAAAGAATCTAAAAAGCGCTTATCCCTAACACCTTCTATATATCCGGGTATATCTACATGGCTTGGACACATATCAGTGCAAGGTGCAGTTATTTTAGATATATAAGTTTGATTATGAGAGTGAGAGTGTACTGCTAGCTTAAAACGTTCTAAAACATTAAAAGCATCATGCATGTCTGGGTTAATATTATGAGATTGTATCTCTTTAGCAAAAGTATTAGCCTTGTAGTAGACTTGGCTTCCATCTGAAGCCTCACCTTCTAGCTTAAAGTCCTCTTCTTCTTTTGGAGTTTTATACTTTATGATATTAGACTTATTAAGCTTTTGCTTATTTTTACTTATATTTCTAGTAAATACATCTATATGAGTATCTAGTGCTTGAAGTATAGGCTTAGGTGTAGTTTTGCCTATCTCACACTTTGCAGTCTTATGCATAAGATTACATATCTCTTTTAGCTTGGCTAAGTCATCTACACTTGCTTCAGGGCTGTTTTGTATCTTATTAAGCATCTCATATAAAACACGACCGCCATACTTTCCAGGAGTACATCTTCCACAGCTTTGTGCATAAAGTTGATACTGCTTAGCATACATCTTTAAAGCATCTAACAAGTCTATGCTTTCATCTAATACAACTAGCCCATCCCATCCTATAAAAGCTTTAATATTTTTAGGTTCTTGTGTATTAAAGTACTTTAGTGTAGGAAGGGTTTTTGGGAAGTCCTTTACACTATAAGGTAGTTTTGGGTTATCTTTCATCATAGCTACTACCTTAGGGCTTTTTAACCACTATGGTCCAGTCTACGTGGTTAAACTGTAAAGAATTCATTAAAATATAGCCTCTTTCTTTTACAAAGTCTGCGCTTTTTTGTATGTTTTCATAAGCGCCCCTTTCAAACAAAAAGATTCCAACTTCTTCACGCTCTAAGCCACTTTCCATAAGCTCTTCTAACTTCCCATAAAAATCACTCTTCAAATGTCTTAAATCATATCTTTTCATTAGCTCAAACCTTCCCTTGTTATCTATCTATCTCACCAAAGATGACATTTGATGAACCTATAGCAGTTACAACATCTGCTAAGTAATGGCCAACTAGCTTTTGTTCCAAAGACTGAAGATGGTAAAAGCTAGGTGCTTTTACTTTAACCCTATGAGGATAGGCTTCTCCAAGTGAACTTATAAAAAAGCCTAGCTCTCCTTTTGGACTTTCTGTAGGTGCGTAAACTTCTCCTTTTGGAGGACGCATACCTTGAGTTACTAAAACAAAGTGCTGCATCAAAGAGTAGTTTTGAGTCATGATTTGTTCTTTTGGCGAAGATATATAATTTGGTGCATGTGCCATAAGTGGTGTATCTGTGTACTTATAAAGCCTTAGGGCTTGTTCTATGATACTAATAGACTGATATATCTCTTCCATATAAAGTAGATATCTACCATAAGAATCACCACTATTAGTATAAGGCACATCAAACTCTAACTCATCATAAACAGCATAAGGCTCTTCTCTTCTTATATCATGCTTTATGCCAGTACTTCTTAGCATAACTCCACTTAGTCCCCACTCTTTAGCTTCAGCAGCGCTAAACTTTGCCACGTTTTCTAGTCTTAAACGCCAGATTCTGTTTTTATCTAAAAGACCTCTTACAAGATTAGTGGAATCTATAACTTGCTTCATGCAATCTCTTGCATCATCTATCCACTTATCATCTATATCTAGTGGCACTCCCCCTATCCTAATGGCATGGTGAGTAAGCCTAGCCCCACAGTAGTCTTCCATCAAGTCTAGTAGATATTCCCTACCTTTAAAAGCGTATAAGAAAACTGACATAGCACCAACATCTAGTGCATGTGTTGCTATAAAAAGGAAGTGAGACATGATTCTATTTATCTCAAGTATTAACACTCTTATAACGTGCGCACGTCTTGGTACTTCTATACCAAGTAAAGTTTCAACACCATGAGCAAAGGCGAAGTTATTAGAACTTGCTGCTGTATAGTCCATCCTATCAGTAGTAGGCATAAACTCATTATAAATCATATTTTCTGCTAGCTTTTCTACACCTCTATGAAGGTAGCCTATATCAGGAAGTGCTCTTTTAACTTTTTCTCCATCAAGTTCTAGCACTAGTCTTAGCTGACCGTGTGCGCTAGGGTGTTGTGGGCCAAAGTTTAAGACCATATGGCTATCATCTTGTTCAAACATAACGTTTTCAAACTGCGTTTGAAGCTTATTATAAAACTGTGCCACTACCTCTCCTTACTTTCTCTTATCTAGTTTTTTGGTCTTTTTAGGACTAAGTTTTTTTACAACTAAAGGCTTATGTGCTTCTTGATAAGTTACTTCTGTAGTTAGCTCGCTTGGCTTTTCACCTCTTGGGACTTCCTTGCCTATACGTGCAAAATGCACTGTATCTTCCCTATCTATCCTTGCACTATCTCTTTGCTCAGGTCCTATGATATCTCTATACTCCCTACCAAAAACTTTATCTACTTCATACCAACTAGCAGCTTCATCACCTTGTAAGGGATAACTTTTTCTTAGAGGGTGACCTACCCAGTCAGTTGGCATTAAGATTCTTTTCATAAAAGGATGACCTTCAAACCTAATACCTAGCATATCATAGCACTCTCTCTCACTCCAGTTAGCACACTTATATATATCACTAACACTAGGCATATCTTCGCCTTCACTAAGTGAACACTTAACTCTTAGTCTTTTTCTGCCTTTATTTTTTTCATCAAGTGAAAGTATTTGATAAAACATCTCTAAGGTATTATTAATTGCTAAATTATCTATAGCACTAAGCTCACTTAATACATCATAACCTAGTGACTTTAAGGTTACTAAAGTCTCTCTTAGTTCATCTTTGCTTACATAAAAAACAGCTTGATTAAGCTCTACATAACCTTCTACTTCTACTTTTTGCTTTAAGGCTTCATAAACTTCTAAAAAAGGGCTATCTTCAAAAGCCACTCTGTGCGAAAGTATAGGCTCATAGAATCTATCTGTATGGTAGGGTTTTTTTTGCACGTCTAAAGACGGCGATTTTCTTCTTATCATTCTTTAAACTTCCTTTAGTTCATATGCATTTGATAACTTTATAAATTTACAAAAGTCGTTTTTTTGCTTCTGGTGTAAAGGCTCTTTGTTTTCTTATTTTTTGCTGTAAAACCATCATGGCATACTGCAAGGTCTCTGGACGTGGGGCACAACCTGGGAGATAGATATCAACTGGGATTATCCTATCTACTCCTTGAACTGTCGCATAGGTATTAAACATACCGCCAGTATTAGCACAACTTCCCATAGATACTACCCACTTAGGCTCAGGCATCTGATCATAAAGACGCCTTGTAAACTCAGCATGCTTTTTAGTAAGCGTGCCCGCTATTATCATCACATCACTTTGACGTGGGGAAGCACGAAAGATTATCCCAAATCTATCAAAGTCAAAACGTGATCCACCAGTTGCCATCATCTCTATAGCACAGCATGCTAGTCCATAAGTTAAAGGCCAAAGAGAGTTGCTTCTCCCCCAGTTTAATAGCTTATCAACAGTGCTTAAAGCTACAGGTAAGCCCTTGGTATAGTCTACTTGATGTCTTGCCATGAAAGCGCTCCTCTTTTCCACGCGTAAAAAAAGCCTATAGCAAGTAAAACTATAAAACATATCATTTCTACAAAACCTAAGATTCCAAGATGTCTATACTCTAATGCCCAAGGGATCATAAAAACTACTTCCACATCAAAAAGTATAAATAAAAGGGCTATGATGTAAAACTGGTTAGAGATCTTATTAGGCTGCTTTACTGGGATGGGTCCACACTCATAAGGAGCATTTTTTAACTTTTCTGTGCGTTTGCTAGCAAGAGATCTAGAGATTATCCTCTGACCTCTAAGTGTAAGTTGAAATACTATAACCGTAAATGCGAAGATTAAAAATGCACCAAAGTATGGGTGCTCTAACATAGGGGTCATTACAAATTTCCTTATTTTAGCTTTTGGGTTTGATAATTTTAATACACTTAATCGCTCTAAAATCAATCAATTCTTGCATAAGGCTTTAAGTTATATCTACAAGTTAGCTGTATTAACTGCATAAAAATTTAATCTAGATAATCTATTTTAGATTTCGTAATTTTAGTACAAATAATCCCATTTATCTTTAAAAAAAGCTTTTTATGTCATTTTTTAAAGATAGCACTTCCTATCCTAACTAGATTAGACCCATTAGCTATAGCTAGTTCATAATCACTACTCATACCCATAGAAAGCACACTTAAAACACCTATCTCATCAAATAAATCCTTAGTTTTTTTAAAACTTTTTTCTATAACTGCCCTATCTTCTACATGGGCTCCTATGCACATAAGACCTAGTATTTTTAAGTTCTTACACTCTTTACTTATAACTTCAAAAGCCTCTAAAAGTTCTTCTTCTAAAAAGCCACTTTTACTCTCTTCCCTGGCGCTATTAACTTGCAAAAGACAGTTTAAAGTTTCATTTTTAAATTCTAAGTGTTTTTGTAAAAGTCTAGCTAGCTTTAAGCTATCAAGGCTTTCAAAAAGCTCTAAGCCAACTTCACTATGAAGCTCTAACATGCCATTAATCTTGTTAGTTTGTAAATGACCTATCATATGCCACTTTGCTTTAGGCAACTCTAGGGCTTTAAGCTTTAAATCTTGAATCTTATTTTCCCCAAAACGCATTTGTCCACAAGCAAAGGCCTCTTTTATGGAATCTATATCAGTATACTTGCTTACTGCTAGAAGTTCTACTTTGTGATTTGGTGAATAGTTTTTAGCTGCTTTTTCTATCTTTAAGGTGATATTTTTAAGATTTTCTTTTATCATACTTTTATCTTTCTCAAATAAGGATTTTCATGCCCTTTATAATAGCTGAGCTAAGTGCTAATCACAACCAAGACTTAGACTTAGCAAAAAAAACCTTACATGCCATAGCTAGAAGTGGGGCAAATGCAGTGAAGTTTCAGACCTATAAACCAAGCTGCTTAACTCTAGATTCTAACTTAGAGTACTTCAAGATTAAAAGTGGACTTTGGAAGGATAAAACTTTATGGGAGCTTTATGAAGAAGCTTATATGCCTTGGGAGTGGCATGAAGAGTTATATAAACTAGCAAAAGAGTTAAAACTAGTAGCCTTTAGTAGTCCTTTTAGTGTAGAAGGAGTTAAGTTTTTAGAAACATTAAATAACCCTATATATAAAGTAGCTAGCTTTGAAGTAGGTCATGTACCACTTTTAAAAGCCATAGCTAAAACTAAAAAACCAGTTATCTTAAGCACTGGAGTATGTAATGATGATGAGTTAGAAAATGCACTAAGTATACTAAAAGGACTTGATATAACCTTGCTTCACTGTACCTCATCTTATCCTGCAACCCTGGCTAAATCCTCCCTTTATAAGATAAAAGACTTGCAAGCTAAGTATCCATCTTGCAAGATAGGACTAAGTGATCATACACTAGGCTATGCTGCACCTTTGATAGCTTTAAGTCTTGGGGCAAGTACTATAGAAAAACACTTCATACTAGATAAAAGCCTGGGTGGGGTTGATAGTGCATTTAGCATGGATGAAGGTGAGTTTAAAGAAATGGTAGATGTACTTAAAGATGCAAAAAAGGCTTTAAGTAAAGATCTTACAAGTAAGGAAGTAGATATAAAGGCTGGGCGTGAGTTTGCAAGGAGTCTTTTTATAGTGCGCGATGCTAAAAAAGGTGAAGTTATAACTAAGGATTTGCTAGCTTGTGTGCGTCCTAATCTAGGCTTAAGCCCTTTAAAGCTAGAAAGTATACTAGGTAAGAAACTAGCCTGTGATGTAAGTAAAAACCATCCATTAAAAAAAGATGATATAGACTAGATTTTATAAAGCTTCTATATTGGCAAGGGCTTCTTTAAGTAAGTCTATATCTCTTTTAATATCAAAGAATTTAAACTCATCTCCACTTTGTGCTATGCCATCTATCAAGTCTCCACTACTTCTATACTCTAAGTCAAGCTCAGCTATATCAAAACCACTTAGAGTTTTAGAAAAACGCTCTAGCCTAGTAAGGGCTTCTTTTTGCATATTAGAGTTTGCATCTTTAAGATCACTTTTAGCAAAGTCTAGTTTAGTGCACAAAAAGCAGTAGCCTTTAAGGCCATTTCTACTAACCCTACCTCGTAACTGATGAAGGCTAGCAAGCCCTAAAAGCTCAGCTCCCATGATAACAACTACACTTAAAAGAGGCAGTGATAATCCAACTTCAACCATGGTAGTAGCTAGCAAGATAGCCCCTTTAGTTTCCCTAAACTGCTCTAAAACAGAATCTTTTTCTTTATCTTTGCCATGAGTTACATAGACTTTTTCAAAGTTTTTTATCCAGTACTCTTTTGCTTCTTCTAATGAAAGGTAGCTTGATCTAGTACCAAAACTTTCATTTTTAGATTCCATCTTTTGTACTAATGGGTAAATAACTGCTACTTGATGCCCTTTAGCAAGCTCAGATCTTATAGTCTCTAACACCTTAGAAAAACCCTTAGTATCAACTATAGATGTAGTGATATCTTTTTTAAAAGGAAGATCTTTTATAAAGCTAAAGTTTATATAACTACTTTTTATCATAGCCATAGTACGTGGTATAGGAGTAGCTGAAAACTGAAAAATATGGGATTTAAGAGCGCTTTTTTTAGATGTAAGTGCTTCAAGCTTACTTCTTTGCTTGGTCCCAAATCTATGTTGTTCATCACTCATAACTATACTAAAGTCTTTAAAAACATCATCTTCTAAGAACAAAAGAGCTTGTGTGCCTATAACAAAATGGGCATTTTCAAGACTACTAGCAAACAAAATATCTTCTCTAAACTGCACTTGCTGGCTAGTTTTAAGCACTACTTGTATATGACTTGGCAAGAATTTTAATGCTTCAGCATAAAGCTGGGTAGCAAGGATGGTAGTTGGGGCCATAAGTAGTACTCTTTTAGGAAAACTCATAGCAACTACACTTAAAATAACCATAGTCTTACCACAGCCCACATCACCCATAATGATACGTCTAGCTTGCAAAGTGCTAGATAAGTCTAACTGCACATCCTTTATAGCCTGCATCTGGCCACTAGTTAGGCTAAAAGGAAGGCTAGATAAAAAGGCTTTTAACTGCTTAGTGCTAGCTTCAAGAGGCAGGGTCACTTTAGCTTTAAAGTCTCTTTTTTTAAAGCTAAGTCTATATAGATAAAGCCAAATTTCTACATACTTTAAAGCATCCATATTAGCCTTAGGCAAGGTGTTATTTACCTTATAAGATTTAAAAAAAGAAAGGCTAGGTTTAAAGACTTCTTCTATCAAACTAGCCCTTTTAGAATCTACTCCTAAGGCTTTCAAAGCTTGGGCAGTGATTTTTTCTCTTTCTGGATTTTTTTTGCCATTAAAGATAGGAGTGATGGTATCTAGAGTGGTTATAGGCTTAGGATTACTAACTTGAAGATGATTAAGCTTATTTTCTAACTTGCCATAGAGATTTAAAGTAGTGCCTACTTTAAACATACTTTTATGAAAAGGTCTATGATTAAAAATATAAATGCTAAGTGGCAAGTTAAGCTTAGTTAAGTAAGCCTCGATTAAAAGATATTTTCTTAAGTCTTTAAGACCTAATATCTCTACGCTAAAAGCCCCTGTAGCAGCAGAGTTAAAGTCTGGCTTACTAACTTCAAAGGTTGATATATATCTTTTTGGTACATCTAAGGCAAGATATAAAAGACTAAGATCTTTAGGCTTTTTATCTATAGGCATGCTAGAGATTTAAGTCTTTTATCTTTTGTATATCTTCATAGCTTGTTAGATCTAAACTTAAAGGAGTTAAGGATATAAACCCTTCCTTTATGGCTTTGTAGTCAGATTCTAAGCCCCTGCCATCTTCTCTCTCGCTTAAAACTAGTCTCATGTTTCCTAACCAGTAGTACTTGACATTGCGCGGATTTATATTTTCTTCATAGCTTAGTTGATAATGTCTATAACCTAGTTGGGTTACTTTTGAAGCACCATTATAAACGCTAGCATGGGGTATATTTATATTTAAAACTCTTCTAGTTTCAAGCATATAGCCCTCTTTAAAGATCTTTTCTACTAGCTTATGTATAAAGTTTTGTCCAACACTTAGATCTAAGGGAAGACTTTCAGCATTAAGATCTTTATCTTGTATGTACTGAGAGATAGCTATGCTTGGCACACCATGAAGCGCTCCTTCTATAGCTCCTGCTACTGTTCCAGAGTAGGTTACATCTTCACCTACATTTGAGCCTAAGTTGATGCCAGAGACTACAAGATCAGGCTTTTTATCTTTAAAAAGGGTAGCTAATGCCATGTATATGCAGTCAGTTGGACTTCCATCATCAAGCTTATAAAAGTCTTTTTCTACTTCTATAAGTCTTAAAGGCTTAGTTATATTTAGCCCATGCCCACAAGCTGACTTTTCAGTAGCTGGTGCTACAACTACTACTCTTCCTAGCGGAGATAGGGCCTCTTTTAATGCACGTATACCGTGGCTAAAGTAGCCATCATCATTAGTAAGTAAGATCACTTTTTGCAATAGTTTATCCTTAAGATAGTTTTTATTTTTGTTGTAAGGTAAGTTTGGAATCAAAGTCCTTGCTGTACTGTAAGAATATAGATTCTAAAACTTGCTTAGTTTTTGGATTTATATCTCTTTGTATCTCTTGTAAGTGTACTTCTAGTGCTTTTTTTATCTCTTCTAGCTTTTTCATACTTCCTTGCAAGCCTAGTAGATTAACATAGCTATTTTTATTAGCATCATTATTAGTAGTTTTTCCAGCTACTTCCATACTTAAACTAACATCCATCACATCATCTAAAACTTGAAAGTAAAGTCCTAAAAGCATGCCAAACTTTTCTAAAGCTTGTAGCGCTTTAGAATCTAATACTGAGATAAGACCTCCCATTTTAAGCGCAGCACTTATAAGCCTTGCAGTTTTGTTTAGATGTATAAGTTCTAACTTATCTAAAGGCAACTTTTGGTTTTCAAAGTAGCAATCAAGTGCTTGTCCTAGCACCATGCCCTCTATCCCTCCATAGCTACTTAAAACTTCAATTAAGCTAATCTTTACTTCACTACTAAGAGCAGCTCTTGCTAGAAGGTTAAAAGCATAAGTATTAAGCGCATCTCCTACTAAAACAGCTAGGGTCTCACCATATTTTTTATGCAAAGTAGTATGCCCTCTTCTTAAGTCTGCATTGTCCATACAAGGGAGGTCATCATGGATTAAAGAGTAAGTATGAAAGACTTCTAAGGCTAGGGCTACTTTAAAGCTATTAGGAAGTAGTTCAGGTGCATTAGCAAGCACTACACCAAAAAGTAGTCTTGGGCGAAAACGTTTACCACCATTTATCACCATCTCCCAAGTAGCATCTTCAAAGTAGGGATGAAAGCTTTTTATAACTGGTTTAGAATCTTTTAAAAAGACTTCAAACTCATCACAAACCTTATCTATCTCTTGTATCAATTTTTACTTCCTTATAGTTTTACATTTTTAAACTAGCATTTCAAGCTTACTTTACAACTAGCCTAAACTCAAACCCATCCCTGCTAATAAGCATATCAAGGCTTCCTAAATCAAGCTTTGTATCTTTAGTCTCTTGCTTATTAGCCTTAGTGATAGAGCCCATAGAGTTAGTATCCATGGCATTAGGTGTAGAATCAAGCATAGGAGAGTTCATATTTAAAAAAGCTTCTAAGTCAGCCCCACTTTTTAAGCCTCCTTGTTCATTATCCATACTTTCTTTAGTCATAGAGTTTTGCATGGAATTAGCTTTTTCTTTAACAGGCTTTTTAGAAGAGTGTTTATTAGCAAACTGTGCTATGTAGCTAGCTAGCTCATCTTCTTTACTTTTTGGGCTAGAGTTTATTAAAGTAGCTTTATTAGATTTAACCTTCATCATATAAAGCTTAGTAAAAAGCTCTCTTAAGGTCTTATCTCTATTAATATGCATAGGTTTTATATACTCTTTTAGATCTAGATTATTAATCTTAAGTATCTTATCACCTTTTTTTAGCTCACTAAACTTACCACTGCTTGGCGCGCTTAAGACCACAAAGTCATCACTTAGCTTTAAGTTAAAACGCTCTAAAAAGCTATCAGGCAGCAAAAGTCCCCCATATCTTTTACCAGCCCTTACTTCAAAACTTAGCACCTTTCCATCTCGTCTTACATCAACTTTAACTAAGCTTCCTTGTTTTAGGTTTAGTATGCGCTCACTTAAGTCTTTAAAAGACCTAGGTGCTACGTTATTAATAGAGATTAAAACATCTCCTTTCCTAAAAGGGTTATCTTTAAAAAATGGGTCTACATAAAGTACTTCAAAGTTTGCATTTTCTGCATCACTAAGTTTAAATCTAACTCCTATATCTCCATAGTGCACACTTTTAGAATCTAAAAAGCGCATAATATAAGGCTTTTCTATAAAAGAATCCCCTCCAACACCTATGCCATAAATCTGATAGCAGATATTACTAAGTACTCCATTTTGTGCTATATGGCCATTTATACGTCCATAGTCTAAAAAGCCCTCTTGTGCTTTTGCAAGTCTAACTCCCCTTGCCCCTTTAGCATCTGCACTTACAAGCTCTCTAGTTCTAGCATAAGTATCTATGTCCATTAAGGTATAACCTAGCTTTGATTTTAAATTAGAATCTAGTAAAAAAAGTCCGCTAAAAGGATCATACTTTGCTACTCTTGCGTCCTTTGGTCTAGTCTTACTAAACCCAACAAAGCCCTTTCCTTTTAAGTAAACTGCGTAAGTGCCATCACCTAAGCGCAAACTTGCTTGATGATAGTAGTCTCCACAAGCTGCATAATCTAGCCTTTCCCCACTAGCGCTAACTGGATAAAGACCTTCTACTTTTTGCACTCCAAAAGACTTATCAGAAAGCATGGGCTCTTTTTGAGCTAAAGCATCTTTTTTTACATCCTTCATCTCTTGCATGCTAGATTCTTTAATCTCATGTTTATCTTCATCTGAAGTAGAGTTTAAAGCAAGCGCGTCATCTTGCACACTAGCTTTATCTAAAGCTTCATTAGAGTTTTTATTAGAATCTAAACTAAGGTCTGCACTAGAGTTTGCCTCAGTGTTTTTGCTCATGTAAGTGTTTGTATCTAGACTAGGTTTACCATCTAGTAGTGCATTTGTTACATTCATCTCATGTGCGTCTACTTTTATAAGCTTGGCACTTTTCTTAGGACCAGTAGGACTAGACTTTAAACTTAGCTCTTCTTTAGTCATAGAATCTAGCAGCACTGTTTCTTTAGGATAAAACTTTCCACTACTAAAGCTACCACTTTGAAACTCATCTATAGCATTAGCATTAGGCGCATCTACATTTTGCATACTAGCACCCATATTTGTAGAGGATATAGCAGGATTTGAAGTATTAGAATCTTGCGCGCTAAGCACACTTACAAGCAAACATCCTAGTGCGACTTTGCTAAAGGTTGAAGTCTTCATTTAAAAGGGTTAAGATCTTTCATTTTAGTCATAGCAGATTCTTTTTTAAAATTATCAGCTTCTTTGTTAGCTTCATTTATAGCGCTTATTAAAAGCACTTGAAGGCTACTTTTATCTTCTAAAAGTTCATCATCTATGATTAGATCTATAACTTCGCCACTACCATTTATCTTAACTTCTACTAGTCCACCACCACTTTTAACAGAAAAAATCTTATCTTTACCTTCGTTTTTAAAGCCTTCAAGCTGCTCTTCAATACTGCCCATTAAGGTTTCTAACATCTTTGGATCAAGCATAATTTTCCTTTTTTTAAATTATTAGATTTTTAGAATCTACTTGCACTATACGCGGCTCAAAACTCTCTGCCTCATTTAAAGACATCTGCGCGTAAGCTATAATTATAACCACATCGCCAGTTTGTACTAGCCTTGCTGCAGCACCATTTACACATACAGTGCCAGGAACTTCGCTTTCTATGACATAGGTACTAAATCTAGCACCATTATTAACATTAACTATATCAACTTTTATGCCAGGTAGTAACTTAGCTGCTTGTATAAGCTTTATATCAAGGCTAATAGAGCCTATATAGTTAAGATTGCTATCAGTGATGGTTGCACGGTGGATCTTTGAGTACAACATATTAACAGTCATGTCATCAAGCCTTTTTCTCTTGTAAATAATTGAGTAAGATTCTAGCATAAGCTTAGGATTTACCACATAGATATTAGGGGCTAACTTTCATGCAAAAAATCAAAACTACAAAAGACTACAAAGACGCCATAGATAGATTAAACATCTATGCTAGGGCTTACTACACAGGCCATACACCTTTAATCGATGATAAAAGCTATGACTTACTTTATAGAGAAGTAAAAGCTTATGAGATAAATCATCCCATAGACCCACTCTCTCCTACTCAAAGAGTGGGCGATAAACTCTTAAATGACTTTAAAAAAAGTAATCATATGCATAGGATGTGGAGCTTAGATGATATATTTAACAAACAAGAGTTTGCAACCTGGCTAAAAACCTTACTTAAAAATATAAATGACTTAAACTACAACTTAGAAGAGTATAGCTTTTGTGTCTCACCTAAGTTTGATGGCTTAAGTCTTAATCTACTTTATAAAGAAGGAAGGCTAGTAGTAGCAAGCACTAGAGGGGATGGAGAAGTAGGAGAGATAGTAACTGAACAAGCAAAGCTTATACAAGATCTGCCTTTACATATACCTTTTAATAAGACTATAGAGATAAGAGGTGAAGTAGTTATCTCTAAAGAAAACTTCAAAGCTTATAACAAAACCCAACTAGACCTAGGATATAAAACTTATGCTAATCCTAGAAATCTTGCTAATGCAACCCTAAGACAGCTAGACTTAAAAGTAGTAGCTGAAAGAAAGCTAGAGTTTATCCCTTGGGGTATAGGCTACAGTGAAGAAGATTCTAAAAGTCTTTTTAGCTTGATGCAACTTGTCTTAAGTTTTGGCTTTAAGGATAACTTTATGAAGCACTTTATCCTCCCAAAACACAAACTAGAATCTACACTTATGCCAACTTTTCAAAACATAAACGTATTAGAAGAGAAAAAAAGGCTTTTAAGAAAAGACTATGAAAGTATGCATAAGCCCTTAGAAGATGCCTATCTTGATATACAAAAACAAAGAGAGGAGTATGAGTGTGAACTAGATGGAGCTGTGATAGTACTAGATGATAGAGCCTTGCAAGCTAAGCTAGGCTTTAGCGTAAAAGTGCCTCGCTTTGCTTGTGCTTATAAGTTTAAAGCAACTTATGAAGAAACTAAGCTGCTTGATGTCTCTTGGCAGCTAGGAAGAAGTGGAGTTTTAACTCCTGTGGCCTTATTAGAACCAGTCATGCTTCAAGGAGCAACTATATCTAGGGCAAGCTTGCATAATGTAGATGAGATAAAAAGGCTAGATATAAAGTTAAATGACACAGTTTTAATCACTAGAAGTGGAGATGTCATCCCTAAAATAGAAAGCGTGATACTAGAAAAAAGAGACAGTAACACTAAAGATATAATCTTGCCAACTACTTGTCCAGTCTGCCATGAAGAAGTAAGCTTTATAAAAGATCTTAAAAGCGGTAGCACAAAGATAATGTGTACTAATAAGACTTGTGTTGGAATCTTAAAAGCCAAACTTAGCTTTTATACAACCAAAGACTGCATGGATATAGAAAATCTAGCAAGTAGTACTATATCTAGTCTAGTAGATGCCAAACTAGTTAGAACTATAAAAGATCTTTACTTTTTAAAAAAAGAAGACTTACTAAGCCTTGAAGGCTTTAAGGATAAAAAAGCCCTAAAGATAATAGATTCTATAAAAGCTAGCATTGCTTCAAGAAATCTTTGGAAGTTTATAAACGCCCTAAGCATAGCAAATGTTGGCAAAGAAAGCTCTAAAGTCTTAGAATCTAATCTAGGCTTAAAATGCTTTGAAGCAAGCTTAGAAATCTTAGAAACTCTGCCAGATCTAAGCAGTGATACTTGCACTTCATTTTATAACTACTGCAAGGACAATAAACAAGAGATAGAAAACTTACTAGATATAACTAAGCCTTTTGTTGCTTTAAGCACAAAACCTCTAGGCTTAAATCTAACTAAGATAGCCCTAAGCGGATCTTTTGATATATCTCAAGATAGCTTAAGTGCACTTTTAAGCTCTCAAGGCTTTAAAGTCACTAAAACTGTTAACAAGCAAACAAACCTCTTAATCCAAAGCACCAAAGGGAGTAATCAAGAACAAGAAGCACTAAGACTAGGCAAAAAGATACTAAAAGTAAGTGATACATTACATATTTTAGAAGAAGTTTATAAGACTTTAAATATAAACAAAGACGACATAGATTTAATAAAAAAAATGCCTTTAGATGCAGAAAAAAAGAGTATCGTCCTAACAGGTGCGCTTGATATAAGTAGAAGCAAGCTAACACAGATACTAGAAGAAGCAGGCTATGAAGTGAAAAATGCAGTAAATAAAGACACCACCCTCTTAATAGAAGGCGCTAGTAAAGGAAATACTCCTAGCTCAAAGATGCAAAGTGCACTAAAACTTGGTGTAAAAGTCTTGCAACTTGAAGATAGTGCTAATATCTTAGAGAAAATAGATGAAGCTTTAAAAGAGTAAAAATGAAAGCTTTAAAGCTTGCGTGAAGCTAAAGTTTTAAGCTAGGAGTTAAAGATCGTTTTGTGTGTAGATAGCTGTCTGTCAAAAACGATGGAATCTAGTTTTAGGTTTACGTAAGAGATGAGGCTAGAAAGAGGTTTTAAGATTTAAAAGTTAAATCAAGATGGATTGAAGGAGTTAGCTAAGACTTAAAAACCTCTTAGTCTTTTTATAATATGAGAACTAAGAGGCTTTAAAGTCTGCTTACTAAGTCTTAAGAAAGTCTAAAAGGATTTTCTACAACTTTTTTGCTATCAACAACATAAGGGATTAAGGCCATGTGTCTAGCTCTTTTTATAGCTACTTCTACTCTTTCTTGCCACTTTTTAGTATTACCTGTAAGGCGTCTTGGCATGATTTTATATCTCTCAGATAAAGAGTGTTTTAGCATCTCTATATCTTTATAGTCTATAAACTCTATCTTTGCTTCTGTGTATTTGCAGTATCTTTTTGAATATTTTTTACGTTCCATATCTTTCCTTTAAAATGGTATATCATCATCTATATCAACAACTGGTATTTGTTCTTCTTGCTGAGGTTTAGGGTCACTTTTTGGCTGGCCATAAGAGTTAGAACTAGCATAGTTTCCAGATGAATTAGACTGAGCTTGAGGATAGTCACTACTTTGAGACTTAGAATCTAACATCTGCATGGTTTCAACAGCTATAGTGTGTTTTGATCTAGGACTGCCATTTTGATCTTTCCAAGTCTCTAGTGTAAGTCTACCTTCAATAAGCACTTTTGAGCCTTTCTTAAGGTACTCATTAGCCACTTCTGCACTTCTTCCAAAAAGTTTTGCATCTATGTATAAAACTTCATCTTGTGTAGTGCCATCACTTCTTTTATATCTTCTATTACTAGCTAATCCTATAGTAGCTAAGGCAGTACCGCTAGGAAGGTGCTTAAAGTCAACATCTCTAGTTAGGTTTCCTACTATTATGACCTTGTTATACATTTGTGACCTTTAAGATTTATTCTTGTGGTTGGCTTTGTGCTGGGCTTTCTTCGCTTTTTGGTTCAGATAGCTTAACTTCTTCTTCACCAACTACTCTATCACTTCTTTTTTTAGTATCTTTTTTATTAGCCTTATCTACTAATGAAGCCCAAGCTTTTTGCTCTTTTTTAGATTCATACTTAATGACTATAAATCTTAAAATATCTTCATTAACCCTATAAAGTCTTTCTAGCTCTGCTATTAAAGATGGTTTAGCTTTAAAGTAGATAACATAGTAGTAACCACGTACGTTTTTTTCTATCTCATAAGCTAGAGTTCTAACACCCATATCAAGAGTTGTTTCTATAACTCCGCCATTTTTTGTGATGACTTCTTTAAAAAAGTCTATCTTTGCCTTAAGTTCTTCTTCTACTAAAGTAGGTTTTACTATAAACATAGTCTCGTAGTGACGCATTTTGCTCCTTCTGGATTTTAACTTCTGCTTTTACTTAAGCCTAAGTCAAGGATGTAAGCTCACATTCTATCTATGCAAAACTTAATATTTGATAAATTAATAAGCTTAGAGTTTGCTATCCCCTTCATTGCATTTATACGCCAAAGGTTTAAAGTATCTAAGATATTAACATACTGCACATCTTTTAACTTTAAAGCCCTCCTACTTAAACTTTCAGCAATCTTTGGTGGTGGAGTGTAACCTAAGGCTTCTTTATACTCTAATCTTCCAAAAGATTTAGAGTAAGCATAGAGTTTAAAAAGTATGTAAAAGTGTCTTTGAACTTCTCTTAATAAATCCATCTCTTCAACACCTTCTTCTTCTAGTTTCTCTAAGATTAAAGCTATATTTTCCCCATCAAAAAGAGCATCTATCAAGGCGTCTATATTAAGGGATGCTATGCCATAGCTTAGCTTTTCTACTAGCTCTTTTGAGATTTTTTTATAAACGGTAAATTTTTCTAGTTCATTTAAAGCTATACCTACATCGCTATTTTGCACCTCTAGCAAAAACTCCAAAGCATTAGGATGTACTTCAAGCCCTAGTTTTTTTGCCCTCTCTTTTAAAAGATATAAGCCTTCATTAAAAGTTGGTGTAAAAAAGCGAACTTCTAAGCAGTTAGGATGAAGCTTAAAACTATTAGCCATGCTTTTGCATCGCTTAGAATACTCAGTAGGTGAGATGCTAGGGTTTTTATAAAACTCAACTATCAAAAAAGAGTTCTCATCCATGCTAGATAAGGCTGGTTTTAAGACCTTATCTGATAGTGTATTGTAAGTTTTTATTAAGACTATATTTTTCCCACCAAAAAGTGAGGCACTAGAAAGTAGACCTAAGGCGTCATTATCCTTATCTTCAAAATAGATTCTATTTACTTCCCCACCTATCTTTGAGGCTATTAACTCTGCGTAGTAGCTTAGGTAGAACTCACTCTCACCGTATAAAAATATAGCTTTTGGAATCTTTGTTTGGAGGTATTTATCTAAATCTTGCTTATACATGATTTGTCTTGTTAGTAAGTAGTAAAAAGCCCCCTTAATCAGAGACCAATGGCACACCAAGTATATAAATGCTCTGCTGTATTCCTACCCTGAAGCGTTGTTTATACACCCAATTGCAGTGGGCTAATTAAGAAGGTTGGAAGAATTATAACCAAAATATTTTGCTTTTGTAAAACATGTCTAATAAAGCCTTTCTTCTTACAAAAAACAAAAATCCTTCTATAATAAACTTTGAAAATCTTAAAAAGCTACTCTAAGATTCCTTCTATCTCACTAGGCACTACTACAAAAGCCCTAGCTTCAAGCAAATCTTTATCAAACTTTAACATGGCATTTAAAAATATATCTGCTTCTTTTACATCTTGAAAGATAGTAGTAGTTTTAGCACTATTTAAAACTTCATATATACTTTTATACTCTCCTACTCTTACTATCTTGCTTTCACTAAGGCCTATATTTGCCATGCTAGTAGATCGTTTAACTATGATTTCATAAAGATATAAAGGTTTAAGCTCATCTTTTTCATCACCACTTGAAGTTAGTTTTTCTACAAAACTACCTTGGGTTGGGGCTACTATATTAGTGTTATAGTAGCTATTAGCAGCCTTTATTAGATCTTTTAAACTTACAACTGAAAACACCATGGGAAGGTCTACAAAGAAGCCTATTGTCTCGGATTTTTGCATGTGTGTCGCCTTTTTTTAAATCTAGACGTAACTTTATCATACATTATGCTGCATAAAAACACTTATGTATATTTAAAGTTAACCAGTATTTCTCACGCCTTGGGCTATGCCAACTATGGTGCTATGGATTTGTTCTATAAGGCTAGTTTTTAGGCTTTCATACTTAGCAGACTTATAGCGTTTTATAAGTTCTATCTGAAGCAAGTTAAGTGCTCTTAGATTAGGCATCCTCATTAGTATAGTCTCACGAAGATCAGCTTGCTTTTCTAGTAACTCAGACTCATTTCTAACACATAAAAGCCACTCTTTAGTCTTAGTGTACTCTTCACTTATCTTGTTCCAAATGACAGTTTTTGCACCTATATCACTTACAAAGTCATTATAAAGCTTAGCTATATCCATATCTACTTTTAAAAAGCCTTGAGCGATATTATCAATGGTGGTTTTAAAAAAGATAGAGTTTTCATAGCACTCTTGTAATAATGCTTTATCATTTAGTCCATTTAAAGCTGTACCTAGTCCATACCACGCAGGGATGATGCAGCGATTTTGCGTCCAGGCAAACACCCAAGGGATGGCACGCAAGTCTTCTATGCTTTTAGAGTTTTTGCGCTTTGAAGGGCGTGATCCAAGATTAAGCTTTTGTATAAACTCTATAGGTGTTGCACTATTAAAGTACTCTACAAAACCATCAGTATCATAAACTAGATTCCTATAAGCTAGATAAGACATGCGAGAAAGCTCTTCAAGCCTTACCATATAAGGATCAACGCTACAGTAAGACTTCATACTACTTATAGAATCTCTTTCATGCTCGCTTTTACAGTAGTTATCTATAACTACTTTTTTTAGCAAGGTTGAAAGAGTAGATTCAAAGTTGTTATAGGCTATGTTTTCATTTAGATACTTTGAGCTTATAACCTCTCCTTGTTCAGTAGTCTTTAAAGTAGTTCCTACACTGCCAGTTGGAAAAGCCATTAATGCACTTTCTAACTGCCCGCCTCCCCTACTTATGCTCCCACCTTTACCATGGAAGAGTAAGAATCTAACTCCAAGCCTACTTTCAAGCTTCATTAGATCATAAATAGCTTTATTTAAAGAAAAGTTTGAAGTAAAGATTCCGCCATCTTTACTTGAATCTGAGTAGCCTATCATTATCTCTTGTTGCATATCACAGTCTTTTAGATACTGACCATAATGGTGGTTTTGAGAAAGTACTTCTAAGATATCTTGTGCCCTCTCTAAGTCATCTATAGTTTCAAAAAGAGGAGTTATATGAATCTTAGCCTTACCTTTTTTTATAGTCACATCGCCATCTTCACTATGCCTTACTTTACCTCTCTCCCAAAGCCCACTTGCATAAGCTAGCCAAAGCACAGCTAGCATGTCACTAGGCTCTTTAGTCATGGAGATGATGACTGATTTAAGTACATTCTTCCCTATAGTTTGTTTAGCCCAGCTTATCCTTAAGAAGGCATTCAAAACGCGTCTTGTAGGCTGACTTACTTCCCATAAAATCATATTTAAATTAACCGGAGGCTTTCTTAAAGCTATGTTTAGAACTTCTTGACGCTTAGCTTCATTTAAGTTTAAAAAGTCACTATCTGCAAAGCCTTGCATACAAAAGACCTCACTTACTGCTTCCATATATAAGTCTCTATGCTCTCTAAAGTCTAACTCCAGTAAGTGGAATCCTCCAAGTAAGACTAGATTCCTAAAGCTTTTAAGTCTCATATTAGCCAAGTCATCAAGAGAGTTTATAAGCAAGTCTATATCCTCTAGTAGTTCTTTAGGAGTTTCATAAGTAAAGTCTATAGTGTTAGGGACATTAACTTTTAAGAGGTGATTTCTAAGCTTTAATTTTATAAGACTAAGCTTAGCGCGAAAAGGCTCTCTATCAAAAAGCTTTAAAGAATCTGTATCAAGATAGCCTCTTTCTTTTTGCAAAGACTTTAAAAGCTCCTTACTAGGCTTACAAAAGTCAACTGATATAGAAAGCTCGCGTATAAGTTTGTTTATCTCTTTTATATAGATGTTGATTATTAGCTCATGTTGGGTTTTCATAACTTTAGTAAAAAGCTCATTAGTCACAGTTGGATTCCCATCCCTATCTCCACCTATCCAACTTCCTAGTTTTATAGGCGAAGAGCTAAGCTGCCCTTCAAGTATGTTAGAGACTTCATTTAAAGCCTTCAAAGCTGAAGGTAAGATACTACTTTCTACTATATATAAGAGGTTATCAAGTTCAAAAAGCACTTCAAGTTTTTCACTTCTTACAAGGTGGGTTTTCCAAAGTAGGTGCAGTCTATATTTAATATTTCTATAGCTTTTTTCTAAAAGTTCTTTTGCCTTAGGGCTATCTAAAAGCTTATACTCTTCTATATTTGCTAGCTCTTTACTTATCTCTTGGTGGGCTTCTAGAAAAGTTCTCCTTCTAGATTCTGTAGGGTGGGCTGTAAAAACTGGATAAAACTTAATCTTTTCTAGCAACTTATCACAGTGACTTTTTTGGAATCCATCTTTTTCTAACCCCGCATAAACTTCTTTAAAAGATGATATACAGTCTTCTTTTGAAAACTTGAGTTCTTCATAGGTATTTAAAAGTATATTTTGCAAAGAAAAAGCTTTGATGATAGCTAGCATATCATCGCCATTACTTATACTTGCTATAGTATCTTGTAACTCTAAGGAATCATTTTTATGCAAGCTTAAAGCCTTGCTAAAAGCTTCAAACTGCGCCCTAAGCTTGGTGTTTGACATCTCTATAGCATCTAGCAATAATGCATTTAAATCATTATATTTTTGCATTGTTTACCTCTAATTTTCACATGAAACTTCATTATAATATAACATTCCATTCGAAAAAAGGATTCTTTTATGCAAATATATTATGATAAAGACTGTAACTTAGACATCATCAAAGGTAAAAAAGTTGCCATCATAGGTTTTGGCTCACAAGGGCACGCTCACGCTGAAAACTTAAGAGATAGTGGCGTAGATGTAGTAGTTGGGCTTCACGCTGGTGCAAAAAGTGCTAAAAAAGCAAGCGATAAAGGCTTTAAAGTACTAAGCGTTGCTGAAGCTAGCAAGTACGCAGACATAGTTATGATGCTTATACCTGATGAGCTTCAAGCTGAAGTTTTTGAAAAAGACATACTTCCTAATCTAAGTGAAGGTAACTTTATAGCCTTTGCACACGGCTTTAATGTACATTATGGTCAGATTAAAGCTCCTAAAGGTGTAGGCGTCATAATGATAGCTCCAAAAGCTCCAGGCCACACTGTTAGAAATGAGTTTGTAAACGGAAGCGGTATACCAGACCTTATAGCAGTGCATCAAGATGTAAGTGCAGGAAACGCCAAAGCTGTAGCACTAAGCTATGCTTCAGCAATAGGCGGTGGAAGAAGTGGGATCATAGAAACTACTTTCAAAGATGAAACTGAAACTGACCTTTTTGGTGAGCAAGCTGTGCTTTGTGGTGGGCTTACTAGTCTAGTAAAAGCAGGATTTGAAACTTTAGTAGAAGCTGGTTACCCTGAAGAGATGGCTTACTTTGAGTGCTTACATGAACTAAAACTTATAGTAGATCTAATCTATCAAGGCGGCCTAGCTGATATGAGATACTCTATATCTAATACTGCAGAGTATGGCGATATGGTAAGTGGACCAAGAGTTATAAACTCTCAAAGTAAAAAAGCTATGAAAGATATCTTAAAAGATATACAAGATGGCAAGTTTGCCAAAGACTTCATCTTAGAGAAAAAAGCAAACTACGCCAGGATGAATGCAGAACGCAATATGCTTGAAAACCACCCTATAGAAAAAGTAGGTAAAAAACTAAGAGCGTCCATGCCTCACATCTCTAAAGGTAAACTTATAGATAAAGATAAAAACTAGTTCTTTTAGTTATTTGCATTTTGATTATCTATCTTTAAACTTGCTTTAAGCAAGCTTAAAGATACAGCCTTTTCTTCTCCCTGCTAGCTGTTATGTGTTCTTAATAGCAACTAGTAAGGATAAACACACCTTAATAAATATCGCTAAATTATAAATATTTATATACTTGCAAATCCATCTATTAATTTAGTTGCCTTGCATCTTCTTTGATATATCTACCTTTGAGACATAAGAAAACTTTTAACTAACACAAACCTTCTTTCAAAGCCCTTTATTTTGTAGACATAGAATCTACTTTTAAAAAAGCATTTTAGTAATCTAAGCAAGTAATATGGAATCTAGATTCTATAAAGCTATGACGAAATAAGTAATGAACTATGAACTTTAAATCCTAAAACTACTTACCCCACCCTTTAAAGATTAAAAAAACATCATCTAAAGACTAGTAAAAAGAAGTTTTATAACTTTGGCAAGGATCTTTTTTAGCATGCATCTATCTACGTACAATGAAGTTTTTCAATAATCATAATTTTTTAAGGCCTGTGGCATTCTCGCCCGTTTCGTGGTGCAAAAATCGTGAGAAAAGGAAGCTAGACAGTGCGACCGCACGATTTTTCAAGGAAGCTTCGCTTTGCTAGAAATGGAATTGAGCCAAGGCCCTCCCCCTGATTGCCGAAAAAAAATTTTTTCGGGGCTAGGAGGAGTGAGAAGGGGGTAAACCCCTTTTTTATTAAAAAGACACATAAATAATAAATAATGCGAAAAAGAAAGTGTTGGAATAAAGATCTAGCCAATAGTGTAGAAAGATCAGAATTGCCTCTATAAAACATCCTTTCTTAAAAGTCAAGATCATCTTTTCTTATCCCCTTATTTAAGCATTAAAAAGTGTTATCAGTTTTGTATAGATTCTAAGAAAAAGAGATAAAAGTAAATAATTATTTCATTTTTAGTCGAATTTAATAAATTTTCTCTTCAAAAATTTTCACTTTAAGTTTCCTTTAATACAAAAAAAAAAAAAACAACTAGAATTTTCCCATTCACTAGTAATTAGTGTGTTAAGTCAAAGAAAGTAAAAGGATACAGACATGAAGAAGGTTACTAAACAAGCTTATAAAAAAGCTAGCAAAATCATCCTAGCTACCACATTAATAGCTAGTTTTAGTTCTATGGCAGTAGCTGCAGAAGGGCATAAAAGATTAAGACATAGTGAAATAAGATCAGAAGCTAATAATGACATAAGTGGAGTTAAGTTTTTATTAGGAGCTGGAGTAGGTACAGGACTAAGTGCACAAACTACAAATGGTGGCTTTACTTTAAGTGCGCCTAATGCAGGAGTAGACGCTAAGTTAAAACTAGGTACTGGAATCTTTACTACAGGAAAAGCTAGCACTTTGGGTTTGCAAGCAACTATAGGAGTAGGAGCTAACTCTCTAGGCGCAAGTTCAAGTTTTAACCCGCAATACTTTATAAACTTAGATTTTATACAAGCCTTTAAAGTTGGAGCTACTGGCTATGTAAAACTAGGTTATATACTAGGAGCTGGACTTGCTATAAGAACTCATGATAATGTTAATAGTGGTAGTGGCAACTTTAGTAATAGTGGAAATGGCGGTACTTTAAGTGGAGCTACTAGTGTAGCTGGAGCTACAGCACAAGTAAATAGTCTAGCAAATCTACTCTCTAAAACAAATACTGATTATAACAACGCACTAGGAGCACAAACTACAGCTACTAGCAGCTTTACCACAGCAAACACTGCCTTTACCCTAGCTAATCAAACTAATCAAACTCAAACAGCAAGTGTGCAAGCAGTGCAAAATACAGTTAGCAACTATCAATCTCAACTAGCTACTTTAAATCAAAATATCAACACTGCAAAAGCAGCTATTAATAATGATAATGCAACTATAGCTCAACAAAAAGGGATTCTTAGTAGTCTTGGAGCAGCACCTACTGTCTCAATTTCTAATAATCAGATCCGCATAGCAACTCAACAAAATAGTGATGCTTGGCAAGCACTTGGAAATGCTTGTACTGCTAACTGCTCTACTAACCCTTCTGGACCACACTTCGAAGCTGCTACTAAAGCAGCAATCGCTGCACAACAAAATCTAGAGAATATAAAACAACAAGCAGCTCAACAATTGGCTGCATATAATAAATGGGATAGCGCACAAAAGGCTGCAAATGACGCTATAGCTAAGGCCCAGCAAGATATCGCTTCTAATAACTCTCAAATACAGTCTTTAACTACTCAAGCTACAAACTTACAAAATGGCCAGTTAGCCACAGCCCAAACTCAACTTCAAATAGCACAAGGGCAACTTCAAGCAGCGCAACAAAGCTTTAATGAAGCTAAAGGCAACAAAGAAGCAGCTCAAAAAGCACTTGATGATGCTAAAACTAAGGTAGCAACCACTAAAACTAACTTAGACAAACTAAGCAAAGAGCTACAAGATGCAAAAGATGCACTATCTGCCATAGCTGCAGGTGCTGCTAACAAGTCTAGTGCACAAGCAGCAGCTGAAGAAGCCGCAAGAAGAGCTAACTCTGCAGCCACTATCCTCCCTACTGCCAAGGTTGGATTAGTAGCCTTCTTTGGAAAACACCAAGCAGTGTCTTTAGAGTATCAGTACTACTTTAGAAACACAGTTCAAGGCATGGCAAGTAGTGATATCAGCCTTAACTATACCTACTATTTTGGAGGGAAGTAAGAGATTACAAAAACTATAAGTATGAAAACTAAGCAAAGTTTGATTTTAACTAGACATAGATTCTAAGTGGGTTAGATCCCACTAAGGGATCTACTGCCTTTTTATAAATCTAAAAAAGTCTAAGTTGGAATCTAAAAATATAGATTCCAACCCTATAAAAATTAAAAAGATAAACAAAAAGGGTTAGGGATGCAAGATATGAAAAAAGATATAAAAAATATACATAAGTTAGAAAACACAAACGAAGAAGCTAAAGTTAAAACCACAAAAGCATACAAAGCTAAACATATACTCTTAGCTACTAGCTTAGTTATAAGTCTAAGCACTATAGCTCTAGCTAGTGAAAGCTCTATAAGTAAAAGTAATAATGCTTTTAGTAATAGTGCAAGCAATAATAAAAATAGTGATATTTTTAACTCTAGATTTGCACTTAATGATAAAGATAACTCTATAGGAAGTTCTAAGTCTATAGGAACTTTAGCGATGCTTGGAGATAGTTCTAGTAGTAAATCTAGTAGCGGTAATAAAGAAGATTCTAGTAGTGAAGAAAGTTCTAGTAACTCTAGTAAGTATGATATTAATGGTCTTAGGTTTAATTTAGGGCTAGGAGTAGGAAGTGGGCTAGGAAGTAACTTAAAAGATTTTTATAAAAGTGATAAAAGATTAAATGCAAGATTAAGCTTAGGGACTACATTTTTTAAAACTTTAAGTAGTGGAAGCACTATAGGTTTAAAAGCTAGTATAGGAGCTGGGGCTAATAATGTCTTAAGTACTTCTAATTATGCTCCACAGTATTTTATAAACTTAGATTTTATGCAAGTGTTTAATGTAACTAGTAGTGGTTACTTTAAGCTAGGTTATATAGTAGGAATAGGAGCTGCTATAAGGTCTAACTCTGCTTATAATAGTGGAAGTGGTGATAGTAATACTGTGGTTGGGGGAGCTATGCTCTGTGCTAATACACTTGGTGCAGGAGCCAGCCAAAGATGTTCAGGTGGGGGAGGTTATACTCCGCCATCACCTACTTATAATTATAATTCAAATACCAATACTACTGCTTTTTATCAAGCCATTGATTTAGCTAATTACAATACAAACCTTGGCATGCAAGCTGCAAACACAAGCGGGCTCAATAACGCTTATTCCTACTATAATAGTGCACTATCTGCCTTAAATAATGCCAATAAATTCGTGTCAAATCCTTATTCATATTCAGCCTATAGCCAAGCCGTTAGTAGTTTATCTAACTTTGCAAACAAGCTGCTTCCATTATTTAGTAATTCTAATAATAATTACTTAGGTCAAATTAATAGTTTAAATAACAGTGTCTCAAGCCTAACCTCAAGCAACAACTCTTTACTTAATCAAGTTAGTAGTTTAACTAGTAATAACAACTCTTTAAACACTAAGATAAGCACCCTAACACAACAAAATAAAACCTTACAGCAACAACTAAGTGACGCAAATACTGCTAAGGCCCTAACAGATTCACAGCTTCAAGCTAAGGTAGCTGAGCTAGCATCTATAAACTCTCAACTCACATCCTTGCAGTCTCAAAAAGCAGATATAGATAAACAGCTTCAAGATTCTATAACTAATAGTCACAAGCTTCAAGGAGAACTAGATACTACTACTGCTAGTCTAACTCAAACTCAAAGCAATCTAACAGCAAAGATAGCGGAGCTTAATACTACTAAAGATAGCCTTGCAGCTAATATCGCTAAGCTTAATAAAACTAAGTCAGATTTAGATGCAACAACAGCTTCTTTAAGTGCCCTTCAAGCTTCTTCAAAAGAGCAAATAGATAAGCTAACAACTAACAACAAAACTATAAATGATGAGCTAAGTAAGTCTCAAGCCCTAGCTACTTCTCAAAGTGCTACTATAGAACAGCTTAACAAACAAGCTAGCAAGCTTCAAACTGAAGTGCAAAATGCTAAAGATGCTTTAAGCCTTGCTAACGAACAAAACTCAGCTAAAGTAAAAGAGCTCCAACTTCAATATTCTGAAGCCCAAAGCTCTCTAGAAAGCTTGCAAAACCAACTAACCAAAAATAATGACTTAATAAAAACAGCCCTTGGTAATATAGGAGATACAGCAGATAGCATAAGCTCTAGTGCTACTGCTTTAAAAGATAGCAACAAAGATATAGTTAATCAACTAGCAGATGCCATCATAGCTAGCACTCAAAAACAAGCTGCTGCTTTAAAAACTCTAACTGATAACAACTCTAAACTAGTAGATGAAGTATCAAGTCTTAATAAAACTAAAGATGACTTAAGTAAGACTATCACTAGCTTAAATGGAGATAAAGATAATCTAAGCTCACAAATCTCTACACTTCAAGGTTTAAATAAAGACTTAGAATCACAAATCAGCGATGCTAAAACAAAGATATCAGAACTTCAAAAAAGTAGAGAGCAAACTGAAGATAGTGCGCGCGAACTAAGCACTAACTTAAATACCCAAATAGCCACTTTACAAAAAGCCCAAGATGAACTAACCAAGATAAAACTAGCTAAAGCTAAAAAAGAACAAGAAGAAAGAGCCATAGCTGCTGCTAAGGCTGCAAGAGAACAAGAAAATAAAGAAAATGCTATGCCTACCATACTACCTACTGCAAAGGTTGGGATTATAGCTTTTATAGGAAGTAAGCAAAGTGTGTCTTTAGAGTATCAGTACTACTTTAATACTAGCAAGGTTAACTCTATACCTACTAGTGATATCAGCCTTAACTATACCTACTATTTTGGAGGCAACTAGGGAGATGAATGAAATTTAACAAATACATGAATGAAACAAAAAGTTAAAAACAAAAATAAAAAGAAAAGGATTTAAAATGAACCAAGTTAGCAAACAAACTTATAAAAAAGTTACAAAAATAATGTTAGCTACTACATTAATAGCTAGTTTTAGTAGTGTAGCACTAGCTGCTACCAATCATAAAAGAAGTCATCATAACACACGCGCTATAGCTAGCAAGAATGCTAATAGTAATGATATAAATGGAGTTAAATTTTTACTAGGAGCAGGAGTAGGAACTGGACTAAGTGCTAATGCTAGTTCTAATAGCTTTACTATACTAGCTCCTAATGCAGGGCTTGATGCAAGACTAAAACTAGGGACTGGAATCTTTACCACTACTAGGTCTAGTACTCTAGGACTTCAAGCAACCTTAGGGGTAGGTGCTAACTCTATAGGAGCAGTTTCAAACCTTAACCCTCAGTACTCAGTAAACCTAGACTTTATACAAGCCTTTAAGGTAGGGGCTACTGGCTATGTAAAACTAGGTTATATCATAGGTGGTGGACTTACTATAAAAACGCGTGATAGTGGAAGTAATGGCAGCGGAAACTTTGCTAATGGAAATGGAGATGTACTAGGTGGTGCAACCCAAGCCAAGAGAGTGCAAAGTCTAGAATCTTCACTAGCTTCTGCAAACAACACTAAAGGAGTAGCACAAGTTGGTTTTGATACTGCTAATAATGCCCTCACAAGAATTGTCAATAATCTAACTTCTGCGCAAAGCGATCAAAATGCAGCTGCTAGTAACCTTAGTACTACATCCACACAATATAACAGTGCAAAAGCTACTCTTGATAATGCGCAGTCTCAATACAACGCTGCATTGCAAAAATACAATGAAGCTATAAGTAACACCAGTGGCTTAAATGCAAAAGTTCCAGATTTACAACAACAGCTTATAAGTGCACAAACTTCAGTAACTCAAGCTAAAGCTTATCTTGATACCACAAGCCAAAAATTCCAAAAAGTATATGCTGCATATAACACTGCCATGAATAATGCAAGAACCGCACAAGCTGCAACACAACAACCTGGTGCTTGTGCCCCACACTATGTTATGGGTATGACCGTAAATGGATGTGATGGTACTAATGTAGCTGGCAGGAATAATATAGCAGCTCAAGCTGCACTACCAGCAATTCAGAATGCCTATAGAGAGGCATCAAGTGCACTTGATGGAGCACAAAACACTTACAATAATGCAGTCGCTAATCGTCAAAAAATACAAAATGAGTTAACAGCAGCTGCAACTGGAATAGATCCTAGTGTAACTTCTAGTCTTACTGAAGCAACTAGCAAACTTACACAGGCACAAAGTGCCTTTGTTCCAATAAGTACTAATCATACTTTGGCTGAACTTAAAAAGCAAAATGCTGATAATAGCGTTGCAGCTCTAAGTGCTCAAAAAACTGAAGCTCAAAAGAAAGTAGATGATGCAAAAGCAGCACTTGATCAAGCTAATGCTAACTATGAAAACTTAAATAGTGAATATCAAAAAGCTCAAGAAGCACTATCTGCAGCCATAGCTGCTGCTTCACAAAAAAGCAAGGAAGAGCAAGCTGCAGAAGATGCCGCAAAAAAGGCAAATAGCTCGCCTATCATCCTTCCTACTGCAAAAGCTGGGTTAATAGCCTTTTTTGGAAAGCATCAAGCAGTATCTTTAGAGTATCAGTACTACTTTAGAAACACTAATCAAGGCTTAGCAAGTAGTGATATCACGCTTAACTATGTTTACTATTTTGGAGGTAACTAGAGATCACATACTTTAAGGCAGTATATACAAGACTTATGCTAAAAAGTCATGGTAAGCTTTACTTTAAACTATCTTTTTGTAGTTTTAACTTGTGATGCTTAAGGTTTTAACTTAGCATTAAAACATAATATTTGGGTTGGGTGGGTGGGACAAAAGTTTTAAGAGAACAAAAAGTAGCCATTTGTATGTTAAGGCTTGCTTTTAGCTCTTAAAACTCTTTGCCTTTTTTAAGATCGCCGGGCTAGTGTCTTTTAAGTCTTTATTAGTGACAAAGATTTAAGACTGCTAGCCCTTTTGTATATTAATGTATTTTTTAACCTTCAGGCTTTCTTATAGAATCTATTTTTATATATTTTGACTAGTTTAGAGCCCTTGCATGGGTACTTTAGGAAACTTTGTTTTACTAAAAGGCTAGTTTAAGGCTAGGTTGTATTAGTGGTTATGCTGAAGTTAAAATCTTAGATTCCATCTTTTTGGCTAGAAGTAAGCACTCTTTTAGGCCATCTTCACAAAAGATGTTTTTACTAGTTTTAAGACTAGTTTTTATAGCTTCAAAGGTAGTTTTTCCTATAGCTAGGGCATAAAAGTCTTTCCTCCAACCAAAGGCTTGATAAAAACTTTCAAAATGGCTTGGTGCGCTGAATATAAATATACTTTCTTCTCTAAAAAGGCTAAGTAAGCTTTTAACTACAGCACTCCTTGCTCTAAGGCCTGGCACATAAAAAAAAGGCTTTTTAAAAGTCTCATAAACTACTACTTCTTTTGTTATAGAATCTAAAAAAACTTCCCTAGCACTAAAGGCACTTTTTTTAGCCTTAAGATAAAGTAAGCAACTACCTTTAAGCCTATCTTCTAGCTTGTTTGCTAAGTCTTTTATACCGCCACTACCTACAAAGGCTACTTTTAAACCAGCTTTTTCACAAAGCCTAGCAGTGCTTTTACCTACACTTAAAACTTCTAAGTGCTTAAGGCTATCTAGATTGTTAGTTTTTTGTATCCAAGAAAGTGCGTACTTTGAGCTAAGCACTAAAAACTCACACCCCTTAACATCTTTAAGGCTAGCGTTTAGATACCTTATACCAAGTAGAGAAAAAGTATAAACTCCCTCCTCTTTTAGCCCTTCATGTCTTAGAATATAGATCATAAATCCCTTCTTATTTTCATTTTTATGCTAAGTTAGTGATGCTTTTTTGTATTTTTATTGACAAAATACCTTAAAATTAAACAATTTTTAAAAAACAACTTAGTTTGTTATAAAAGGACTTAAATGATAACTCAAGATCAAGTACTTGCCGTACTAAAAACTATTATATATCCGGGATTTCAAAAAGATATAGTAAGTTTTGGCTTTGTAAAAGATGTAACCTTACAAGGCTCTAGCCTTGCTTTAAGAGTAGAGATCCCCTCTTCAAATCCTGCTGTAGCAAAAGAACTAGAAGATAAGATAAAAGCAGGGCTTGATACCCTGGGCATAGAAAATATAAACATAGATATAAAGATGCCTTCTTTAAAGCAAGAAACAAAAGCGCCAATGAGTGCTAAAAATATAGCCCCAACTATAAAACACTTTGTAATGGTAAGTAGTGGAAAAGGAGGAGTAGGTAAAAGCACAACTAGCACAAATCTAGCTATCTCTTTAGCTAAAAGTGGACTAAAAGTTGGCCTTCTTGATGCTGATATTTATGGACCTAACATCCCTAGGATGATGGGTATACAAGACAAACAGCCTGGAGTTAGTGAAGATGGGAAAAACTTACTTCCTTTGCAAGCTCTTGGAATCTCAGTTATGAGTATAGGGCTTTTATATGAAAGTGCTGAAAGTCTTATATGGCGTGGACCTATGGTTATGAGGGCGATTGAACAGATGTTAAAAGATGTAATCTGGGGTGAGTTAGATGTCTTAGTTATAGATATGCCTCCAGGAACTGGAGATGCCCAACTTACTTTAGCTCAAAGTGTGCCAGTTAGTGCTGGGATTAATGTAAGCACTCCTCAAGCTGTAGCTATAGATGATGGAAGAAGGGCCCTAGATATGTTTAAAAAGTTAAATATCCCTATCTTTGGTGTAGTTGAAAACATGAGTGGCTTTGTCTGCCCTGACACAAATGTAGTCTATGATATCTTTGGAAGTGGGGGCTGTGATAAGCTAGCAAGCGACTTTAATACTGAAGTAGTAGCTAAAATCCCACTTCAACCAAGCATAGTAACTAGCAGTGATGATGGTAAGCCTATAAGCTACTTTCAACCAGACTCACTAGCTTCTAAAATCTATATGAGCTTAGCAGATAAGCTAATAAACTTCTTGAAAGATGTCACTCCAAGTAATGCTAGCATACAGCCTACTAACAGCTAAGTAAGAGCTTTAAGCTTATAAAAAGTAAAGACTAGATTTCATTTTAGAATCTAGGCCTTACTTTAAAGCGCCCTGATGCTTTACAAATTTTAAGATTTTCCTTCCTTAAAAGCTTTTAATTTCACTTCATATAAAAGTTTTGACTTTAGCAAACTAGCTCTTTTTAAAGCTATGATACAATCGCTTTCCTAATCGCTAAAAGCCTAAGATTAAGGCAAGTAAAAGCGCTAAAGCCAAGAGTTTTAAAAGGTATAAAAACTTTTAAAGC
Organism: Helicobacter sp. 13S00401-1; assembly: GCF_002272925.1. Classification (GTDB taxonomy): domain Bacteria; phylum Campylobacterota; class Campylobacteria; order Campylobacterales; family Helicobacteraceae; genus Helicobacter_I. The sequence goes on along the minus strand of NZ_MLAR01000004.1, from coordinate 86,651 downwards.
CTTTCTTAGATGTAAGCTTAAAAGATAGTGATTTAGCATTTTAAACTTAAAGACTTAAAAGCACTTTTTATCAAAAAAGAAAAAGTATCATCTGCTTTAAGCCTAGTTTAAAAACTTGCTAGTAACATAGCACGCATAACGCCTTAACTTATTAACTGCATTATTTAACTTGACTTGAGTTTGCTACTAAGAGTTAAAGAAGTCCTGCCTTTGTAGAATCTAGATTCTATAACTAAAAAGCCCTACTCTTAATCCTTTAGCGAGACTATGACTCAAGCTACTTGGAGTACTAAGCTTATGAAATCTCGCCCACACGAAAACAGCATATCTGACCTTCGCAAAAAGGTATTAATGCGCCGCATGCTACAACGCGGTAAAACACCTATTATAACCATACTTATGGCTGCAGTTGTTGGAGTACTAACTGGACTAGTATCAGTTGCTTTTAACAAGCTTTTACACTTAGTACAAGTTTTTCGTATAGATTCTGTTAGTCACTTTGAAAAAGATAGTGTGGGCATATGGATCATGGCTTTTATAGTCTCTGCCATACTAGCTATGATAGGCTACTTTTTAGTTAGACGCTTTGCGCAAGAAGCTGGAGGGTCTGGGATACCAGAGATAGAAGGGGCACTAGCAGAGCTGCGCCCTGTTAGATGGTGGAGAGTTTTACCTGTTAAGTTCATAGGAGGGCTTGGGACTTTAGGCTCAGGTATGGTTTTAGGAAAAGAGGGCCCAACTGTACAAATAGGTGGAAATCTAGGCCGCATGGTATCAAAGATCTTTAAAGCAAAAGGTAGTGAAGACCGTCACACTTTGCTAGCCACTGGTGCTGCTGCTGGTCTTTCAGCTGCTTTTGATGCACCCCTAGCTGGCATACTTTTTATCATAGAAGAGATGCGCCCTCAGTTTCACTATAACTTCATATCTATAAGGGCTGTTTTTGCAGGCGTTATAACTTCTAGCGTAGTTTTTAGATTCTTTAATGGTGAAGCACCTATCATAGAAGTAGGTAGGCTTTCAAATGCTCCTGTTTATACTCTCTGGCTTTATCTTATCCTTGGCATAATCTTTGGTCTTATAGGCCCTCTATTTAACACTATAGTACTAAAGGCTCAAGATCTATTTTTTAAGATTCATAAGGGTAATATCACTAAGTGGGTTATCTTTGGTGGGCTCATAGGTGGGCTTTGTGGAGTGCTAACTTTAGCCTTGCCTGCAGCAGTAGGTGGTGGCTTTGAGATAGTACCTTTAGCCATAGCTGGAAAGTATGGAATCTTGTTTTTACTACTAATCTTTGTCATTAGAGTATTTACCACTGTGCTATGTTTTTCTTCTGGTGCACCAGGAGGGATCTTTGCTCCTATGCTAGCTTTAGGCACAGTCTTTGGCACTGCTTATGGCTTGATAGCTGCTCACTTACTTCCAGGCTATCACTTAGATGCTGGGGTGTTTGCTATAGCAGGTATGGGTGCTTTGATGGCAGCTTCTGTGCGCGCACCTTTAACTGGTATAGTGCTAGTTTTAGAGATGACTGCTAACTATCAGTTAATCCTTCCTATGATCATAACTTGTCTTGGTGCAACCATAGTAGCTCAGTTCATAGGTGGTAAACCACTTTACTCTGCCATACTTGCAAAAACTGTAGCTAAGCAAGATGCAGAAGCTGCTAAAAGGATAAATGCTCACATAGCCTAAAATCTTACTAAAAACTTAGATTCTATAAATCTAAGTTTTTATGCTTCCAGCCCTGCTTTTATGTATCTACCCTCACATACTTGCTTTACACTTTATATATCTGGCTTTATAGACTTAGAGCTTTTAAAAATATTAAGAGATCATATTTAATGAGCAGCTATCTATAGGCAATGAAGTTTTCAATAATTGCAATTTTTTAAGGCCTGTGGCATTCTCGCCCGTTTCGTGCTGACAAAAATCACGAAAAAAGTGAGCAGTAGTGCGAACGCGTGATTTTTGCTAGAAATGGATATGAGCCAAGGCCCTCCCCTTGACTCACGCTGAAAAACACTTTTTTTGAGGGCTTGCGGGGAGTGAGGAGGGGGTAAACCCCTTTTTTTTGTTAAAATAAAACATATAAGTTAGAAAAAATAGAAAGAGAAAGTGTCAGAATAGATATTTGGTCAATAATGTTTGGCTCACGATAAAAAAGGCTCTCTCAAAAGAAAGCCCTAGTTGCTTATAGTCAACTAAACCAGCTTCAAGGAAGCTTACGTTTTGGTTAGAAAAAAACACACAAACAATAAATAATACGAAAAAGAAACTGTTGGAATAAAGAGCTGGTTAATGGTGTAAAGAGAATGGAATTGCCTATATAAAATGATGCACTCATAAAAATATTTGAAAAGTTAAAAAATAAGACTAAGGTAGGTAGTAATGCTATATAAAGGCCGCTTTAAAAAGCGGCTTTTATATAGTTAAGGCTAGTAGTTTTAAAAAGTTAGATTCTAAAGTCTCTCATATTCTTTGGTTCTTCAAAAATATCCACTTTTTCTACTTTGCCTTTGTACTTTTCTATATTAACTAAGGCAGTATTTGGACAGTTTCCATTAGCTAGTTTTGAAGTTGAGATATCAAGTGTTAAAACATTAGCACAGCCATTTTTGCATAGACCTTTAGAATCTGGGTTATACCACGCACCTTCGCTTAGTTTTAAAACACCTTTTCTAACGTGTTTACCAACTACAGCACCAGCTAGTACTTCACCTCTTGCATTAAATACCCTTACGATATCACCATTTTTAATGCCTTTAGCTTTAGCATCTTCTTCATGTATCCATATAGGCTCTCTATCACTTACTGCATACTTATCACGTAAGCTTGTATTAGCTAGCTGAGAGTGAAGTCTAAGCTCTGGGTGTGGGCTAAGTAGGTGGAACTCTGCAGGTTTGTTTTTCATACCTAACCACTCAACTGGCTCAAACCAAGATGGATAACCACGGCAGTCATCATAGTTCATCTTAGCTACAACTTCAGAGTAAATCTCTATCTTACCGCTAGGAGTTCCTAAAGAGTTTAAGATAGGATCATCTCTAAAATCAGAGTATCTTACATAAGTTTTATCTTCTTCAGGTACTTCAAAAGTTATAGGCATATTTTTATCCCAGAATGTTTTAAAGTCTGGCATGCTTATGCCTTGAGGCTTTCCAGATTTAAGTGCTGTGTTATAAAACTGTTCTATCCACTCTCTTGGAGTTTTACCTTCAGTGTATTCTTTATAGAATCCTGCTTTTTCTGCAAGGTCGCTAAATATCTCATAGTCATCTTTAGCTTCATACTGTCTTTTTACAAGAGCTTTCATAGGGACTATATTTAAGTTAGAGTAATCCCCACTCATAGAGATATCATCTCTCTCATAACTAGTAGTAGTTGGCATAACTATATCAGCATGTCTTGTGCTAGCTGTCCAAAAAGCATCATGAACTATAATGTGGCTAGGTTTTTGCCAAACTTTTAGATAGTTGTTGATGTTTTGGTGGTGGCCTATGGTGTTTCCACCTACCCAGTAGATTAGATCTATATCAGGATATTTCACTTTGCCGCCATTTGCATCTATAACTTTGCCAGGGTTTGCTAAACAGTCTGCTATCTTTGAAACTGGGATGTTAACACTAGAAGCTTTTTGTAACCACGCAGCACCTCCACTTGTAGCTTTTCCTACATTCATACCGCCTATAACTGCAGCTTTTGCTGTTGGATTCCCACCATTTGCATAGTGATAGCTAAAGCCAAATCCTCCACCTGGAAGGCCGATTTGCCCTATCATAGAAGCTAGAGTTACTAGCATCCAGTGAGGTTGCTCTCCATGTTGAGCCCTTTGCATACCCCAACCTGCCATTATCATAGTTCTATTTTCAAACATAGTTTTGGCTAGATCTTTCATAGTTGCTTCATCTACACCACAAATCGAACTTGCCCATTTAGTATCTTTTACAACGCCATCAGTTTTACCTAACATATAGTCTAAAAACTTATCAAAACCAGTAGTGTAGTTATCAAGAAACTTTTTATCATACTTGCCTGTAGTGTACATAGTATGCATGATACCAAGCATCATGGCAACATCGGTGTTAGGTATTGGCGCTATCCACTGTGAGTTTTTTCTATCCATCAAAAACTGTACTGTGTCACTTTTTATAGGGTCTATTAAGATTATCTTTTTATCAGATTTTTTAAGGTTATTAAAAAACTCTAAGCCACTTCCTTCAGTAACTGAGTAAGCTATCCTTAAAGTTACCATAGGGTTAGCGCCCCAGATAACTATAACTTTAGAGTTTTCCATAACTACTGGGAAGACAGTTTGTTGATTATAAACTTCTAAGGTTCCTACAACGTGAGGAAGCATAACTTGCGCAGCACCAGTTGAATAATCAGCCGTGATTCCAGTAAAGCCTCCACCCATACTCATATATCTTTGAAGTAAGACTACACAGTTGTGCATGTTACCACTACTTTTCCAGCCATAGCTTCCTGCAAATATAGCCTGTGGTCCTTTTTTCTCTCTAGTTTCTTTTACTGCATTAGCTATAAGTTCTATAGCTTTTTTATAAGATACCCTAACCCACTCATCTTTACCTCTAAGCTCAGGCTTACTGTTGTGAGGGTCTTTAAGATAAGACTTTCTAACCATAGGATGTTTGATTCTAGACTTAGCGTAAACTTGATCAGCAACTACTGTTTGAAGAGGATTTTTTATCTTTTCTTTGGATGTATTTAACCCATTTGAAGAAACTATCTTACCGTGCTTAATAGTAGCTTTTAAGATACCCCAGTGCGCTCCAGTTACAACTTCACCATTTTCAACTAGACTAGTTACATACTTCATCTCAGAGGCTTTGCTCATCACTTTGCCCATCTTATCTGCATGTTCACTCATACTGGCTTCATTAGCACTTAGTAATTTAGGTGCTAGAGGCACTAGTGCAAACAAAGCACTAGCTTTTAAAACACTTCTTCTTGAGATACTCATAGTTCGTACTCCCTTTTTTCAGTTGATCGAAAATATTTAATGCATGTGCGGAATTTTAACACTTGTGATAATTTAAATTGTTAAGTTGCTATAAAAAAACATAAATTTGTATTTTTTATGAAATAAGGTTAAATATATTTAACTACATAAGAGTGAGGTTACATAAAAATGTTTTCTTTTTTTTTATGAGAGAAAAAGTCTAAAAAGAAGATAAAACTAAAGTTATAGAATCTAAAAATCTAGCCTAGTTTTTATGGATAAAAAACTAAACTAGATTCTAAAACTAAGGCTTTTTTAGGCCTTAAGCTATTTGCATCTTAAAGCCTAAACTTTTAATCAAACCTTCATCTTTTTAGGCTCTTCATAAACCACTATAGGCTCTAACTTGCCACGATATTTTTCTATATTAACTAGTGCAGTATGCGCTATATTACCTGAAGCAAGCTTTGAAGTTGGCATATCTATAGTTAGTACATTAGGCGTGCCATTATTATCTAAAGAGCCTATCTTTCCAGGATGAACTGGATCATACCAACCACCCTCTTCAAGACGCACTACATGCCTTGCTATATCTTTAGTTACATAAGCCCCTACTAATGTCTCTCCTCTAGCGTTAAAGACACGGACTATATCTCCATTTTCTATACCTTTTTCTTTAGCATCTTCAGTGTTTATCCATATAGGTTCGCGCCCTTTTATAGCATAAGTTTCTCTAAGTTTAGTCTGAGCTAGCTGAGAGTGAAGCCTATCTCTTGGATGAGGGCTTATCATGTGGAACTCTGCAGGTTTATCTTTCATACCTAGCCACTCAATTGGCTCCATCCATGTTGGATGAGGAGGACAGTCATCATACTTAAAGCTAGCTATATTTTCAGAATAGATTTCTATCCTACCACTAGGAGTGCCTAGTGGATTTAAGATAGGATCTTCTCTAAACTCTGCATATCTTACATAGTGATCGCCTAATTCTGAATGCTGGAACTCAAAAGGCTTATTTTTCTCCCAAAACTCTTTAAATGATGGCAAGTCTATATGCTGAGGCTTAGCTTGTTTTAAAGCAGCTTCATAGACTGCTTCTACCCAGTCTATATCGCGTTTTCCACCCCAAGTGTACTCTTTATAGATTCCAAACCTTTTAGCAAGGTCGCTAAATGTAGTATAGTCATCCTTACTTTCAAACTGCGGGGCTACACAAGCCTTCATAGGCCCTATGTACATATTAGATAAAAGACCTATCATAGATATATCATTACGCTCATAAGTAGTAGTAGTTGGCATGACTATATCTGCTTGCCTAGCTGTTGAAGTCCAAAAAGCATCATGAATAACTATAGTGTGAGGTTTTCTCCAGCCCTTTAAGTTGTTGTTTATATCTTGTTGGTGCACTATAGGATTCCCACCACACCAATAAATCATATCTATATCTGGATAAGTTATCTTTCTACCATTAAAGTCTATAGTTTTACCAGGATGCAAAAGTGCATCTGTTATGCGTGCAGCAGGGATAGACATAGTAGCTGACTTTCCTCCTGTGTTCATACCGCCTATAACCACTGCATTTCTTCTAGGTACGCCTGAGTTATGTGTGTGATAACAAAGACCAAAGCCTCCACCAGGAAGGCCAATTTGCCCTATCATAGAAGCTAGTGTTACTAGTGCCCAGTGAGGTTGCTCACCATGATGCGCTCTCTGCATACCCCAACCTGACATTAACATAGTCCTGTTTTCAAACATAACTTTGGCTAGATCCTTTATAGTAGCTTCATCAATCCCACAAATCGCACTTGCCCACTTAGCATCTTTAACCTTACCATCACTTTTGCCTAAAAGATAAGGTAAGAACTTATCAAAGCCTTCTGTATAAGTGCTAATAAAGTTTTTATCATACTTGCCTGTAGTGTACATAGTATGCATGATTCCAAGCATCATAGCAACATCAGTATTAGGCACTGGTGCTAGCCACTGCGCATCTAGTAGCTGGGCAGTTTCATTATGCACTGGGTCTATTACTATTATCTTTTTGCCTTTACCTTTTAGCTGTGCTAGGTAGTCTGCTCCCATATCATCGCCTATGGCGTGAGAGTTTCTAAGTGTTATTAGCGAGTTTGATCCCCAGATGATTACAACTTTGGTGTGATCTAGTACTACAGGCCATACAGTTTGTTGATCATAAACTTCAAGATTCCCAACTACACGTGGCATGATCACTTGAGAAGCTGCAGTTGAGTAGTCACCTATGATGCCTGTAAAGCCTCCAGCCATTGCCATGAAACGATGTAAGACTATCTGGGCATTATGTATATTTCCTGCCGATCTCCAACCATAGCTTCCTGCAAAAATTCCAGTAGGACCTTTTTCTTTATAAGTACGACGCATAGCAGCTTCTATCAAGTCTAGGGCTTGTTCGTAACTTACTCTTACCCATTCATCATTACCGCGAAGTTCAGGCTTTGGCGAGAGTGGATTTTCAAGATAAGACTTTCTAACCATAGGGTACTTTACACGAGACTTAGCATAGACTAAATCGCCTATATGGTCTTGCAAAGGATTAGGCATAGTTCTTTTTATGCCAGCTTCACTTTTTATTATCTTGCCATCTTTTACAGTTACTTTTATAGGTCCCCAGTGGGCACCAGTCATAACTTCACCATTTTTTACTAGACTAGTTAGATACTTCATATGTTCTCCATTATCTATTATTTTCTTGCTTTGAGTTGCACTCAACATCTTAGGCGCTAGAGGCGCTAAAGCAAAAAGAGCACTTAGTTTTAAAATGTTTCTTCTTGATATGCTCATAAGTTCTCCTTTTTATATATATGTGAAATATCTATAACTCTAGCAACTAAGGAATTTTTTAAAGATAAATTGACAAAATAATTTATATTTATTTGCAAGCTAGTATCAAAAGGTAATGATTTATGTGTAAAATGAGTAGTTATTACTCATATATCATCTAGAAAACGTAGACTTTTTTAACCAAAAAGATACGTAAAGTTACTTTCTTAAAAACCTTACAAAAAATGATTTTTATAATCATATTAAGTAAGTAGAATCCATCCCTTTAAACACCTAAAAATTAAAATATATACAATATAAACTAAACTAACTTGATAGCTATAGACTAAATAAATCTTATTAAATACTTATAATGTATTTACTTATTTACTTAAAATTGATAGGATTTTATCACTTAAATTTTTTAAGTGCTAATTTTTGAACTTAAATCAAGGAGATTGACAATGACTTTTCAACCATTAGGTAAAAGGGTTCTAGTACAAAGAATCGAAGAAGAAACTAAAACTGCCACAGGTATCATCATCCCTGATAGTGCAAAAGAAAAACCTTTAATAGGCGTAGTTAAAGCTATCAGCAAAAAAGTCAGTGATGAATGCTCATGCTTTAAAGTAGGCGATAAAGTACTATTTGGAAAATACAAAGGTGATGAGATCAAACTAGATGGTGAAACTTATATAGTCTTAGATGTAGAAGATCTTCTAGGCGTACTTAAATAACGCACAAAATCATATAAACATAAAATATAAAAAGGATTCCATATGGCAAAAGAGATTAAATTTAGCGATTCAGCAAGAAATAAGCTTTATGAAGGTGTAAAAGCCCTAAATGACGCAGTAAAAGTAACCATGGGACCACGTGGTAGAAACGTACTTATACAAAAAAGCTATGGCGCTCCAGCTATCACAAAAGATGGCGTTTCAGTTGCAAAAGAGATAGAACTTGCTTGCCCTATAGCTAACATGGGTGCTCAACTTGTAAAAGACGTAGCTTCAAGAACTGCAGATGCTGCAGGTGATGGAACAACTACTGCTACAGTTTTAGCCTACTCTATCTTTAAAGAAGGCCTAAGAAATATAACTGCAGGGGCCAATCCTATAGAAGTTAAAAGAGGTATGGACAAAGCAGTAGAAGCAATAGTTGCTGAGCTTAAAAAGCTAGGTAAAAAAGTAGATGGCAAAAAAGAGATAGAACAAGTTGCTACTATCTCTGCAAACAGCGATGAAAACATAGGTAAGCTTATAGCTGATGCTATGGATAAAGTAGGCAAAGATGGTGTTATAACTGTTGAAGAAGCAAAAGGTATACAAGATGAACTAAACGTAGTTGAAGGTATGCAGTTTGATAGAGGCTATCTAAGTCCTTACTTTGTGACTAATACTGAAAAGATGACTATAGAGTTAGAAAACCCTTACATCCTTATCACTGATAAAAAAATAGCTTCTATGAAAGACATACTACCTCTACTAGAAGCTACTATGAAAAGTGGCAAACCACTTTTAATCATAGCTGAAGACGTAGAAGGTGAAGCACTAACTACTCTAGTTGTAAACAAACTAAGAGGCGTTTTAAATGTAGCTGCTGTTAAGGCTCCAGGCTTTGGTGATAGAAGAAAAGAAATGCTAAAAGATATAGCTTTACTAACTGGTGGTGAAGTTATAAGCGATGAGCTAGGCTTAACTCTAGAAGGTGCTGAAGTTTCTCATCTTGGTCAAGCTGGCCGCATAGTTATAGATAAAGATAACACTACTGTAGTTGATGGTAAGGGTGATAAAAACGCCGTAAAAGAAAGAGTAGCCCAAATCAGAAATCAAATAGATTCTACAACTAGTGACTATGACAGAGAAAAACTACAAGAAAGACTAGCAAAACTAAGTGGTGGGGTTGCTGTTATAAAAGTAGGTGCTGCATCTGAAGTTGAGATGAAAGAGAAAAAAGATAGAGTAGATGACGCCCTTTCTGCTACAAAAGCTGCTGTTGAAGAAGGCATAGTAGTAGGTGGTGGTGTAGCACTACTTAGAGCTTCTAGCAAAGTAGACTTAAAACTAAGTGGTGATGAGCTAATAGGCTATGAAATCATCAAACGTGCAATCAGCGCTCCTATGGCACAAATCGCAAGTAATGCAGGCTTTGATGCTGGCGTAGTTGTAAACAAAGTTAGAGAAGCTAATCAAGATTCTTTTGGCTTTAATGCAAGCAATGGCGAGTACGTAGATATGTTTGCAGCTGGAATCATCGATCCATTAAAAGTTGAAAGGATAGCTTTACAAAATGCAGTTTCAGTTGCAAGCCTACTTTTAACTACAGAAGCAACAATCAGTGAGATAAAAGAAGAAAAAGCAGCTCCTGCTATGCCAGATATGGGTGGTATGGGCGGAATGGGAGGTATGGGCGGTATGATGTAGTCTTAGTTTAAAGACGTATTTCCCCCTTGCTTTCTTAGCTAAAAGTTAGAAACTTTTTAAGATTCTAACTTTTAAGCTTTTTACTAAACTAGCAAGATTACAAAATCTTATTAGTTTAGTTCTTTACTTTCTTTAATATCTTAAATCTCTTTTTAATTTTTTATATTCTTATTAACACCCTCTACTTTTCTTTATAAAAGCTAATGCTAATTTTTAGTTATGCTATAAACTAAGAATCTTTTTTATTAAAGGCATGAAAAATGGCAAGTTCACTAGAATATGTAGAGTTTGTTTATGGGCAAATAGATTCTAGGTGGGAAGTTTCTTTTAGAAAGATGTTTGGCGAATATATGATTTATATAAACCAAAAGCCACTTTTACTAGTCTGTGATAATACAGTCTATATAAAAAAACTAGATTCTTTAAAAGATATTATGAAAAGTGCTGATACTGGCGTGCCTTATAAGGGCGCAAAAGAGTGTTATATCTTAGATGTGGAAAATGATGAGATTTTAGAAAAAGCTATAGAGATACTAGAACAGCAAACTCCCCTGCCCACTAAGAAAAAATAGTTCTCTAACTAGCCTTAGTCTTATATGATCTTAAGTTTTTCTTAAGCATCTTTTAGCCTTATATGCATCCTAATATAAAAGCTAGATGATAAAAAGAGTATAAAAAGTCCTATAAAATCTTATAAAAGTTAAATATTTTTATACTTATCAACTCTTTCTTACTTGTTTTCTTAATCTTAGCTTTAACTACTCCTCTTTATAAAAAGTACTCTAAGTGCATTTAAGATTGATGCTTAATATATATTTTTAGATCCAGTGTTACTTAAGGGTTAAACAAATGTCACTCACTCCAGCACTAATTAAAAAAACAGATTCTGCCATATTTCAGACATCACTTTTTTTACTCTCCACCATGACAGTTTTAGGTGGAGCTATCATCTCACCTTCTTTGCCAGATCTAGAAAAGCACTTCTCTTATGTCCCTCATATAGACTTGCTTTCAAAACTTATACTTACCCTGCCTGCCCTTTTTATCATGATAATGGCACCCTTTGTTGGAATCTTACTTGATAAATATGGCCGCTTAAAGTTTATATTCCCCGCTATGGCTATATGGTCTATAAGTGGAGGTATAGGCTACTTTTTAAATGACATCTATTCTCTTCTTATCTCTCGTGCTGTGCTTGGTATATCTACTTCTTTTGTTATGGATGGAGTAAGCGTACTTTTAAGTGACTACTTTCAAGGCTCAAGGAGGGAAAAAGCCCTTTCAAAGCAAGGTTTTTTTAGATCTTTTGGTGGGGCTATTATGTTAATAATTGGCGGGTATCTAGCCCACCTTAACTGGCACTTCCCCTTCTTAGTGTACTTTTTAGGTCTTTTTATCCTAGCCTTTGCCACGCTTAATCTTTTTGAAGTAAAGTATGAACATCACACACATAAACATGTAAGTGATAAAAAAAGTGGATTTAGATTCTTAACTTTTGCACCAGTTTATGCGCTAACTTTGATTAATATGGTGATGTATTACACCATCCCTACCCAGCTTCCATTTTTTATAGTAGATATCTTGCATGAAAAGCCTGGGAGGGTAGGAGAAAGTATGGCTATGTCAGCTTTTGCCATGGCCTTTATCGCACTCTTTTATGCAAGACTTAGACGCATCTTTGGAATCTATATCTTATACTCCATATCTTTTTTCTTTATGCTTACAGGCTTTTTACTTATAAGCTTAATCCACAGCTACCCAGTCTTACTTTTAGCCTTAGTGCTTTCAGGCATAGGTATAGGCATAATGTTAGTTAATAATAGCTCTTGGCTTTTTTCCTTAGCGGAAGAAAAGATTAAAGCTAGAGCTTATGGCTTTTTATCAAGCTTTTTGTTTATGGGGCAGTTTATCTCGCCTTTTTTCTCTGAACCTTTAGTTAAGTACCTAGGTCTTTCTAATATGTTCTTAGTAACTGCTCTTATAGCCTTAGTTGGAATGGTGATATTTATAGTTGTAGCTATTAAATCTAAAGTGCTTAAAGAAAGGATGCAATCTTAGAATACAAAAAGACTAAATATACAAATACTAGCTACTTAATTTCTCAAAAATTAATAGACTTTTAGATACGCTTTCTAGCGTAGTTTTGGTTTGCTGTTTTGTTTTTATCTTAAACATATTAGAGGCATATAAATGTTTTGGTCATGGTTTGTAGAGTTTTTTAATCTAGCTAATCAACAAACATATATAGAATCTATAACAACCTTTTATACTGGCATACTAGCCTTCATGGTTCCTCTTGGTATGCAGATGATTCTAACTATCAAAAATTCTTACTCAACAGATGAGATAGAAAAGCGCTTTAAGAGTGAAAAAGTCTTTATCATCTTGCCCGTTCTCTTACTAGTTGAAATAGGCGTTATACTAATTATAAGCATGATAAAAACTACTAATCATGCCTTTTTAGCTATAGCTTATAGTCTAATCTTAGTTTTTTTAATCATAACTTTAGTAGTCATTTATCTCTACATTAGAAAAATTATTCAGTATACAAACAGAAAGGCTGTGACAAAGTGGCTAATTGATGACTTTCAAAAGAATGTAAGAGAAAGCAAGGATGTAGATGATTCTATAAGTTTTTTAAAGTTTATCACTGAAGTTGTTATCACTGAGATGAGTAAGACTAGCGATAGACGCTTTATCCTTAGCTTACTTAAAGATATAGAAGAACTTTCTATATCTTTTATATCTCAAGCAAGTTTTAGCAGCCAAATCCTAACCAAACAAGAACCTAAAAATATCCTATCTCTACTCATATCCACCTTACTAGCTGATATCAAAAAAAACTTTTCTAAAACTTTAGCATTTAGAAAAAAAGTGCACACCTTTAGCCCACAAGAGATAAATGAAAACAATAAGATCTACTTTGAGACCATAATGCAAGGCATAGGAGATATCACCATAAAGTCTATGGAAATGAGTGAACAAAATATAATCTTTAAGTTAAAAACTACTATCTATAAAATACTAGAAGTTATAACAGAAAGTAAGAATAATGGAATCTACTTAGATAAGTTTTTAGCTGTGCATAGACGCTTATTTAACTACACAATCAAGGCAAATAGCAAATATGAGCAGCACTTTTTTTATGAGTGGTATACAAACTTTGTTTATGTGCATAAGTCTTTTGATCCACGTCACTACTTTAATAGAGGCTATATCAACCAGTTTGATAATCAACTTTTTAGCTATATAAGATGCATTATAGATGAGGAGAGATTTACTCTATTTCAAGATCTAATCTACTGGCTACACCATGGTATAGGTTTTAGACACCTGCTTAATAAAAACTATGATTTATCTAGTATAGAGTTTAAAGAAAGCACTAAAGAAGAAATCATCAAAGCTAGCAATATACACGAACTAGTAAAAAATACCATAACTATGAGTGATCTAAGCACTGCTTTAATAGCCCTAAAATCCCTAAAAGTAGAGCTAGAAAAAGCCTGCCTTACTAAAAACGAAAAAGATAATATGACCCTAAAACTAGAGTGTTTTAATGCCTTTATATATAGAACTTTTTACTTTAACAACTTAAAAAATATGATTTTTGGAATCTTGTCTTACTGCATTTATAAAAAAAAGTTTACCTGGGTTAAACTCCTTTGGCACTTTAAGGAATTAAGAGATTCTAGTGCCATTAAGACAAGCTATGAGATCTATCCAACTAGCATAGATGAGGTCTTAGGCTTTATAGTCTCTAACGTCTTAGATAAAAAACTTATATCAGGAACTGGTAGGCGCTTTTCTTTTTCAGAACATCATCAAAAAAGTGCCCTCTATGAAAAAAAACTTGAAGTTTACTTGCTTGGCTATCTAATAAGCATAAACAAAGACACCACCTTTTGCTTAAGAAAGTGCGAGACTATGGAGCTTTTAGCTATAAGTGAATATGCTAGAGAGTTAAAAGATATAGTAGAAGAAACCTACACCCCTAAAAATATCAAGCTTTTTTTAGACTTAGGATTTAATGATATAGATGAAGAACATATAGTTAGTTTAGGAAGTGAGATAACTAGCTTACTTACAAGCTTAGAGCTTGCATGTGAAAGGCAAGATATAAAGCCCTAGGGCTTAAAACTATCTTATATCTCAACTTCTAAACTGCCATCATCTATACTAAAAGTACCTTCTGGATGCTCTATATAATCTTTCCTAGGCTTATCTTTAAAAAGTGTAAGTTGCTTTATAAACTCAACATACACAGTTTCAACTTCTCCATTTCTGTTTTTGGCAACTATTAGCTCTGCATCTTCTATAGGCTTTTTAATAAACTGTTCTAGCTTTTCTTTCTTGCCAGCTTCTTCTAGCTTTTTACGCTTAGCGTTAAACTCCCTTTCTTTATAGATATCATCCCTATATAAAAATATAATGACATCTGCATCTTGCTCTATAGCCCCACTATCACGAAGATCGCTAAGCATAGGGCGTTTATCATCCCTACCTTCCAAAGAACGGTTAAGCTGAGAAAGTACAACTATGGGCATATTTAGCTCCTTACTTAAAAGCTTTAAGTTCCTACTTATCTCGCCTATCATATCAACCTTTTGAAGTTTGGAATCTCCTTCCATTAGCTGTAAATAGTCTATAAAGCATATGCTTAAGTTTGGATTTTGCATCTTTAAGCGGCGAAGTGAGCTTCTTACATTAGCTATATTTACATTACTTTTTTCACTAATAAAAAGTTTTTGACTTTCTAGTTTAGTTAGTGCCATTTGAAACTTTACGTTTTGTTCATCATCTAAAGTCCCTGCCCTTAGCACCTGCAAAGGAACACCACTTATTATAGATATAGCTCTTAATATAAGTTGCTCTGAAGGCATCTCTAGACTAAAGATAGCTACTTCATTACCCTTTTCTATCATGTTTAAAGCAAGGCTTAGTAGAAATGATGTTTTCCCCATAGCAGGCCTAGCACCTATTATTATCAACTCACCTGGGTTAAAGCCAGTTGTTATCTTATTAAGATAGTAAAAGCCTGTATCAACTCCAGTAACCCCACTTCTTTCCTTAGCTCTAACCAAACTTTTAAGTATGGTTTCATAGCTATCTTGAGGGGTTGAAAACTCACTTAAAGTTGTAGTATCTCCAACTGCTAGTGTATAAAGCTGCCTTTCAGCATACTCTAAGATATCACTTGCTTCAAGACTAGAATCTTGTACCTTACTACCAAGCTCAGAGCTAAGCTTAGCGATGGAACGCTTCATACTATATCTTTTTATAAGCTTTGCATAATCACTTAAAGGAACAACTGGACTTTGTGAAAAGATGTTCATAAGTACTGAATCATCTATCTTATGATTAGGTAAAAGTTTATTAAGCTCTTTTTTTAAAAAATATATATCTATGGGATTATTATCCATATTTAGGTGTGTAAAGGCCTTGTAGATAGTAGCATGCAAGGGTTCATAAAAGTCACCCTCTTGTAATATATCTTCTATAGATTCCAAACTACTTGAATCTAATAGTATGGAGCTTAGAACTGAGCGTTCTAACTCTAGGAGATTTTTTACTTCACTATCTGATTGCATAAATTCCATAAGTGTGTTCCTCTGCTATCTTAGTAAGGGATAGATTATAAAATCTTTGTCCTTAAGGGCTTGTTAGATTAAAAAGTGTTAGTTATAAGTTGTAATTAAAGGCTAGTAAAAAAGAGAGTGAGACTTGCTTTGCAAGCCTAAGTAATAGATAGCTTTAAAAAAGTTACTTTTTAGGATAACAGAAACGATAGCCTCTACGCCTTACTGTTTCTATAGTGTCTATGCCTAAGATTTTGTCCATCTTTTGTCTGATTTGATTGATGGCTACTTCTATGACATTTGGAGTTACAAGCTCTGGCTCTTCCCATATAGCATTTAAAAGTTGCTCCTTACTAACTATTTGATCTTTATGTCTTGCAAGGTGGGTTAGTACTTCAAAAGGCTTGCCTTTAACTTCAACTTCTTTACCTTTAAAGAGGATTCTTTCTTCATCGGGGATTATTACAAGGTCTTCTATCTCTATAATGTTTGATTTTATAAGTTTTAGTCTAGTTTCTATTCTTGCTAGTAATATTTCATTATTAATAGGGGTATTAACATAGTCATCAGCACCGCAGTTAAGCGCTTCAAGCTCGTGTTGAACGGAGTTTGAGAAAATGATCACTGGCACTTGTCCATGTCTTTCTCTAACGCTTGTTATGATATCATTTCCACTGCCATCAGATAAAACCCACGCACTTAAAACTAAGTCATAGTTTCTTATACCTATGTAGTACTTTCCATCTTTCATATTTTCTGCGATGTCTAGTTGATATTTATTAGTTAGAGATTCATGCAAAGTTTTATGTTGGGAAGATGTATCTTCTATAAGCAAAATTCGCATCAAAAGTACCTTTTATTTAGTGTTAAATTCAATCTAGTAGGATTATAACATTAAAAATAGAAGCTTAAACAAATATTAAGCAAAAACTTAAAAAAGGTTTAAGTTTTAAATTTTCTTTGCAATAACTAAGGCGCTAATACCTGAATAGCTTTTCACAAATACACTCTCTAGTCCACTTGCCAAAAGCTCCTCACTTAAGCCTTCTTTAGTTATAAAGCTATCTATAGAATCTGGTAAATATTTATAAGCTTTGAAGTTTTTAGAGATTAGCCCACCTATAATAGGAAGAGCATACTTTGTATAAAGATGCATAGGATAAGTTAGAAGATTAAATTTTTTTTGACTAGTAAACTCTAAGATGACCACAACCCCATTAGGCTTTAAAACTCTATAAAACTCTTTTAAGGCCTCTTTTCTATCTACTACGTTTCTTAGACCATAGGCGATTGAAACTATATCTACAGAGTTATCTTTTAAAGGAAGATTAGTAGCACTTGCTATATAAAGACTAGACTTCATAGATGGAATCTTTTTCTTAGCAACTTCAAGCATGCCAGAAGAAGGATCAAAACCAGCAATAGAGTTTATCTCTATATTATGCAAGTTAGCACTTTCTTGCCAGTGAACTAGCATATCACCTGTACCACAAGCTACATCTGCTATATCTACATGTCTACTTTCAAGAGCTAAAAAAGCCTCTTTGCAAGCCTCTTTTCTCCAACTTACATCTATACCTAGACTTAAAAGCCTATTAGCCTTATCATAAGTTGGAGCTATATCATCAAACATGTTGATGATATCTTGCTGTTTTGTAGATTTCTTATCGTTTTTCATCAAAGTGTCTTTTTAGAATCTTGTTCACATCTTAACCATGAGTTTATCTCATCTATCTGTAAGGCAGTTTGAGATGAGGCAGTACCACCTAAAGTATCACGTCTTTCCATGCAAGCTTTTAAATCTAGCGTTTCTTTTAAAGCTTTTAAATCTACATCACTAGGAAGTAGGTCTTTTAACTCATGTAAATCTATCTTACTTAAATCAAGACCCAAACTCTCAGCCCTTAAAACACATCTTCCTACTATATGATGTGCGTCTCTAAAAGCTATGCCATGAGTTTTTACTAAAAAGTCTGCTAGATCTGTTGCGTTTAAATGGCCTTTTTGACACATAGCAAGCATGTTTTCTTTATGTATACTTAAAGTTTTAAGTGAAGCATCTAAGATTAAAAGACTAATCTTTGCAGTCTCTACGCTATCAAAAACTCCTTCTTTATCTTCTTGCATGTCTTTATTATAAGCTAGTGGCAAGCCTTTTAGTATGGTTAAAAGTGCCATTAGATTCCCAAAAGTTCGTCCACTTTTACCACGTAAAAGCTCAGCAACATCTGGGTTTTTCTTTTGAGGCATAATAGAGCTTCCAGTTGAGTACTCATCACTAAAGGTTACAAACTTAAACTCATAACTACTCCAAAGTATAAGCTCTTCTGCCATCCTTGAGATGTGCATCATCAAAACTGCTATAGCATAGTCTAAATCTAGGGCAAAATCACGACTACTAACACTTTCCATTGCATTCATACTAGCTCTTTTGTAGCCTAGCGTTTTAGCTACAAAATCTCTATCATTCCCATAAACACTGCCTGCTAGGGCTGCACTTCCTAAAGGACACTCATCATTACGCTCTAAGGCACTTTTAAAACGAAGATAGTCTTTTTTAAGACTAGCAACCCACGCCATCATATGAAAGCCAAAGCTTATAGGTTGGGCATGTTGGAGATGAGTCATGCCTGGCATTAAAGTGCTTGTATGAAGGCTGGCTATATTAGTTAGAGTTGTGATTAACTCTAAGATTAAATGTTGTAAGTTGATATTTTCTTCATTACAGTAAAGACTAAAATCTAAGGCTACTTGATCGTTTCTAGATCTTGCAGTATGAAGCTTTTTTCCAACTTCGCCTATTAACTCAGTTAGCCTAGTTTCTATACTCATATGTATATCTTCATGAGCTAGTTTAAAAGTAAAGTTTCCTTCCTCTATCTCTTTTTGTATGACATCAAGACCAGAAGTTATGCAATCTAACTCTTCCTTAGTTAAGATTTTTATCTTAAAAAGGCCTAGTGCATGCGCCTTAGATCCTTTTATATCTTGTTTATAAAGCGTTTTATCAAAATCTATGCTTGCGTTAAAAAGCTCTAAAAGCTCTGATTGACTTTTGGCAAATCTAGTTCCCCATAACTTCATAGGCTAAAAACTTTAAAATGGTCTAACTACTATCATATATATTATTATGATTAGTAGTATCGTAGGTATTTCATTAAAGATTCTAAAAAACTTAGAAGTTCTTTTGACGTTATTAGTTTTAAATTTTTTCACATAGTTTCCGCACACAAAATGATAGATGATAAGCAAAACAACACATAATAACTTAACGTGCATAAAGCCACCTGAAGTCATGATGCTTGGTTGCATTGCTATTAGTACTATACCTGTGATTACAGTTAAAACAAGTGCTGGCCATCCTATGTAGTAGTAAAGTTTATGCTCTTGTATTCGCACTACCTTGACGTAGTCTGACACATTTATATTTTCTACGTGATACACAAAAAGTCTAGGCAAGTAAAAAAGTGTCGCCATCCATGATATTAAAAATATCAGATGCAGGCCTTTAATATATGAGTAAAATTCCATACCATTCCTTAAGTATTTGATTTTATATCTCATATATAGTAGGAGATATAAACGACGCATTTTACCTAATCTATGTTGCTAGACTAGATAATACAAAGTTGAATGATGATTTATTTTACTTTGGAAATTTTATCTTTGAGAGTTTTGCTTGGGCGAAATCTTGGAACAAACTTATCTTCTGTTTTGTAAGTCTTATCAGTTCCTGGGACTTTTCCAGTTTTGCCTTTTTGAAGGTTGTTTTCAAACTTACCAAATCCAGCTAACTCTATGCTTTCATTAGATTCTAACACTTTTTCTACTGCACCAATAAAGGCCTTTAGTGCTTTTTCTGCATCAACTTTTTTATCATAGCCTCCTATCTCTTTCATAGATTCTATAAAATCTGCCTTATTCATAGGGTTCTCCTTGTGTATTTTTAACTTTTGATATAAAGTGGTAGCATTTTATCTATAATCTTTATTCAAAATCAAGGCATGTAAACCACACATCCTTGAAGAAACTAAACATAAAGGTGAAAAATGAGTAAGATCAAAGTAGCGATAAATGGGACTGGAAGGATAGGGCTAGGCTGTGCAAGACTTATAGGCCAGAGGGATGATATGGAGTTGGTTGCCTTAAACACGACTGCAAGCATAGATATGCTTTTACACTTAATAAAGTATGATTCAGTGCATGGAAGCTATGAAGCACAAAAAGTAGATGAAGAAACTTTAAGCATAGGAAAAAGTAAAAAAGTAAAGGTTTTAAGCAACAGAGATATAAAAGCCCTTAACTTCGGTGAGGCAACTTGTGTTTTAGAGTGTACTGGAAAGTTTAATGACCTTGAAAATGCCAGCCTTCACTTACAACATAATGTTAAAAAAGTAGTTATCTCAGCCCCTGCTAAAAACACTTCTATGTTTGTTTATGGAGTAAATCATAAAAACTATAAAGGAGAAAGCGTTATATCTAATGCAAGTTGTACTACTAACGCCCTAGCACCAGTTATAAAGGTACTTCATGATACTTTTGGACTAGAAAAAGCACTAATGACTACAATTCATAGCTACACAAATGACCAAAACGTCTTAGATGTAAAGCACAAAGACAAAAGGCGTGCAAGGGCAAGTGCGCTAAATATGATTCCAACTTCAACTGGAGCAGCTTCAGCTATAGGTAAGATCTTGCCTGAGTTAAATGGCAAGTTAGATGGCTTTGCCGTGCGTGTGCCAACACCTGATGTTAGTCTAATAGACGTAAGTGCAGTGCTTAAAAAAGACACAAATAAAGAAGAGCTAAATGAAGTTTTTAGTAAGGCTTCAAAAGATTCTATGAAAGGAATCATAGAAATAGATAATGACGAAAGAGTAAGTAGTGACTTTTTGGGCTCTAGATTTAATGCTATTTACATTCCAGATAAAACTATAGCCTTAGGTAATAATGTAAAAGTCCTAGCCTGGTATGATAATGAGATAGGCTATGTAGATAGACTACTTACTATGGCTTTATATGCTTGCACACATTAAATAGATTCTATTTACATAAGCACTTAGGTGCTACAAAAAGCTTAGTTCCTTAATAGAATCTAAGCTATAACCTAGCATAAAGACACCTTAGTTTTAACCTAAAAGTTAAAAACTTTTAGGTTAATTTTAACTAGTGAGTTATCTCAGTGCTTGCGCCTATACCAGTATCTGCTCTAAACTTTTGAGCTTCAAAACCTGCTTTATCAATCCTAGCTCTATCTGAGCTATCTAGTTTAGAAAGTATGTAAACTAAGATAAAAGTTATAGGCATAGAAAAGATTGCTGGTGTGCTATAAGGAAAGATAGCACTTTCAAAGCCAAAGCTTTTTATCCAAACACCTGGTCCTAGTACGGTTAAAGCCACAACGACTATAAGTCCTATGATCCCACCCCAAAAAGCGCCTCTTGTAGTAAGCCCTTTAAAGTATAAAGACATGATAAGTATAGGAAAGTTTACACTTGCAGCTATGGCAAAAGCAAGTCCTACCATAAAGGCTATATTTTGCCCTTTAAAAACTATGCCTAGTATGATAGCTATGATACCTAGAACTATAGTTGTTATCTTGCTATATTTTAGCTCTTTTGCAGGATCGGCTTTGCCATTTTTTATAACATTAGCATATAAATCATGCGCTATGGCATTAGCCCCACTTATAGTAAGGCCTGCAACAACAGCTAAGATAGTTGCAAAGGCTACTGCTGAGATAAAGCCATAAAGTGCATCTCCCCCTAAAAGCTGGGCTAACTCTATAGCTATCATATTACTAGCCTTAGTCTTGCCAGTTAAAAAAGCAATCGCACCAAAACCTATAATAAAGACCACTATGTAAAAATAGCCTATAAAAGTAGTTGCCCAAAAGACTGACTTTCTAGCTTCTTTAGCACTTTTTACAGTGAAAAATCTCATTAATATATGAGGAAGCCCAGCAGTTCCAAACATCAAAGCAAGCCCTAGTGATATAGCTGATACCCAGTCAGTTATAAAACTACCTGGCTGCATGATGGCCTCACCTTTTGGATGCACTTGCACAGCTTTGGCAAAGTAGTCAGTGAAGTCAAACTTACTAACTTTTAAAACTAAGAAAGCTAGTATGCTAACACCTATTAAAAGTAAGACTGCTTTAATGATTTGCACCCAAGTAGTAGCGTGCATGCCTCCAAAAGTCACATAGATTATCATTAAGATTCCAACTATGATCACAGCCCATGAGTAAGGAAGGCCAAAAAGTAGCTCTATAAGCTCACCTGCTCCAACCATCTGAGCGATTAGATAAAAAATAACAACGATTAAAGCAGATATCGCACTTACAGTTCTAATAGGACGTTGCTGTAACCTAAAAGCTGCTATATCTGTAAAAGTAAACTTTCCTAGATTCCTAAACTTTTCAGCTATCAAAAATAGCACTACTGGCCAGCCAGCTAAAAATCCTATAGCATAGATTAGTCCATCAAAGCCATTAGTAAAAACAAGGGCTGAGATTCCAAGCAAGCTAGCCGCACTCATATAATCCCCAGCTATAGCAAGACCATTTTTAAAGCCGCCTATATCCCCACCTGCTGTATAAAAACTATCCCTTGATCTAGTCTGTCTTGCTGAGTAGTAAGTAATAAATAAAGTTGCTATAACAAATACGAAGAATAAAACAATAGCTGTTACATTTAAAGGTGCCCTAACCACCTCCCCTTCTAAGGCTGGTGCTGCTTGCATGGCACTAAATATCCCTCCTAGTGTTATAAAAAACCCCAGTCTAAGTAGTTGCTTTAACATCTTTTCTCCTTACTTCATCAATAATTAAACCCTTATCATCTATAAGATGGTTTTGCTTCATCTGATCTAGTGCCTCTTTTAGCTCCCTATCAAAAAATGTATTTGCTATATAGGTGTAAACCCCAGTTAAGATAATGCTTAAGACTATAAAGCTTAGCCCAAAAATTATCCCCAAACTAACAGAACTATCCCCTATGCGTATGCCCAAAAAGTCCGGGAAAAAGCCAACACAAATCATGATTCCATAGTAAGTTATAAATATCACTATTGTTAAGACCATGGAAATATTTCGCCTGACTCGTAAAAAGTCAAAAAACAACGGTGCTTTCTTCTTGTTTATATGCATTTTTGCTATCCTTTATGTTGGTATGATTTCTACCTTACTTAAAAGTTAGGAAAAATTCATAATTTTTACCTACACGAAGAGTTCATAGAGTATATGTAGTAACTAATAGTTACATATAGTAGTTTAGTTTTTACATTTTTACTCATTTAAGCATAAATTATTAGTGTAAAAATATAAAGGCGTAAAAATGGAATTAATAGTAGGTGTTACAGGGGCTAGTGGAGTATATTTAAGTTACAAATTACTACAGTTTTTAAAGGAGTTTAAGGAGGTTAAAACCCATCTCATAGTCTCTAAAAGTGCAAAAACTACTTTTAAAGCTGAGACTAGTTTAAGTCTTAAAAAAGACCTCTACCCACTAAGTACTTATATCCATGATGATAGTAATCTAGGAGCCTGCATTGCTAGTGGGACTTATAAAACAGCTGGGATGATAGTGGTGCCTACTAGCATGAAAACACTTGCAAGCCTTAGAGTAGGCCTTTCAAACTCGCTTATAACTAGAGCGGCTGATGTGTGCATAAAAGAAGGACGCAAAGTAGTTTTAGTGCCTAGAGAGATGCCTTTATCTCAAATCCATCTTAAAAATATGTATAAGTGCTCAAAACTAGGCTACGTAATAATCCCACCACTTTTAAGCTTCTATCAACTAAAACAAGATTTTATAGAATCTAATGCTTCTTCTAAAGACCTTATGGATATGCAAATAACGCATATTTTAGGAAAAGTGCTTATGCAGTTTGATTTAGACTTACCCAACTTTAAGCCATGGACTGGGATATCTACAGATAAAGAATGAGTTTATAGCTATATTAAATATATTCATTTGCACTATAAACTTTTAGTGCTAAATTCTCTTTTTTTAAGCTAGCACTAAGTTTTTTATCTACAAGCTAAGTAGCAACTCTTAAGGCAATAAAAACAATGATATATCATAGGCAGTATTACTTTTTTTTGTAATCTTTGCAATCTGTTATTACGAAGGGTGTAAAACACCCTGTGACAATCTTGCCGTAAACTTAACATCTAATAAAAAAGCTTAAGTGCTTGCAACTTATAAGATTACTACACTGTGGACTGCGTCTACTACTAACGTTAAAACAGTTTTTTATAGAATCTAAAAAATAGATTCTATAAAGTTAAGCTCTTATAAACTAGATGAAAATAAACTTGCTGCAAGCCTTGCTGCATTATGCGCTTGCAATATAAAAGGAGAGTTTAAAGAGTAAAGCCTATCTTTTAAAAGCTCTAACTCATCTTTACTAAAACCACCTTCTGGCCCTATGATTAAAGGAGGCTTAATGGCTGGAATCTCACTTAAAAGCTTAGTGTCTTTATTAAGCCCTAAAGCGTTTGGATACAAGTTTAAAACCTCTTTTAAGTCTTTTAAAACTTCTAACTCCAAAGGCACAAAACGTCCGCACTGCATGCATGAAAGATTTACTATCTTGCTTGCTTTTTCAAGGTTTAAAGTCCTATTACCTTGTGAAAAGCTAGCTTGAAATATACTAAGTTTTGCTGCATTTATCTCATTTAAAAAGCTTAGTAGCTCATATATATCTTTTAAGTCTATTAAAGCTAGGATGATATGAGCTCCTAAAGGTGCTTGTTTTATGATCTCACTTTCATCTATCTTAACCAAAAGGCCCTTTTTAACATCCACTACCTTATAAGTAAAGATTCTATCTGCATAGTTAAAAACTTTAAAGACAGAATCTTTTTGCAACCTACGCACTCTAAAAATGTAGTGATAATCTTCTTCTTTCAAGACTATATGCTCACTACCTGCATCTTTATGTATGAAAAACTGCATTATCTAAGATCATCTATAGAGCTTTTTTCATCTATATCATGATAGCTTGAAGGTAAAAGTGGTAGCCTAACTGGCTTTATATATCCATCAAGTGAACTTAAAAAGTCAGCTATTAACTTAGTTTCCCTACTAGATAAGTTGATGCCTATTTGGATTCTTGCCATCTCATCTATGGCTTTATGAAGCTCTTTATAACCACCATTATGAAAATAAGGCTCACTTAAAGTTATATTTCTTAGTGTAGGTACTTTTACGTTGCCATGTGCGTCGCCTTTAAAGCCTCCAAGACTTGCAAACTTGTAAGGTTTAAGCACTCCAAAAGGTTGCATAGTACCACCTAGATTAACCCCAGTGTGACAGCTGATACAACCTTGTTTTATAAAAAGCACTAGTCCTTCTAGCTCATCTTGGCTAAGTGCTTTTAAGTTGCCATGTAAAAAATCATCAAAGCGTGAAGGTGTAGTTAGTGTTGCTACAAAGCTAGCTATAGTATCTGCTACTAAAGCTGGGGTAACTTTTACATCACTACCATAGGCCCTATTAAATAGATACTTATAGTTTTTTATATCATCTAAAGACTTCATCATGCCTTTAGTAGTGTTATTTAACTCATCCTTACTAGTAAAAGAAGCTAGTATAGCCTTACTTAAAGCACTAAGAGTGGTATCTTTTTTCCCTGGGTTATTAGACCTGGTATCGGTTATATCGCCGTTATAGTGCATGATATTATTAAAAACGACATTATAAAGTGTAGGAGCATTTAACAAGGCAGGGTTGTTTTCTTTTCTTACCTGTGAAGTAGCGCCTAGACTTAAGTTGTGACAGCTATTACAAGAAAGCTCTTTATTTCCACTTAGGCGTGGATCAAAGTAAAGCATCTTTCCTAGTTCTATTTGATCTTTGCTCATTTTTGTATCAGTTGAAAGACGGCTTGCTTGGATCTTAGAAAGCTCACTACCTGTAGGGATAGCTTTTAAGCCCTTATTTTTAGCTATATTTAAAAGCTCTGAGATCTGACTTAAATCAAAGCCCGTGCTAGCGCCAAATAAAGTGTGCCAAAAAACACTAGATATAAATACCACTAAGACAAAAAAAGCAATCTTTGAGTATAAAAAACTTAGTACTTTTGACATAGGAGTTAGCTTAATACTTGCATGTTAAAGTGAAACTTGTGCAAAAAACTTTGCAAAGATATTACTAGCTTCTTTAGGTCCTGGGCTTGCTTCTGGGTGGTGTTGGACTGAAAAGATATTTCCATCTTTATAACACACTCCTTCAATGGTATTATCAAAAAGATTCCTGTGGGTTACAAAGGCTACTTCTTGTATCTCTTCTGGGACATTATAGTTATGATTTTGAGAAGTTATCTCTACAAGACCTAGTTCGTTTTTAACTGGGTGATTAGCCCCATGGTGACCAAACTTTAGCTTATAAGTTGGATAGCCATGTGCTATGCTTAAAAGCTGGTGACCAAGACAGATTCCAAAGATAGGGATTTTAGCTTCTATAAGAGCTCTTATCTTTTCTACTTGATTAGTTAAAATTAGTGGGTCACCTGGGCCATTAGATAAAAACACAGCATGTAGTTTTTTATCTTTATAGTCTTGTATGAGTGCTTTTTCATCATAGTCTTGAGGAAAAACTTCTACCTTAAAGCCCACGTTTACTAGCTCATGAAGTATGTTTTTCTTTATACCAAAATCTATAGCAGCTATAGTTTTACTAAGCCCATCTTTTTCTTTATAGTCCCAGCTTTCATAGTTGAAGTTAGTTTTAGTATGAGAGTAAGGATCTTTTGTGCTTACTTCTTTGATGTAGTCTATCTCGCTTATCTTTAAAGAGGAATCTAGTTTTGCTTTTAACTCATCTTTATCACTTATAGTAGTTGAAGCTATCATCTCTAAAGCACCATATTTTCTTAGCATCTTAACTAGACCTCTAGTATCTATATCAGTTATGCCTAAGATTCCATTTTCTTTAAGATAGACCCTTAGTCCCTCTTCGCTTCTAAAAGATGAGTGAAACTCATTTTCATTTCTTACTATGATGCCTTTGCATCTTGGTTTAAAAGATTCATTATCAAAACTATTAGTGCCGACTATACCAATCTCTGGCATACTAAAGACTATAAACTGTCCAGCATAACTTGGATCGCTAGTTATTTCTTGATAGCCTGTCATGGAAGTGTTAAAAACTGCTTCACCTACTTTTGTGCCCTCACTTCCAAAACTTCTTGCTTCTAAAAAACAACCATTAGAAAAATATAAATATATAGGTTTTAACTCACTCATATAAGCCCTTTTTTTGCCATCTCTTCTTCATATAATCTATTAAATATCACTTCATACTCATCACTTCCAGGTATCAACCTTCGCTTATAGTTTTCTAGCTTTTCTAACACTGCATTTCTTGCTGTGCTTTGAAAAGTTATAAACTTATCAAATGAAGCGTGTATGATATTTTTTATATCGTTATAACTAACAACAAAGCTTATCTCATCTTCTTCTAGCAACTTATCTAGTATCTCATGGCTTAGTTTGGAGTATCTATCTTTTTCATCTAGCTCAAAATGATACTTTGCTGAAAGCTGTCTTTTTATCTTGTTAAAAAGATCTCTTTCATCTAGCTGCATATCATCTATATCATCTTGATACTCTTCTAAGATATCTCTAGTTTCATTTTCTATCCTTAGCTCTAGCCTCATATCTTCTAAGATTATATTCTCAGCCGTCTTTGAAAGCTTGCTGCTAGCCCCTAGCCTAACCAAAGGAGATCTGCTTAGATCTTGTATGATTTGGTTTGCTACATAGGGTGCATTTTGTACTTTTAGTTTCATCGTTATCAGCCTTGCTAATCTATTTTATTTCGTAATAAACTGGTTTTCCTATCTCTAGTTCTTGTCCTATCTTTTCTACATCTTTTGTGGCATCAAGCTTACTTTTATAAGGCCCTAGTAAATATCTAGTAACTGGTTTATCTTCAACTGTGCCTTGTTTTACTTTATAGCCATACTTTGAGATCTTTTCTATGAACTTAGCGTTTGGTTTTTGACTAAACACACCCACTTGAAGATAGATTCCAGGCTGAGTTGCCACTACTCCATTAACTACATTTAAAGGCTTTTTAGCTTGGATATCATTAACTGGTTTTACTTGCTTACTTGGCTCTTTAATTACTTGTTTGTTTGCCTCTTGTTTGTTTGCTTCTTTGTGCGCTTGGGCTTTAGGCTTCTCATCTGCTATCTTTTTATGCATTTGTTTATGCATAAGATCGCTTGCTTTTTGCTCTTTTGCATTTTTAGGCATAGCATTATGTGCTTTATGTTCTTTTGGCTCATGTGCTTTTTGGCTCATAAGACCAACTTCTTTAGGCACGTCATTTTCATGCTTTAATATAAGAGGCTTTAAAGACTCATGCTTGGCTGTGTTGTGTGCTTTCTTTTCTTCTTCTTTACTAAGCAAGGCTTTAAACTTTGGATCATCTTCAAGACTGCTAAACTTAGTATCTAGAGGATTTTTAGATTCCACATTAGAACTAGTTGGAGTAGCAACTGGGCTTGGAGTGTTTTCAGGATTTGAAGCACCAAGTGGAGTAGCATTCATAGATGAAGCATTAGAATCCATAGATGTTTTAGATATATCTGTACTGCTATCTGCACCATTTGACTTAGTTTGATTATCAAGTGGCATTAAGTGCAAGTCATCTTTAGAGTTTGTTGTCATCTTAGTAGTATCCATACTCTGACTAGGTAGCTTTTCCATAGACTTATCAACTGGAATGATATTACTTACTGGTTTATTCACTTCCCTACTTAAAGTCCAAATAGCAATGATCAAAATCACCACGATAACAATAGCCACTATAAGCAAAAAAACTAGTTTTTTACTCTTTTTGGCTTCTGTATTTTTACCACTCATAAGAATGTCATTTGGCTCTTTTTCACTATTTGGCATTAAATCTCCTTTTACCTAAAAACGTTAGCGTCCATTTTATCATATACGCAAAGTTAAATATTTCTATTTACAACACAAAGCATGCTTTTTAAGCATAAGCTACATATACTTAGACCAGCTTCCCCTCTCTTTAGCAAAAACCTCATAAGGAAGTGTTAAAATATTATAACAAGGCGGCAACTCATCAGTTGGCAACGCCTTCCACTCAACAGGCATAACTTGAGAAAACCTCATCGATAAACTTTTAGCAAGCCTTCTACCTTCCCCTATCTCTGTGTGACCTTTATGTATATAAAGGTGTAGATGTTTAGGATTAGCTGTAGTGTAGGCTGTAAAGTTTTGATAGCCCTCTTCTCTTAGTATAAGCTGTGCTTTATGATAGAAACGCTCAGGATTATATCCGTTATAGTCAAAGACTATATTTTCAACCTTAGTTCCACCTTGAAGTAATAAATCATGAGCTACAACTATCTCTCTATTTAGATGTGCCTTTATAACCATAGACGTCAAAGGCGCATCAACCCTTTCAAAGTTATCATAAAAAGTTTTACCCAAATAAACTAGTTTTTTACCTATGCCATCTACTCTTTTATAGTAGTGGCTAGTATCCATTTTGATAAGCTTTAATTCTATCTCTTGCATCTATAACCCTTAAGTTGGTTAGATACTAATATATAGCTCTATCATAGATAATGAAATCTTTTGTAAGCTCTTTTATCTCTTTTTTGATCTTAGCTTGGAGATTAGTATCTGTTATGTTTTCTAAGATATCAGCTATCCAGTTGCCTATTATCTTAAACTCTCTTTCTTTCATACCGCGTGCTGTTAATGCAGGTGAGCCTATACGCACTCCACTAGTTATAAAAGGAGATCTAGTTTCACCTGGAACTGTGTTTTTATTAACAGTGATTCCAGCATTACCTAGTGCGATATCTGCATCTTTTCCACTAAAGCTATTTTTTAAGAAACTCATCAGTATAAGATGGTTATCAGTTCCACCACTTACTAGTTCAAAGCCTCTACCTACTAGCACAGTTGCAAGTGCATTTATATTAGCCTTAACTTGTTTAGCATAAGTTTTCCACTCTGGCTTTAAGTTTTCTCCAAAGCCTACAGCCTTACCTGCAATGACATGCATTAAAGGGCCACCTTGGATTCCAGGGAAGACCATCTTATCTATCTTTTTAGCCATCTCTTCATCATTAGTTAGTATAACTCCACCTCTAGGGCCTCTTAAGGTCTTATGAGTAGTAGTAGTTACTACGTGACAGTAAGGGAAAGGGTTAGGATATTCGCCAGCTACACAAAGTCCTGCAACATGGGCAACATCAGCTAGCAAGATGGCATTAACACTATCTGCTATCTCTCTAAGCCTTTTAAAATCAAGCGTTCTAGTATAAGCTGAAAATCCACAAACTAGCATATTAGGCTGTACTACTTGTACGTGGTCTGCTAGCTTGTCATAATCTATCCTACCATCTAGTTCTACCCCATAAAAAAAGCTTTGATACATCTTACCAGTTAAACTAACTTTTGCACCATGAGTTAAATGTCCTCCATGACTTAAAGCCATGCCCATGATCTTATCATATGGTTTTAGTAAAGCGGCATATACTGCACCATTTGCTTGAGATCCTGAGTGAGGTTGCACGTTAGCAAAGTTACAGCCAAAAAGCTTTTTTATACGTTCAATTGCTATAGTTTCTATCTCATCTACAAACTCACAGCCCCCATAGTAGCGCTTACCTGGATAGCCTTCTGCGTATTTATTGGTTAAAACACTTCCCATAGCTTCCATAACGCTTGGAAAAGTAAAGTTCTCACTTGCTATCATTTCTAAATGCTCATTTTGCCTAACTAGTTCTTTTTGTATTAAATCAAAAATCTCTTTATCACTTTTTTCCATAAAATACGACATCTTTGCTCCTTAAAGTTGGTTTGCTTATAGCTTAATTACTGCCTTTTGGGCCTTTAATCTTGTGGTTTCATAGCCGGGAATAATATAACATCTTTTATGCTAGAACTATTAGTAAAAAGCATAACTAATCTATCTATGCCTATACCCTGCCCTGCCGTTGGAGGCATACCGTAGCCAAGTGCTTGCACGTAGTCTTCATCCATGTACTGGGCTTCTTCATCACCTGCATCTTTTGCTTTTACTTGCTCTTTAAAACGCTCTAATTGATCTAAAGGGTCGTTTAGCTCACTAAACCCATTAGCTATCTCTTTACCTGCTATAAAAAGCTCAAACCTATCAGCGATCTCTGGATTAGCATCATTTCTTCTTGCAAGTGGGCTTATATCGATTGGGTACTCTGTTATAAAAGTTGGATCTATTAGTTTAGATTCTACTAACTCTTCAAAAGCTAGACCTAAAAGCTTTCCATAGCTTAGATTAGCAGTTTCAAAGCCTTTAGCTTTAAGAAAAGATTCTAAGTCCTTGTGACTTTCAACGATGCTTTTATCCACCCCGCCTATAGAAGTTATAGAATCTTTTAAAGTCACCACATTAAAGTTAGCTAGATCTAGAGTGTACTCGCCATAAACTACTTTAGATTCCATGCCTAGACCTGCTAAGATATACTTAAAAAGATCCTTAGTAAGCTCTATTAAATCTTTATAGGTGTGATAAGCCCAGTAAAACTCTATCATGCTAAATTCAGGGTTATGAGAGTGATCCATGCCTTCATTTCTAAAGTTACGATTTATCTCAAAAACTGCTTCAAAGCCACCAACTATAAGCCTTTTTAAGTAAAGCTCTGGTGCTATGCGTAAATATCTATCTACATCAAGGGCATTATGGTGGGTTATAAAAGGCCTAGCATTAGCCCCACCTGGGATTGGATGAAGCATAGGAGTTTCTACTTCTAAAAAGCCTTTATCTTCAAAAAAAGCCCTTACACTACTAACTATTTTGCTACGTATTTTAAAAGTTTCCATTACGTCTTTGTTCATTATTAGATCTAAGTAGCGTTGGCGATAACGCAGCTCTATATCACTAAGACCGTGGAACTTTTCAGGCAGTGGCACTATGGCCTTAGTTAGTATCTTAAGACTTAGGGCATGAAGACTAAGCTCGCCAGTTTTAGTTACAAAAGGAAAGCCACTAGCTTGCACTATATCCCCTACTTCAAGATACTTTTTTAGAATCTTAAAGTGCTCACCTAACTCATTTTGTGAAAAGTAAATCTGCACAACCCCGCTTTCATCTTCTATCTTCATAAAGCTTGCCTTACCCATAAGACGCATAAACTTTACACGCCCGCTTAAGCTTTCTTTTATATCCATATTAGGAGTGCTTAAGTCTACATCTTTATACTTTTTTAAAAAACTAGCATTGCTAAGCTCTTTTTCACAAGAGTTATCATAAGGGTTAAATCCTAGCTCTCTTAGCTCTTGTGACTTTTGTATGCGTTGGGTAATGTACTGGTTTTCAAACATGGGCTTCCTTTTGTAGTTTAGTTATTATCCTCTGAGATAGGCTTAGGTGAAGTAGGTTTGGAATCTGTTTTAGTATCCATTAGATTAGAGTTTGGATTTTCTACCTTATCTTTAACCTTATCTATGACCTCATCTAAGTTGGTATTAACTGCATTGTTTATAGCATCTTTTCCTTGACCTCCTAGGTCTTGTACTGTCTTATTAAGCTTGTTTTGTATGGCTTTTGTAGCGCTATTAACACTATCTTTTATATTAGCAGCATTTTTAAGATCTACTTTTTTCATCTCATCCATCAACCAAGCATGTCTTAGTATACCTCCACCAGTTTGTATCATCAACTCAAAAGTAGTAGATTCCTTTTGGGCTTTTTTGGCAAAGTTCATAAAAAATGGTGTATAAGATATGCCAAATACTATAAGTGAAAGAATGATAAAGTTTTTAACTAAGCCAAACAAAAAGCCTAGAATCTTATTTAAAAAGCTAAGACTAGGAACTAAAGTAAAGCGGGATATAAAGATGCCTATAAAAAGACACACTATCCAAACAACCAAAAAAACTATGGCAAAACCTATAGCGTTAATCACAAAAGTCGAAGTAAAATGCAAGGCATGTTTATCAAATAAGATTCCAACATCCCTACCATAAGTTGCGCCTAGATAGGCTCCTAAAACTAAACCTATAATACTTAATATTTCATATATCAAGCCATTTATAAAACCGCGCAAAGAAAGCAGTATGACGATTATTAAAACAATTATATCTATATAATTCATGCCTATCCTAAGTCTTAAATGAAGATTTTAATTTTATCTCAAAAGAAGCCAGATTTATAACATTAGTTACAAGCAAAAAACTTAATCTAAACTAGTTTTAACTTAAGATCTTTTTACTTCAAGCTTTTAAATGACGATATAAGTGAAGCTAAGAACCATATAGTAAGGAATGCATTTTGCTTTCACTTACGTACTACATAAAGGCAGGATGCAGATGAGAGTAACATTTGGCACTAAATATAATCAGATGGCAAATAATCAAAGCGCGCTCGCAGAAAAGCTAAATGACACTAACGCAAAGATAGCCTCTGGCATGAAGATCCAACAGCCATATCAAGACTCAAGCATCTTTAATCAGAATCTTAAACTTCAGTATGATGAAACAACACTAGGTCAAAATATAGATGTAGCAAAAAGCGCTCACACTGCTACTTTAAACACAGACCAAGCCTTAAGTGATATCTCAAAGTCTATGGATGACTTTAAAACTAAACTTTTATATGCAGCTAATGAAGTCCATACGCCTACTTCAAGACAGGCCTTAGCAAACGATCTTAAAAGCATAAGAAACCACATCATAAACGTGGCTAATACTTCCATAGGTGGAGAGTTTATCTTTGGAGGAAGCAGAGTAGATGAAAGACCTTTTGATGATGATGGCACTTATAGGGGGAATAATCAAGAGTTAAAAGCCCTACTTGGCTCTAAAAACGAAGTTCCTTTTAATATAACTGGTAAAGACTTATTTCTAAGTGCTGATAATGATAAGTCTAGAAAGATAACTACTAATATGCCTCTTTATAATCAAAGACTTTTACACCCTGGCACGATGGACGCTGATAATCAAACAGCAGAGCCTAAAGAAGTTTTTATAAAAGAAAGCGATACCCTAAGAGATCTAATAGGTGATAATGACACCAACACTACTAATAATGACAAGGAGTACTTTTATATAAGAGGTGTTAGAAGTGATGGCAGTGCATTTAAAGAAAAATTTGGACTTGACTTAGATTATAACAACCAACACTCAGCCACTAAGGTAAAGGATTTGCTAGAAAGGATAGGTAAGGCCTTTGGCAATACTAATCTTTCTAAAGCTGTAGAAGTAAAACTTAACGCCTGGGGCGAGATAGAGATAAAAGACTTGCAACATGGAAGCTCTAGCCTAGACTTTCACATGATCTCAAGTGATAAAAATGTAGATAATATAGACCAGCTAGAAAAACTTGGTGCACATATAAAAGTCTATAATATGCAAAATATCACACCAACCCATACTCTAAGCACGGTAAGTGGTGTTGATAATAAATATGATAACCGCCTAGTAAGCTTGCCTAATGTCTTTATAAATAAAGATAACTCCATGCCTGGGCGTTTAACTAAGTTAGAAGATGTAGTCTCAAGTGATACAAGATACATAAAGATCACTGGCACATCTCCAAATACAGATGATGGCAAGATAAATAATGCCCCCCTAGGTGGAGAGAAAAGAAAGCCTTTGATAGTAGATGTCAAAGGTGCTACACTAGGTGATCTTACAGATGAGATACAACGCTACTTTGGTGGAAAAGTAGAAGTAGAGAT
This sequence comes from Helicobacter sp. 13S00401-1, assembly GCF_002272925.1. Taxonomy (GTDB): domain Bacteria; phylum Campylobacterota; class Campylobacteria; order Campylobacterales; family Helicobacteraceae; genus Helicobacter_I. The sequence continues at coordinate 52,176 of NZ_MLAR01000004.1, read as the reverse complement.
AGATGAAGGTGTTATAAACATCTTTGATAAAAATGTAAAAAGTACCTTAAAAGATAGTGTTGATGGGCCATTTGATGGTGAGCATGGACTAAGTATAAATATGGAATCTTTAGATAAAAATATGAAAAGTGTTAATGGCTTTTCTCCTCCACTTGGCGCAAGCTACGTAGAAGGTGGTTTTAGGCTAAATGGAAGCTCACTAGATGCAAATATAGCCCAAAACATAGCTGGTACTTCAAAACTTGCTACTGAAGATTCTAAGCTTATAGATGTAACTACTGGCTCACTTAATAATAAAACTTATAATATGCTGCTTCATGATCATAATGGCGTAAAAGTTGAAGCTAGCTTGCATTTTAGTGACCAAGGTACTTTTTTAGAACTACCTCCTAAGGATGGAGAAGATGCAAGAGATAGAGGAGCGCCTTTACTCATACCTATTTTTAATCCAAAAGATGCCCCACCAGCAGTAACCATAACTAAGGCTAATGATATAACTTATAGACAGTTAATGGATGCCATGAGTATAGCTCTTAACTACTCTAATCTTAGTGCAAAAGACTTACAAAATGCAGAGATTATAAAAGCTCCAACACAAGAAAACAAGCTAGCTTATGAAAACTTACTAAAAGACTCTGCTAGAAATATAGACGTAAGTTTAGACACTGATGGCAAGATGCACATAAAAGACTTGACACGCTCAACTACTAGGATGAGATTTAACATATCAGATAGTGATGAAAACGACTTTAGTGAAAAAGCCACAAAAGCAAACTCAGCCATGCTTAGGCTTAATGCAAACTCAGCCCTAACTATAGATGACCCTAAGATAAACTTTTTCAAAGGGCTAGATGAAGCCATAGAAGCGGTTAGTAAAGGTATCTATAGGCCAGGCTCACTTAATAAATCTAACTACTCAGATGACTTAGAAAATAGAGGCATACAAAATAGCATCTCTTTAATAGACCATCTAAGTGATCATATAGAAAAAATCATTGCTAAAAATGGTGCCCATTCAAGGAGTTTTGAATCTGCCATACAAAGACAAGAGATGGTAAAAACTCAAGTTAGTGCTATAAAAGGAGAAACTATAGGTGCTGATATAGCTAAAACTTATAATGAGTTTAATAATCTAACTAATAACTATAATGCCGTCCTTGCTTCAACTAGTAAGATCAATCAACTCTCGCTAGTTGACTACTTAAGATAGCCTTTTTATCACTACTTATTACTAGTATGTATTTAGCAAAATAGTTTGCATTTATAATTTTTATCATGTATTAGATTCCTAGTGCATGATAAAGAAAAATCCATTTTTTAGTAACATTTTTCTAACTTTTTAAACTTATAAATGGGTGTTAACTTAACTAAACCTTAAGGTAACCCCGCAAGCAAGACCTTAAATATAAAAAGTTTCCTTAAATATTCTAGACTTAAAGCTAGTATTTAAACTTAAAAAGGAAACTTATATTAATGAAAACTAACCCAGTCTGTGAAATATTAAACATACAAAAACCAGTTATACAAGGCCCTTTATCATGGCTTACTAATGCAAACTTAGTTGCTAGCGTAAGTAATGCTGGAGGCTTAGGCGTACTGGGACCAAGTGCAGGGCTAAATGCACAAACTGCAGCTTCTTCTCCAAAAGATGCCGCAGATAAAATGCGCGAAGAGATAAGAAAAACTAAGGCTTTAACTAGCAAACCCTTTGGAGTTAATATCATACCAAGACCTAAAGATGATATATGGACAGAGCCTTTATTAGACGTGCTAAAAGAAGAAGGAGTAAAAGTAGTAGTTTATACAGGTTATGGCGAGGATGTAGTGATACCATCTTTGTTTGAGTGGCTAAAAAAAGAAGATATTAAAATCATCTATCGTGACATCAATCCTAGTCCGAAAAATACCATCCTTGCAGAATCTGCAGGCGCTGATATCATAGTAGCTACTGGCTTTGATGAAGGAGGCACTTTGCCAGCTAAGGCACTAGGAACTTTTTCTATAGTGCCTTTGATAGCAGATTCTCTTAAAAATATCCCTTTGCTAGCAGCTGGCGGTATCACTGATAGACGTAGTGCTAAGGCTGCACACGCCCTTGGTGCAAGTGGAGTTTTTGCTGGTTCAGTTTTTATAAGTGCTAAAGAAAGCCCAGTACCTTTAAGCATCAAAGAAAAAATAGTTGCTAGCAATGGTCTTGATTTACTACTTTTTAGAACTATGCCAGATTACTATAGGTCCCTTCCAGGAGAGCTTGCAGAAAAGCTTTTAGCTATGGATAAAGCAGGCGCTAGTAATGAAGCTATAGGCGAAGCTATGGGCGGTACTCTAGGTCTTCGTATAGGCATGCTTGAAGATAACTCTAAAAAAGGCTATATCTCACTAGGTACAGGTATAGGGAGTATAAAAAGCATAAAAAGCGTAGCAGAGATAGTTGATGAACTAAGCATTAAAGAGTAAAAAAGAAATAGCCCTTATAACTGAAGGCAAATATCATATGTCAGCAGCACATGATATTTTGCCTTTTTTGCCATTACTAAGTGGGATATAAAAAGCCATTTTCTCACTTAGTTATCATTTGCATATTACCCCTAACTTCTATTAGAATCTAGCTTTTTAATAACTAAATACAAAAGAGTAAGAAAATGCTTTTTACACTAAAACATCAAGACAATAAAGCCCGTGCTGGAGTGCTTCACTTAAGTCATGGCGAGGTTGAAACACCTATCTTTATGCCAGTTGGCACACAAGGGGTTATAAAGTCCCTTGATAGCACTGATGTAGAAAATCTTAGCTGCAACTTAATCTTAGCTAACACCTATCATATGTACTTGCGTCCGGGGATAGAGATATTAAAAGACTTTGGAGGCGTGCATAAGTTTGCAAACTTTAAAGGCAACTATCTAAGCGATAGCGGGGGCTTTCAAGTCTTTAGTCTAGGGGGAAATGTAAAAGTTTTAGAGCATGGAGTAGAGTTTAAAAGCCATATAGATGGTAGTAGCCACACTTTCACACCTAGCAAAGTTTTAGATATACAGTACGCGCTAAACTCAGACATCATGATGGTTTTAGATCATCTTATAGGCCTGCCTGCTAGCAAAGATAAGGTTTTAGATTCTATAAATCGCACTACAAGATGGGCAAAAGAAAGCATAGAGTATCACAAACTTCAAAAAGAGTTAGGCCTTGCTAAAACTAATAATATCTTTGGAATCATGCAAGGAGGCACAGACTACACTTTACGCAAACAAAGCGCAAAAGACTTAGTAGAGTTAGACTTTGATGGCTACGCTATAGGTGGGCTAGCTGTTGGGGAAGGCTTTCTTGAGATGGTAAATACTATTGATTTTAGTTGTGAGTTTTTACCACAAAACAAAGCTAGATATCTAATGGGAGTTGGAACGCCTAGAGACATACTAGAAGGTATAGAGCGAGGGGTTGATATGTTTGATTGTGTTATGCCTACAAGAAATGCAAGAAATGCAAGCATCTTTACAAGCAAGGGTAAGATAAATATCAAAAATGCCATGCATGCTACTTCTCACCTCCCACTTGATGAAAACTGCAACTGCCACACTTGCAAAAACTACTCACGCGCCTATCTTCACCACCTTTTTAAAGCCCACGAGATAACCTATCACCGCCTTGCAAGCATCCATAATCTCTACTTTTATCTAAATCTAGTTAGAGAGGCTAGAAAAGCTATAATGGAATCTAGATTCTTAGAGTTTAAAAAAGAAAGGCTAGAAGCATGGCAGAGTTAGAAGATGATATGACTAAAGAAGATAAAAATAATATAAAAATTTGCATAGCCGGTGGAGGCACTGGCGGGCATTTAAGCATAGTTAAAGCCCTAGCCCTAGCTTGCAGAAGACTAGGCATAAAGTGCATTTATATAGGCTCAACTATAGGCCAAGATAGGGCCTGGTTTGGAGAGGGCTCTAAAGATAATAGGCTTTTTAGCAAGGCTTACTTTTTAGATTCCAAACCTGTAGTTGGTAGAAATATCATCATAAAGCTTTTAAACTTGCTTTTTATCTTAAAAGCTAGCCTAAGGGCAAGAAAGATTCTAAAAAAAGAAAATGTAACTCACGTTATAAGTGTTGGTGGCTTTAGTAGCGCTCCTGCTAGTTTTGGCGCTTTTATGTATAAGTGCCCACTTTTTTTACACGAACAAAACTCTATCTTAGGTCAAGCTAATGGCGTCTTAGCTAAAAAAGCACTTAGAATCTTTTCAAGCTTTCCTTTAAATGTTCCAGATTTGATAGAAACTAGCTATCCAGTTAAAGTCGAGTTTTTCCAAAGCGCAAGAGTGCGCACAGATATAAAAACTATCCTTTTCCTAGGGGGCTCTCAAGGCGCAAGGGCTATAAATAATCTTGCTTTACGCCTAGCGCCCTTACTAGATTCTAAAGGCATAAAAATACTTCATCAAACTGGCAAACTTGAGTATGAAAAGATAAAAGATGCCTATAGCGACTTAGGTATAAAGGCTGAAGTTTTTGACTTTAGGAGTGATATGCCAGATTTGATGGCAAGTAGTGACTTTGCTATAAGTAGAAGTGGGGCAAGCACTCTTTGGGAGTTAAGTGCAAATGGTCTCCCTGCCCTCTTTGTCCCCTACCCCTATGCTGCTAAAAATCACCAGTTTTTTAATGCTAAGTTTTTGGAATCTAAAAATCTAGCCTTACTTTACACAGAAAGTGAGTTAGCAGAAAAAAGTGAAGATTCTATCTTAGAAGAGATCTTTAACTTCCCTTTAAAAGAGGTTTCAGAAGGACTTCAAGGTCTTATAAAAAGTGAAGGCGCAGAAGAGATAGTAGAAAAGATGTTAGATTACAAGAAGGTTTAAAATAAAAGTTATGTCAACTTAATAAACTTTAATAAAAGTTTTTATTCTTATATTATTAAATCTCATAAATATACAAAAGCTAGGAAATTAAAAATCACACTGCCAAAGGCATTCTCGTCTTTAGGTTTTTGCTATCACAAAAAACGAAAAAGACAGAATATATGGATTGCCATGTCGACATATTCCATGTCTCCTCGCAATGACATAACACGTTGTGTTATTAGGCGATAGCACTACTCTCGCCCGTTTCGTACTGACAAAAATCACAAAAAAAATAAGCAGGATAAAAAAAGAAAGTATTAAAATATAGAATCTAAACATATAAACTTAAAATCTCTTATAAAACTTATGTAGCTAGTGATTGTTTTTTTGTAAAATTAAACATTCTACATTAAAAGGATCTAATTTGTTTAAAAGGATATTAATGGCACTAGCCCTAAGCCTTGGCGTCATGCTTGCTAAACCTAATATAGTCATACTAGCTACTGGGGGCACTATAGCTGGAAGTAGTAATAGTGCTACTAACTCTTCTTATACTGCAGGAGTTGTAGGAGTAGATAAACTTTTAGAAGCAGTACCTGAGTTAAAAAACATAGCAAACATTAAAGGAGAGCAAGTCTCAAACATAGGCTCTCAAGATATGAACGATGAAGTTTGGCTAAAGTTAGCTAGGCGCGTAGATACCCTCTTAAAACAAAAAGATGTTGATGGAGTAGTTATAACTCATGGTACTGATACTATGGAAGAAACTGCGTACTTTTTAGATCTAGTAGTAAAAACTAAAAAACCTATAGTTTTAGTTGGCGCTATGAGAAGTGCTACATCTATGAGTAGTGATGGCGCACTTAACTTATATAACGCAGTAAGCGTAGCAGCTAGTAAACAAAGTATTGGCAAAGGTGTATTAGTAGTTATGAACGATGAGATTCATGCTGCTAGAGAAGTCACTAAAACTGATACAACTTCAGTTAATACTTTCGCCTCGCCTAATGCTGGCAAACTTGGCATGGTCTATTATGGTCATGTGAAATACTACATGGAATCAACTAGGAAAAACACCTATAAAAGTGGGTTTAATATAGAAGATATCTCCTCTCTCCCTCGTGTTGATATCATCTATGCTCACCCTAATGACACGCCAGACTTTGTAAACCTAGCTATTAAAAATGGCGCTAAAGCCATAGTGCTAGCTGGCATGGGCGATGGGAATCCTTACCCAAGCGTGCTAAAAGCCCTAGCAGAAGCTGTTAAAAAAGGCGTTATAGTAGTTAGAGGAAGTAGAACTGGAAGTGGCTATGTAGTGCGTAATGAAGAAGTAAATGATGATAAGTATGGCTTTTTAACTAGTGATGATTTAAATGTACAAAAAGCTAGAGTCTTGCTTCAAGTAGCCCTTACTAAAACTAGCGATCCTAAAAAGATACAAAAGTACTTTAGTGAGTACTAAGATAAGCACATATAGATAGGTAACTTTTAATAAAAGCTTACATCCTAGCTAATATCACCACTATAGATGAACAAGGCGTGTGATAATCTATGCAAGAAAGATAGAATCTAGATAGCTTCTAGATTCTATAAATAAGCTTTTTAACATTTATACACTCTTACAAAGAGATATAGAGTATGCTTACTTTAGGATCAAAGACTACTTAGGAGGGTAAAAATACATCCACCTAAAAATAGTCTTTACAAACTATCTTCTAAAATGTATAGCTATAACCTGCTTGTAAGATGTAGTTTTTTAGGTTAATAGCTCCATAGCTAGTAGAAGGACTATTATCTTCACTTTGATCACTTGGACCTTGTATATTCATAGTGGTAGCAAGAAGGGGGATCTTAGCTCCTAGACTGATGGTTGAAGAGCCAAGATCTAAGTTCACACCGACATTTAATGGCAAGGCTAGTCCTACTGCTGTAGCACCATTTATAGATCCTTTATGTTCACTTGGTTCTTGCAGCGTTTTTAACTGAGGATATGCACTTGCAAAAGCAGCTAAACCTGTTTGTCCCAAAGATGTTAAAAATACACTAGGAGTAGCGTGGGCATCATACTGATAAGCCCCACTATAAAAGTCAGCCCCTATACCCATACCTAGGAAAAAGCCTAGATATCTAGTGGCATTAAAAGTAAAGTCTATATTAGCAGCTGCTAGGTGGTTAGTTAAAGTAGCATTTAGGTTTGTATCTGTTTTAACACTTGATTTAGATTCTAGTCCTGAACTAGTAAGAGTGCCTAAAGTCCCTGTGCTATCAAGCTTATTAGCAAAAGCTACGGCTAAAGGTAAAAGTGGGTCAGTTTCAGAGCTTTTCTTTTTGCCATAGCTTTGAGAAAAGTTATAACTTGCATAAACTCTCACACCAAATCTTTTACTTAACTCCTGCTTATATCCTATCTCAGCGCCTAAACTATAGCCTATACCAGAAGTAGGCAGTTGGTCTTTAAAATGTTGATAATTAGGCTTAAGCTCATAATCAGTGCTAGTTATAGGCAAGCCTGCATTAATCCCTACAAAAACTCCACTTTTAGCATAAACTGCAGAGCTAAAAAACAAACTTGAAACCACACCTACACCTAGTAAAACTAGTAAAGATTTCTCTTTTTTCATAAAACATCCTTAAATATATCTATCTGATAGCATTAAGTTTTATTGTAGTGGAAAACAGAGGGATTTTGAAGGATAAAAAAGTAAAGATTTATTAACGTATAAACATTTTGTAACGATAATAAAACAAGGCACTAAACAAGGTCTAAAGTTTTTGCTTTTTAAAGTTTTAACATAGATAAAACTTAGAATCTAAATGCTATAAACTCTTATGCTAAAGCAAGCTAGCATGCAAAATAAACATGTGGGTTAAAGGCAAAAAAGCAAAAAATAAAAAAGCTAGGCGAGAAGAAAACTAACTTAGCTTTTTTCTTAAAAAACTAAAACCTTCTAACTTAAAAGGTAGTCTTATCCTGTTTACATTGCCACTATGGATTTCTTCTACTTCTTTGCCATTTTCTAGCTCTATCTTAGAAAAACTTATACTTTTTATATCACCCTTTGGAGAAACTACTTCATAGCTTTCATTTTTAAATATCTTATCTTTACAAAGGCAAAACTCACCATCTTCACTAACTTGGGCTACTACTTGAAAGCTGCCTTCACTTATAGCAGTTTGCACATTTTGAGTGTCACTTTTTTCAAAAGGACGCTTTATGATATAGCCATCAGTAAAGCCGCGATTTTTAAGCGTTAAAAGCTCATTTTCATAACTTCTAATATCTTGGAATCCTTTATAGTAGTCATCAATGGCTTTTCTATAAGTCCTAGTAGTGATACCTGCGTAGTACTCACTTTTTGTCCTTCCTTCTATCTTTAAAGCATCAATTGCGCCACTATCAAGGATCTCTTTTATATGAGCACTAAGATTTAAGTCCTTAGAGTTAAAGATATGAGTGCCAACTCCTTCTTCTTCATGAAGACGCATCATAACGCCATTATCAGGATTTCTAACATAGTATTCATAATCAAACCTGCAGTCATTAGCACAGCTTCCGCGGTTTGGCACGCGTCCACTTTGAAGGCTAGAGATTAAACAGCGCCCTGAAAAAGCATAACACATAGAGCCATGCACAAAGATCTCTATCTCCAAATCTGGCAAGGCCTTTTTTATCTCCATGCAGTCTTTTAGGCTTATCTCACGCGCTGCAACTATGCGCTTAACTCCTAGCTCGTAAAAGACTTCAGCATCTAGGACATTTAAGACATTAGCTTGGGTTGAAAGGTGTATAGGAACCTCTGGGGCTAGCTTTTTAGCTAGTCTTACAACACCAGGTGCTGCTATGATAAAAGCATCTGGACTAAGAGAGGCCATCTCTATAATGTGCTTTTTTAAAAGCTCAAGCTGGGAGTTAAAAGGAAAGCCATTTAGCGTTACATAAACTTTTTTACCGCGTGCATGGGCGTAGTCTATGCCTTCTTTAAAGCTTTCAAGTGTGAAATCTTTTGTAGCTCTATTTCTAAGTGAGAAGTGACTTACTCCTCCATAAACTGTATCTGCACCGTAGCTAATGGCGATTTTTAACTTAGTAAGATTTCCTGCAGGAGATAAAAGCTCTACTTTTTTATTAATTTTAGATTCCATTATTTATCATCCACTGAGACATAAACTTTACTAAGCTCTAAGTCTTTAAGCACGCTAACTACTTGCATGAAGTTTTCTACACTGCCATCTTTATCTGTGTTTAAGATAATGTTAGTGTTTTTATCTAAGCTAGAAAGAGCATCTTTTAAAGCACTAACATCTACTTCTTTATCATTAGCATAAATCTTGCCTTTTTTATCTATAGAGATAGTAAAGCTTTTATCATTACTTGTAGCACTAGAGCTAGCTTTTGCATCAACTTTTGGTACGTTTAAAGAGACTTTTGGGTGGTTAACAAAACTAGCTGATGTTAGGACTATAACTAGTAAAACTAGCATGATATCTATGAAAGGCACTAAGTTTAAAGAATCTATTTTTTTCATTACTCTTCACTTTAATTTGTAGTATTAGGCGCGAAATAGTAGCCCTTAGGTTTAAAAAAGCGGTTATTGTATATGACTTGATTATGCTTTATAGGCTCACTAAAAAACTTATCTAGGTTATTAACCTGTAAGTCTAAAAACATCTCTACGCCTATATCAGTTGCGTAATTTACCCAGTCATACTTTAAGTCCCCACTTAATAAGTTAGTGTACTCCATTAAGTTATCATTAGTTTGGCCTATGGCATTAACTACTAAAAGATTTTCTACATCTTCTGGTTGAGTTAGAGTTAAAAGGACTGGGTTATAGTTTATCTGAGTTGAAAGAAAGTATTTTGGAGTGATATTAAGCGTGCTAATTTGTGGGATGATAAGGCCACTTTTTATAGCTGAGGTATTAAACACAACCATAGAGTTATCAAGCATGACTTCTTGGTCTTGTAAGCTTTGTTTATAGTTTGCAGCTAGTTTTGAGGTGATGGTATCTTGATAGATAATATTTTTACTATCTTTAGCTAGGGTGTTTCCTAGAATCATGCCTATGTAGCTATCATCATTATAAGCTATCACAGAGCTATTTTTTGCAAAGTCTGAGATAAGTTTTATCTGGGCGTTATAATCTATCCCGCCAAAAACCATCTTTTTAGGGACGGAGAAATCTATCTGGTTGATATTTACAGTTGGCACATAAACTAGCCTATCTACGTTTACATTTTGCACCAAAGCTTTAACACCACTTTGAGTAAGTATGGCTATAACATAGTCATAGTTTTCTGCTTTTAGTTCATCATAAGCTTTTACTAAGTTTTCTGGACTTTCATCTATAGAGTTAAAAACTTTAAAGTTAAAATCTATCCCGCGAGATACAAGATAGCTCATAACAACATCTGGGGTAGAAACTGAGTAGCGGCCTATTAACTTTTGGGGCATTAAAAGAGCTATGCGTAAGACTTTATCGCTTATGGTGTCTTCATGATACACAAAAGAATCTAGATAAGAACTAGCTACTTTAAAGTCTGATTTTAAAGCTACATCACTTGTGCCCTTATAGTGAGAAAGAAAGCTTAGATAAAGTTTTTTATTAAAAAGATCGTGCATACAGCTAGCATCACAGCTTGACTTTGAAGTATTTAAAACCTCTTGAGTAGGTGGCAAAAGAGGAGAGATAATGTAGCTTTTAGCCTGCAAAGATATAACAAGCATGACAAATACAACTAGCTTACGCAACATTAGATCCTTAGCGTTAATATAGGAGTGAATTCTAACAAAATATTAAAGCAAACCTTTTTCTCTTTCATCTAAATACAAGTCACTTTGCTTGATAGTATCACCTTCACTTAGTATGCAAGATCGCTCTATGACAGATAAAAGCTCTCTTATATTACCTGGCCAACTATATTCAAGTAGCCTAGCCTTAGCATCTTCACTTAAAACCTTAGTGCTAAAGCCGTAATTTTTACATATATTATCTATATGAGTTAGGGCTATGGGTAATATCTCTTCTTTTCTATCTTTTAGAAGTGGAATCTTAATAGGCACAGTTTGAAGTCTAAAAAATAAATCCTCTCTAAACTCATGCTTACTTATCTTATCTTTTATATCTGCATTAGTAGCTGAGATAAATCTAACATCTATCTTTATAGGCTTAAAGCTTCCTAACCTTGTTATCTCCTTTTCTTGCAAGGCACGAAGTAGTTTAGCTTGGAGGGCTAAAGGCATCTCTCCTATCTCATCTAAGAATATACTTCCACCTTGTGCGCTTTCAAAAAGCCCTATCTTTTGAGCACTTGCATCAGTAAAAGCACCTTTTTCAAATCCAAAAAGTTCAGATTCTAAAAGATTTTCTGGGATGCTAGCCATGTTTAGTGCTACAAAGGGTGCAGCACTCCTTTTTGAGTTTTCATGTATGTAGCGTGCAAAAACTTCTTTACCAACCCCACTAGCCCCTAAAAGCAACACACTTGCATCAGTAAGGGCAACTTTTAAGGCCATGTTTTTTGCCTCTTCTAAAGCAGGTGAGCTAGCTTGAAAAAAGCTTTTAGTTTTTGGGAGAGCAAGCTTTTTTTTAGGAGCACTTTTTTCAAACTCAACTAGCTTTTTAGTCCTATAAACTGCATCTAGCAAATCTTTAGGCTCAAAAGGTTTTTGAAAAAAGTCCTTTACTCCAAGACGTATAGATTCTATGGCTTTATTTAAAGTGGCATTGCCTGTTATGACTATAGCTTCATAACGCCCTTTTAACTCAGATAAAAAAGTTAGTCCATCCATATGAGGCATATTAATATCAGTTATAACTAAAGAAAAGCTATCATCTAGGGCTTTTAGGGCATCTTTTGGATTTTTAAAGCTAACTATCTCTAAGTCTTTATAGTCTAGGAAAAAAAACTCTAAGCCTTTTCTCATATTAATATCATCTTCAACTATGGCTATCTTCATATTTGCCCTCCTTTAGGTTTGGTTACTAGGCATCTAGTTATATCTTTTAGGTTTATAAAATACTAGCTCTAAACTATCATCGCTAAAACTTACTAACATGTAAGAGGGCATAAGTCTAAGATGACTAAAGGCCTTAGTTTGAAAGTTGCTTGTTAGATCGTTAGTATCTATGCTAGCTTCATTTTGCATAAGACACTTAAGTAAAGAATCTACATGTGTGTTTAAGATTCTATAAATCTCATAGCTAACTTGCTTTTCTACATAGGCTTGTTTTTGTAAGTCACTAAAACTACCTGGAACGTCTATAGCAAAGCTTCTTGCCTTAAAAGGAACACTGCAGCTAAAAAGTGGCTTTAACTTTTCTTTTAAGATGATAGGAACTAAGGGCTTAGATATCTTTAAGTCTTGTCCTTTTGGGATGTAATCAAGTGTCGTAAAGTCATAACTTACTATAAACTCTTGAGGCTTAGAATCTGTGATAAACACCTTATCATCAGGCTTTTTATCTATCTCTAAGTCCTTAGCACTACTTAGGCTAGCTAAACTAAAAAGCATGATAAAACACATAGCACTAAGGAATCTCATCTAATTATCTTTTATGCTCCAGTCAAATAATGTAGCCTTAGCCGCTAAGTCATGTTTATCAAAGTTAAAAAAGGCTAAGTTTACATCTTGCTTGCTTTTTACTTTAAGTGTTAGACCGCTAGAGTTAAAAAAATCTTTAAAAGCTTGTGTGCTTCCTTCATCAAGTACGCCAGTTACTTGAGCTAAAAACACCATAGCATCTATCCCATTTTGTATGCTTTTTGTATAAGCTGCTTTTATAGTCTTAGGATCTTCAGAGTTACCAAGGGCCCTTTCATAATCTAGGGCATTACTATCAAACTTAGCTAAGAAATCACTTGGATTTATCACATTAAAAGCAAACTCGAAGGAAAAAGGTGTGTTTTGATTAATGGTACTAAAAGCATCTACTAAGTTATCAAAGTTTTGTTTGAAAACAACTTTAGAATCTATAATGCTTTGTATGCCCCCTTCTAATAAGTCACACTTCATAGTCCCTACTGAATCTTGTGCACCAAAGTTTATCTTGCAAGTTACATGTTTTGGCTGGAGGGTTTTTAAAGCAGCCAGTGCTACTTTGTTAGACTGAGTTGCATTAAGCACAGAGCTTAATTTAAAGTCTAAAAGCATATTTAAGTCAGTGCTATCTCTTTTAGTTTGCAAACTTATATCTTTTGAACTAAGCATCTGATTATCAAAAGCTAGCGAGATGCCCTTACTGGCACACTCTATATTTCTAAAACCGCTACATTTAAAGGGCTGGTACTTTAAGTCTATGTGTTTGCTTTTAAGTTTTAACTTAGCTTCATGGAGCTTGGCATTAATAGTTGTTTCGCTTCTATGAGATACATAAAAGTAAGAAAACACTAAGGCAATTAATAACACTATAATGATTAGGACGCCTACTAGATTAAGCAAGATTCCTATTTTTCTAAACTTCATTGAAACTCTTCGTGGTGGTGTGCTTATAACATAATGTCTTTTGGTATTCTAACACAGGTTATAATTAAGGTTTATTTAGATTATACCTAAGCGCTAAAAGGCAGACTAACTTGAAAGATATAAATATAGCTATAATCGGTGTAGGCACCGTTGGAAAAAGCGTAGTAAAGATATTACAGACTAATAAAGACATACTCAAAGCAAGATGTGGTGTTAATCTAGTACCGCGCATTGGAATCTCAAGAGATATAGATGATAAAGAGCTTAAAAGTCTAGGCATACCTTTAAGCACTAATATAGATGATGCTTTTAGTGATCCTAGTATAGAAGTAATAGTTGAGCTAATAGGTGGTGTAGAACTTCCTTATGAGATAGCACTAAGGGCACTAAAAAGTGGTAAGGCCTTTGTAACTGCTAATAAGGCCATGCTTGCTTATCATAGATACGACCTAGAAAAGCAGTGCAAAAACTCCGCCATAGGCTTTGAAGCAAGTGTGTGTGGTGGTATACCTATAATTAAGATTCTAAAAGATGGCCTTGGGGCTAATCACATACTTTCTCTTAGCGGCATAATGAATGGTACAAGTAACTACATCCTAACTAAGATGAGTAAAAGCGGACTTAACTTTAAAGTAGCCCTAAAAGAGGCACAAGACTTAGGCTACGCTGAAGCTGATCCTACTTTAGATATAAGTGGAGGCGATACAGCCCATAAACTTTTAATCCTAGCAAGTATAGCCTATGGCATAAATGCTAAGTTAGAAGACATCTTGGTAGAGGGCATAGAAGAGATATCTCAGATAGATATACTTTTTGCAAAAGAGTTTGGCTATGTTATAAAACTTTTAGGCATAGCTAAAAAAGAGATTCATAGTGATGAAGTAGAACTTAGAGTGCATCCTTGCTTGATATCACAAGATAAGCTTTTAGCTAAGGTAGATAAGGCTATGAATGCAATTAGTGTAGTAGGTGATATGGTAGGAGAGACAGTTTATTATGGTGCTGGAGCTGGTGGGGCGCCAACTGCAAGCTCAGTAGTTAGTGATATCTTAGAGATAGCAAGAAGTAAAACTTCACCTATGCTAGGTTATATGAGCTCACATGAAAATACTCTAAAACTAAAACCTATAGAATCTATCTCAAGTAAGTACTACATAAGATTAAATGTAACTGATAAACCAGGAGTTTTAAGCGATATAGCATTAGTGTTTGCTAAGTATAAAGTTTCAATTAGAACCTTGCTTCAAAAAGAAACTTGGGAGCAAGATAAAACACATAAAAAAGACTTAGATACTACTTGTATAGAATCTAAACCTAAACATGCAACCTTGCTTCTTTCAACTCATATATGTGCTGAGCTAGATATACAAAAGGCATTAAACGAGATAGAAAAGCTAATCTGTGTAGTTTGCAAACCTTATATGATAAGGCTACTAGACTAAGATTTATGCTATTTCTAAAAGCTTTTAAACTACTTTTTATCTTGGCTTATAAAAGCTAAGATTTTATCTCTTCTTATCCTTGCTTTTAGTTTCCCAAAAAAGTAAAATTTTTATTAAATGTTTAGTTTTTCTAAAACATCTTTGGAAAATGGACTAAACTTCACATATTACAAACACATCAAAGAAAAGAAGAGGGATTAGGCATGAGATTAAACATCAAAGGTAAGCAAATCTTGCTTGTGGTCTTTTTACTGATAATAAGTCTGATTTACTGCGTGATGCTGCTTACTAAGCACTTTAGTCTATATAGACAGCTATCTTTGGTCCCAGAAAACATATACTACGCAAAGCAAGTATCAACCTTAGTTCATGAAATACAAGTTGAAAGAGGACTTGGAGGTATGTATGTAACTAACGCAAGTGAGGCTACAGAGCTACCTTATAACAGACAAAAGATTAAGGTTGATGAAGAGTTCAAAAATCTATTAGCCTTTATGCAAAATGATGGAAATGAACGAAGTAGTAAAGATATACAGACAGTAAACAAAGATTTTAAAGACTTACAAGACTTTAGAAAGCGCATTAATGAAGGCTACTACGTTACTGAAACTGCAATAGCTACTTACTCAGACATCATAGATAGGCTAATAAAAATAGTAAGCACAAGTATAAGTAATAGCCTTATAGATGAGCGTATAAACTACTCTTTACTTGGTGCTTATAATCTAGTATATGCAGCTGAGGCTATGGGGCTAGTAAGGGCTAATGTTGCAGGTGTTTTTGAGATAAATGAAAGGATGAATGTAGATCAATCAAAACTTACTTTTTCTAACCTTGGTATCTTTAACTCCAGCCTTACTAGAGCTTTAGAATCTCTAGACTACTATAATGCTTATAAAAACTTAGGTGAGATAAATGACGCTAAGTTTGCAGCCACTAAAAGCATGATTAATGTCCTCTATCAAAAAGCAGACTATGGCAACTATGGTGAAGATTCTAAAGCGTGGTTTCAGATCTCTAGTGGATATATCAACTTTTTAAACGACAAGATTAGCGACATACTAGAGTTTTCATTACAACAGACAAAAAGTATAGTTAGAAATGAAGTAAACTCCATCATATGGGTGATAATAATAGCAATCATAACACTAATAATAGGCATAAGCCTAAGCATATCTTTCATAAGAGGCTTTGCTAACTCACTTAAAAAACTCCAAAGTGGAATCTTTTCTTTTTTAGACTACGTAGGACACAAAACACAAACCTTAGAAGAGATTAAAATCTACTCAAAAGATGAGTTTGGAGAGTTAGCAAGTATCATCAATCAGTCTATTGCTAATGTCAAATTAAACCTAGAAAAAGATGAAAAGCTAGTTGGTGAGATAACTACAGCCTTGGAGCAAGGAAGGCTAGGAAACTTCCAAGGCAAACTAGTCTTAGAATCTCAAAACGAACAGATAATGAAACTAAGAAATAATCTATGCGAGTTTTTAAATCTCATAGGACAAAACTTTGCTCTAATCTCAAGCACCATGGAATCTTACTCACAAAATAACTTTCTTTCTTCAGTAGCTTCCATAGGGCTAAAAGGAGGCTTCTTAGAGCTAGCTCAAAACTTAAACAAACTTCGTGATGCTATAGTTTTAAACCTAAACTCTAACCTCAAAGTTTCAAACAACCTAGCCCTTAAAGCCCAAAGTCTAAATAACGTAACTTCTAAACTTAATGACCTAACGGGCAATCAAGCCAAAGCCATGGAAGATAGCGCTAGTAATATGAATAATATAAGTGCGTCTTTACAAAGCATTAATGAAAAAAGTGAGAACGTCTTAGCACAAAGTGAAGGTATAAAAAGTATCACTAAGATGATACATGATATAGCCGACCAGATAAATATACTAGCGCTAAATGCCGCCATAGAAGCAGCTAGGGCTGGAGAGCATGGAAGAGGCTTTGCAGTTGTTGCTGATGAGGTTAGAAAGCTAGCTGAAAAAACTCAAAAGTCTTTAAATGAGATAGAAGGCAGTATATCTTTGCTTTCTCAAAGTATAGATGAGATGTCTCAGTCTATCTCTACTCAAACTCATAGCGTCTTAGAGGTTAATAACGCCATATCTAGCCTTCAACACCAGATAAGAGATACTTTAAACATAGTTGATGAGTGTAGTGCTATAGGTAAAAATATAGATTCAGTATCAAAAGTTATGATAGAAGATGTAAAGAAAAATAGATTCTAAGAATCTAATAGGCAAAGTCTAATAAATGAAGTCTAAGTTAGAAAAATCTAACTAAGCAAGACTATATAAAAAGAGCTGTTACTAAGATATAGCAGCTCTTTTACTAGCTAGCTATCACAGGCTAGACTTATGCGTAAAGCAAGTAGTGATGATCTAGTATAAAAAAAGTTTTACAAGCAGCTAATAACCTTTACTCCATTACACAATCTTAAGTTTACTTATAAAGATCGTTTAATAGGCAGCTATCTCATACACAATAAGGCTTCCAATAATTATATTTTTTAAGGCCTGTGGCATTCTCGCTTTGTTTCGTGGTGCAAAAAAGCGGAGACAAGCAAGCAGTAGTGCTTACGCCATTTTTTTCGAGGAAACTTCGTTTTCAAGGAAGCTTCGCTTTCGAGGAAACTTCGTTTTGCTAGAAACGGAAATGAGCCAAGGCCCTCCCCCTTGACTCACGCTAAAAAAAAGTCTTTCTTGAAAGAAAGCCCTAGTTGCTTATAGCAACTAGTACTAGTTTCAAAGAAGCTTACGCTTTCGCAGGTTTTGTGGGAGTTAAGGAGAGGTTAAACCCCTTTTTCAAGGAAGCTTCACTTTCGAGGAAACTTCGTTTTCAAGGAAGCTTCGCTTTGGTTAGAAGACACAAAAATAATAATCCATGCAAAAAAGAAAGTGTTGGAATAGATAGCTAATCAAGTTTGCAAAAAAAAAGTAATACTGCTCGTTAAAAACGATCCAAATTCCATAAAATATAACAAATATTTATTAGATATAAAAAAGTTAACCTTTAGTTTTTAATATAAAGATTATCGATAAAATAGATTATTTTAGTGATAAAAATTATTTATATGTAACTTTTTATTATGGGTATTTTATAAACTAATTTATTTAAGTAAATTAATATTATCTTTTAGTGTCTCCAACTATCAAAAAACATCCTATACTTACCTCCTATTTTCTAAGGCAGCATCGCTTTACTAGGAGGTTTTTTTATGAGTTTTTTAATGAATTTAAATGAAGGCACACAGTTTATCATCCAGATAATCATAGTCATACTTTGCCTTTTCTTTGGGGCAAGAAGGGGGGGGATGGCACTAGGTTTACTAGGCGGTGTAGCATTAGTTATATTTGCCTTTGGATTCCATATAGCCCCAACCTCTCCTGCAGTTGATGTAATGCTAACCATACTTGCCGTTGTTAGTGCTTCAGCCACACTTCAAGCAAGTGGTGGCTTAGAAGTCATGCTTCAAATCGCTGAAAAGATCTTACGTAAAAATCCAAGATTTGTAAGTATATTAGCCCCTCTTGTAACTTGTACCTTGACAGTTCTTTGTGGAACTGGACATGTGGTCTATACTGTACTTCCTATCATTTATGACATATCTATTAAAAACAACATAAGACCTGAGCGCCCAATGGCAGCTAGCTCAGTTTGTGCACAGCTTGGTATCATAGCCTCTCCAGTAAGTGTAGCAGTAGTTACCTTAACTGCATTTTTAGTTAACTCAAAGTCTCATCTTGCAGGTTTTGATGGTTACATAGACTTACTTAAAATCACTATCCCAGCGACTTATCTAGCCGTTATAATCGTTGGAATCTACTCCATGTTTAGAGGCAAGTCTTTAGATAAAGATAAAGCTTTTCAAGAAAGATTAAAAGACCCTGAGTTTAAAGCTAACCTTTATGGTACAAGTGGAGAAAGCTCTCTTATAGGTAAAAAACTTGCTAAAAGACAGTGGGCTGCTATGTGGATCTTTTTAGGCGCTATAGTCATAGTGGCAATCCTTGGTTACTTCAAAGAATTAAGACCAGTTTTTAACGTAGGTGGCAAAGAAAAAGTTATGAGTATGGTTGATATCATACAAATTTTCATGTTACTAACTGGTACAGTCATACTAATCTTTACCAAAACTGATGCTGCTAAGATCTCACAAAACGCTATCTTTAAGTCTGGGATGATAGCACTAGTAGCTATATTTGGAATCTCTTGGATGGCTAATACTATGTTTTCAGTCCACCTAGATATGATGAAACATCTTTTAGGCGGAGTTATCATAGCCCATCCTTGGACTTATGCCATCATGCTCTTTGTTATATCCTACTTTATAAACTCTCAAGCAGCAGCCTTAGTAGCTTTTGTGCCACTAGCTTTAAGTATAGGAGTAAGCCCTGGGATAATAGTAGCCTTTGCACCAGCTTGTTATGCTTACTATATCTTGCCTATATATCCAAGCGACCTAGCGGCCATTCAGTTTGATAGATCAGGAACCACGCATATAGGCAAGTTTGTTATAAACCATAGCTTTATATTCCCTGGACTTATAGGAGTTATAAGCTCTTGTATCTTTGGCTACATAATAGCTAGTTTTGCAGGCTATGTGCACCTATAAGCACGGCCCAAGATTCTAATATCATAAGAAAAAAGACTTATAAAACTTAACTTTTATAAGTCTTTTTTTACTTTAGTCTTTTTCTTCTTTCCTCTTTTAATCTAATCTAGTTTTTATCTTATATGTCATTTTTACTTGATATTTGTATAACTCTAAAAACCATTATATATGTTACTTTTTTACTATAAATTAAAAAATAGACTATCTGAATATATACATATGTTTCTTTATGTAAAAGATTTGAGAAGTTATTAAGCATACTTGATAAAGATATGTTCCATAATGTTATAAAATAATAATAGTAAATAAATAGTAAATAATTTTATAAAAAAAAGTCACTTCTAGTAAAAAGCTATTATAATGCCTTGCATGAAATGAGAACTTATGCAAGGAGAAGAAAATGAGTTTTTTAATGAATCTAAACGAGGGCACCCAGTTTATCATCCAGCTAATCATCGTGCTTATATGCCTCTTTTATGGAGCTAAAAAAGGAGGTATGGCATTAGGACTTTTAGGAGGTGTAGGGCTTTTTATCTTTACTTTTGGATTCCATATGAATTTAGGAAAACCAGCAGTTAGTGTTATGCTAACCATACTTGCCGTTGTTAGTGCTTCAGCCACACTTCAAGCAAGCGGCGGACTAGATGTCATGCTTCAAATCGCTGAAAAAATCTTACGTAAGAATCCAAAATACGTAAGCATACTTGCCCCACTAGTTACTTGCACGCTAACTGTGCTTTGTGGGACAGGGCATGTAGTTTATACAGTGCTTCCTATAGTTTATGACATAGCCATAAAAAATAATATTCGTCCTGAACGCCCTATGGCTGCTAGCTCGATTTGCGCTCAACTTGGAATCATAGCCTCTCCAGTAAGTGTAGCAGTAGTAACCCTAACTGCTTTTTTAATAAATGACAAAACCCACCTAGCAGGCTTTGATGGCTACATAGACTTACTTAAAGTAACTATCCCAGCTACTTATATAGGAGTTTTAGTAGTTGGAATCTACTCTATGTTTAGAGGCAAGTCTTTAGATAAAGATAAAGCTTTTCAAGAAAGATTAAAAGACCCTGAGTTTAAAGCCCATCTTTATGGAGATAGTGGAGAAAGCTCTCTTATAGGTAAAAAGCTTGGTAAAAGACAGTGGGCTGCTATGTGGATCTTTTTGGGCGCTATAGTCATAGTGGCTATACTTGGCTACTTTAAAGAGTTAAGACCAGTTTTTGAAATAGGCGGTAAGCATAAGGCTATGAGTATGGTTGATATCATACAAATTTTTATGCTACTAGCTGGTACAGTTATACTAATCTTTACTAAAACTGATGCTGCAAAAATCGCTTCAAATGCTATCTTTAAGTCAGGTATGATAGCCTTAGTCGCAGTCTTTGGAATCTCATGGATGGCAGATAGTATGTTTGGAGTACATACTCCTATGATAAAAGCCTTGCTTGGAGATGTAGTCTCACAGTACCCTTGGACTTATGCTGTAATGCTTTTAATCATCTCAAAGTTTGTTAACTCTCAAGCAGCAGCCTTAGTAGCCTTTGTGCCACTAGCTATAGGTATAGGCGTAAGCCCAGGGATAATCGTAGCTTTTGCATCAGCTTGCTATGGCTACTACATACTCCCTACTTATCCAAGCGACCTAGCAGCCATCCAGTTTGATAGATCAGGTACTACACATATAGGCAAGTTTGTTATAAACCATAGCTTTATACTCCCTGGTCTTATAGGTGTTATAACAGCTTGTATCTTTGGGTATCTAATAGCTGGTATGGCAGGGTATGTAGCTTTATAGGTTAAATTTTAAAGAAGAAAGGAAAATCTTAAAACTATAACTATCACTAGTTAAACTAGTGATAGCAAAAAGGACTTTGTATAAAAATGTACTTTAAGGCTCTAGATTAAAAAGTATAGGTATAACCAAGTTGTATGATGTAGTTTCTAAGTGTACTACCTTTTATAACTTGCAAGGATGCTAGTCCACCATCTGCAGATTCGCTTGTAGTGCTTGAACTAGAGCCATTTTGCAAGGCTTGAACTTTTTGTGCAGTAGCACGTTTACATCTGTACCAAGAACTGGTACCTTAGCGCCTAATGATATGGTGTTAGATTCATTTACATTAAAGTTAAAACCTACGTTTATAGGTAGAGCAAAGCTTCCACCACTTATACCAAAATCAGCAAGATTAGCTATATTAAAAGATCCACTGTAGTCAAAGTAACCTAAACCTATACCTACATAAGCACCAAACATCTTATCAAAGTTATAAAAGTAATCAATATTTGCAACCACTAAGTGATTTAAGATATCAGCTTTATGTTCTAATAGGTCCTATAGCTTTACTAGCAAAGCTTTGAGAAAAGTTATAGCTTAGATAGTATTTTAGACCCATATCTGTAGTTAAGTCTTGCTTGTAACCTACATTTACACCTAGTGTGTAACCTATCCTAGTTGCTAAGATAAATGCCTGAACTAAAGAAGGGATATCAGTAGCTGAAGTTATAAGAAGACCTAGGTTGCCACCTACAAAAATGCCACTTTTGCATAACTTGCAGAACTTAGAGCTACTACTAAATCTAGTACGCCTACAAGGGTCTTTTTTCTCATTTGATAAATCTTTAAAAATTAATTAATGAAGTTAAATTAACATCATACACGTACTGTAATCAAAAAAAGCAAGTCTGCAAAGTAGAAGTGATAAATAAGGAGTTTAGTTTATGATTACAAGAAACTAAAATATAAATAGCTTAAAAATATTAGACCTTAAAGACTAAGGCTAATATATTAAGCGTCATAATCATTATTGGAGGATTGTAACTTAGCTAACACTACTAACTATTATGAAAGTAACTAAAGCTAAAAAGTACATTAAAAAAAAGTAAAAAGTAAAATAAAAATCTTTAAAGGAAAACTTTAAAGATAAAAGGATTCTAAAACAGCAAGTTTACTAACTGCTTCTGGCCGGGAGAAAGGGATTCGAACCCCTGGAAGTGTTACCTTCAACGGTTTTCAAGACCGCCGCTTTCGACCACTCAGCCATCTCCCGCGCATATATAACTTAAATCTTAAAGCCTAATTGTATATGTACAAAAAGCGATAAAGTTTAAAAAGTATTTAAAATTATTAAAGATTACTTAGAACTGGAGGCGACACTCGGATTCGAACCGAGGATCAAGGCTTTGCAGGCCCATGCCTTACCACTTGGCTATGTCGCCGCCATCCAACTAGGTAAATGGTGCCCGGAGCCGGACTTGAACCGGCACGGACGCAATATCCGAGGGATTTTAAGTCCCTTGTGTCTACCATTCCACCATCTGGGCTAAAACTTGGAGCGGGAAACGGGGATCGAACCCGCGGCCCCAACCTTGGCAAGGTTGTGCTCTACCACTGAGCTATTCCCGCATGAATTACTTAAAAAAGAATTACAATTGTACTTTTTAATTTTAATAAAAGCAAGTTTTTTGCACTTAAATTAAACTTAAAATAACTAAGGCAAAATAAATGCATAATACTTAATGTAAGTGTTACTTTAAAGTATCTCTTATAAAAGTTACTTTAAAGCTAAAAAGCACTATTACATGTAAAAATCTCAAACTCAGTCATAGATTCTAAAACTCCAATCTCAAAACCTACTTATCTGAGTACTTTTCTCACTGTTTTGTAACCACACAAAAACTTCAACCACTGCTTGATAAAGCTCTGGAGGGACGTTAGCGTTAACATCCATATGGACTAAAGAGTCAACTAAAACCTCATTTTTAAACAAAGGCACATCAAACTCACTAGCCTTTTGGACTATGGCTTTTGCTATCTGCCCTACACCACTAGCTACTATCCTAGGACTACTATCTTTATCTTTATCATAGGCTAAAGCAGCAGCTTTTTGTTGCATATAAACTTAGGCTGTCACTACTTTTCTAAGTTCTTTTATCCTTGCAGCTTTTCCTTTTCTATCTCTTAGATAATAAAGCTTAGCTCTTCTTACGCGCCCTACTCTTAGAACTTTTATACTTTCTAGTGCGTCGCTATAAAGTGGAAAGATTTTTTCAACACCTATGTTATTAGCTGAGATTTTTCTAATAGTAAAAGTTTTATCAACTCCATTACCATGCACTGCTATGCAGATACCTTCGAAGTTTTGTATCCTAGTCTTATCACCTTCAGTTATCTTTATACCCACTTTTAAAGTATCTCCAGCTTTAAAGCTAGGAACTTCTCTACCTTGTAGCTGAGCGTTTTCAAAGTCTTGAATGTAGCGATTTTTCATTTTCATAGTCCTTATTTTTGATGTAAATCCGGTCTGAAGTAAGCAGTCTTCATAACAGATAATTTTAGTTTTAAATCCGCAATTTTAGCGTGGTTTCCCTTTAAATATTCTAAAGGGACACTTTCTTTATTAAAAATATCAGCTTCAAACTTTAAATCTAAACTCTTTTTAGATTCTAAATCCTTACTAGAATCTAGTCTAGTTGCAAAGTTTGGTGCTTCAAGTAGTGAGTTTTCAAAACTCTCTCCTTCTAGTGAATTTTGATTACCCAAAACTCCTTTTATGTACCTAGCTATACTATCTGCCATAGCACTTGCTGCTAGCTCACCACCAGTTAATATAAAGTCTCCTAGACTAAAAACTTCGTGAGCATCTAACTCTATATTTCTCTCATCAAAGCCTTCATATCTTGCACACACAAAACTTATATGCTTAAACTTACTTAAGCGTTTAGCATCTTTTTGACTAAAGCGAGCCCCACAAGGAGACATAAATAAGATTCTAGAATCTTTAACCTCAGCTAAAACTCTATGAAGCAAGTTAGGCAAGATAACCATACCAGCTCCTCCACCTATAAGTGCACTATCTACTTTTTTATAAGGGTTAAGCGCGTAATCTCTTATATTAAGATAATTAGTCTCTAAAAGGCCTAGTGTGCGTGCCCTACCTAGGATACTATCAGAAAAGTAAGGGGCTATAAGCTCTGGAAAAAGAGTTATAAAACTAAACTTCATATAAACTTAAGGTAGCAAGTAAAGTGCATCTATGCTAAAAAGGCTTTTAGATTCTAAGTCTATCTTTAAAACAAACCTATCTATATAAGGTAGTAAAAAGATCTTTCCCTCAGGAGTTTTTACATGGAGATAATCAGTTGTATTAATACGTTGTATATCTACTACTTTACCAAGTACTTTGGAATCTTCTATAACGCTTAAGCCAACTACATCATCATAAAAGTACTCATCTTCTTTTAAAAGAAGCTCTTTTTTACTCTCATCTTCACTAGCAAAAAGCTCAGTGTTTGTTAAAAGCTTTGCAGATTCTAAAGAGTTTACATCCTTAAAGCCTATATGAGATTTTTCTAAGCTTATATAAGCTATCTCAAAAGATTTTAAAGTCTTTGAGTAAAGCACTCGTCCCACTTTTAAAAACTCTGGAAAATCGCTAATCAAAGTAAAACGCATAAGCCCTTTTACTCCTACACTAGCTCCAAGCCTTAAGACAAGTAACATAGCTTTAGGTGTTACTTTGTACACTTACTTTATAGCTGATGCCATCTTTTGCTTTGCAAGCAGATATAAAAGTCTTTATAGCACTTATCATCTTACCATCTTTTCCTATAAGTCGCCCAACATCACTGCTGGCTACATAAATCTCTATCTCACAAAAGTCCATCTCTTTCATGGTCTTTTTTATGCTCACAGCATCCTTGTTAGCAACTATCTTTTGTGTATAGTGTTTTAGAAAGTCTTCTACCACTTAAAACGCTACTTTTGCTTAGTTAAGGCCTCTATACGTTCACTCATCTTAGCACCTACACCCTTCCAGTAGTTAAATCTTTCCATATCTATCTTGAAGCTTGCAGGTTCAGTTAGAGGGTTATAGTAACCTATAGATTCTATCCAGCCACCATCTCTTCTTTTTCTAGAATCTGTAACTACTATCCTATAAAATGGTTTCTTTTTTCTCCCCATTCTAGTTAGTCTTATAACTGTAGCCATGAACATCCTTTTGCAAAAAATATAAGTTGATAGTATATCTTAAAACTGGGTGTTTTCAAGGTGATAAATTCTTGCTATGCTTATAGCTAGCTCATACTTTGCTACGCTAAGACGTGACTTTGCATTAGTTAAAAGTAACTCAGAATCTAAAAGTTCTACGTATCTTGCAACTTGCTGCTTGTACTTATTACTAACTATGCGATAGTTTTCTTTAGCTTGGGCTAGGGCCACTGTGGCAAGATTAATCTGAGCCTTTGCTATATTAAGTGCGTTTATTAAGCTAGTAGCTTGAAGTAATATATCTTCTTTTAAGTCTACTTTAGCAGAGTTTAAAGATAGTAAGCTTGCCGTTAATGCTTGGGAACTATAAAAGCTTTTAGTAGCATCTAAAAAGTTCCATGTTAGGCTTAGTCTTACTTGGTTTTGATTAGCAGCTGCTTGAAGTATATTATTATCCCTACTATCACTTAGGGCTATAAAGTTACTAGTGCTAATATTAATCTTTGGGTAGTAGCCTGAGCGCGAAAGGTTGATATTTTGCCTTATGATTTCTTCACTAGTGTTAAATTGCTGTAAGGAGATATTATTTTTATAGATATTTTTCATCAACTCATCTCTATCTATACTAAAAGTTGGCACTGTTATATCTTCTAAGACTGCTGGGTCTATTAGCGTGCCAGTAAGCACTCTTAATGTGTTTAAGTTAGCATCAAGATCAGACTTAGTTTTTAGGTTTTGCATCTGAGCGTTAGCGATATTTACTTGTATGCTTAAAACATCACTTTTATCAGCGATACCTTGTTTATAAAACTCTTTTGCCGTTTTTAACTGCACGTTTAATAAGTCTATGGAATCTTTTGAGATTTTCAAAGCCTCTCTGTTTTCTAAGGCCTTTAAGTAGGCTATCTTAGTCATTAAGACTAAGTCGTTTTTAGTAGATTCTAAAGTGTTAAGTTCTTGCTTATAGTTACTCTTAGCTATCATTAAGCCATAGTAGTCTTTAAGACCATTAAAGATATTAAATGAAGATGTAAGTTGGAGGTTGTTTTGCTGGTAAGCTAGGCTATCTTGAGGAGCGTTATAGCTATAAAGATAACCAAAATTTATACTTGGTAAAAATGACGCATAGGCATTTTTTATATCACTTCTTGCCTTTTGGACATTGTAGCGCTGGGCTTCTAGCTTATAAGTATTATTTAAAGCTAGATCTACCATCTTTTGCATGCTTAAAGCAGATAAAACACTAGGTGCTAAGATGCTAGCTATAAGGATAGATAAGATAAGTTTAAGCAACTTCATCATTTGGCTTCCTTAAAACAAATAATAATAAAGATGGAATCACAAACACTGAAATAATAGTAGATACTAAAAGCCCTCCAGCTATAACAGCCCCTAATCCTCTATATATCTCACTTCCAGCACCATGAGAAAAGATTAGTGGTACAAGGGCTAAGACTGTAGTTAACATACCCATATAAATTGGCCTTATACGTGACTTTGTAGCTTCATACACACTTTGAAATATTTCCATCTTATGATCTTTTAAATTTATAAGGCTTTGATAGACGATTAATATAGCATTGTTAACAACTGAGCCTACTAGGATTATAAAACCTAGCATGGTTAGTACATCTAAGTTTTGCACTGCTATATATTTATTCACAAACCATAGCCCTAAAAGTCCTCCTGCTACAGCAAAGGGCACAGTAAAGATGATAATAAAAGGATAGACAAAGTTACCATATAAAGCCGCAAGTATTAAGTAAGTTATCCCTAAGGCTAGCAAAAAGCCATAGCCTAGATCACTTGCTAGTCTATAAAGCTTATTAGCATTACCACTAAAGACTACTTTGTTATTTTCTAACTCCCCGCTTTCTTTTAGCTCTGGTATTATCTTATCGCTTATAGTTTCTATGACTGTTTGAAGTGGCATCTTATCACTTGGGTTTATAACTATTAGCAAGTTCCTATCTTGTTCATAGTGGCGTATCTGTGAGACACCTTGGGTGTATTTAATATCAGCTAGTGAGCTAAGTGGTACTATCCTCTTTGAAGGAGTATAAATCTGTGTATAAAGCATGTCTTCTGGGCTTTTTGCTTCTTGATTAGCAGTTAGCATAATATCACTTAAGCGCCCATAGTTATCTCTAAAGTCACCTACTTTTTTGCCATCTATTAGCACATCTACTATGTTTCCAAAACTTTTGACATTAAGCCCATTAATACTTAAAGCCCTCTCGTTTGGATAAAGGGTTATTTCTTTGTTGCCTAGATCTAAACTAGGTATAGCCCTTATCCTAGCACCTGGTAAATACTTATTAGCAAGGTTTATAAAAGCCCTAGCGCTATCTATCATAGAATCTAAGTCATAGCCTATGATATTTACATCTACACTAGATCTTATCCTGCTTGCACTAAACATGCCTTGTTCTACTACTGTTCCAGTTATATTAGGTATAGAGTTTATGGTATCTCTCATAAGTGGGATTAACTCTTTTGCCCTCTTAGGATCAGCTGAAATCTCATAAAACTCAACTAAAGTTGGACTTGCAGTTACAAAAAAGTCTTTTATAGCTGGGTATTTATCATTACCCTTAAAGCCATTTTGTTCTAAATAAGGCTTATTGTAGTTATAGATTGCATCTGTGATTTTAAGTCTTTCAGCATAACTTAGACCATTAGGTATGCTTACATAGCCTAGGATGAAGTTTTGTGAACCTTTAGGGAGATAATCAAGCTTAGGAAAGATTTTTATAGAGATAAAAACACTACACGCACAAAAAACTATGATAACAAAAAGCCTTGTATAGATATTTTTTAAAACTAGTCTTAAAATCCAGTCTATGATATCAAATAAAAACTTGCCAACTACACCAAGTGCGGTATCAAAAAGCCATTTAGGATTATAGAATCTATACTTTGAGTTAACTACTAGCTCTTCTACTTCATTATGTTTTAAGATCTTAGTTTTTTTCTTCTTTTTTAAAAAATACTTAGCCATGGTGTAATAAAGCATAGGCAGTCCAAAAAGACAGACTATAAAAGAGATGATTAGTGCTGAAGAAGATGCTAGGGCTATATCTACAAAAAACTGTCCCATCTCATCTTTTAGTCCAATGATAGGTATAAAGATAGCTATAGTTGTAACTGTGCTTGCAAAAAGTGCACCCGCAACCTCTGATACTCCATCCTTACAAGCTTCAAACATCTTTTTACCCATACTATAGTGCCGGTGTATGTTTTCTACTACAACTATGCTTGAATCTATTATCATAGATATAGCAAAGCTTACTCCTGCTAGTAAGATGACATTTAGCGTCCTATCAAGCATGTTTAATATGATAAAAGAGCTTAAGATAGAAAGTGGGATTATAAGACTTACTACAAAGACTGTATAGATACTTCTTAAGAAAAGATAAAGCACAATAGCAGCTAGGATTATCCCTTCAAAGACGTTTTCTTTAACTAAGTTTATGGCATCTTGTATGAAAGAAGAGCTATCTCTTCCTATGTCTATTTTTATGTGATTATCTTTTAAGATTCCTTTATTAAGCTTAGCGGTTAACTCTTTTACACTTTTTACTACTTCTAGTACTGAGCCATCATTTGTAGGCCTTATAAGCATGGTTACAGTTTCGTCATTATCATGTATATTAGGCGAGGTTGGTTTTGCAAAAGTGTCTATAACTTTAGCTATATCTTTTAGTCTTACTACTTGAGATCCACTTGCTTTTATAACTGTGTTATATATGTCTTGTACGTCATTAAAAACACCTACTGTTCTAACTCTATAAGTCCTTTGTGCGTAGTCTATAGTGCCTGCTGAAACATTTATATTTTGTGCTTGTAAGGCCTTAGTTACATCATCTACAGTTATATTATAAAAAGCTAGCGAGTTAGTATTTAAGGCTATATGTATCTCACGTGGAACTCCACCAGAAACTGTCACACTACCAACTCCTGGCAAGCGTTCATAGTACTTAACCACATCATCCATCAAAAAAAGATACTTATGCCTGATAGATGACTTATCTAAACTTCTAGCAAACATAAACACAATAGGCGCTACATCATCTCCTGTAGGCCTTATAACTGGCTTATCTATATCACTTGGATAGCCACGCACTTCATTTAATTTAGAGCTTACATCTAAAAATGCATCATTAGTATTAGTCCCTACTTTAAACTCTAGTACTACTGAACCTGCTCCTTGTCTTGAAGAAGAAGTCATGCTTAAAAGATTAGGAAGATTTTTAAGATACTTTTCTTGCCTTTGGATTATCTCTTTTTCTACTTCATAAGGAGTAGCTCCTGCCCAAGTAGTGGATATAGATATGATAGGTCTAGAGACTTTTGGAGTTAGGGCATAAGGCATCCTTATAACACTTAAGTAGCCAAAAAGTAGTAAAAATATCATGCCAACCATGATAACTACTGGGTTTTCTAAGCAGTAAGTTACTAACCTTTTCATATACAAGATTCCATGTAAGCACTACTCATTAAAAGCACTCCTTCACTAAAACAAAACCTTATCTGTATCAGTGATGTTATTACGCGGTAGTGGAGAGATGTTAGTATAGTCATAATGCACGCCATTTATCGTAGCAGAGTGCACTCCTTGTGGTCTTTTAAAGCGTCTATCTATGCTAGGGTCTAAAAGCAAAAGATTTTTTATAAAGTCACCTGCAACTGGTGCTGCTATAACTCCTCCTGCATCATTAGATCCTATGCTAGTGTTATTATCCCTGCCATACCAAACTATAAGCTGCACACTAGGAGTAAAGGCTGAAAACCACGCATCTCTAATGTCATTGCTAGTTCCAGTCTTACCTGCTATGTCAATGCCTGCAACTTTTGCCCTTCTACCTGTGCCATTTTGCACCACATCTTTTAAGATAGAAGTAACTAAGTAGGCTTGATCTTTAGTTGTGATCTCTTTTTTAATTGGCGCAAACTCCCTTGTAGTCCCATCTTTTGCAACTATCTTTCTTATTAGATAAGTATCTACTATCACTCCATCATTACTAAAAAGGCTGTATTGTTTGGCAGCTTCTAGTGGGGAGATAGAAAGGCTTCCTAGCACAACTGAAGGATCTTTTTGGAATCCATAAAAGCCAAAATCGTTAAGATTTTTATAAATCGTATTAAACCCTACTGCTGAGGCAAGATTTATAGTAGAGATGTTTAAAGAGTGCTGTAAGGCATACTGTAAAGTCACAAAGCCATAAAATCCACGAGAATAGTTCTTAGGCTGCCATATCTTGCCATCTCCTGCATCAAAGCGCCTTGCGGCATCTGGCACGTGACTTGCAGTAGAGTAGCCAGCATTTAATGCCATTAAATAGATAAAAGGCTTGATAGCTGATCCTAACTGACGTCTAGCCTGCGTAGCTCTATTAAAAGGACTTTTTGCATGATCTATACCGCCAACTAAGGCTAGAATCTCACCAGTATGAGGGTTAGTAACTACCATAGCACCATTAAGATTTTGATAACTTGCATTAATAGCAGCTATCTCTTCATCACTTAAAGGTTTTAGTTTATGGCGCTTCCTATAGTCATTTACCTTTTGTATATGCCTAAATATAATGTTCTCATAGCCCTTTTTAAGACTAGCTTTTGCTAGGTTTTGATAGTCTAGATCTAAGGTTAGATATATCTTATAGCCACCAGTTTTTATATCTTTAATCTTAGGACCTAAGATGCGCAAGACCTCATCTGCTACGTAAGGGGCTTTATTTTTAGTAAGGTTTTGGCTATAAACTGTAGGTACTTCACTAATCCCTTCTTTAAACTCACTTTCACTTATCCAGCCTAAAGACTTCATACGCTCTAAGATAACATTTGCACGCTTTAAACTCTCTCCTAAGTGGCGAGTTGGGTCATAATGAACTGGGCTTTTTGGCAAGGCTGCAAGCATAGCCATCTCTTTTAAGCTTAGTTCTTTTAAGTCTTTATGAAAATAACCAAGGGCTGCAGTTTTTATCCCATAGTAACCAGAACCAAAGTAGATTGAGTTAAAGTAGCGCTCTAAAATCTGTTCCTTAGTTAAAACCTGCTCTACTCTAATAGATAAAAGCATCTCTTTAAACTTGCGCTCTAAGCTTTTTTGTCTACTTAAAAGTATGTTTTTTACTAGCTGCTGAGTTAAGGTACTGCCTCCTTCTGCATATCTCATATGTATGATATTTTTAAGTCCTGCTCTTAAGATAGCATCTATATTAACCCCGCCATGCTCAAAAAACAAAGTGTCTTCAACGGCTAAAAGCGTTTCTATCATGCGGCCAGGGATTTCATCATACTTTGCATAGAATCTAAACTGACCGCAGTACTTACTAGAACTAGCAGTGCAGTCTGTATCATAGATGTTAGCTATAAGGCGATTTTTTCTATCAAAAACTTGCGTTACTTCAGGCGGGTTGTAATTAACTATAGCGTCAATTTGAGGGCTTAGTTCTTGATATAACTTATAAGCATAGATACCAGCGGCAATTAGTACAATAATAATGATAGTTAGTATACTATAGCCTATAATCTTAAGCGTGCGAGACATTATATAACCTTAGGGAGTGAGCTTTTACTTAGCTCTTTTAAATCTAAAAAGAATCTTTTCATAGTCTTAGGCTTTAGTCTTAAAGTCACTCTAAGACTAGGAAAACTAACAGTAGGCGGTCTTATGGCTCCAACAAAAAAGCCTTTTTTTTCTAGATCTGTTTGCATAGCTAAAAGCTCTTCTGTATTTTTACATCTATGCATATAGATTAAAGAATCTAACTTCACGCCAAGTATAGATTCTAAAAGCCTTTGGCGTTTTTCTATCTCATTTCTAAACAAAGTAGCATTTTTATGAATGTATTTAGCATTTACTAAGGCAAGGGCAGTATCAAAAAGGCTTAATGAAGTAGTATAAATTATGCTTCTTGCTTTTGAACACAAAAACTCTATGACTTCTTTATCACCCAAGATATAAGCCCCATAACTTGCATAAGCCTTACTTAAAGTACCTAGAATGATATCTTTTTTACGCAAAGCTAAATTATAGTGTTCAAAAATCCCTAAAAGATGTTTCCCTAAAACGCCTATGCTATGGGCTTCATCTACTATCAAGTAGTACTCTTTTGCTCTTGCATAATTAAAAATCTCTAAACTTCCTAAGTCCCCATCCATTGAGTAAATGCCTTCAATGGCTATAAAAACTTCGCCTTTAAAGTTAGGATTTATCTCTTTAAAAGCCTTTAGTTGAAGCTTTAAATCATAGACATCATTATGCTTAAACTTAAAAGCATTTTTTAGATTCTCACTTACAAAAATCCCGCTTGCATGAAAGTTTTCATCTATAAAAAGAACATCTCCTTTGCGAACTAAAGTATCAAAGATAGCTAAGTTTCCTAAAAAGCCAGAGCCTACTAGCGTGCAAGCCTTAGCTTTATGAATCTTGCATAAAAAAGATTCTAAGTTTTGATGCATTTTATAGTAGCCATTAACTAGCATAGAAGCGCGTGCTACATTAGGCCTAAAAGCATTGCTATAGCCCTCTTTAAGGCATAGTTTATAGGCCTTTTTAAAAAGGCTTTTTTTGGAAGCTAGGTTTAAGTAGTCATTACTCCCTAAATCTTTTAGATTTGGGTTTATTAGTCTTTTAGTTCTGAGGCGATTAGCCTTTTTTAAGGCCTTTATGTGGGAGGTAAAACTCATCTTAACCCTTGTAACTCTAAGACTACTTTTTTTAATAAATCAATATTTGATTCTAAGCTTAATTTTGTGTTTTCTACAAC
Organism: Helicobacter sp. 13S00401-1; assembly: GCF_002272925.1. Taxonomy (GTDB): domain Bacteria; phylum Campylobacterota; class Campylobacteria; order Campylobacterales; family Helicobacteraceae; genus Helicobacter_I. Next base: position 19,042 of record NZ_MLAR01000004.1, on the reverse strand, counting down.
TTCGCTTTTAGCATTTTGGATAAAAGATGGATTTTTAAGCATAGATTCTAACTTTGCTACTTCTTTTTCAAGCTTAGCTTTTTTAGTTTCTAAGCTTAACTTTAACTTTTCTAAATCCTCTTTTTCTAAGACTACAAAACACTCACAATGCACCCCAACATCCCCAACACTATCTTGCTTTTTAGAATCTACTAGCTCTAAATCAAGCTTAGCAAGCTTAGTTAAAAAAGGCTTAAAAAACTCAAAGTCTTTTTCTTGCTTGTTTAACTTTATATAAGCCTTGCTTGCCTTAGAGTTTGCTTTTAGGCGTCTTAAAGTAGTTAGTGCATCTAGTAAAACTTCAAATTTAACTTCTATATCTTTATCTTGCTCTTCTATCTTAGGGAAGCTTTTAACCATGATAGATTCCCACTCAAAGCTATTAATGTCATTTTTCAAAAGGCTTTGATAGATATACTCACTTATAAAAGGCATAAAAGGATTAAGCAGCTTCATAGAATCTAAAAAGATACTTGCAAGCTCAAAAACACTTTCTTTTTCAACTTTTGCTAACTCAATTCCAACATCACAAAACTCACTCCACAAAAAGCGATACATCACACTACTTGCACTATCAAACCTATAAGTTTCCAATGCTTCTCTTAGCTCTTTTACACAAAGATTAAAGCGAGACTTCATATACTTTCCAACACTGGTTTTATACTCTTTAAGTTCAGGGTTAAAAGAGTAGTTAGGATCTAGCTGGCTTGCATAAAGCTCTAAAAAGTTTTTAGCGTTTATTAGCTTGTTAGTAAAATTGCGCGTTACTTCAAGTTGCTTAAAACTCATCCTTACATCGCGCCCCTGGGCACACATATAACTAAGTGAAAAACGCAATATATCAGCACTATAAGTTTTAGCTATGTCTAAAGGATCTATAACATTTCCTTTAGACTTACTCATCTTAAAGCCCTTTTCATCTAAGACTAAAGCGTGCAAGTAAATATGCCTAAAAGCTATCTCGCCTAAGTTTTGTGCACTTGCTAGTAGCATGCGTGCTACCCAAAAGAAAAGGATATCAAAGCCAGTTATTAAAAGACTATTAGGATGAAAGTTTTCTAAGTCATCAACCTGCCACAAAGTGCCTTTACCAAAGTCCTTATTCCCCCAACCAAGTGTTGAGTGATCAAAGAGGGCTGAGCTAAACCACGTATCTAAAACATCAGGGTCTTGATGCAGTTTAGTGCTTTTACACTTTGGACACTCACTTGGAACTTCTTCACTTGCAAAGACGTGATTACAAGATTCACAGTAAAAAATTGGGATTCTATGACCCCACCAAAGCTGCCTTGATATACACCAGTCTCTTAAGTCCCTCATCCATGCGTTGTAGTTGTTCTCCCAGTTTGGCGGAAAAAAGGTAGTTTGTTTTTCTGCTACTAGCTTGATAGCAGGCTTTGCTGCCTTGGCTTTTACAAACCACTGCTTAGAGATATAAGGCTCTATAGTATTACCACATCTATAGCATTTAGCAACGCTATTTTTATAATCTTCTATCTTTTCTATGTAGCCTTGTTTTTCTAGCTCTTCTACTATCTTTTCTCTTGCTTCTAGTCGCTCTAAGCCTTTAAAGTTTAAAGCGTACTCATTTAAGATTCCCTTTTCATCAAAGATGACTACAAACTCTAAGTTATGTTTTAGCCCTACTTCATAGTCGTTTAAATCATGTGCTGGAGTAACTTTAACACACCCCGTCCCAAAGCTAGAATCTACGCTCTCATCAGCTATAACTTTTATCTCTTTACCACTTAGTGGAAGCACTACGCTTTTACCTATGAAGCTTTTATATCTTTCATCATTTGGATTAACCATAACTGCAGTATCACCAAAGAAAGTTTCCGGCCTTGTAGTTGCTACAACTAGATAGTCTTTAGAATCTTTAAAAAAGTATCTCATATAATAAAGTTTAGAATCTGATTCTACATAATCCACTTCTATATCGCTTAATGCGCCATCATGCGTACACCAGTTTATCATCCTATTACCTTGATAGATAAGCCCCTTATCAAACCAAGACACAAAGGTTTTTTTAACTGCGTTTGCAAGGCCAGGATCCATAGTAAAACGAGTGCGTTTAAAGGCTGGAGAAAAGCCTAAAGTTCTCATCTGAGATAAAATCTTACCTCCACTTTCTTCCTTCCACTCCCACACTTTTTTTATAAAAGCTTCCCTGCCTATGTCTTCTTTTTTTATGCCTTGTGCTAGAAGTTGCTTTTCTACGACGTTTTGAGTGGCGATTCCTGCGTGATCAAGGCCAGGCTGCCAAAGCATTTTATAACCATCCATCCTTTTATATCTAGTGATGATATCTTGAAGCGTAAAAGTAAGACTATGGCCTATGTGTAAGATTCCAGTTACATTAGGAGGAGGCATGATGATGCAAAAGTTTTTTTCACTCTTTGGTAAAGATGCGCGAGAGGCTTGCAAGTGCTTATTGCCCTCTACTTCAAAGTAGCCTCTTTGTTCACAAGTAGCTATTAGCTTGCTTTCCCAGTCTCTATCATAGGGGAGTTTTAAGTCTTGAGATGAGTTTTGTTCTTGCATCTAAGCTTTCCTTTTATATGTAAGTTTGCGTGGCATTATAAGCAGCGAATATTTCAAAATTATATCAAAGGCTATCTTTTTTTATAAAAACGACTTAGCATAAAAGCATTATACGCCCAAAGCAAACAAAGAAATGCCCCTCCAAAAAGTGCCACTTTTACCCCTATATGAGAAAGTAAAGATTCTAGCCATGAACTTCCCATATCACCAAAACGATAAAGAGCAGTATCAAAAAAGCTTTTAGTTCTATACTTTTCTTCTTCGCTTAGCACTACAAAAGTCATCTCGCGTCCTGGTTTTATAAAAGCATACTCCCCTACTCTTCTTATAATCATAAATATTACAAAGATATAAAATATAGGATGACTAAAAGCTATAACAACAAAGCCAAAGGCTAAAACTAGTGGGACTATAACTAGCAAAAAGCTTATGCCTAGTCTTTTAGCAACTTTTCCGGTAAAAAAGATCTGTATTAAAAGGCTTAAAGTTTGAACTATAAAGTCTATATTAGCAAAGACGCTAACTCTTTCTTCACGGCTATGAAAGACTAGCTTTACAACGCGAGCTTGTTCTATATAAAGAAAAGTATTAGCCGCTGTAGTTAGTAAGATAAAACCTGCTATTAATAAAAGATACTTAGACTTTAAGATAAGTGAGATTCCATTAAATGGATTTTTAGGATTTATAACTAAGTCCTTACTTTTAGCCCCTTTAAGCAAAAGTGTAGATAAAAAAGCAGCTATGAGTAAGAGTAAAGCACTAACTAAAAGCAAGTTTTCTATACTTGTAAACTTAGATAGCAAGGATGTAAAAAGTGCCCCTATGATAGAGCCTAAAGATGCCCCAGCAAAGATTATCCCAAAAAGGCGTTTTGAAGTATCTTTATCAAACCTATCAGCTAGAAGTAAAAAACCAGTAGAGATAACAAAGAGGTTAAAAACACTAGCCCAGACAAAAAATACCCTAGCCCCCCAAAGAGTTTCGCCATAACTTATAAAAAAGATATAAAATAAAAATATATTTAAGGTAAAAAACAAAAAAATGATAACTATATAGCTCCCTCTTTTAACTCTAGCACTAAGATACATCCCAGCAAAAACTGCAACTAGGCTAAAGATAAAAGTTGCCATAAAAAGCCACTTTATATCATGCAAGGCACCAACTGTAGCTAGTGTATCCCTAAGTGGTTTTAAGATACTATAACTGCAAAATATACTAAAGAGAAAAGCAAAGCTTATAGATAGGATTTTAAAGTCTTTGGCTGATATAGATAAGATTTGAGAGATTAGTTTTATCAAATGCGCATCCTATAAAAGTTAAATCAGCAAAAAGATTCTATCATTAGAATAATTTTATGTACAAAAAAACATGGTCAAGCTTAAGGCTTAATAAGATTTTTTAAAAAATAAAGGCGATACCATAATGAACAACTTGCTAGAGTTCTTATCTGAAGATGATATAACAAAAACAACAGTTTTTAACTTCCTAAACTGTAACGCCTCACAAGCACGCATCCTAAAAAAGCTACTGCAAATGCAACTAAGCGGTATAGATGGAGTTAATATCTTAAATCTCATAACTAACACCTACAAAGCAAGTGGAGCTGAAGTGCTTCCTTACTTAAAAGACCTAGATGTGCTAATGAAACTAGGTTGGATAGTAGATACTAATAACTCAGCCCTTTTAAGCATGCTAAAAGAAGACCTCTACTTAAGTCATAGCTTTTTAAAACTTTTAGAAGGCGGGCTTGATGCAACCCTTCCTATACGTGCTTATAAAGATAACTTAGAGTACTTAAAAGATGAGTTTAGTTTAATAGATTTGATATTTAAAACTAGGGATGCAAAGCATGGTGCAGTTACTGGTTTTAAAAGGCAAATAGATTCTAGGCTTAAACTAACTAAGATCCCTTTAGAGCTCCCTAGGATCACAAAAGAGTTTAAGCTTAATGAAAAAGAAAGACTTTTACTTTTAGGGCTAACTAAACTAAAGTATGACCAAGGTAATCAAAACTACATCTGGGAGCTAGTAAACATACTAGGCAAAAATGAAAGCGAAAAACTCCTTATCTCTAACATGCTAGATGATAAGTTAGTACGTCTTGGACTAGTAGAAGTTGACTTTGTAAGTCTAGGGGCTACAAAGTCTCAGCTAGAAGATCTAAGCATAGATAGAAATATCTATAATCGTATAGTTAATATAAAAACTAAAAGCTATGAAGGCTTAGAAAACCACGACCTTTTTGAGATTATAAAGCCAAAAGTTAGCCTAGAAGAAGTCATCCTTCCTAAAAAAACTAAAGAGATGTTAAATGTCTTAGTAGAGCACATGGATGCAAACATCCACAAAAAACTAAGGGCTTGGAAGTTAGTAGATAAAGCTGGTATTAACGCTAGGATACTTTTTCATGGGCTTAGTGGAACTGGAAAGACTTTAAGCGCAAAAGCCCTTGCTAAAAGCTTACATAGAGATTTATTAAGCCTAGATTGCTCTAAGATTTTATCAATGTATGTAGGTGAGAGTGAAAAAAATGTAAGGCGCGTTTTTGATGAGTACAACTACATAAGACAAGATAAAAAGCTTTCTCCTATCTTGCTTTTAGATGAAGCAGATCAGTTTTTAAGTGCAAGAGGAGGTTTAAGTGGCGTAGATAAGATGCATAACCAAATGCAAAATATTTTTTTAGAGCAGATTGAAAGATTTGATGGAATCCTAATTGCCACTACTAACTTGCTTGATAGCTTTGATAGTGCCTTTTCAAGGCGCTTTAACTATAAAATAAAGTTTGATAACCCAACTAAAGAAAATAGACTTAAGATTTGGGAGCTACACCTACCAAAAAATGCTAAGTTTGATATAGATAAAAAAGAGCTTTTAGATAAGCTAAGCTACTTTGAGTTAAGCGGCGGACAAATAAGTCTTATAGTTAAAAACACAGCTTATAAGGTAGCAGCAAGAAAAGATTCTACATTTTTCCTAAATGACTTCTTAGAATCTGTACAAAATGAAAGAGATGGTAACTTTGATAGTACAAAATCCATAGGCTTTATGCTAAATTAAAAAAAGCTAACCTAAAACAAGAAAGTAGGAGAGTAGTATGAACTTAAAAGGTGCCTTATATAACTTTGTAAAAAGTGAATCTTTTGGTGGTGTGTTTTTGTTTGTCTGTGGTGTTTTAGCGATAGTTGTCGCTAACTCGCCTATTAAAGATTTATATCATGAGTTTTTCCATGGTGACCTTGGCTTAAGCTTCCATGGAGTATTTTATGGCTTTAGTTTACACCACTGGATAAATGACGTTTTAATGGCATTTTTCTTCCTCATGGTAGGACTTGAGATCAAAAAAGAGATACTTTTTGGTGAGTTAAATGGCTTTCAAAAAGCAGCCTTCCCAGTTATGGCGGCAATTGGCGGGATGATAGCTCCTGGATTAATCTACTTTTTACTAAACAAAGGAACTGGTAGTTATCACGGATTTGGAATCCCTATGGCTACAGATATCGCCTTTGCCCTAGGCGTCATGATGATGCTTGGGAAAAACGTGCCTACTAGCCTAAAACTTTTTTTAGTGACCTTAGCAGTTGCTGATGACTTAGGTGCGATTTTAGTTATAGCCATCTTTTATACTAATGACTTAAATCTAGTTTGGTTAGGAATCTCAGTAGCTATAACTATCATTTTAATCATCATGAACAAAGTAGGTATAAAAAGCTTGCTTTTATATCTCTTTGTAGGGATATTTTTATGGTTTAGTGTGCATTTTAGCCATATACATGCAACCATTGCTGCTGTTGTGCTTGCCTTTTGCATACCAACAACATCAAAAAAAGACTTTAAATTTTTTAGTCTCAAGCTAAAACAAGCTGCCAAAATTAGCCCTGAGACAAACTCTGTGCTTTTAGATGATGAAAAAAATCACGCACTTCATGTTTTAAGGAATAGCTCAAGAGAGGTTCAAAGCCCGCTTTTAAGGCTAGAGCACATACTAGCGCCATGGTCAGCTTACTTTATCATGCCAATTTTTGCCTTTGCAAATGCAGGGGTTACTATAAACTCTAACTTTAATCTAGAAATTGATCATATATTTTTAGGAATCTTATTAGGACTTGTAGTTGGAAAGCCACTTGGGATAATAATCACAACGTTTTTATGTGAAAAACTTCACATCGCCAAAAGACCTGAAGGCATATCTTGGATGCATATTTTAGGGGCTGGGATGCTAGCGGGCATTGGCTTTACTATGTCTATATTTGTATCAAATCTAGCCTTTGTGCCAGAAGATTCTAAAGACTTAGCTAAGATCTCTATCCTTATAGCTTCACTAGCTTCTGGGATCATTGGATCTATATTTTTATACTTTTATAACAAAATCAAAACTAAGATTTGATAGAATAAAAGCTTACATCACCAAAAAGGACTTTTATGGATACTAAGTTTCTCACCTCAATCATACCTCTAATAATCATCATTTTGATTTTCTACTTCCTTATCATAAGGCCACAAAGGAACAATCAAAAAAAGCATAAAGAGATGATTAATAATCTGAAAAAGGGAGATAAGATAGTAACTAATGGCGGATTTATCTGTGAAGTTTTAAAAGCTGAAGAAAACTTCATAACCGTTAAGTTAAACGAAGACACAAAGGTAAAAGTCGCAAGAGAGTATATCGCTCAAAAAATCGATGATATAAACGAACTACCTAGTGCTCAAACTTCTACAAAAGACAAGGCTAAAGAAAGAGATGAAAAAAAGCTTGAAAAAAAAGAAGAAAAAAGAGAGCACCATAAACTAGGCGCTAAAGAGCATCAAGAAGAAGAAGCTAAAGCTATGGAAGAAAAAATAGCCGCTAAAGAAGAGAAAAAAGAAAGTAAAGAGCAAGCAAAAGAGCACAAACTCGAAGCTGCTAACACTGTGGAACCTAAAGACGAAGAACGCAAGTAAATGGCACAGCTAAGACCTCATTCACCCACTAAAAAAAAGCCTTTTAACTATAGGCTTCTTACTCTAATAATTGCCGCTATCCTTGGGGTAGTCTTAAGCATACCTTCTTTTTTTCAAGAGGATAATGCGTTTAAAGACATGCCTAAGATTACTCTAGGTCTTGATCTTCAAGGAGGACTAAGCCTACTTTTAGATGTAGACACAAAAGCTGCTATAAAAAGCAAGTATACATCTATGGCTAGTGCTATAAACTTTCAGACAAAAGATAAAAACGTGCTTATATCAGGACTTAAAACAACTGACAATTTTTTAAGTTTTAACATCTTAGATTCTAGTGAATCTACAAAAGTAGATTCCATCTTAAAAGATATACCAGGTATAGTTGTTAAGAAAAACGCAAACTCATACACTGTAGCCTTAAGTGATGAAGAAAGATTAAAAACTGCAAAAGATGCACTAGATCAAGCTATAGCCACTATTAGAAACAGACTTGATAAGTTTGGACTAAGTGAGCCTAGTGTTTCAAGACAAGGAGAAAATCAGATCTTAGTTGAAATGCCAGGCATTAAAACTAACGCTGAGCAAGAAAGGCTTATAGATCTAATATCTCGTAGTGCAAAGTTAGAGTTAATGGCAGTGGATGAGGATAGAAACCCTCGCGTAGCACAGATGAGTGAGCAAGAAGCAGCAAGCTATGGAGATACCATACTTCCTTATAGCGACCAGCCAAATGCTAAGCTTTTAGTTAAGGCTATACCTATCATTGATGGCTCCATGCTTACTGATGCTCAAGCTATGATAGGCCATGATAGTGGGGCACCAGTAGTTAGCTTTCAACTAAATAGCGTTGGTGCTAAGATCTTTGCTGACTTTTCTGCTAATAATATTAAAAAAAGGATGGCCATAGTTTTAGATGGTAAAGTTTTCTCAGCCCCTGTTATACAAGAAAGGATAGGTGGAGGAACTGGTCAGATAAGTGGTGGCTTTACTATGCAAGAAGCAAGCGACTTAGCTATAACTCTAAGAAGTGGAGCACTTGCTGCGCCAGTTAGTGTAGTAGAAAAAAGAAGTGTAGGACCAAGTCTTGGAGCAGATTCTATAAGGGCATCTTTTATAGCACTAGTAGCTGGCTTTATACTAGTTGTTATCTTCATGCTAGCTTACTACTCTATGGCTGGAGTTTTTGCCTGCATAGCCTTGATAGTAAACTTGTTTTTAATAATTGCCGTTATGGCCATCTTTGGGGCCACGTTAACGCTGCCAGGTATGGCTGGGATAGTGCTAACTGTTGGTATGGCAGTAGATGCTAACATTATAATTAATGAGCGGATAAGAGAGTCCCTGCGGGAAGGCTTAGGCGTTATAAACTCTATTAAAACAGGTTATGCTAATGCTTCAAGGGCTATCTTTGATGCAAACGCCACCTCCCTTATAGCCTCCTTACTGTTATATATTTATGGAACTGGGGCTATAAAAGGCTTTGCCATAACTACAGGTATAGGGATACTAGCTTCTATCATCACAGCTATAATCGGTACTCATGGAATCTATCTTTGGTTAGGTGAAAAGATGGCTAGAAGCCACAGAATCTACTTTTGGTTTGGTATCACACTACGTCAAGATGGCACAAAAAAAGATTCAACAAAAAATGAACTTGTAAAGCAAGACAAAAAAGACCTAAAGGTAGCACATGGAAATCTTTAAAAAAAGCTCTGTTTTTAACTTTGTAAAGTGGAGTACTTATGGTCTTAGTTTATCTGTAGTATTAGTCATTATTTGTCTTTGGCTCTTTTTTGGAGTTGGTTTTACTCCTGGAGTTGACTTTGCTGGTGGAAGTGTCGCTCAGATAAAGTATAACAACGTAAGTGCTGCTCCTATAACTGAGATAAGAAAAGCCCTTGATAAAGACAAGAGATTTGATAACTTTCAAGTAAGTGAGTTTGGTAATAAAGCTGAAGTCATAATCAAGCTTCCTTATAACGCAAACGTAAAGATGAATGACTTAAATGGCATACTGCATAAAGAGTTAGATCACACTGGAAGCTTTGAGATAAGAAAACTTGATAGCGTAGGACCAAAAGTAGGAAGTGAGCTAGCAAAAAGTGCCATACTCTCCCTAGGTCTTGCAACTATAGCTATGATGGCTTATGTTAGCTTTAGGTATGAGTGGCGTTTTGCCCTAGCAAGTATCATAACCCTAGTGCATGATATAGTTATAACTGCAGCTAGTGTTATCATCTTCCATGTGGACTTAAACCTCGAAGTAATAGCTGCCTTGCTTACTTTACTAGGCTACTCCATTAATGACACCATAATCATCTTTGATAGGATAAGAGAAAAGATGTTAGAAGGAAAAACAGATGATATAAACCTAGCCATCAATGAAGCCATCTCTAATACTCTCTCAAGGACAGTTTTTACTTCACTAACTATGTTCCTTGTTGTACTTACTTTATACATTTTTGGTGGGCAAATCATAGTAGGATTTTCTCTTCCACTTTTAGTAGGAGTTGTGTTTGGGACCTACAGCTCGATGTTTGTAGCACCAAAGCTTGCTCTTTTGTTTGGTTTTTCTATCAAAAAATACCACGCCAAAGAGCTTGCAAAGGCTAAAAAACGTGAAGAGAAGAAAAAACTTAGATCGATGTATGAAAGTGGTCAAGTATAACAAACACAAACCATATGTCTACTTTTTGCTAGTAGTATAAGTTTAACTTAAACTTACTAGTATATGAATAACTTTTACTTTCCTTTTTAGATGATTTATTTGATATAGAATTTTCAAAAAAGGAAAATAAAGTTTAATAAACTCCAAAAAATTAACTTTTTTTTTACTATTTATGATTTTTTATTTAAATTCTTAAAACATTTCCTAAAAAAAAGATGGCACAATTATATTCACAACGAAATTGCAACACGCAAAAGACTTAATAAAAAAGGATTTTAAATGGTAAAACAGATACTTTTAGCTTCTAGCTTAATACTGAGTTTTAATGGATTTGCATTAGCTGCCACTAAGGCTGAACAAGCTCGTATAGATAAGGCGCGCGCTGAAAAGGCACGTGCTGATAGAGCGCGTGCTGAAAGACTTAGAGCAGAAAAGGCTCGTGCTGAGCAAGCTGCAAGAGATGCGGCTATAGCAAAAGAAAATGCTAAACCACTAGAAGGCTTTAAAATCATGTTAGGTGGTACTTTAGGTGTAGGTATAGGATCAGGTGCCCCAAGAGATGCAGATCCTCTTAATAATCCCCCTTCTGGTCTTAACCTTGGTCTTAAAACAGGTATAGCCTACTTCTCAACTGCAGCTGGTGGTAGCACAGTAGGTCTTGAAGCTAACTCTACCATAGGTGTTAGAAACATAGACTTTGCTAATGCTTATACTCCTCAGTACTCTTTTAACTTTGACTTCTTACAACTCTTCCAAGCTGGCGAATATGCAAAAGTAGGTTATACAGTAGGTGCTGGTGTGACAGTTAGAAACTCTAACGTAGGTAATGGCATAACAACAACAGCAGGAACTACTACTACTAATAACACTCCTTACACCATACTTCCTACCCTAAAAGTAGGTGTAGCAGCCCTAGCTAACAACCACCAAAAGTTCTCACTTGACTGGATCTCTTACCTTCAACAAAACTCTGGTAGCCCTTATAGCGCTGATATCATGCTAACTTACGCTTACTACTTTGGAAAGTAAGCACTAAAAAACCTTTTCTCTTATGGAATCTAAAAAAGCTTTTTTAGATTCCATATCTAGCTTTTTTATCTCTTTTAAACCCTACTCTTAAAGCACAAAAAGATCACTAAACTCACTAAATCCTAAGTCTAAAAAGTCCCCTCTACTAAAAGTATCTTCTATCATCCTAGCTTGCTTACTAGCAAACTTTGCTTTTAAGGCATTTTGAAACTTTTCTACTAAAAGAGGCAGTCCCTCTTCCCTTCTAAATCTATGCCCTATAGGATACATAACTTCAACTTTTTCTGACTTACTTCCATCTTTATAAAAAACTTGCACAGCATTAGCAATAGATCTTTTTTCAGGGTCTAAATAGTCCTTAGTATAGCTCTCATCTACTACTACCTCCATCTTATCACGCAAAGCATCTATCATAGGATTAGAAGCTATATCATCTTCATAATGTTTAGCTTTAAGCTCACCATAGATTAAAGGCACTGCTACCATGTACTGTATACAGTGGTCTCTATCAGCTGGATTTGCTAGCTTGCCTACTTTATTAATGATTCTATGGCCACTTTCTTGAGTAGTTATAACTATCTTTTCTATAGAATCTAGTTTGCCTTTAGTCTCATCATGAAGCTTTAAGGCCGCTTCTACTGCAGTTTGAGCGTGGAACTCTGCTGGGAAAGAGATCTTAAAAAGCACATTTTCCATAACATAGCTTCCAAAGGCTTGTTTTACAACTAAAGGTTTGCCCTTCATCTTCACATCTTCAAAGCCCCAAAATTTTGCACTTAACACACTAGGATAGCCCATCTCGCCTTTTAAAGATTTAAGCGCTAAGTCAACCCCACGACTTGAAGCATCCCCTGCTGCCCAACTCTTTCTACTGCCAGTGTTAGGTGCATGTCTATAAGCACGCAAAGCCCCCCCATCCATAAAGGCTTGACTTAAAGTGTTTAATACTTCTTCATAACTCCCACCTAAGAGTTTACAAGCAAGAGCGCTACTTGCAATGCGTACTAATAAAACGTGATCAAGCCCTACTTTATTAAAACTATTTTCAAGAGCTAGCACTCCTTGAATTTCATGCGCTTTAATCATAGCTACTAAGATATCTTTCATTTTCAAAGGTGCCTTACCCTTGCTAACAAAAAGACGGCTTTTGTAATCACTCACTGCCCATATAGCGCCTATATTATCACTAGGGTGTCCCCATTCGCTTGCAAGCCATGTATCATTAAAGTCAAGCCACCTAACCATAGCCCCTATGTTAAACGCAGCGCGCACAGGCTCTAACTGATAACTAGTAGCTGGCACTTTTGCACCAAGACTAAAAGTCGCTCCTTCTACACTAGGTCCTAAAAGCTTAGTACAGGCTGGAAACTCTAAGGCTAAAAGCATACAAGAGATACTGTCCATAAGGCAGTATTTTGCTGTGTCAATTGCAAGTTTAGAATCTACTTCATACTCCATAACATACTTTGTTATATCAACTAGCAGCTTGTCAAACTCTGGCCTTTTTGCATCTAAGATTCCCATATCATTCATTTTATTTATTCCTTTTTTGTGTTTTAGATTCTATTTTCTAAGGCTATATATTCTTGTTTATCTAATCCAACATACTCACTACTTGGGCGGATTAGCTTGTTATCTTTTCTTTGTTCATTGACGTGGGCTAGCCAGCCACTAGTGCGACTTACCACAAAGACAGGCGTAAAATAAGCAGTTGGGATCCCTAAAAAATGATAAACACTAGCACTATAAAAATCAAGATTTGGGAAAAGCTTTTTTTCTTCCCACATCTCTTTTTCTATAACTTCACTAATAGTATAAAGTTTTTTATCACCTAGTGCATCAGAAAGTCTCTTGCTATAGCCTTTTATAACTACGTTTCTTGGGTCATTATCCACATAGACCCTATGCCCAAAGCCCATGATTTTTGCCTTAGAATCTAGTTTTTCTTTTATGCCTTTTAAAGCATCTTGCGAGTTTTCAAAGCTAGAGATTAACTCATAAGCTGCTTCATTTGCCCCGCCATGAAGATTCCCCCTTAATGTGCCTATGCCACTTACTATGCAAGAGTAGGTATCTGAATTTGTAGATGCACAAATCCTTGCAGCAAAAGTAGAGGCATTAAACTCATGCTCTGCATAAAGTATAAGACTTACATTCATAGCTTCAGTGCCTAGCGGGCTTAAAGCTAGGCTTACTTCAGGGGAAGGCTTACTAAAAGCGTGGAGTTTTTCTAGCAAGTAGCTAGCTATATCTTCTTTAGAGCTCTTAGTGTCTATCTCTTTACCATGCACATGGAAGTTATGCCAGTAAGCTAAGATAGAAGGCAAGATTCCAAGCAGTCTCTCATCTACTAACTTATCATCAGGAGAGATATTTCCTAGAAATGAAACTCCAGTTCTCATAACATCCATAGGATGGGAATCTTTTGGGATTAACCTTAACACTTCTTTTAAAGATTCTGATAAGCCTCTAAAACTTATAAGTTCTTTTTTAAATTCTGCTAACTCTTTAGCATTAGGAAGCTTTTCTTTTAAAAGCAAAAAGGCTACTTCTTCAAAGGTGGCGTATTTTGCAAGGTCATAAATATCATAGCCTCTATAATTTAGCCCATGCCCTGTGCCAACTGTACTTATACTTGACTTGCCAGCTACTACGCCAGCTAGCCCTCCGCTTTTAGTTTGCTTTTTTTGTCCCATTGTTATTACCTCACTTTTATGCTTCTTTTTTAACTACTCACTTACTCTTCCTAATTTTTTTGATTGAAAATTGCGCCTTAAAAAAAGTTCTATTTACCAAAGAGTGCATCAAGGCTTTTTTCATACTCTAAATAATCAAGCATTTTATAAAGCTCATCACGTGTCTGCATAGAATCTAAACTTTGCTTTTGGCTGCCATGCTCTAAGATATCTTTATAGACATTTAAGGCTGCCTTATTCATAGCCCTAAAAGCAGATAGCGGATAAAGGATCATATCTACGCCCACACTTTTAAGCTCCTCTTTTGTGAAATATGGCGTTTTACCAAACTCAGTGATATTTGCTAGTACTGGCACTTTTAGTTTTTCACAAAAAAGTTTGTAGTCTTCTAGGCTGCTTAAGGCCTCAGCAAATATCATATCTGCACCCACTTCTTCATAAGCTAGGGCACGATCTAGGGCCTTATGCAAGCCTTCATTTGCAAAAGCATCAGTGCGCGCCATTATGCTAAAGTCTTTATTTAAGCTAGCTTTCGCACTTATACAAGCCTTTAGCCTATCTTGCATTTCTTTGGTATCAACTAGCTCTTTATTAGGCCTATGTCCGCAGCGTTTCTGGGCTACTTGATCTTCTATATGAACTGCACTTGCCCCTGCGCGCGCTACTTCTTTTATAGTCCTTTCTATGTTAAAAGCCCCTCCAAAACCAGTATCTATATCTACTAGTAAAGGAAGCTTAGTTATATAAGTTATACGTCTTATATCTATGCACACATCTTCTAAGTTAGACATCCCTAGATCTGGCAAACCCAAAGAGGCATTAGCCACGCCTGCTCCACTTAGATATAAGGCCTTAGCGCCACTTTTTGTAGCCTGTAAGGCGCTATAAGCATTTATAGCCCCTAAGATTTGCAAAGGCTCTTGCTTTTTTTGTGCTTCTAAAAGTGCTTGTTTGAAACTACTCATTAATGCTCCTTTTTATTGGTTTTAGTTTTAGTTCTTGGGAATCCTATGTCTTTTAAAACTTCTTTTAAGTTATCTATAACGCTTACATCTTCTATAGTTGAAGGCACGTCGTACTCTTTACCACAAGCAATATTTGCTATTAGATTCCTTAAAATCTTTCCACTTCTAGTTTTTGGAAGTACGTTTATAAAAGCTATGGCACTAAGAGTGGCTATAGCACCTATTTCTTCTCTTACTAAGGTATTAATCCCCTGCTTTAAAGAATCAAGGTCTCTTTCAACTTGCTTCATAACACAAACTGCTAGAGGTACTTCGCCTTTTAAAGTATCATCCACGCCAACTACAGCGCACTCTACAATGTCTGGGTGCTTTAAGATAGCCTCTTCTATAGCCCCAGTTGAAAGCCTATGTCCGGCGACATTTAAAACGCCATCCATCCTGCCCATAGCAAAGATATAGCCATCTTTATCTTTATAGCCACTATCTCCAGTTAGATAATAGCCCTTATAGTGATCTAGATAGCTTTTTTTATATCTTTCTTCATCTTCCCATATACCCATTAAACAAGCTGGAGGAAGTGGGAGTTTTAAGACTAGATTCCCTTGAGTGCCACTTTCACACTCCTTGCCCTCTTCATCTAAAACTTTGACATTAAAACCAGGCATAGCCACTCCTGCAGAGCCAGGCTTCATTAAAGTTACAACTCCATTAGACGCTATAGGCCAGCCAGTTTCAGTTTGCCAGTAGTTATCAAAAACTTTTTTACCAGTTATCTTTTCTATCCAAGAAAGCGTATCAGTATCGCATCTTTCTCCAGCTACAAAAACCTCTCTAAGGCTTTCTAAGTTATACTTTTTAGCAAAACTTCCTTCTGGGTCTTCTTTGCGTATAGCTCTAAATGCAGTAGGTGCTGTAAAAAGTACATTAACCTTATACTCCTCACACACTCTAAAAAAAGCACCTGGATCTGGTGTTTTAACAGGTTTGCCCTCATAAAGCACAGTTGTTGCCCCACTCATTAAGGTTGCATAGACTATATAGCTATGTCCTACTACCCAGCCAACATCTGATGCAGTAAACATAACATCACCACTTTTTACCTTATAGATATTATCCATAGACCACTTCATCGCTACGCTATGGCCGCCATTACTTCTAATAACACCTTTTGGTTTTCCAGTAGTCCCACTTGTATAGAGTATATAAAGTGGATCTAGGGAATCTAAAGGCACGCAGTCTACGCCTTTTACTTTTTTCTCCTCTTCTGCCCAGTCTACATCCCTCCAAGGAAGCATAGAGCAGATATCTTGAGGTCTTTGATGGATTAAGCAAGTAGTTGGTTTGTGAGAGCTTTGTTTTATAGCTTCATCAAGTATGATTTTATATTTAATAATCCTGCTTACTTCTATCCCACAGCTTGCACTAATAATAACGCGAGGCTTTGCGTCTTCTATACGCGAGGCTAACTCATGGGCTGCAAAGCCACCAAAAACTACTGAGTGTACTGCACCTATGCGCGCACAAGCAAGCATTGCTATAACTGCTTCAGGAATCATAGGCATATAAATAACTACTCTATCGCCTCTGTTAACACCTTTGTTGACTAAGATATTTGCAGTTTTTGAAACCCTATCTCTTAGCTCTTTGTAAGTGAAAGTTTTCTTAGTATCAGTTACAGGAGAGTCATAAATTAATGCTAGTTTATCGCCATTACCATGCTCTATGTGTAAGTCTAGGGCGTTATAACAAGTGTTCATACACCCACCAACAAACCACCTATAATGTCCATTTACAACCTCTAAAGCCTTATCCCACTTATGATACCAGTGTACCCTGCTCGCAGCTTTTTCCCAAAAACCTGCGGGGTCTTTTATAGATTCTAAGTACTCTTTTTCATAGCCTTCTAATTTGCTAGTTTTGTTAGTTGATTGAGTTTTTATGGCACCTTGCATCGTAAGCTCCTTTGTAGATTAGCTAGTGGCTTACAAGTTAGTGTTGTAGAAAAAAACTTAGATTCCCAAATTTATCAATGATAAATATGCACACTTTTATCTTAACAGTGCATATTGGTAACTATTAATGTTTAAATGTTAAGAAAAGTTACATATTTTTAGGAAGATTTATGTAGAAATGATACAGATTGAGCTTTTATTTTTTAAGAAAAAAGTAAATTTATGGAATCTTAAGATTAAAAACTACTATCTAAGTTTTGAAAAGATAGTTTGGTATATTTAGCTTATTAAGCAGTATTTTACTTTTAAGTTAAGATTAGTTGATATTAACCCCTCTTAATTTAGGCTAATCCTATATAATTACAAGACGATTTATATTAGTTAGGTTTTATCTAGTCCTAGCTAAAGTAAAAAAGAGGGAAGCTAAATGTCTTTAAGTTTTAAGCCAAAACATACTAGTGTCACTAAAACTCTAGCCATCTCTTTTGTGCTAGGATCCTTGCTAGGTATAGCCTATGCTGAAGGCGCCCCACAAGATGCTGGAGGGAAGTTTCCAACTAGCACTAACTTTTTTGGCGGGTGTAATAGCGACTCTTTTTGCAGGGCCAGTGGACCAAATGGAAGTTATCTATATCCTGCAAAAAATGCCAATATGAACATAAATGGTTTTACCTCAGGTACTGACTACTACCTAAAAAACCTTAACTTTTCTATGAACTCTGACCTTAGTAAGACTAATAAACTAACACTTAACCTTAATAACTCTAGCCTCATACTAGGGGCTAATCAAACCACAGGCGGAAGCGTAGGCACAGTCTTACTAGGAGCTTTTAGTGGAGGCACTACTAAGTATAACACTGCCATAGATTTTAACACTGCCAAAAACTTTTATATAAGAGGTGATACTAGCCTAGGTGGTCACTACCTTCAACATGGTGCAAGCGTCTATGGTGGCGGCGGGGCTCAAGTTAAGATAACTGCTAGTGGAGATGTATATCAAAGTGAAACTTTAAAACTAACCCAGTGCACTAGTGCAAACTGCAGCAATGAAGCCACAAGCCTAACAGTTACAGCTAAAAGCTTTAGCTCAACTGGCACTATACTTATGGGCGATAACTTTAGCCTATCTACTTCAGGTCCAACTAAACTAGACTTTACAAGCACTCCAAAAGTAAGCTTAAGCACGCTAATCATAGGGGCAAATAATGGTAATGCAACAATTAATGCTAACTCTATAAGTGATAGTCTAAAGATTACTGACCTAAGATTTCGTTGGAATAGCGACATAAGTAAAAGCACTGGGAATCTAACCTTTAGCACTAACGCTCCTATAAACATAACTAACCTAGTAAACACAGATAACAACAACTTTTCAACTACAGTAAAAGCTACAGTTAACCTAAAAGCTACAAGCTCTGATGTAAATATCAACCACATAAGTGCCTTTGGTGCAACTAGTGGGTCTAATACAAACATAGAAGGAAAAAATGTAAACATTACTAACATAGAGTATAAAAATGCAGGCGTTGCTGGCAGTATCTTAAACGTAGGCCTAAAAGCAAGTCAAGATATCTTTTTAGATACAAGTAAATTAGGCAGCTTTAACCAGCTAACTCTAAGTGGTAAAAACTTTTTTGCTAATAAGATAGTGGCTGAAGGTTTAGTCACAACAGGAAGTAACTCCATCATCGACGCTTCTAGCATAAGCGGTAGCTCTAATATCAAAGAGTTAACTTTAAGAGGCGCAAGCGTTTATGGCTCTAACTTCAACATAGGAAACCTAGTAGTTGAGCGTAATAACAATACTTGCATAAATGATAGTTGTAATAACAACACAGTCTTTTACTCCAATATCAACAAAATAAACATAGACAAACTCTATCTATATCAAGGAACAAGCGAGGTAGATAAAGCAGGCTTAGAGTTTAAAGGCAATGGGAAAGTGGCAAATGGAGCTAGTCAAACAGGAAGCATACACATAAAAGATGCAACACTAGATTCTTACTCCAAACTAGTTATTAGCAACATAGGAGATGTAAGCTTTGATAACTTAAACTTTCTCTTTGCACATGCCACCTTATCTACCCTAAACGCTAACAACCTAACCTTTCAAGATGGGAACTCTGATCTTCATGTAACTGGTGATATAAATATCTATAACACCTTACACCTAGAAAACCTCTATGCACAAACCTATAAAGCCCCAAA